>NZ_DASUVO010000009.1:0-44210 GCF_036378875.1 Actinophytocola sp.
TCATCAAGGATCTGGTGTCCTACCTGTTGCCGACGATCATCATCGCCGGGATCACGTGGATCGTCTCGCTGCTCAACCCTGCCTCGGCGTTCATCCGCGCCTGCAAGATGATCATCGACATCATCCGGTTCATCGTCACCCAGGGGCGCCAGATCATCGAGTTCGTCAACGCCGTTCTCGACGCGGTGATCGCGATCGCGCGGGGCGGCGCCGGTGGCGTGCCCGCGCTCGTCGAACGCGCCCTGGCCAGGTCGATTCCGGTGCTGATCGGGGCGCTGGCGGCGATCCTCGGCATCGGCGGCATTGCAGGCAAGGTCCGGCAGATCTTCCAGAAGCTGGCGAAACCGGTCAACCGAGCCGTGGACTGGGTGATCGACAAGATCGTCGGCCTGGTCAAGAAGCTCTGGTCCAAGCTGAAGGCCTCGCTGGACAAACGGCGGCCGAGGGACAGGCGCAGACCAGGCCAACGCGGACCCGGGGACACACGGAGGCCCACGGCCAGACGGAGGCCGGAGAGGCGGCGGCCAGACGCCGCGCGCCGCAAGGAGAAGGACCGATCGAACAGGCTCGACGAGGCCATGGCGGCTGCCAGGCGTGTCATGGCGCGCCACGCCCGCAAGCCCGTCGGTCGAGACGAGGTGACCGGACCGCTGTCGGCCATCCGCAGAAAGTTCCGGGTCCGTCGTGTCGACCTGGTCGACGCCGGCCAGGTGTGGGCGGTCGAAGCCGAGGTCAACCCGAAGAAGACGGAGAAGACCGACGCTCTCGTACCCGGGCCGAAGCGTGGTGATCACATCTTCGCCCTGGCCTTCGGGAAACAGCTTGGCCGAGCGCACACGAAGTCGGCGGCCGCTGTCCAAGCGCTTGACCTGAACCGCTCGCCGGCGGCACGGATCCTGGTCGACGGTCTCGCGATAGCCCGCGCCAAGGCCGCGGCGATCCCCGAACTGGTCGTACGCAAGCCACGGCAAGCGAGCGGTTCGGACGCCCATTCCATGATCTACGGCAATGCCTCGCGCGACGCGCTGCTGGCCATCGACACCGTCGCCGTCGCTGTGGCCCGGTACTACCAGCACCGGGACGAGGCCGACCTGCTGGCACGACATCTCGCCGTCAGCGCCATACAGGCCCGTCTTGCCGTCCACCACTGGATCGACGCGGTCATCGACAAGGAATCGTTGCCGTTCGTCCAGGACAAACGCCGCGAACTGGCCCTGGGGCAACGACTTCTCGATCAGATCCGCGCCGATCTCAGCGCCGTGTTCGGCCAGTTGTCGGGCCGCGGCATGGAAAAGGACCGGAGCGCCGAGGCGACTCCGCCGGACGACGACCTGAAACGCCTGGACGCCGCGCTCCGTGACGCCATCGCCCTGGTCCGTACCGGTATGCCGGTTGACGAGATCCAGGCCCGCCTGCCGGCTGTCCAACGCCGCCACCGGTTGACCGCGCTGTCCCTGGTCGTGGAACGCCTGGCCGGTGACCACTACGTGATCCACTTCGTCGCGACCATCAACCCGTCGAAGACGAGCCGTGCGGAGAACTCGCCGTTGAGCCGGAAGAAGGCGCAGGCCGACTACGGGGTTCTCATCAAGAACAGCCGAAAATTCCAACGCTTCGCCGACGCCAACAACGTGATCATCGAGGTGCGGCCCACCAACCCGGATTCGGTGCGCCACCTGATGCGCGGCGCCTGGTACAAACCGGTGGACATCAAGGCCAAGACCATCAACAACGCCGACACTTTCCTGAGTGTCGAGCCGGAGAAGAAGGGTCTGGTCGGATTCTTCGTCAACTCGGTTCCCCAGCCGAAGCGCGGGAACCTCGGGAAGGAGGACATCGAAGCGGGTCGGAAGCGGTACCGCATGCGAGTCGAGGAGCGCCGCGAATACGGTCAGAAGATGCGGAAGCTCGCGCGTAAACACCCGGGTCCCGGCCGGTTCGAGGTGATCGGTTACGTCGTCCACGGCTACGACAAGAACAAGGTCCGCCATCCCATCGCGGGCGATCACGACCTCTATGACATCCGGCGGCCGGATGGAACCGAGATCCCGCAGGACGAGTACGACCTGCTCATCCAGGACATGCGGGACGGCAAGTTCGGCGTGATGCACGGGGCCGTCGTGCGCTGGGACCCGGACGACCCACACGAGAAGGACATGCGCGACAAACTCGTGAGACAACACCAGCGTGGCGGCGGCGAGGGCCTGGTGCGGTTCACACCCGGTCAACCCATGCGGTTCGTCGTGGCGGAGACACCACTGTGGACAGACCGCCGCCCGTGGGTGCCACCCGCGGGAAGGCCGGACTAGCGATGCCGGGTGACCCCACCGCCGAGCGAGCACGGCTGATGGCCGAGAGCTTCCGATTGCTCGCGCAGGACTCGCCGGACCCCAACCGCGTCCGCGACGTCAACCACCGGTACCGGGCACTGCTGCCCGAGGTCGTCGTGGCGCGTAGCCCGGACAGCGGCGAGCCGGTCCGCTGGCCAATCGACGTGTTCGGCCTCGACGGTCGTTTCTGGGACTACCTGAACTCGATCCGCCGCCCGCCGCAGGCGCTTCCTCCGGGCTGGTTGGCGATGACCGGTGCGTTGCGGCCGGCCGACGAACTGGAGCACCCGCCCTTCGCGGTCGTCCCAGGGCCGGACGTGCCGTTCGTGGTGCCCCGGATCCTCGACAACCCGGGCGTACGGGCAGTGATCGCCGAGGTGCGCGTGGGTGGACACACCGGTTGGACGATCAGCTACTTCGGCCCAAAGCCCGAAGGCGTCCCGCTCGTGAACCTCTGGGGAGCCAACACATATCCGGTGTACCGGGATGGGGTCAACCGTGGCTGGGCCAGGGATCGGCCGAGGGTCTCGCAGTACGACTTCGGGCTCGCACCGTGGCTCCGCGCGGGCAAGGTGCTGTGGCTCGAGCCCGGCGACGAGTCGCTGACCTTGCGGGAGGGACTGGAGGGATGCCCGTTCGTCGGACTGGATGGTCGCCGACTGATCACAGTCATCGCGAACGGCGTGATCGAGCATGTGAGTGCTTTCGCTGGGCACGGCGCCGGCTAAGGACCTCAGTGGATGAGGGCGGTGGTGAGGGCTGCCAAATGGCCGGGGTGAGAGTTAGGGTGCCGCGGTCGCGGTCGCGGCCACCTCGACGCAGTTGCCGCCGTTAAATGCTGGACGTGCGCTAGCGAATCAGGAGTTGGTCAGTTCCTGCCATTAATATCACGCCACGGCGTCGTAGGTGGGCGGTCTCGTCGGGTGCGTCGCGAGTGAGATCGCAACGTAGCCAGGTGATCACGGTCGGGTGCCGGAGTTCGCTGGAAAGGCGTACGACCGGTGGAGCGTAGGGTGAGGTGGTAGGTACCCCAGCCCCCGGCGTGGCGCCAGGCGATCGAGGGCCTTGTTACAGCTAAGGAATTCACAGGTTAAAGATCAAGCTTAAGGGCTGTGCTCACATCACCCGTCACCGGGGTGTGCGGAAGCGACCACTGCAAGGCTTTCCTCTGCGCTTTCACAGCCACCGCCGAGCAAGTCGAATATGGGTTCGCATCCGGCGGATGCGAACCCATATTTCAGCTGAGATCAGATGGCGCGGACGCCCTGGGCCTGCGGCCCCTTCTGGCCCTGGCCGATCTCGAACTCCACGCGCTGTCCCTCGTCCAAGGACTTGAAACCGTTGCCCTGAATCTCAGAATAGTGCACGAACACGTCGGCACCACCGCCGTCCTGCTCGATGAAGCCAAAGCCCTTTTCCCCGTTGAACCACTTCACAGTGCCCTGCGCCATGCTGTTCTGACTCCCTGTACTAGAGCCGGGTCCTCACATCGAAGACCACGGTCTCGGTACCCATCCTGCCACCACCTTGCTCGTTCCCTCATCTGCGTCCGCGGTCGGTTCAGAGGCGGGGACGCTGGGCCGTGCGGACCTCCGCGCCGGGTTCGTGTTCGGGGCGATGTGGGTGCGCTCACCAGGCGCGAGTTGGTTGAGCAGCGGATGACCGGGGCGCAGGCGGGTGACGGTGGCGCTGACCCCGGCTTTGCGGGTGAGGTCGCGGACCTCGGCGACCTGCGCATCGGCCATCAAGGTGACGACCGCGCCAGACGCGCCGGCTCGTGCGGTGCGGCCTGAGCAGTGCAGATGTGCCTTCTACTCCATGGGTGGGGTCGGCGTGAATCACCAGCGTGACGTCGTCGACGTGGATGCCGCGGGCGGCAATGTCGGTAGCCACCAGGGTGGCCGCGCTACCTTCGGCGAAGGCGAGCAGGTTGCGGGTGCGCGCCGACTGACCGAGGCTGCCGTGCAGTCCGACGGCGGGCTCAGCAGGTGCTGGCCGCGCTCAACGACCCGTCGGCCCACTCGCTCACCGTGCCGCTCACCCCGGGCGACGCCCAGCAGTTCCTCGTCGCTCAAGCCACCGCCGCATCTCGGCCTCCGCCGTGACCAAGATCGCACCCCGGCACGCCACGTGAACACCCGGAGTTTCGTCGTCGCGCTCACTCCGGCCGGGTAAGCGCGCTGGGCGAACGCGCCTCATGGGATGTCGAAGGGAACTCTCTTCCTAACCTGGGGGAAGCTGGCGCTGATCGGGTTGTTCCAGCTGCTGCGCAGCGAAGTGAGCGGCTGTGCGGACGTCACGATCAGATACGGGTTGCCGGGGAAGATCGCCATGACAGCCGCACTGTCCTGCACCCTCGGTGTCGGCTCGACGCGGACAAGCAGTTCACCGACAGTGGCTTCCCACACCTCACCGTTGTGCTCCCACTGGACCGCCCAGAGCCGCGCTTCCGGCACCGGCACGGACGCTCCGGCGAACCGGGCCAACTCCACGTACCGCTGCTCGTACTCGTCCGCGGATGTCACAGGCAAGAAGAACTCCATAGCCGTCAGCCTCCCACCTTCAGAAACCCAACCTTTGCTCCTCCGACATGCGAGCTACATCAGAACCTGGCTGCACGAACTCGCCACCGCGCCAGCCGTTGTGACTGGACAATCGCATTCTTTGGCACTACCACCCTGGACACCACGGTTTGTCACCCATCCGAACACAAAGGACCGTCGCGTAGCTGATCAATACGCGACAGCCATCAAGCCATGCGGTTAGTTCGAGTCGTCGACGGATTCCATGTGGCGGATGGTGTCGCCGCCCTTGTGGTCGTGCGCGCGGGTGTACTTGGTGTCCAGCACTCGTTCCATCTTCTGCACGGCTCCGTTGTACGCATCATCCACCGAGCCCGCGTGGTGGGTCACCGCGACGGACTGGGCACCTGCTGGGCGGGCCTCGATCACGCAACGCTTGTCGTCGGTCCGCCCGGCCGCGTCCACACTGAAGTGCACCTCCACCCGGGTCAGCCACCGGTCGAACCGCGACAGGCTGGACGCCAGTTCGGTCGTCACGTAGGCAACCAGCTTCGCGCCACCATGGATGTTGTGGTCGGTGTTGACCTGGATCTGCACGTGCAACCCTCCAACGAACTACTACATGTGGATCACGCCACACTACGCGGCCGCAGACCACCTTGCCTGTTGCCAGGCGCACACGTCGCCGCTGCTTCCGGCGATGGCGGTGGCCTTAACAGGGCCTGGGCAATGGTGCGAATACGTCGCATGACGACTTCATTTCCCGGAACACTTCGCCCCGCCCGCCCAGCGACACAACCGGGGCCGGCAGCGGTACGCCATTCCGCACCGGGGCCATACGGGTTGTGGCCGCGTGGGTGAACAGCAGCCGGTCCGTCCTGGCCGCCGCGAAGACCTGGCGCCGCGCGGCGACGGGCCTGGTGCACCCGCTCCATTCGGGCGCGTCGGCGTGGGCGGTGGCGTCTCGGCTGATGTTGATCACCTCGGGGCCGGCACGCACCAGCCGGGGACGAGGAATGTGCCGATATGCCCGCTCCCGCCGACAACCCGACGCGCATGAGAAGCCCATCAATGGCGCATGGCACTGCGGCTATGTCCGCTGGGTGCGTTGCAGAGCCCGCACGAGGGCCTCGCGTGCGGGTGGTGCCGGCAGAGGTTGAGAGTTGTCGGCCGCGAAGGCTTGCAGCATGTATTCCACGTGGCGTTGCCATGCGTCAGGTGCGGTGCCGGCGGTGGCGGCGACGACGCCGGCGTTGGCCATCAGCAGCACGACGAGGTCGTCGGGGTGGAAGTCAGGGCGTAGCCGCCCGGTCGCCCTGGCTTTCCGGACGATCGTGATCCAGTCCCGGAAGGCGGCGTCGCGTCGTAGCTCCAGTTCCTCGACCGCGGGGTTGGCCGCGGCGAAGGTGATGGTGAGCAGGTCGGCGAAGCCACGGTCGCTGGCCTGCATGGCGCATACACGACGCACATAGCCGCAGAATCCTTTCCACGGGTCCGGCTCGGCGAGCGCTTCGGCGGCGGCGTCGGCGTAGCTGGTCATCTTGTCGCAGAACGCGGCGGCGATCAGCGAGGCGCGGTCCGGGAACCGGCGGTGCACGGTGGCCTCACCGACCCCGGCCAGCCGGGCGATCTCGTCGAACGGCACCTGCAGGCCACCCTCGGCGAACGCGCGCTGCGCCGCCGCGACGATCGCCGTGCGGTTACGCGCCGCGTCGGTACGCAGGGGGCGGTCGGAGACCGTTCGCTTTGTCACACACCCACCATCCCACAAGTGGAGGAAAGGCACCACTTCCGTGCTACCTTGAAGTGAAGGAAGGACTCCACTTCCGGTGGAACCGATCGTTGGAGGGCGCCATGTCGAGCGCACATGCTGCTGAAGTACCGCGAGCGGACACGGTCCGGCTCCGCGTCGACGTGTGGACCGATCTGGGCTGCCCGTGGTGCTACCTGGGGATCCACCGGCTCCGCCGGGCAGTGGACGAGGCCGGCCTGACAGCCGAGACCGACCTGGTGCCCCGGTCGTTCGAGCTTGACCCGGGCGCACCGACCGAACCGGTGACGATCACGGAGATCGTCACCCGCAAGCACGGCGTGTCCCCGCGCGAGGCGTTGCAGGCGGAGGCCGGCATCCAGAAGCTCGCGGTGGCCGAGGGGTTGCCGTTCACCAGCGACCGGCCGCACGCCAACTCCTTCGACGTGCAGCGGGTCCTGCAGTTCGCGAACCGGCAGGGCCGCGGCGTCGACTTCTTCGAAACGGTCCAGCGACGCTACTTCGCCGGGCAGATCAACCCCTACGAGCACAACAGTCTGATCGCCGTCGCCGTCGAGACCGGCCTTGACGGCGACCAAGTCCGCGGCGCGCTGACCGGCAACGCCCACTCCAGTGACGTACGCCGCGACGAGGACGCCGGACAGCAACTCGGCATCACCGGCGTCCCGTTCGTCCTGCTCGACCAGCGCTACACGATCGCCGGCGCGCAGTCCCCCGAGGCGTATGCGCGAGCCATCGAACAGGTCATGGCACAGAAGCGATGACCACAAGTTCGCCGTCACCGTCAACTGATCTCCGGAAAGGACGATTCATGCCCACCATCGCCATTGTCGGTGCCGGCCCCGGGCTGGGGCTGTCCATAGCAAGAGTATTCGGCCGCAACGGATTCTCCGTCGCGCTCGTGTCGCGGACCCAGGACAAGCTCGACCGGCTCGCCGCGGAACTGGCGGAGTCAGGCCTCGACGCCGCCGGGTTCGCCGCCGACGTCATGGACCGGCCATCCCTGGCCGCCGCGTTCACCCGCATCAAGGAACGCTTCGGCGACATCGACGTCCTGGAGTACTCACCTGCCCCGCACAACCCGGTCCCCGGCATCACCATGACCGCCGCGCTGGACGCGACCGTCGACAACATCCAGCCCCAACTGGACTACTACCTCTACGGCGCACTCACCGCGGCACAGCAGGTCCTCCCCGAAATGATCAAACGCGACACGGGCACCCTGCTGTTCACCACCGGCGGATCCTCCATGGACCCACACGCGGCGCCACCCGAGTTCGGCACCATCGCCATCGCAGGCGCCGCCCTGCGCGCCTGGGTACTGAAACTGCACGAGTCGACCGCCGGCACCGGTGTGTACGCGGCCCACGTGCCGATCTTCGCCTGGATCGGCGCCGGCGGCCCGGAAACCCACCCGGACACCATCGCCCAGCGCTACTGGGACATCCACACCAAGCGCGACGGCGCCGAACACCCCTACGCCGCCCCCTGAGGTGGGCCGCGTCATGACCATGATTGCGTTTCTCGTCGGATGCCTCACATTCTGACCAATCGCGACCTTGCCGCATTTATGCGAATGTTCAACACAATTCGGATTGATACGCGCCGGCGAGTTGACTGCCGTCGCCGCTTCCTCATTGGCGCGCCGAACTTGGCGGCAACGAAGGGGCCCCGGGCGTCTGACCGCACACGATTCCGGAGAGTGAGACATTCAAGCCGTCATTGTCCCCGAACGGCCGATATCCGAGGGTCACTCGATCATAGTTTGATCAACGCGCTTCCGACTCTCCCACTAGGTAAGAACAAGGAGAACATTAATGAGGCGCAGCACGTTCGCGAGGATGATGAGCGGCCCACTGTTAGCAGCGGGGGTGGCGCTGACCTTGGCCGCACCCGTCAGCGCCGCTCCGGCAGCTCCGACCGTCGCTCAACTCTCCACTGCTCAGGCAAAGCTGGACAACGCGGCCGCCAGCCGCCCGAGTTCCGTCACCGGCTGGTATGTCGACCAGGCGTCGAAGTCGCTCGTGGTGTCGGTGCACGGCAACCACGCCGGAGTCGCGAAATGGGCCGAGAACCTCGGAGCGGGCGCGGTCACGATCGAGAAGGTCGCCGAGGTTCCCCGGCCATACTGGTGGAACTCCATCGGCGGGCAGGGGATCACCAGCACCACCGGCGGCGCCTGCTCCCAGGGCTTCAACGCGATCTCCGGCGGTACTCGGTATGTCATCACCGCCGGCCACTGCACCGCCCTCGGCGGCACCTGGTCCGGCACCGGCGGCGTGATCGGCACCGCCGCGATCTCGTCCTACCCGGGCAACGACTACGGGCTCATCCAGGTGACGGGCCCCGAGGTGGCCTTCACAGCGTGGGTCGACCGGTACACCGCGGGCAGCGACGTCACCATCACCGGTTCCTCCAACGCGACCATCGGCATGGCGGTCTGCCGCTCCGGCGCCGCCAGCGGATGGACCTGCGGCACGGTCACCGCGACCAACACGACCGTCTGCTACCCGGATGGCTGTGTCAGCCAGATGATCCGCACCGACCTGTGCGCCGCACCGGGCGACTCCGGCGGCTCGCTGGTGACCAACCCGAGCGGCAGCGCGAGCGGCAATGAAGTGCACGCGGTCGGCCTGACATCCGGCGGCACCGGCAACTGCACAACCTACTACCAGCCGATCACCGAGGCGCTGGCAGCCGGAACCGCCACCCTCGTCACGGATAGCTGACCCACCCGTGGCGGACGGGCCGGCAGGACGCCGGCCCGTCCGCCGAGCGCTGTGCATGATCGCGCGTGCCGGCCTCAGCAGCCACCGATATAGGCAACCCGCTGCCTCAGGTCGGATTGCCTACGAGCAATTCGGTGGACAGTACCCAAAAGCCGGACGCATACATGCCGGACGTTCAAACGGTGCTGGCGTCCAGTATTTCTCCGTTGCCGCCCGGCGCCGCAAGGATCACGACGCCCTACCGATGGACCAGTGCGTGGCAATCCTGGCCGCGCCGAGCTGCGCGCGGATGCACTGCTGAGACTGGAGGACGTGGCACCGGCCGCAGAGATCGCGCCGTCGCCCCTGTGGGCCTACCTCGCCCGCGACGTAGCCGGCATCCCGGCACCGCAGGCCACCACCGGCGGTCGCAAGCTGTAGTCCCGGCCAGTGGTCAATGACTAGTGGGCTCGGCAGAGGAAACGTGCGCGGAGCTCGGCCCGCGTACGTTCGATGTCGCGATCGTCGGCGTCACTGCTGCCGATCGGCCGCGACGTGAACGTGGGTTGAAGCCGGCGGTTGCGTTCCAGTCCAAAAACGACCGTGGAAACAATGATCAGAACGATGATGTACTCCACCATGAGTTGATGGTGCACCTGTCGCACTGTCCACGCCAGCCCGACGATCGGCTGATATTGAACCGCATCCGCTGTCGCAATAAGTAACGTCGGCGGCCCACTGAATTCACCCTCGCATGGACCACGTCTGCCGTCTCGTCCCATCGCCTGAATGATCAAGATTCAATCGCCATGGACATTCATTTGCTGTTGAATCCGGGATCTCACTCGACGGAACTCGAAGTAATTTGGTCATTGCCATATTCAGTGGTCGGGATTCGAGTTCCTCGAACGACGCGTCCGCGATGCAGTGCTACCGTGTCGTCGGGCTCACCACGTCGGGGGCCTGCGCATGTGCCAGTTCAGTTCCTCTTCCAACTGGTGCGCCAATCCCAGCAGTGTCGCCTCCTGGCGCTGCTTCGCCGCCACCATGACCCCGATCGGCAGGCCGTCCCGGGACCAGTGCGCGGGCACGGTGATCGCGGGTTGACCGGTCAGGTTGTAGAGCGGGGTGAACGGGTTGAACCTCGCCTGCTCGTCGAACTCCTCCTCGGGAGTCGCCAGCGCGCGGAAGTGTCCGACCGGGGCCGGGGGCTGGGCGAGCGTCGGCGTGAGGACCGCGTCGTAGTCCGCCAGGGCGACGGCCACCCGGCGCGAGATCTGCTGCGCGGCCGTGACGGCCCTGGTCAGCTGTACGGCGGAAAGCTGCTCGCCCTGCTCGCGCAGCCACGCCGTGAACGGTTGGAGCGCGCCCACCTGCGCGGGCTCCAACGGGATCGTCGCCGCCCCGGTGGAGAACAGCGTGCGGAAGACCGCCCGCACGTCCGGCGGGAACGGGTTCGGGATGTCCTCCACGTGGTGCCCCAACGCTTCCAGGACCCGGGAGGTCGCCTCCCAAGCCTCCAGGCACTCGCCGTCCACCACCACGTCGGGGATCACCGGCGTCGCGAACCTCGCGATCCTCAGGCGCCCGCGGAAGTTCCTGGCCCGGTCGGCGAAGCCGGGTTCCGCGGGCAGCGCGAACGGGTCACCCGGCATGGGTACGGCGAGCGCGTCCAGCATCGTCGCCGCGTCCAACACCGTCCTAGCCAGGACGCCGTTGGCGAACAGCCCGGTGGTCTCGCCGCTGAGCGGGCCCGAGCTGATCCGGCCCCGTGACGGCTTCAGGCCCACCAGGCCGCACACGCTGGCGGGGATGCGGACGGAACCCGCGCTGTCGCTGCCGTGCGCGAGCGACACCAGGCCGGTGGCGACCGCGGCCCCGGCACCGCCGCTGGACCCGCCCGCGGACCTCGTGGTGTCCCAGGGTGTGCGCGCGGGCGGCGCGACGGCGGTCTCGGTGTAGCAGGCCGCGCCCAGTTCGGCGGTGGTGGTCTTGCCCAGGATCACCATGTTCGCGCGCCGGACCAGTGTGGTCACGTTGTCGTCGAAGTCCGGGACGAAGCCGGGGAACGCCGCCGAACCGAACGCGGCGGGCATGCCCGCGACGAAGTTCAGGTCCTTGATGGCGGTGCAGACCCCGTGCAACGGCGGCACGTCGACGCCTTCCGCGATGGCGCGTTCGGCGTCGACCGCCGCGTTGATGGCCGCGTCGCGCGCGACCGCGGCGAACGCCCCGATCTGGTGGTCGAACTTGTCGATCCGAGCCAGGTAGTGCCGGGCGAGTTCGACCGGGCTCAGCTCACGGGCGCGGATGGCCGCGGCCTGCTCGACGGCGGTCAGTTCATGCGGTTCGGTCATGCCGTCCTCACAGCGCCGGATCGGACAGGGAGCAGGAAGAACAGGGCGCACCACACGACGGCGGCGGCGACCAGGCACAGGACCACGATGCCGTGGCCGTCGACGGCCCACGACCCCACCAGCCCGCCCAGCGCGACTCCGAGGAACACCGACGACGAGTTGAGCGAGGCGACCACCGACCCCTCGGTGGGGTGCACGGCGAAGAGCCGGTGGAGCTGTGTCGGGACGATCGTCCACCCGACCATCCCCCACAGCGACAGCAGGACCAGCGTGGCGACCAGCCCGTCGGCCAGCGGCAGGGCGACCAGGATCGCGCCGACCGCCGTGACGGTCACCAGCAGCAGGGGCCGCCAGTGGAACCGGTCCGACAGCACTCCCCCGCTGATGGTGCCGACCAGCGTGCTGGCGCCGAACACGGTCAGCGCCAAGGCAAGGACGCCGGTCCCCGCGCCGACGTTCTCGTCGACGACCACCGCCAGGTAGGAGTGCACGACGAACTCACCGGTGACCACGACCACCGTCAGCGCGAGCGCGCCGAGCAGGGTGCGGTCGCCCAGGAGCCGCAGCCGGTCCCTGACCGGCACGGGGGTGGGCCTCGGGTTCGCCAGTCCCCCGGTGGCCTGCTGCGCCAGCGCGGACACGAGCCCGAGCACCGCGATGGAGATCAGCACCCACCGCCAGCCCACGAGCGCGGCCAGGTAGATCCCCGCTGGCACCCCGAGCACGGTGGCCGCGGTGACACCCGACAGCACCAACGAGACCGCGCGCCCACTGCGACGTTCCGGTGCCGAGGCCGCGGCGGTGGCCGTGGCGTTGGGCAGGTAGGCGCACGCGCCGAGCGCGGCGACGAACCGGCCGACGCCGAGCAGCGTGATCGTGCCCGACGCGGCCACGAGGTTGCCCAACGCGAACAGCAGCAGGCCTGCCATGCTGATCCGGCGCTGCGACTGGCCGCTCACGAGGGTCGCGACGAGCGGCGCCGCGATCGCGTACGTCAGCGGGAACACGGCGAGGACCTGCCCGACCGCGCCCGGCTCGGCGTGCAGGCCCTCGCTGACCTCCAGCAGGATCCCGGACAGCACGGACGCGTCGACCCCGATCGCGAACGCGCCCGCCACCAGCGGAGAAAGGCGCCACAGCGACACTTCTCGCTCGGACTGGGTCATCGATCACCGACACCCGGGTTCGGCGGCGGCAGTGCGCGGCGGTCCACCTTGCCGTTGCTTGCCAACGGCAGCCGGTCCAGTTCCACGAACCATGTGGGGATCATGTAGGCGGGCAGTCGATCACGCAGGTGTGCGCGCACGGTGTCCTCGGTCCCCGGCCGGTGCGGGACGATGTATCCCGTGATCCACTTCTCGCCGGCGGGATCCGTGTGCACCGCACAGCACGCCTGCCGCACCCCGGGCGCCTCCAGCAGTGCCGCCTCCACGGCGTCGAGTTCGACACGGAAGCCGCGGATCTTGACCTGGTTGTCGCCGCGGCCGAGGAACTCCACCACGCCGTCCGGCCGTCGCCGCACTCGGTCGCCGGTGCGGTAGACGACCGCCGTGGCGCCCGGCACGAGCGGGTCGGGCAGGAACCGCGCCGCGGTCTGCTCGGCGTCGGTGTACCCACGGGCGACCCCACCGCCCCCGATGACCAGCTCGCCCTCCTGGCCGTCGGTGACCGGGCACAGGTCATCGTCCAGCACGTGCACGTACACGCCCCGCAAAGGCCGTCCGATCGGCACCGGTCCCTCGGTGTCGGCCTCGGTGATCCTGCGGTGCACCAAGGTGAAGGTGGTGGCCTCGGTGGGTCCGTAGCCGTTGCTGATCGTCGTGCCCGGCAGTGCCCGCAGCGCGGTCCGCACGTGGCGGTGTGAGAGCACGTCCCCGCCGACGATCAGTTGACGCAGGCCGGTGAGGCCGTCGAGGGCGGTGTCCACGACGACGTTGAACAGGCCCTTGCTCAGGTAGAGCACGGTGACACCGAAGCGCGTGACGAGGTCGGCGATCCGGTACGGATCCAGCAACCCCGGCTTCGGCACGACGAGCCTGCCGCCGGCGCCGAGGCAACCCCACACCTCGAACGTGGCCGCGTCGAACGTCGGCGCCGCGATGGCGCAGTACACCTGGTCCCGATCCGCCAGCGCGAACCCGCCGTCCACCAGGGTGAGCACCGAGCGGTGCTCGACCCGCACCCCCTTCGGCCGGCCGGTCGACCCCGACGTGTAGAGCACGTAGGCGAGATCCGCGCCGTGCGCACCCGTGTCCGGTGGGACCGACGGCAGTCCGGCCAGTTCGTCGCGCACGTCGTCGAGCACGATCACCTCGGTGGAGCGGCCCGGCGCCGACTCCGCCTGGTCGGCAAGCACGAGGGAGCACCCACCGTCGGAGACCAGGAAGTCGTTGTGTTGAGGGGGACTCCCCGGATCCAGCGGCAGGTACGCCGCGCCGGACTGGAGGATCGCCAACTGCGCGATCACCAGCCGCGGGCCGCTGCCAGCGGAGATGCCCACCACGCTGTCCCGCCCCACCCCCCTGCGGACCAGCAGGTGCGCGAGCCTGGCCGCCTCGGAAACCAGCCCGCGGTAGCTCAGCTCGCCGTCCTCCCACACCAGTGCGATGTGGTCCGGCATGGCCTCGGCCAACCCGGCCACCCGCTCGTGGACGGTCTGCCCGGTCACCACGGCGCCGCCTCCGGGTCGGCGAGAAGGTCGGTGAACGCCCGGAAGTACTGCCGGGCCAACGATTCGGCGCCGCCCGCCGGTAGGCAACCCGATCGAGTGTGCAGGGCGAGCACGGTCGTGCCGTCGAGCGGGTCCACGCGGAAGTGCGCCGCGACCGGCTGCGGGAACGGGTCGCGCCCGGACCGCAACCGCACGCCGAACCGCTGCCCGGTGGGCGCGGCGTGCTGGAAGTGCACGAAGTTGAACAGGGCGGTGAAGGGCTCCCGGATGCCCAGCGCTCGCTGGATGTCGGGGAACGGGCAGCCCAGGTGCGGCAGGACTCCCGCCTCGGCCACCTGGACGGCACGCACGAGTCGCCGCCAGGTCGTCGGCTGTTCGCGAAGCACCAGCGGCACCACGTTGAGGAAGTTGCCCACCGCGTCGTATGGCACGTCTTCGGTCCGCCCGTGCAGCACGAGACCGGTCGCCACGTAGGGCGAGTTCCCGATGGACGGTGGCGTGACCACGCTGATGTGCGCGGCGAGCAGCAGCAGCCTGGTGGACACGTGCTCTGCCCTGGCCAGCGCGGTCAGCCGGGCGACCAGGTCGGGGGGCAGCACGTGGTCCACGGCCTCGCTGCGCCCGCCGTCCCCGGGAGAGGCGATCAGCGGAACCCGTTGCGGCACCGCCGACGCCAGCTCGTCCCGCCAGAACGGGAGCGCCTGGGGCAGCCGTGCCTCCTGGCGGGCTGACTCGACGAACTCCGGGTAGGTTTTGTCCACGGCGAGGGCTTCCGGTTCCGTGCCGCGCAGCCGTGTGCCGTACCGCTCGAGTATCTGCGCGAGCAGCGACGACAGCGACATCCCGTCGATGATCGCGTGGTGGACCACCACACCGAACCGGACGCGGTCGGTGCCCGTTCGAACCAGGTGCCAGCGGATGAGACCCGGCTCGCCGACGTCGAATCCCCGGTAGCGCTCGGCGGCCCACCAGAGGTCGTACCGCTCGGGTGTGAGTTCCCGCGTGGTGAACGCCGGTGCCACGTCGGCAGCCACCTGCTGGCTCCACGAGCCCAGCGCGTCGCGCCGGAACCCGGTGCGCAGCGCGGGGTGACGGGCCGTCACGTCGGCCAGCACCCGCCGCAGGACCTCCGGCTCGTAGGGCACGTCGGCCTCGTAGTCCGCCGAGACGACGTAGGTCGCGTCCGCGGACTCGCGGTCCGCTTCGTCCAGCATCCGGCACTGTGTACCGGTCGGCGGCGGAAGGCCGACGGGTTTCGCGGAGCTTGCGGAGCGAACATCAGGCACAGTCGGCTCGGTGGGCACGGCGTCGCCGAGGTCGCCGAACCGGGGGTTGGCGTAGAGCACATCCAGCGGCACGTGGTATCCGGCCGCCGCCAGCCGGGACCGCACCCGGACGAGGCTGATGGAGTCGCCGCCCAACGAGAAGAAGTCGTCGCCGTCGAATACCTCGTCCACACCGAGCACCTCTTGCCACGCCGCGCGCAGCGCGTCGGCGGGAACCAGCACGGCCGGTGCCGTCACGACATCCGGAACCCGGGCCCGCACCGGGTCGAACCGGCTCAGCGCGTCGATCCGGGAATCGAGCCGGTCCGGCAACGCCTCCAGCACTGCCACGAGGTCCGCGGTGAACCCGACCACTGTGTCGGCGTCGTACAGGTCGAGCGCGTACTCGACGCTCCCCCGCACCGCGCCGTCCTCGACTCGCGCGCGGACGCACAGGTCGAACTGGGCGCTTCGCCCCGCCACGTCCAGCCAGTTCAGCTCGAGGCCGTGCATGGTGTGCGCGGGTGGCAGCATCTCGTGCAGCGCCACGAGCACCTGGAACAGCGGGTTGCCCGAGGACGCCCGGCTGTCGGGCAGCGCCTCCACGATGCGGTCGAATCCCGTGCCGGCGTGGGCCAGCGCGCCCACGACGGACGCGGCGACCTCGTCGACCAACTCGGCGACGCCACCGCGCGGGTCCACGTCCACCGCGAACGGCACCGTGTCGACCATGAGTCCCACCAGCGGTTCGAACTCCGGCTCCGGGCGCTGGGCGACCGGTGTGCCCAACGCGAACCGCCGTGCGCCTGACCGTGCCGCGAGCACGACGGACACGGCGACGGCGAGCACCGCGAACAACGTCGTCCCGCGTTCCTCCGCCACGTCGAGCAGCCGCTTCACATCGGTCTCGTCGACGCTGAACCCGACGTCGGCACCCCTGAACGTCGGCCTGGCCGGACGGGTCCGCCTGCCCGGCAGCGCCACATCGGCCGCGACACCGTCGAGCGCGGTGCGCCAGTACTCCGCGTCATCGTCCCCGAAGGGCCTTTCCCATTGGTAGCGCGCGTAGTCCACGTACCTGTGGGTCAGCTCGACCAGGTCGGCCGGCCGCCGCTGCGCCGCCGCTTCGTACAGCTCCACCAGGTCGTCCAGCATGACCTTCATCGACCACTCGTCCGCGACGAGGTGGTGCAGGCACAGCTGCACGACCGCGCGGGCCGGCGCGAGCCGACAGCACGTGACGCGCAACGCGGGCTCCACGCTGAGGTCGAAGCGGCGGCATGCCTCGTCAGACAGCAGCGCCGGCAGGTCCTCCTCGGACACGTCCCGCACGTCCCACCGCACGTCGGGAACGGGGTGGACGACCGCCCGGGGCGTGCCGTCGACCTCCGGGAAGGTGGTGCGCAGAACCTCGTGCCGCATGACAAGCGCGGTCACCGCGTCACACAGCAGGGCCAGGTCCAGCGGCCCGTCGATCCGCACGGCCGCGGACACCAGGTAGGCCCCGCTGTCGGGGAACAGCTCATCGAGGAACCAGAGCCGTTGCTGGGCGGGGGAAAGCCCGTACGCGGGCAGACCGTTGTGCTCGCCGACCGGTTCGGTCCTCGGGACGGCGGGCGCGGTACCGACACGCACCTCGTCCACGCGTGCCGCGCAGTCCGCCAGCACCGGCGCGGCGAAGACCACCTCGACCGGCAGGGGCACACGGAGTCGCTCGCGCACCTTCGACGCCACCCGCATGGCCATCAGCGACTGCCCGCCGATCGCGAAGAAGTTCGCGTGTGCCGAGGTGACCCGCACCCCGAGCAGCTCCGACCAGATGTCGGCCAGGACCCGCTCGGTCCTGGTGGTGAGCGATGTCTCCGCACCCGTCCCGCGGGCGGCACGGACCTCCCGCTGCCCGCGTACCGCCAAGCGCGGCATGGTGTCGCGCAACGATTCCCCGGGTTCGGTCAGCAGCCACTCCAGCACGCGCCGGTAGTCGGCGATGACGTCGGTCGCCGCGGTGGGCCCCACATACGCGGTGTCGTAGGACAGGTAGACCACGCCGTCGTCCCCGATGCGTCCACCGGGCACGATCATCATGGACAGCGGCACGTCGGTGGTCTCCACGAAGTCGAGGTCCGAGATCCGCCAGTTCTCCCGTTCCGCCAGCATCTTTCGGTCGAACGGGAAGTTCTGCACGACGAACAGCGCCTGGAACCACGGCTGGTCGGCCGGTCGGTCACACCACTCGTGCAGGGTGATCAGCGGCACGCGGTCGTGCTCCGCACAGGCCGACATCGCCTCGTGGCACACCCGGAGGAAGGTCGTCACCGGCGCGTCCCTGTCGATCCTCGTGCGCACCGGGAGCGTGTTGAGCAGCAGGCCGACCGCGCGGTCCGCGCCCACGAACGCGGAGTTGCGCCCGGAGGAGACGACCCCGGTCACGAGGTCGTCGTCGCCGAAGGCCCCGAGCTGGAGCTGCCAGGCGGCGAAGTACACCGCGGCCGGGGTGGTCCGATGCCGTGCCGCGAAGTCCTTCACCGCGTCGGTGATCCGACCGGGCAGCGGCCGGTCGGCGCGTTCGTAGCCGTGCCGACCGCCCGCGCCGGCCAGGCGAATCGGTTCGACGGCGCCCACTCCCGCCAGGTGTTCGGTCCAGAAGGAACGCGACTCGGTGAGGTCGGCCTCCAGCGCGTTCCGCACGATGGTCCCCGGGTGCGGCCGGGGCGCGAGTCGGGGCACGCCGCCCTCGGCCAACTCGGCGTACACCGCGAAGAACTCCTGGAGCAGGATCGTGGCCGACCAGCCGTCGAGTATCACGTGGTGCATGGTCCACAGCAGGTACCAGCGGCCGGGGGCCTCAGGCAGCACGGTGAGGCGGAACAGGGGCGCCCGGTCCAGCGCGAAGCCCTCGCGGGAGTCGCGCCGTGTCACCTCCGCGCGGTCCTCCCCTGCGTCGAGCACCCGCACCTCGGGCTCCGCGGTGCGGTGCACGACCTGGACCGGCTGGTCGACGCCTTCCCAGTGCACGCTGGTGCGCAGCGCCGGATGGTGGTCGACCAGCAGCCGCCACGACTCACGCAGCAGGTCGACGTCCAGCGCGCCCTCGACGGTGCACGAGCGCTGTTCGATGTAGACGCCGCTGCCCGGTGAGCGCAGGGTGCGGACCAGCATCCCGACCTGACCCGGCAGCAGCGGGTAGATGTCCTCGACGTTCACCGGGCCTTCCCCTCGAGCTGCGCGATCAGGTTGTCGAGACCGGCTTGGGACAGGCCCGCGAGCGGGAAGTCCTCGGCCCTCGGCGCGCTCCCGGCAGCGTCCAGCGCGGCGATCGCGCACAGCTCGGCCACCAGGGCGCCGAGGATGGCGCGGACCCGCGTCCCCTCGGCCTCCGGGTGCAGGGCCCGCAGGCGCAGCGAGCCGTCCACGATCAGCGCGACGATCTCCAGCACGTGCGAGCGGGGGCGACGCGGCGCCCGGTCCCCGTCGGTGTCCGCCCGCACCGCGACCAGCGGGTCGGGCAGCGCCTGCTCGAACCGGCCGAGGTAGTTGACCAGCACGTCCGGGAAGCCGACGCCGGGCTCCGCGGCCCGCAGTGCCAGGTATCCGCGCGGATCCGCGTTCACGGCGTCCTTCACCCGCCGGGCGCGCTCGACCGCGTCGCCGTCGGCCGGGATCGTGGCCGGCACCGGAGCGGCGAGGCAGCCCACCGCTTCGGCGAGCTCCGGCCTGCCGCGGCCACCGGTCATCACGTCCACGGTGACGGCCTGCCCGCCGAGCGCCGTCCCCGTCGCGGCCAGCAGCAGGTGCACGGGACTGAGTCGGGTGTCCCGGGCGAGATCCACGAGTGCCGTGGTCGCCTCGACGCCGAGCGCGGCCTCGACGACTCGCTCGTCCGCCCGCGTGCCCGCGGCCGAACCGCCAAACGCCACCGCGTTCCCGCGGGTCAGCAGGCCGCGCCACACCTCCTGGTCGGACGGCGGGCCCGCGTCGGCCAACACCGCCACCGGGACACCCGCGCCGAGCCGGCTGACCCCGCCGAGGCACGCCTCGAGCAGATCCGCCAGCACGATCTGCAACGACGCCGCGTCGGCGACCGCGTGGTGCGCGACGAGCACGAGCCTGCCCGAGTGCTGCCCCACGCGGAACACCCGTCCCTCGGCCAGCCGCAGCGACCGGTGCAGCCGCGCCAGCCACGTGTCGAAGTCCGGCTCGTCGTGCGTCCACACGGCGTCGGCGATGTCCTGGACCTCCTGCCAGCAGGTGCCGTCCTGGCGCTGTTCGAGCGCTGTGCGCAGCGACTCGTGCCGCGCCAGCACCGCTGCGACCGCGTGCTCGAGGACAGTGGGCTCCAGCGGCGCACGCAGGTCTGCCACAAGCGATACGTTGTCCCAGTCACGATCGTCGCCCGCCAGCACGAACAGCTGCTGCGGCGTCGCGGGCACGGGCCCTCGGGTGACCGCGAACCCACCCGTCGTCCCACCGCTGTGCTCGAGGTGCGCGGACAGTTCCCGCACCGTCGGGTGATCGAACAGGTCCTTCGGCCTGATGCCGTGACCGAGCCGCCTGGCGCGGGCGCAGACCTGGATGCTCAGGATCGAGTCACCGCCCAGGTCGAAGAAGTCGTCGTGCACGTCGATGCCGTCCATCCCCAGCACCGACACCCACACGTCGAGCAGCTCACGCTCCAACGGCGTCGTGTCGTGCGAGGCCATCTCGTGCGACGTCGGGCCGTGGGCTCCGCTGACACGGCTGCCTGCTTCGACCGGCTCGGCTGCCGCCGACGTGTCCGGCGTGACACAGGTCCACTCCTCGCACCGGGACTCCGGCGCCGCCGTCATCAGGCGCAACGCGTCGACCATGTCGTGCGCGAAGGCAAGCGCCTGCGACTCCGCCAGCTCGCCGGTGGCGTAGTTCGCGACGATCGCCAACTCCCCGGTGAGCGGATGCACCCGCGCGTTGACCGTGAGCGGGAAGTGGAACGGGTCGGTGAACCGGCCGTCCAGGTATGTCAGCTCCGGCCGGTCCACAATCTCCTGGTAGACGTGAAAGTGGATGTAGTTGAACGCCGTCTCGAACAGCGGCCTGCCGCGGTGCTTGCGCTGCAGCGCGACCACGGGGTAACGGCGGTGCTCGAAGAGGTCGGTCTCGGCGTCGAACACCGACCGCACGAACTGCGCCCAGGTTCCCGTCACCTCCACGCGCAGCGGCGCGGTGTTCAGGAACTGGCCGAGCACCCGCTCGGCACCGACCCGTTCGGGCCTGCCGCCGCTGACGAGACCGGTGAGCACGTCGCTGATCCCGGTCGCCCGCGCGAGCGCGGCGACGTGCGAGCCGAGCAGCACGGCTTTGGTCGAGACGCCGAGGTCGTTCGCCAGGTCCCTGATCCTCGCCACCAGGTCGGTGGGAACCTGGACGGGCAGGTCGATGCTGCGGCTCGGCCGGTCGGGCGCGGGCGAGCGGCGTGGCAGGCGCAGGAACACCGCGCCCTTGAGCCGGTCGACCCAGAACCGCTCGGACTCGGGGGCGGCCAGCGCGATCTGCTCCTCGACGATGAAGTCGCGGTAGCGCACCGCCCGCTCCCCCGCACCGGGTTCGATCCCGCCGAGCCGGTCGAGGTAGCCGCTGAACAGCTCCGTCAGGAACGTGGCGGCGCTCCACCCGTCGAAGACCGAGTCGTGGAACGAGACCACGAGGTCGAGCACCTCGTCGGACCGGCGCAGCACGACGAGGCGCACCAGCGGCGGCGCGGTCAGGTCGAACGGCGCGCACTGTTCG
Organism: Actinophytocola sp.; assembly: GCF_036378875.1. Classification (GTDB taxonomy): domain Bacteria; phylum Actinomycetota; class Actinomycetes; order Mycobacteriales; family Pseudonocardiaceae; genus Actinophytocola. The sequence continues at coordinate 21,388 of NZ_DASUVO010000009.1, forward strand.
GTGTCGAAGACCTCCGAGGCCCTGCGCTCCTGCTCGTCGGCAGGCAGCCCGCGCAGGTCCCGCACCGACACCGGCAGCTCCGCCGAGCCCCGCACGTACTGGAACGCGCCCTCGGCGGCGGCCAGATCGAACCGCGTGCGCAGAATGTCGTGCTGCCGCACCAGCGCGTCCACGGTGTCCTGGAACACCTTCTCGTCGAACGGCATCCGCAGGTGCAACAGAAAGGTGACCTGGTAGACAGCGGCGTCCCGCTCGTACTCACTGTGGAAGATCATCCCGGCCTGGAGCGCCGAAAGCGGGTACGCGTCAACGACGTCGTCCGGCAGCACCTCGGGCCGGGCGAGCACCGCGGCGTTCTCCCGCGACACCACGAGGGGGCGGGTCTTCGCCGCCATGGCCGCCAACCGCTGGTTCCGGAACATCTCCGGCACGTCGATGTCCAGTCCGCGTTCGCGCAGCAGCGCGCGGACCCTGATCGACTGGAGGGAGTCGCCGCCGCGCTCGAAGAAGTTGTCCTCCGCCGACAGCGACCCCGCGTCCGTGCGCAGCACCTCGGCCCACACCTCGCGCAGCACCAGCGCCCGCTCCGACAGCGGCTCGGTCGCGGGTTCCCCGCGTCGGCGGACCTCGGGCTTCGGCAGGGCCTTGCGGTCGAGTTTGCCGCTGCTCGTGAGCGGCATCGCGGCCATCGGCACGAACAGCGACGGCACCATGTACTCGGGCAGCCGCTCGGCCAGGTGGCCGCGCAGCTCCGGCGTGTCCGCCGCGGACACGACGTAGCACACCAGCTTCGGGCTCGGGCCGACGTCCTCGCGCAGCACGACCACCGCCTCCTGGACGTCGGAGTGCTCCACCAGCACCGCCTCGATCTCGCCCAGCTCGATCCGCAGGCCGCGCAGCTTGACCTGGTGGTCGATGCGGCCGAGGAACTCCAGGTAGCCCTGCGGAGTCCAGCGGGCCAGGTCGCCCGTGCGGTAGAGCCGACCATCCGCGGTTTCGACGAACCGCTCCGCGGTCAGGTCCGGCCGCCCCAGGTAACCGCGGGCGAGCTGGACGCCGCCGATGTGCAGCTCGCCAGGCGTGCCGATCGGCGCGAGCCCGCCCGCGGCGTCCAGCACGCGCAGCACGGTGTTGGCGACCGGCCTGCCGATCGGCACCACGGGGGCGGTGTCGTCGTCGCGACACGTCCAGTGCGTGACGTCGACCGATGCCTCGGTCGGCCCGTACAGGTTGTGCACCTCGGCGCGGTTGACTGTGCGGAACCTGGCCACCAGCGCGGACGGCAGCGCCTCGCCGCTGCAGATCACCCGGCGCAGCGAGTCGCACCGCGACAGCGCCGGCTCCTCGACGAAGGCGGCCAGCATCGAGGGGACGAAGTGCACAGTGGTGACGGACTCCCGCCGGATCACCCCGGCGAGGTACTCGGGGTCCTTGTGACCCTCGGGCCGCGCCATGACGAGGGTGGCGCCGACCATCAGCGGCCAGAAGAACTCCCAGACCGAGACGTCGAACGTGGCGGGCGTCTTCTGCAGCACCGTGTCGTCGTGGCCGAGGCCGTAGCGCGACTGCATCCACACCAGTCGGTTCACGATTCCCTTGTGCGGCACGGCGACGCCCTTGGGTCGCCCGGTGGATCCGGAGGTGTAGATGACGTAGGCCAGGTCGTCACCGGTTCCGCCGCCGCCATCCGCGTCCCCGCCGGTGCCGGCGCCCACCAGCGGCAGGATCGGCGCGTCGGGAGCCGCGGCCCGCAGGCGGTCGGCCCGCGCCCCCTCGGCGAGCAGCACCGCGGGGCGGGCCTCGCCGAGGATGTCGGCGATGCGGCGGACGGGTTGGTGCGGGTCGAGCGGGAGGTACGCGCCGTCGGCCAGCAGCACACCAAGCAGCGCGACCACGAGCCGCACCGACCGGTCACCGCACACGCCGACCACGACGTCGGGGCCTACGCCGTGACCGCGCAGCTCGGCACTCAGAGTTCGCGCCTTCGCGACCAACTCGGCGTAGGTCAGCTCGCCGTCCTCGTCCCGCACCGCCGGGGCGTGCGGCCTCCGCTCGGCCTGCTCGAGCACGAAGTCGTGCAGCCGCTTGTCGCCGTGCTCCGGACCCGGCACGTCGGTGAAGGCCGCGAGCCGCGCGCGTTCACCGTCGGGCAGCACGTCCAGCAGCGCCACCGGCTGGTCGGGGTCGGCGAGCGCGGACTCGACCAGCACGTGCAGGCGGTCGACGATCAACCGCGCCCACTCCTCGTCGTAGCGCGAGGTCCGGTACTCGATCCAGCCCCGCAGGCCCTCTCCACGCGGTGTCTCCAGGTGCAGCCCGAGGTCGTACTGGGCGGCGCCAGTGTCGACCTGCCCGAGCACCTCGGTGGACAGCCCCGCCATGACAGGCGCGGGCATCGGCGCGCCGAGCAGGTTGACCATCACCTGGCACAGCGGCTGCACCCCCTCGTCTCTGGTGATGCCGAGCCGGTCGAGGATGCGGTCGAACGGGACGTGCTGGTGGCGCTTCGCGTCCTCGACCACCTCGTGCACGTTGCGCAGGTGCTCGCGGAACGTGAGCCCCTCGGGGAACGCGGCGCGCAGCGGCACCGTGTTGACGAACATCCCCACGACGGTCCGCGTCTCCGGCCTGGTGCGGTTGGCCATCGGCGCGGCGACGACGACGTCGTCCTGCGCGGCCAGCCGCGACACCAGCACCTGCACCACCGCGACGAGGAAGGCGAACGGCCGTGCGCCGACCGAGGCCGCCAGGTCCTTCATCCGCCGCGAGGTGTACTCGGGCCACTCGAACGGCACACGCGCGCCAGCGGACTCGTTGGCGTGCCGCGGCACCGTGCTGCCGGGGATGCGGGACTCCAGCGGCGCGCCTTCCAGGTGCCGGCGCCAGAAGTCCTCCGCCTCGTGGTCGAGCCGCGCGTCGCGTTCGTGTGCCGCGCACTCCACCAGCGTCGTCGCCGGCGGAGCGCCCGTGACGAGTCCCTCTCGATAGGCGGTTTCGAGATCGCGGACGAACAGCCGCGACGACCAGCCGTCGGCGACGAGGTGGTGCAACGAGACAAGCAACACGTGGTGCTCGGCGCCCAGCCGGACGAGCGCGAGCCGGACGACCTCCGCGGTGATGTCGAACGGGACGCGGGCCAGCCCGCGCAACACGGCGTCCAGCTCCGCCTCATCGGCGTCCATAATGGACATATGCCGCGGCTTCGCGGCGAGCACCCGCTGACACGGGACTCCCCGCACCGTCTCGAAGACGGTCCGCAACGAGTCGTGCCGCGCGATCACGGCGTTCAGCGCGTTCTCCAGCCGCGCCACGTCCAGCGGGCCGCGCACGCGCAGCCCCACGGAGAGGTTGTAGGCGACCGTGTGGGGGTCTGCCTGCATCAGGAACCACAGCCGCTGCTGCGCGGCCGTGAGCGGACTGGCATTGGCCAGGTCGGTCATCGACATCCCCCCGACGTGTGGCTCGGCGGCCACGCGGTTCAGTTCAGCCGGACTGGCGCGGCAGGTTCGCGGCGGGCTCGACAGGACCAGAACACCGTCACGACCGGCTCGCTCACCAGGTCAGCAGCACGGTTCCCCAGGTCATGCCACCACCCAGCCCGGCGAGGAGCACCCGGTCACCCGCTTTGGCGCGGCCCGCGTTGACCGCGTCGTCGAGGGTGATCGGGATGGACGCCGCGCCGGTGTTGCCGTACCGGTCCACGGTCACGGCCAGTTGCTCCGGCAGGAAACCCATCTCCTTGGACACGTCCTCGAGCACCCGGCCGTTCGCCTGGTGCGGCACGAAAAGGTCGATGTCCGACACCGTGAGGTCGCGGCCGGCCAGCACGTCGTCGACCATCGCGGGCAGGTGTTCCGAGACGAACTCCCGCACCAGCTTTCCGTTCATCTTGAAGAACTGCTCCCCGGCGTTCACACCCTCCACACTGGACGGTCGCCGACTGCCGCCACCGGGGATGTTGACGTAGTCGTTCTTCGTGCCGTCGCTGCCAAGCTTCGTGTACTCGACACGGGCGGCGTGTTCGGACCTGCCGAGCACGACGGCGCCGGCGCCGTCGCCGAAGAGAACGCAGGTCCTGCGGTCACGGTAGTCGAGGATGCGGGAGTAGGTGTCCCCGCCGATCACGAGTGCGTACCTCAACGACGGGTCGCAGCGCATCATCTTGTGCGCCACGTCGAGCGCGTACACGAACCCGGTGCACACCGCGTCGATGTCCATCGCGCACGCGCCGCACGCGCCGAGGTTCGCCTGCACCTGGCACGCGGTCGCCGGGAGCGGCATGTCCGGTGTGGACGTTCCCACGATGATCAGGCCGACGTCGCGGGCGTCGACACCCGCGGCGGCCAGTGCCCGGCGCGCGGCCGCGGTGGCCAGGTCGGATGTCGCCTCGCCGGCCGCGGCTCTGCGACGCTCGCGGACGCCGGTACGGTCTTCGATCCAGTCCGGGCTGACACCGAGCGGGCCGGCGAGTTCCTCGTTCGTCACCACACGAACTGGCAGCCGCGCACCCGTCGCCAGGATGCCCAAGTGACCACCCATCACACCGTCCCCTCGCGAGTTGATCATTCGTCCACCGGGAAAACCTTGCCGGGGTTGAGGATCCCGGCAGGATCGAACGCTTTCTTGACCGCGCGGTGCATAGCGCGCACGGCGGGGCTCAGCTCCCTGGCGAGCCCCCGCATCTTCAGCAGGCCGACACCGTGCTCGCCGGTGACGGTGCCACCGACGTCCACGGCCAGGTCCACGATCCGTTCGAAGGCGATCGCACCCCGTTGCCGTGTGCCCTCGTCGCCCGGTGGGACCACCACCATCGGATGCAGGTTGCCGTCCCCGGCGTGGGCGAGACAGGCGATGTGCACGTCGTGTTCGGCGGCGATGGCCTCGATGCGCGCGAGCACCGTCGTGACGACCGTGCGCGGCACGCAGATGTCCTCGGTGAGCACCGACCCCAGCCGTACCAACGCCGGATACACCAGACGCCGTGCGGCGAACAGGGCGTCGGCCTCCGCCTCGTCGGTCGAACGGGCACTCCACGTCGCGCCGGCCGCGTCGAACGCCGCCAGCACGACCTCGGCATCCGCGTCACCCACGGCGCCACGCGCGTCGCAGCGTGCCAGGAGCAGCACGTTGCCCTCCGCCGTCAGGCCCATGTTCTTCCAGTCGTCCACCGCGCGCAAGCAGAACCGGTCGACCAGCTCCAGCGCGCTCGGCTCCACTCCGGACGCCATCACCTCGGCGACCGCCCGGCCCGCACCGGGCAGGTCGTCGAAGCAGCCGACGACCGTGCGTTCCGGCGCGCGGGCGCCGCGCAACCGCACGGTGACCTCGGTGATGAGGCCGAGCGTGCCCTCGGAGCCGACCATCAGCCCGGCCAGGTCGTACCCCGCGGAGCTCTTGGCCGTGCCCCGACCGAGGCGCACGACGTCTCCCGCGCCGGTCACGACCTCCATACCCAGCACGTAGTCACGGGTGACGCCGTACTTGACACAACACGGCCCACCCGCGTTGGTGGCGACGTTGCCGCCGATCGTCGACCACGGCGAGCTCGACGGGTCCGGCGGGTACCACAGGCCGTGTGCGGCGCACGCGGCGCGCAGGTCGTCGTTGACGACACCGGGCTGGACCCGCGCGAGCCGCTCGCCATCGTCGATCGCCAGGATTTGGTTCATCGCCTCGAACGACACGATCACGCCGCCCGGCACGGCGTTCGCCCCGCCGGACAGACCGGTGCCCGCGCCGCGGGCGACGATCGGGACACCCTCCGCCACACAGTGTTCGACCACGGCCGCGACCTCGGTCGCGGTGGTCGGCCGCACCACCGCGACCGGTGTGGCGTACGGGGCGTCCGCGGCCTCGTCGTGGGCGTAGGCGGCGACGGCGTCGGGATCGGTGAGCACCCGACCCGCGGGAAGCAGCCGGTCGAGCCCGGACAGCAGCATGGTCACAGCAGCGGACACTATGAGCAGTAACCGTATTGTTCATATTGTCCTTTCGACCATGTTCTTTCGGCAGTGTCCTTTCGTCCCCCCGAATTGGACGAAGGGTCAGTTGAGTCCCCCCACCCATGCCATGAGAATCATGTGGGCCGAACACCGGCTCGCACGTTGCGAAAGGATCTTCATGGCTGCGGTAATCACCGGCCTCGGAGGTTGGCTGCCCCCAACCGTTGTCACCAACGACGACCTGTGCGGGACGCTCGACACCTCCGACGAGTGGATCAGGACTCGGACCGGGATCCAGGAGCGGCGGATGGTCACGGGTGGACTGTCCACTCGCGACATAGCGGTCGAGGCAGGGGCGCGGGCGCTCAAGTCGGCCGGCGAGTCGCGCACCGACGCGGTGGTGGTGGCCACCACGTCAGCGGATCGGCTCTGTCCCGCCGTGGCACCGGAGGTTTCCCACCTGCTCGGCCTCGACACGGTGGCCGCGTTCGACCTCACCTCCGCGTGTTCCGGGTTCCTGTACGGGCTGGCGACATCCGCGGGGCTCATCGCCTCGGGTGTGGCCGGCAGCGTGCTCTTCATCGGCGCGGAGGCGTTCACCACGCTGGTGAACCCGGCTGACCGCAACACCGCGCCGATCTTCGGAGACGGCGGTGGCGCGGTCGTGCTGCGGGCCGGACAGCCGGACGAGATGGGTGCGATCGGCCCGTTCGACCTCGGCAGTGACGGCGCGAAGGCCGATCTGTTGGCGATCCCGGCCGGTGGCTCGCGGCAGCGCGCGGCATGCGGGCTCGGCACGGACACGGTCCCGACCGCCGACTGGTACCTGCACATGTCCGGCCGGCCGCTGTACACCCAGGCCGTGGAGCGCATGACGGCGTCGTCGAGGATCGCGCTCGCACGGGCCGGCTGGCAGGTCGGCGACGTCGCCTGGTTCGTCGGGCACCAGGCCAACGCACGCATCGTGGCGGCTGTCGCGGAAGAGCTCGAACTGCCTGGCGAGCGCGTCGCGGTCAACATCGACAAGGTCGGCAACACTCTGTCCGCGTCCATTCCCCTGCTGCTCACCGAATACGCGGCACGCGGCGACCTTCGTCCCGGTGACCGGGTCCTGCTCGCGGCGTTCGGCGCCGGGCTGTCGTGGGGTGCGACCACCCTGGTCTGGCCGAAGATCGTGGCCGACAGCTTTCGTTGAGAACAAACCCATCGAATTGTGAGGAAGACAATGAGCGAGAACTTCGATGCCATCGGCGCCATTACCGAACTGCTCGTCAACCGTTTCGAGACCGAGCCGGACGCGATCACGCTGACCGCCACCTTCGACGACATCGACCTCGACTCGCTTTCCCAGATCGAGCTCGGCACGGCGATCAAGAAGAAGTTCGCCGTGGAGATCACCGACGACGAGCTGGCCGAGATGTCGACCGTCGGCGACGTGGTCAACAGCCTGTCCGAGAAGATGGTCGGGAAGGGCGTGGCGGTCTGATGGCACCCTTCGCCGCCGCCATCACCGGCATCGGGCTGGTGACACCGGCGGGGATCGGCGTCGCCGACAACTGGGCGCGCGTGGTGGACGGCGAGACCGCCGCCGCCGTCGACCCGGCGCTCGAGCACCTGCCGGTGCGCATCTCCTGCCGCGTCCCGGCGTTCGACGCGAAGGAGCACGGCCTGCGGGGTGCCCGGCAGTGGGACCGGTACACGACCTTCGCGATGCTCGCGGCCCATGAGGCGCTGCGCGCCGCCGGACTGTCCACAACGGAGTGGGACGGTACCCGCGTCGCCGTCGTGATCGGTTCCGGCGCGGGCGGCACGCTGACGTTGGAGGAGCAGCACAGGACGCTCCTGTCCGACGGTCCGGCCGACATCTCCCCGCAGACCCTCCCGATGGGGCTGCTCAACATGGCGGCCGGGCAGGTGGCGATCGCGTTCGGCGCCAACGGGCCGTGCCTCGCGCCGTGCACGGCGTGCGCGTCCGGAGCGTCCGCGATCGGGATCGGCAGGGACCTGCTGCGGCTGGGCGCCGCGGACATCGTCATCGCCGGCGGTGCCGAGGCGCCGATCAGTCCGCTGTACGTCGCGTCGTTCGCACGGATGCGGGCGCTGTCGCGCAACCCGGACCCGGCGACCGCGTCACGACCGTTCGACTCCGCGCGGGACGGGTTCGTCCTCGGTGAGGGCGCCGGGGTGATGGTGCTCGAGTCCGAGGCGCACGCGCGGGCCCGCGGGGCCCGGCCCGTCGCGAAGGTGATCGGCTACGGCGCGTCGGCCGACGCGCACCACGTGACGCAGCCCCACCCGAAAGGGCTCGGTGCCCGGCTCGCGATGGCCGCCGCGCTCGCCGACGCGGAGGTCTCCGGGCGAGAGATCCGGCACGTCAACGCCCACGGCACGTCGACGCAGGCCAACGACACCACGGAGGCCGCGGTGATCCGCGACCTGCTCAGCCAGGACGCGCAGGTCACCTCGACCAAGGGCGTGACCGGCCACCTGCTCGGTGCCGGCGCTTCCGTCGAGGCCGCCTACACCGCGCTCGCTGTTCGGGACGCGCTCATCCCGCCGACCGCGAACCTGACCGATCCGGAGCCGGGGCTCGACATCGACGTCGTCAACAAGGCCGCCCGCAAGTCCACTGTAGACGTCGCGGTGAGCAACTCGTTCGGCTTCGGCGGCCAGAACGTCAGCCTGGTGCTCGCTTCCTGACTCAGCAAAGGATCTCCGATGACCATCGCCACCGCGCCGGCAGGGGTGTCCGGCACGCTCGATCGGACGAGGGCCGATCTCATCCGGCTCGTGTACGACGGCACCTTCGAGGACGTGCACGCCGACATCCGGGACAGTCTGTTCGACCCGCTCTTCGACGCCCGCTCCGGCCTCACGCTCCCGGAGGCCGGCCGGCTGGCCTACGAGCGGTCCAGGCACCTGCACGGCCGGCTCGGCCGGCCCACCGAGGTGCTCACCGACCCGCTGCGGCTCTTCGCGCTGGCGGAGTGGCCGTCGCTGCTGGACGTCTCGGTGTTCTCACTGCTGATGGTCCACTACAACCTCTGCTTCGGCACCATCCACGACCACGGGGCCGACCGCGCCGATCTCGCCGACCTCGTCGACGGGCTGGACTCGCTGGCCGCGTTCGGACCGTACATGGCCACCGAGTTGGGTTACGGCAACAACGTCGCGGCACTGCGCACCGAAGCTGTGTACGACCGCGCCGCCGGCACGTTCACGCTGCACACGCCGGACCCGCTCGCACGGAAGTACATGTCCTACAGCGGTTTCACCGACGTCCCGAAGACAGCGGTCGTCCTGGCCCGGCTACGGGCCGATGGGACGGACCACGGCGTGTACCCGTTCCTGGTGCGGATCAGCGACGAGAAGGGGTTGTGCGCGGGTGTGCACGCCGCGCCGTGCCCGGAGAAACCCGTGCAGGGCCTGGACAACGGCCTGACGTGGTTCGACGGCGTGACGCTGCCGCGCCGCAGCCTGCTGCTCGGCGACATGGGCGAGTTCACCCCCGACGGTGAGTTCCGCCCGACCACCGGCAACGCGCGCAAGCGCTTCCTCCGCACGATGAGCCGCATCCAGCCCGGCCGGCTGTGCGTGTCGTCGTCGGCGGTCGGCGCGGGCCGCGCCAGCGTGTACATCGCGCTGCGGTACGCGACGCAGCGGATGGTCAACGCACCGGGACGCCGGGAGATGCCGGTCATCGGCTACCGCAGCCACCAGCGCGCGCTCTTCACCGCGCTCGCCACGACGTACGCGATGTCGTTCCTGCTCAACCGCGGCAAGCGGGCCTTCGTCGCGGCGAACGGGGTGGTGGACAACGAACTGAACGCCCTCATCGCCGTCACGAAGACCACGACGACGTGGCAGATGACCGACGTGATCACGTCGATGCGGGAGCGGTGCGGTGCGCAGGGCATGTTCAGCGTCAACCGCATCGCCGACTACGTGTCGCTGCTGCAGGGGCTCGTCACCGCGGAGGGCGACAACCAGGTGCTGCTGGCGACCACGGCCGTGCAGCTCATCGCGGCGGCGGAGACCGAGCCGGCGCCGTCGCCGCCACGTGGGCACGACATTCTCGACCTCGCGCACAACCGCGCCCTGCTGGCGTACCGCGAACGCACGTTGCGGGAGTCGGCCAGGGCGGTCATGCACGACGACACGGTCGACCGGACATACCTGGAGTCGTGGAACGACACCATGAACACCGCGCTCGCGATGGCACGCACGCGTGGGGTGCGGATGGCCGTCGAGGAGTTCCACGCCGCCGTCGAGGCCGCGGTGGACCCCGACGCGGCGACCGGGCTGCGGCTGCTCGGCGCGCTCTACGCGCTGACCGAGATCAACCGCGACGCCGGGTGGTACCTGGCGAAGGGCTTGCTGACCGCGTTCCAGGTCGAGGAACTGCCGATGACGCTCGACCTGCTGTGCGAGCAGATCCTGCCGCACGCCGAGGCACTCGCGGACGGGTTCGCGCTCACCCCGGAACTGCTGCGGGCGCCGATCGCCGCCGACGACTACGTCGCGGCGTTCCAGTCGGCCGCGGGGGCACACTGACATGACACGCCACCTGTACCGCTGCCCGCTGCGCTGGGCGGACATGGACGTCTACGGCATCGTCAACAACGTGATGTACCTGCGCCTGCTGGAAGAGGCGCGGGTCGACTTCATCTTCCGGATGGCGCCCACCGACGGCGACGCGTTCTTCCGGGACGGCTCGGTCGTGGTCCGCAACGAGATCGACTACCTCGACCGGCTCACCCACCGGCACGAGCCGGTGGACATCGAGCTGTGGGTGTCGGACCTGCGGAGCGCGACCGTCACGGTGTCGTACGAGGTCCGCGACGGCGACCGGCTGTGTGCGCGGGCGTCGACCGTGATGGCGCCGTTCGACTACCGGAAGAACCGGCCGCGCCGGCTCACCGACGCGGAGGTCGGGTTCTTCGAGAAGTATCGCGAGGTCGGCTGATGCGCCTGCTGCGTACAGGACCGAAGGACGCCGAGCGACCGTGTGCGGTGGACCGGGACGGGGTCGTGCGGTGCCTGTCCGACTGGGTGCCGGACTGGACCGGCGACGCACTGGCGCCGGACGCGCTGGCCGAGATGGCCGGCCGGCTCGCCCGCTCGGCGCACGAACTGCCGGAGGTGCGCCTCGACGAGGTGCGGACCGGCCCGCCGGTGCCGGCCGGTGGCCAGATCATCTCGGTCGGCCTCAACTACCGCTGCCATGCCGCGCAGGCCGATATGCCGATCGGCGCCGAGCCGGTGATCTCGACCAAGTCGCCGTGGTCACTCGCCGGCCCGCACGACGACCTGGTCATCCCGCCCGGCGCGAAACGCGTGGACTGGGAGGTCGAGCTGGCCGTGGTCATCGGCGCCGAGGCGCGGTACCTGCCCGACGAGGACGCAGCCACCGCGGTGATCAGCGGGTACTGCACGGCGAACGACGTGTCGGAGCGGTCATGGCTGCTCGACCGGGGTGGGCAGTGGGTGAAGGGCAAGTCGTTCCCGACGTTCGCGCCGCTCGGCCCGTACCTGGTCACGCCGGAGGAGTCGGGCGACGTGACGGCGCTGCGGCTGACCACCCGCGTCAACGGGAAACCGATGCAGGACGCCAAGGCCGGCGACATGGTGTTCGCCGTACCGTGGCTGATCTGGTACCTGACCCAGTTCATGGTCCTGCGGCCGGGTGACGTGGTGCTCACCGGTTCCCCGGCCGGCGTCGCCCTGCGCCGGCCGGACGAGCCGTATCTGCGACCAGGTGATGTCATCGAGGTCGAGATCGAAGGCCTTGGCGCGCAACGGCAACGCTGCCGCGCACATGAGGAGGTGACCGGTTGAGCACACGGTTCTCGGTCGAGGAGGTCGAACCGACGCCCGCCGCCGAGCGCGAGCGGCGGATGACCGGCGCCCCGTTCGGTGAGGTGTTCACCGACCACATGATCACCACCCGCTGGTCGGCGGAGGAGGGCTGGCACGACGCGACGCTGTGCGCGTACGGGCCGCTGGTGCTGGACCCGTCCGCGCAGGTGTTCCACTACGGGCAGGAGATCTTCGAGGGGATGAAGGCCTACCGGACGGCGGACGGGTCGGTGGTGCTCTTCCGGCCGTACGCCAACGCGGAGCGGTTCGCCGCGTCCGCGTACCGGATGGCCATGCCGGAAGTGCCGGCGGACCTCTTCGTCGGCGCGCTGGAGACACTCGTGGCCGCCGATCGCGACTGGGTGCCTGCCACGGACGGCCACAGCCTCTACCTGCGCCCGCTGATGATCGCGACGCAGCCGACGCTCGGCTTCTACCAACCGTCGCAGTCCTTCCTGTTCGTGGTGATCGCCTCGCCGGCTGGCGCGTACTTCTCCGGCGGCCCTGTGACCGTGTGGCTCGAGACCGAGTACACCCGTGCCGCGCCGGGCGGCACCGGGGCCGCCAAGTGCGGCGGCAACTACGCCGGAACGCTGCTGGCGCAACAGAAAGCGGTCAAGCGCGGGTGCGACCAGGTGGTGTGGCTCGACCGCGGCTTCGTCGACGAGATGGGTACCAGCAACCTGTTCTTCGTGCTCGGCGACGAGGTGGTGACGCCGCCGCTGAACGGTACCCTGCTCGCCGGGATCACCCGGGACTCCGTGCTCACCCTCGCCGCCGACCTCGGGTACGGGGTGGCCGAGCGGCCGGTGAGCGTCGAGGACTGGCGGGCGGCCGCGGCGGACGGAAAGCTCACCGAGGTGTTCTCGTCCGGCACGTCATCCATGATCACGCCGGTGGGCCGGGTTCGGTCGGAGGGCGGCGACTTCGTCATCGGCGACGGCACGCCCGGCCCGGTCACCACCCGGCTGAGGAACGAACTGTCCGGCCTCCAGACCGGCCGTCGTCCCGACCCGTACGGCTGGGTCCACAAGATCTGAGAGGTGTCATGAGCGGGGCTTGCGGAACGAATCGTCGGGCGCTGCGGCGCCACGCAGCTGGTGCGGGGGCGTCATGACTCGCTCCGTCCTCGTCACCGGCGGCAACCGCGGCATCGGACGCGCCGTCACCACAGCGCTCGCGCGGGCGGGCGACCGGGTTGCCTTCACCTACCGCACCGGGGCACCGCCGGAGGAGCTGACCGCGCTCGGCGCGCTGCCGGTGCGCTGCGACATCACCGACCCCGAGCAGGTCGAGCAGGCCTACAAGGAGGTCGAGGAGGCGCACGGTTCCGTGGCGGTGCTCGTCGCGAACGCCGGCATCACGCGCGACAACGTGCTGCCCAGGATGAGCGAGGAGGACTTCGCGGCCGTCGTCGAGACCAACCTGACCGCGACATTCCGGCTCGTGAAGCGTGCGACCGAGGGTATGCTCGCCAACCGGGACGGTCGGATCGTGTTGGTCTCCTCGGTCAACGGGATGCGGGGCGCCGTTGGCCAGACCAACTACGCCGCGACGAAGGCCGGACTGATCGGGTTCGCCCGTTCCTGTGCTCGCGAGCTGGGTTCCCGCGGGATCACGTGCAACGTGGTGGCGCCCGGGTTCGTCGACACGGACATGACGCGCGGGCTCGGCGAGCGGGTACGAACCGGCCTGCTCGCCCAGATCCCGATGCGCCGCCTCGCCCAGCCCGAGGAAGTCGCCGCCGCGGTGCGGTTCCTCGCCTCGCCCGAGGCCGCCTACGTCACCGGCGCGATCCTGCCCGTGGACGGCGGGCTCGGGATGGGACATTGAGGTTCGTTCGCTACATCGAACGATCGTTTCGCTTGACGAACGACTGAGTGCACGGCCACCATATGCCCATGCGTTCGTTGTGGAAAGCGCTTGACCGACGCCTCCTGGTCGACGCGACGGTGATGTGCGCGGCCGTCGGCCTGATCGGCCTCTCCTACGGCGCCACCGCGGTCGCGGCCGGGTTTCCCTGGTGGCTGCCGGTGGTGCTCGGCGCGCTCGTGCTGGCCGCCGGATCCGAGTTCCTGTTCATCGGCATCGTCGGCAGCGGCGGCAGCCCGATCACCGCCCTCCTCGCCGGGCTCCTGGTCAACGTGCGACACATCCCGTACGGCCTCGCGGTGCCGGACGTGCTCGGCCACGGCTGGCGGCGCCTGCTGGGCGTGCACCTGCTGAACGACGAGACCGTGGTCATGGCCATCGGCCAGGAGGAGATGGCGCGCAAGCGGGCCGCCTACTGGGCGTGCGGACTCGGCATCCTCGTGGTCTGGCCGCTCGGCGCCGCGCTCGGGGGCGTCATCGGCACCGTCGTGCCCGACACCAACGCGCTCGGCCTTGACGCGATGTTTCCCGCGGTGCTGCTTGCGTTGATCCTGCCCGCACTACGCGAGCGCGCCACGTTGTCCTCGGCGGTGGCCGGTGGGGTACTCGCGCTCGCGACGACCCCGTTCCTGCCTGCGGGGCTCCCTGTGTTGATCGCGCTGGCGGGTGTGCTGCTCAGCGTGCCGAAGTCCCGTGAGGAGGTCGCGCGATGACCGACATGATGGCCGCCCCCGCACTCCTGATGGGCGCGATCGCGGTGCTGGCCGTCGGGACCTTCGCGTTCCGCTTCGCCGGACCGGCTCTGCGCAGCAAGATCACCTTCCCGCCGCGCGCCACGAGGCTCCTCGAGACGGCGTCGGTTGTGCTACTCGCCGCGCTCGTGGTCACCTCCGGGCTCACCGAGGGTGGCGTTTTCGCGGGGATCGCGCGCCCAGCAGGTGTGCTGGTGGGCGGGGTACTCGCGTGGCGCAAGGCACCGTTCGCCGTCGTGATCCTCGCCGCGGCCGCCACGGCCGCCGTGCTGCGCCTCCTCGGCGTCCCGTGACCTCGGCACGGCGAACACCTCCGAGACTTCGGCGACACCCGGCCGGCAGGGTGCGGCCGGGACCGTCACGTGCCAACCGTTCCAGGCGATCACTTGCCAGGCGAACGCCACCAGGCCGGCCTGGAGCCTGGATTCCACGTCGAGCTTCGTGAGAATCTGTGTCACGTGCGCCTTGGTCGTGCGTTCGGTGACACGTAACTCGGCAGAGATCTCCCGATTCGACCGGCCGAGCGCGAGCAGGCGGAACACTTCCAGCTCGCGCTCGGATAACGCCGAGACCCGGTGGAGCACGAGCTGCCATTCCGTGGCCGCCCTGGCTCCCTGCACACACTGAACCAGCTCAACTTTGATCATCAATTTACTTTCCCGTCCGAGAGCAGGCTACATCGGCGCGGGGTGCGAACCCCCTGATACCACCCATACCGCAGGATAGCGGCCGCACCGGCGGTTGGGGCCGCAATCTCCTGCCAAATGTTTCCAGCAGTTTCTTTAGATGGACCAAAAATGAGGTTCGGCACCCTATCGGGAGTAGAACTTTTTCACCACGCCTCCGAACGGGTGAAAGCAGTCGATCGCCGCAGTCACGTTCCGCTAGGCAAGGACCGGACCGGCCGCAGGAATCGATGCCACAATACGAATGTGGAAACAGAAGTTTCCGGTGAAATGAGAAAACAACGCATTTCACACCGCCGTTGAAATGGCCGTAAGCTTGGCTCCCGCCAGGCGTGCTCCGCTCACCGTCGGGTGAGGATCACCGGCACCCGGCTGTACCCGCGCAGGACGTTCGACACCAACCGGTCTGGCTCGCCCACGAGCTCGACCGAGAATCCCGCCAGAGCGCTGATCAGTGACCGCACTTCCAGCCGGGCCAGGAAGGCCCCGAGACAGAAGTGCACACCCAGCCCGAACGTCAGGTGTCGGTTCGGGCGACGGGCGAACCGCAACGAGTCGGGCTCCTCGAAGACCTCCTCGTCCCGATTGGCCGAACCGAGCCAGAGCGTGACGAGCTCACCGGCGCGGATGGTCTCCCCACCGATCTCGTGGTCCAGAACGGCCATCCGCATGACGTGGTTGGCCGGGGAGGACAACCGGAGGATCTCCTCGGCCGCGTGGTCCACCGCCACCTCGCCCGCCCTCAACAGCTCCCACTGTTCCGGCCAGGTCAACGTGCTCAGCGCGGCGAAGCTGCCCGCGTGCCTGGTCGTCTCGTTCCCGCCGGAGATCAGGCCGTGGCAGTTGAGGACGGCGACCTCCTGGCTCATCGGCTGCCCGCCCAGGGTGGCTGTCGCCAGGGCGGTCGCCACGTCGTCGTCGGGTTCGTCGCGTTTCATCCGCACGAGGCGGTCGCAGTAGTCGAACAGCTCGGCGTGCGCGACCACCTGCTCGGTCTCGTCGGGATCGCCGAACGCGGTCTGGGTGACGCGGCTGATCCACGCCCGGTCGGCGGCCGGCACGCCGAGCAGGTCACAGATCACGGTCGCCGGGAGAGGAGCCGAGACCTCGGCGACGAAGTCGACGGGTTCTCCGGTGGCCGCCGACTCGACCAGGTCGCGGGCGATCGCCAGGGTGCTCTCGGTGAGCCTGCGGATCATCTTCGGGGTGAACGCCGCGCCGATGGCCTTGCGGATCTCGCTGTGCGCCGCGCCGTCCGAGACGATGAGCATCTTGCCCGCCGCGGCCTCGGCCGCCATCGCGGCGCTGGTCCGGTCGGCACCGAGTTGCATGCCCTTCTCCGACGAGAACGCGGCAGTTCTTCGGAACACGGACTCCACGTGGGCGTAGCGGGTGAGCACCCAGTAGCCCTCGTCCGCCCTGACCGGCCCGCCCGCGCGGCGCAGGTCCTGCCAGATCCGTTCCGGCTCCTCGCTCGCGTACAGCCGCGAATCCGCGAGGTCAACGTCCACCGTCATGCTCCTTCCAGCGCCGGACCAGGCTCCGGCGACCGCGTTGGTCGCCGGAGCCTGGTGGAGGCGGCGGGTCAGCGGGCGCTCTGCGGCCGCAGGTCGGTCCATTCCTCTTCGATGTGGGCGAGGCAGGTCACCTTGCTGGCCGGTTCCATCACGATGTCCCAGCCCGCCGGGACCGGCGCGAAGTCGGGCCAGATCGAATACTGGCCTTCGGAGTTCTTCAGGACGTAGAACTGGCCGTCTTCTCGGTCGAAGGGATTGGTCATTACTGGTTCCTCACTTCCCTGCCGGTGAGCTTCGCGGAAACGGACTGGACGACGGACTTCATGTGCGGCTCCGTGACGATGTCGTCATGGGAGCAGTGGATCTTCTGGTGCTCGATGTTCCCTGCGACGTAGGGCAGCCAGGCGTTGACGGTGGCGTCCTCCGACACCTCGTCCAACGCCGCGCTGAAGAACAGGACATCGCCGTGGTATGTCTCCGGGGTGTACGCCTTCCACAGTTCGTAGTTCTTCTCGTATACCTGGCGGGTGTTCACGTAGAGCTCCGCGACCAGCGCCTCCTCGTGGACGGTCCGCGTTCCGGCCGCCCGCACGAAAGTCTCCAGTTCGGCGCGGAAGTCGTCGGTACTCATCTCGAGCTGCCCGGTGTCGGGTCCGTCGACCGTGGCGCCTATGTGGCTGTCCAGCATGCACAGCAGGGAGACCGTCTCGCCCTTGCCGGTCAGCTTGATCGCCATGAGTTGCGCGATGACCCCGCCCAGGGACCAGCCCAGGAGCCGGTAGGGTCCGGTCGGCTGGACTTTCTCGATCTGCGAGAGGTAGTCGTCCGCCATGGCTTCGATGCTGTGCAGCGGTACTTCGCCCGTCCCTGCCCCGCGGGCCTGGAGTCCGTAGACCTTGCAGGTCGCGCTCAGCTCCTGGGCCAACGGCACGTAGGGCCACACGTTCCCGGCTCCCGGGTGGACGCAGAAGAGGGTGACCTCGCTGGTGGACTGGTTCAACGGAACCAGTCCGGGCGTGCCGCTTCCGGCGCCGTCGTCGAGACGGCGCGCCAACGCCTCCACAGTGGACGACTCGAACAGCGCCCGTGCGGAGAGCTCGACGTCCAGCAGCGACCGGACACGGCTCACGAGACGTGTCGCGAGCAGCGAATGGCCGCCGAGGTCGAAGAAACTGTCGTCGACGCCGACCCGGTCGAGTCCCAGCACCTCGGCGAAGACGCCACACAGCAGCTCCTCCGTCGGAGTGCCGGGTGCCCGGTGGGACCGTCCGGCTGTGAAGTCCGGATCGGGCAGCGCTCTGCGGTCCAGTTTTCCGTTGGGGGTCAGGGGTATCGCGGCCACGACCACGACCGCCCTCGGCACCAGGTAGTCCGGTAGCCGTGCCGCGGCGAAGTCCCTCAGCCGCGCCGGGTCCACCACGGCGTCGGCGGCGGGCACCACGTAGCCGATCAGACGGTCCTCGCGGACCAGGATCACGGCGTTGGCGACCGCGGGGTGACCAGCCAGCACGGACTCGACCTCGCCGGGTTCCACTCGGAAGCCACGGATCTTCACCTGCTGGTCGTTCCGGCCGAGGAACTCCAGTTCCCCGTCGGGAAGCCACCGGACCACGTCGCCGGTGCGGTACATCCGTTCGCCGTCGCCGAACGGGCACGCGACGAACCGCTCGGCCGTGAGACCGGACTGACCCCAGTACCCGCGAGCCAGCTGCGTCCCCGCCACGTACAGCTCTCCTGGCGCACCGACCGGAGTTGGGCGCAGGCCGCCGTCCAGCACGAACACCCGCGTGTTCGCCACCGGACCGCCGATGGGGATCTTCTGCCCGCTCTCGGGTGAACCGAGCACGTGCCTGGTCACCACATGCGTCTCCGACGGGCCGTAGTTGTTGATGAGCTGGATGTTCCCGTTGTCGCGCAACAGGGATGCCAGTGCGGGACCGTACTTCAGCTCCTCGCCGGCCTGCATGACTCGCTTCAGGGAAGGGAACCGGACCTCGCCACCCGCCGTGGCCAGGGACTCGAGCACCGAGTTGGGGACGAACAGGTCGGTCGCGTCGACTTCGGCCAGCCAGGAAACGAACTTCTCCGGATCGGAGCGTGTTTCGTCGTCGACGAGTCCGACGACGCGGCCGAGTACGAGCGAGACGAAGATCTCCTGGAACGAGACGTCGAAGCTGGTGGAGGTGAACTGAGCGGCCACCGCGCCCGCTTCGCCGTGCCATTCCCGGCGATGCCACTGGATCAGGTTCGCCAGGCTCTCGTGGGTGAGGACCACACCTTTGGGCCGCCCGGTGGATCCGGAGGTGTAGATGACGTAGGCCGGGTTGTGCGGGGTCAGTGGCGCGATCCGGTCGATGTCGGCCAGGTCGTGCGACGGCTGGTGCGAGACCCGGGGGTCGTCCACCAACACCGCGGGGCTGTTGCCCGGAAACCGGTCGGCCAGCGCCCGCGTGGTCAGCACCAGCAACGGATCGGCGTCGGCCAGCATGAACTCGATGCGGTCGACCGGGTAGTCCGGGTCGACCGGCACGTACGCCGCGCCGGACTTCAGGATCGCCAGGAGGCCGACGACCATGTCCACCGAGCGTCCGATCGCGACTCCCACCACGGTCTCGGGGCCGGCGCCGTGCTCGACCAGGACTCGCGCCCACCGGTTGGCGCGAGCGTTGATCTCCTGGCACGACACCTCCGTACCGTCGTGGACCACCGCGACGGCGGCACCGTCACGGCGGACGCGGTCCTCGAACAGGTCGGGCAGGGTCGCCGAGGGGACCGGCCAGTCGACAGCGGTGTCGTTCCACCCGACGACGACCCGGTCCCGTTCGACGGGCGAGAGCAGATCCACCTCGGCCATCGGCCTTTCGGGACCGAGGACGAACTCGCGCAGCACGCGCAGAAAACGGGCCACGAGCAGTTCGACGGTGGTGCTGTCGAAGAGGGCCGGCTGGTAGCCCACCCGCAGCCGGAAGCCGTCTCCGGGCAGCACCATCAGGCTCAGCGGGTAGTGGGTGGCGTCCTTGACCTGGACACCGCTGATGGTCAGGCCGGTGCCGTCGGTGAGGGAGGCGGCAAGCCCACTGTCCACCGGATAGTTCTCGAACACGACGACCGAGTCGAACAGTGTGCCCATCTCGATGGTCTGCTGGATCTCCGTGAGTCCCAGATGGTGGTGGGCCATCATCGCGCCCTGCTCCGCCTGCAGCCTGGCCAGCATGTCAGTGACCGTCTCGGCCATCCGCAGCCGCACCCGAACCGGGACGGTGTTGATGAACAGGCCGATCATCGACTCCACACCGGGGATCTCTGGCGGGCGGCCGGCCACCGTCGCGCCGAACACCACGTCCTCGCGCCCGGTCATGGCGCCCAGCAGCGTGCCCCACGCGGCCTGGACCACGGTGTTCACCGTGACCCCGCAGCGACCGGCCAACTCGGCCAACTCTCCGACCAGGTCCTCGGGGACCGCTGCCACGAGCTGTTCGGGAGCCGAGACCTCGCCAGGCCGGTCCGGCGACAACAACGTCGGTTCGTCTACACCGGACAGTGCCTGCGCCCAGGCGGCCCGGGACCTGTCCCGGTTCTGCCCGGCCACCCACGCGAGGTAGTCGCGGTACGGTCTGCCGGCGGGCACCTCCGCGCCGGACCGGTACGACGCGAACAGTTCCCTCAGTACCAAGGGAAGCGACCAGCCGTCCACGAGGATGTGGTGGCAGGTGAGCACGAACCGGTACCGCTCGTTCTCCAGCCGGACGAGCATGAACCGCACCAGCGGAGGACAGGTGACGTCGAAACGTGCCTCCGCGTGCTCTGCTTGGAGCCGCGCCAGTTCGGCCTCGCGCTCGGCCGGCGCCATTCCGCTCAGGTCGTGTTCCACCCAGGGAACCGTGACATCGGGCAGCACCACCTGAACGGGAACATCGACCCCTTCGCTCCAGAACGCTGAACGCAGGTTCGCGTTTCTGTCCACCAACCGCGCAGCGGCCAGTCGCAGTGCGGCGGCGTCGACCGGGCCGTCGAGATCCAGGCCCAGTGTCACGACGTAGACATCGGTGCCCTGTCGATCGAACAGGGCGTGGAAGAGCAAGCCCTCCTGGAGGGCCGACAGCGGCAACACGTCGACCAGGCCCGGGTAGCGGGCGGAGACCGCTTCCCACTGCTGCTCGTCCAAGCTGACCAGGTCGAAGTCCGATGGGCTGTGTCCGCCGGCTTCCGGGTCCTGGACGTGCTCGGCCAGCAGAACCAGCACGCGCTCCCACAGCTCACCGAGTCTGCGGACCTCGTGTTCGGGGAGGACTCCGTCATCCCAGGTCCAGACGGAGCTCAGCTCCGGGCCGGCCGGAGTTTCCAGGGTGGTCGCGTTGATCTCCAGCGCATGCGTCAGGTACGCCGAACCATCCGCACCGGCCAGGGAGGGATCGTTGACGATCTTCCAGTCGCCATCGCCCGTGGCCGGCTCGCCGCTGGTGTTGCTGGTGAAGCGGCCGAGGTAGTTGAAGCCGATCTGCGGGTCCGGGTACTGCCGGAGGTGCGCGCCGGTCTCGTTCTCGAGGTACCTCAGCAGGCCATAGCCGATGCCGCGGTTCGGTACCGCACGCAGCTGTTCCTTGATCCGCAGGAGCACCTCGCCGATGGCGTTGCCACCCGACCAGATCTCCGGCCAGTCAAGCGACCCGGGGCGCAGCCGAACGGGGAACAGACTGGTGAACCATCCCACGGTTCGAGTCAGGTCGACCTCGGGGAACAGCTGGTCCTCCCGGCCGTGGCCTTCGAGGTCCAGCAGCAGTGTCCCGTCACTGTCCTGTTCGGACTCCTGACGCCACTGTTCGACCGCGAGTGCCAGGGCGGTGAGCAGGACTTCGTTGGTGCCGCAGTGGTAGGCCGCCTGGATCCGGCCGAGGAGGGACTCCGTCCAGGTGCTCGGCAGGGTGAACGCCATGGCCCGGACGTTCGGCTGCCCTGAGGAACGCTCCGTGAACGTGCGGCCGGCTCCTGCCAACACTCCAGTCCAGAACGGGATCTCGTTCGTGATCTTCGGCGATCGCGCCTCCTGCGCGAGGAGGTCGGACCATCGCCGGAACGAGGTACTGACCGGCGCGGGCGCCGGCACGCGGCCCTGCGCCAACTGTTCCCACAGGGCCGAGAGGTCGTCCAGCAGGATGCGCCAGGACACCCCGTCGACCGCGAGGTGGTGGACCGTGATCAGCAGCGTTCCTGGTTGACCTTCGCCTGCGTCGAACCACACGCACTGGACCATCCGCCCGTTTGACGGGTCGAGACGTTCGACCGATTCGGCGAGGTGTGCCGAGTACAGCTCGGGCCAGGTGGCGTCGTCCAGGCCGGCGACATCGCACCGTCGAACACAGTCGGACGCCGCGATCGAGCCCGCTGGCTGGACGGTCGGCCGCCAGGGATCGACGTCCAGGTCGACTCGCAGGCGCAGAACGTCGTGTGCGTCGAGCACGGTCTGGAGAAGTTCGACGAGCCGGTCCAGGTCGGCGGTCGCGGGGGTCTGAACCAGCATGGATTGGTGGAAGGTCCGGGCCGCACCCAGCCGCTCCTTCATCCACGCGATGATGGGGGTGATCTCGACCGGTCCCACGCCGTCGTCCGCTGTGGGGCGGGACTTCCCACTCAGCGTGGCGTGCTGGGCGATACGCCGAATGGTCTTGTGTTCGAAGATGTGTCTGGGTGTCATGTCCACGCTCAGGCCACGGGCCCTGCTGACCACCTGGATCGACACAATGCTGTCGCCACCGAGGTCGAAGAAGTTGTCGTCGATCCCGACCTGCTCGAGCCCCAGCACGTCGGCGAACACGCCGCACAACAACTCCTCCACCGGGGTGTTCGGCGCCCGATACCCCTGCTCCCTTGTGAAGTCCGGAGCAGGCAACGCCCGACGATCAAGCTTCCCGTTCGGGGTCACCGGCAACGCGTCCAACACCACCACGGCCGCCGGCACCATGTACTCCGGCAACCGCTCCGCCACAAACCCCCGCAACTCAGCAGAATCCACGTCACCCGCGGCAACAACATAACCGACCAAACGTTTGTCCCCCGGACGGTCCTCACGCACCACCACCACCGCATGCGCCACCGCCGGATGCCCGGCCAACACCGCCTCGATCTCACCAGGCTCAACCCGGAACCCCCGAATCTTCACCTGCTCATCAACACGACCCACAAACTCAAGCTCACCCG
>NZ_DASUVO010000010.1:0-30765 GCF_036378875.1 Actinophytocola sp.
GCGGGCGGAGCCCGCTTCGCGGGCGGCGTCCATCAACGCACCCTCACGTCGCGCTGGCCGCGCACGAACAGCGTGTTCACGCCACAGGCGGTGTCCCGAAAGACGCGCTCATGTCGTTGAACGTCCCGATCGCGTCGTTCAGGACACCGGCCACGTCCCCAACGCGTCCTTCGCGACGCGCACCCTGCGGGTGCGCGTCGGGCGCTGCGCGCCCGGCACCCGCGAAGCGGGCCTGACCAGGCCCTCCCTGCAAGGTGCGCCACCCGACAAGATCATCGGTGGATCCAGGTTCAGCGCCTCGAAGGTCCCTTCAGGACATCCGGATCTGCGTGGCCGGTGTCCCGAGGATGCCCTTCAGGACACCGAGCCGCCGGGCACCCCGAGTGTCACAGCTTGTCGTAGCAGTCCGCGATGATCGCGACCAGGGTGCCGAGTCCGACGCCGACAGCGGCGGCGGCGATGGCTTCGGCGGCCGCTAGGCCGGCTCTGGCCAGCGCTCTCGCCAGGAAGCTGCCGCCCCACTCGGCCGCCTTCTTCAGCATGTTCTGCACGACCTCGGGCAGCGAGTCCCAGAGCTCAGCGAATTCCTTGATCGCGTCCTCGCCGGCCTCGTAGAGGATCTGCCCGTCCTCGCCCGCGCACGCGGTGAACTCATCCCACGACATTGGTCATCCCCTCTCAGCTCTGGACCTGCTCGAGTGCCTGGCCGGTCGCCTCGAGCGACTCGCCAAGCGTCTTGTCCGTGCCGGCGAACGCCACGACCAGCGGGTCGTCCGCGGACACGACGCCGACCTCCGGGTCGGCCAGCAGCGTGTCGGCGCCGTCCGCGGACAGGGAGTCCACGATGGCCTGCGCGTTCGCGTCGAGCCCCTGGTACCAGTTGTTCAGGTGCTCGTGGATCTGCGTGACGTAGTCCACGTCAGCGGCTTCCGGCGCGATGTCGAAGCCCTGCGAGGTCAGCGCCTCGTGCAGGCCGCTGCCGCCCTCCGCGTCCTCGGCCGGCTGCCACTGGCTGCCGTCCCACTTCCACTGGCCGTCCTCGCTGAGCTGGCCGACCTCGACCGAGCCGCCACCGTCCTCGGGTACCGGCTGCCAGTCCGAGCCGTCCCACCAATACTTGCCGTCCTCGGAGAGCTGTGCTCCGTCTGGCATCGACATCGACGTTTCCTTCCGGCGCCACCGGCCACGACCTCCGTGGCCCTACCAGCGAGGATGGCGGCCGGACCGCCGTGACGGCAGCGATGCCGGACCGGGTTAACGGGAGCCGCGCGCGACCCGAAAGGGCAGCGCTCTGGCCGCCGCGAGGGCAAGTCCCGGCGCGGCCACCCGTAACCGCCGGGAGGTCGGCACGATCACGCGCCGGCCGAGCACGTCGTAGTCGCACGACACGATCTCGTCGAGGATGTGCCGGTACAGCCGGGTCGCGGTCCCGATGCACGGCCGGGACTCCGCACGCAGCAACGCGATCCCGGGCTCGGCGCCGCGGTACAGCGCCCGTGTGTACGACACCAGGTGCGCCAGCGCCCGCCGGACGGGCCGCTCGGTCCGGCCCGCACGGTGGGCCTGTTCGAGCATGGCACGGTCCACACCGAACGCCGCCAGCTCGTCGGCCGGCAGGTACAGCCGGCCGCGGTCGAGGTCCTCGCCGACGTCCCGCAGGAAGTTCGTGAGCTGGAACGCCTCACCCAGCGCGGCCGCGTACGGCGCGGCCTCCTCGCGCGGACCCACGGTGCCGAGCACCGGCAGCATCTGCAGCCCGATCACCCCGGCCGAGCCGTGCGTGTACTCGGCGAGGTCGGCGAACGTCGCGTATCCGGTGACGGTCAGGTCCATCCGCATGGACGCGAGGAACTCGGCGAACAGCGTCTCGTCGATCCGGTACCGCCGCACGGTGTCCACGAGCGCGAACAGCACCGGATGAGCCGGCTGTGACATGGCCTCGCTCCGCTCGGCGTTCGCGGGCCTGTACCCGGCGTCTTCCCTCCTGCGCGCGGAGATCCCTGGGCTCGTTCCTCGCACAGGGATCTCCGTGCTCGTCAGTCCAGACGCCGGCGGCCCGCTCAGGGCGAACGCCTCCGCGAGTGCCTTCTCGAGCGTGTCGAGCGCGTGGGCCGGGTCGCCCGGGGCGACCGCGTTGTCGACGATCTCGTCCGCGAGACGGGCGAAGCCGTACAGGGCGTGCACCGCGGGCCGGCTGTCCGCCGGCAGCAGGCGCGTGGCCAGGAAATACGTGCGCCCGTAGCGCGCGTTGATCCGCCGGCACGCCCGGTAGGCCTCGTCCAACGTCACTTCGGACAGCTCACCCACTGGCCGGCGGGGCAGGCGCCCTTGGTCTTCTGGAAGTCGGCGACCAGCTGGTTCGAGAGCGCGTACGCCGCGCCCTGGTTGTCCGTGGTGGTGACGAGCGAGTACGTGCACACGGCCCCGGTGACGCCGAGGCAGCCGGTCAGCTGGTCCTTCGCGTGATCACGCCAGTACCGCGCCGCCACCACGCCGTACTTCCACACCCCACCCGCCGACGCGATCTCGTACACGGCGAAGCCGCTCTCGGCCTCCTTCGCCTGCTTCGGGTCAGCTGGCGCGGCCGCGCCCCGCTCGTCGAGCGAGGCGACGTCCGGCGGGTCGGCGAGCGCGAGCGCGGTCCACACCGCGCCGTACGGGTGGGTGCCGGGAACCGTGTTGGCGCGCTGGAAGAAGCTCACCCACCCCGGCGAGGTGATCGCGCAGCTCATCGTGGCCGACGCACCGGGCGCGACCGGCTCGGAGACCTGCTCACAGGTGCCGAGCGGTGCGTTGTCGCCGGTCCAGTCGGCCCGCAGGTGCACCCGCACCGCCCGCTTCGACGGGTTGGTGACGTCCACGGCGAGCGTGCAGCTGGCCGCGGCGCACGCGTCGAACCGGTTGTTGCCCTGCGAGATCGAGGTGAGCGCGTCGACAGCGGTGCCCAGCTCGTTCTTCGCCTGCGCCGCGAGGTCGGAGTAGGTCTTGTTGATGGTCGTGGACGCGTCGGCGACCGTGACCTTCACGTTCTTGGCCTTGGTGTTCTCGGCGCTGCCGATCTCGTCGAGCGCGATGGCGACCACCGGATGCGGCGCGTCCTTCGCGAGCGAGACCGTGCCGCCGCTGACGGGCACCTCCAGCACGTCACCGGTCGGGGTGAGCTCCTTGCCGGCGTCCTTGGTGGCCGTGCCCGCGGTCTGGGCGACCACGTCCGGGGTGAAGATGTCGCCGAACTCGACGCCCAACAGGACGGTCGGCAGCTTCACCCAGCGGTTGCCGAGCGCGGTGCCGTCGCCGGATGTGACCCCGAAACGGGCGGCCATGGCGGACCAGAACTCGGGAGCGCCCTTCAGGAAAAGGGTCTTGTCGAGCACGACGATGGCCGCGCCGAGACCCTCGACGGTGATGTTGCCGAACACCTCGCCGCTGCTGGTCGCGGTCAGGTCGACGGTGAACGCCGACCCGTCGGACGCGGTCAGCTCGCCCTGGTACCGCACGGCGGCCGCCTCGGCGAAGCCGGCCAGCGCCGCCGCGGTCGCCTCGCCGGTGGTGAGCGGGCCGATCTTCACCCCCGCGGCGCTGCCCGCCACCTGGTTCGTACAGGCGGCCAGCCCGAACACGCCCGCCACGAACAAGGCCACCAGACGCGGTTTTCCTGCCATCGTGCGACTCCCCATCCGGCCGCGCCTGATCGGACTGTGCGGCGCCTGCCCCGGAGGAGTATCGCAAGTCATCGGACGGCCACGCGCCGGGATGACCTCACAGGACGATCACGGCGCCCTCCGAGCACCCGCGCCGCCGCGAGGCGGCCCGAGATCACGGCCGGCGGGATGCCGACGCCCGGCGTCGTCCCGCACCCGGCCAGCACGACGTTGGTCACGCCGCGGACCAGGTTGCGCGGCCGGAACGGACCTGTCTGGGGGAACGTGTGCGCCAGCGAGAACGGGGTGCCGGCCGCGAGCCCGGCCGCCGCCCAGTCGGCAGGCGTGACCAGCCGCTCGACCTCCACGGCGTCGTCGAACCCGTCGAGACCCCTGGCGGCCAGCACCGCGCCGAGCTCCGCCCGGTAGGCGGGGCCGACCCGTGCCCAGTCGACGTGCCCGGTCACCAGGTTCGGGCAGGGCGCGAGCACCGACAGCACCTGCCTGCCGGCCGGCGCGAGACCGGGGTCGGTCGCGGTCGGGTTGGTGACCAGCAGCGACGGATCGCTCATGAGCCGGCCGCGGTGGAGGATCTCGTCGAACGTGCGGTCCCAGTTCGCGCCGAAGAACACCGTGTGGTGCGCGAGCGCGGGCCATGTGCGGGTGACGCCGGCGTGCAGCACCACCGCGGACGGCGACCAGCGGGGCCGCAGCGGGCGGCGCGGGGTGATGCCGAGCAGCCGGTAGCTGTTGGGCAGGTCGGGGGTGAGCACGACCGCGTCGCACGGGATCCGCTCGCCGTGCGTGGTGCGCACGGCCATGACCTTCTCGCCACGGCGTTCGAGCCAGGCGGCGCCCGTCGACACCCGGACGTCCGCGCCGGCGTCGGTCGCGGCGTCGGCCATGGCGTCGGCGACCGAGGCGACCCCGCCACGCGGGAACCACACCCCGGCGACCGTGTCCATGTACGCGATCACGGCGTAGGCGGCCAGCGCCCGGCCGGGTGCGAGGCCCGCGTACAGCGACTGGAACGAGAACAGCCGCCGCAGCCGCTCGTCGGCGAGGAACCGGCCGATCCGGGGACCCAGCCGGCCGAACCCACCCATCGCGACCAGGTGCGCGAGCTTGGGGGTGAGCAGGTCGAACGGGGAGTCGAAGTTCGCGCCGATGAACGTGTCGCGCTCGATCCGGTACAGGTCGGTCAGCCAGGCACGCAGCTTCCGGTAGCCGGCCGCGTCCCGTGCGCCCGCGACCCGGCGGACCTCGGCCTCCATGGCGTCGGCGTCGGTGTGCACGGCGATCGTGCTGCCGTCGGCGAAGTGTGCGCGGTAGGCCGGTTCCAGCCGGGTCAGCTCGACCCGCTCGGCCAGCGACGACCCGACCGCGGCGAACGCCTCGTCGATCAGGTCCGGCATGGTCAGCACGGACGCGCCCGTGTCGATCCGGTACGCGCCCAGCTGGTCACCGCCCGCCCGGCCACCGACGCTCGGCGCGGCCTCCAGCACGGTCACCTGCCGGCCGGCGCCGGCCAGGTGGAGTGCGGCGGACAGCCCGGACAGCCCCGCGCCGACCACGACGACGTGGTCGGTGGAGCCGCTGACCTGCCGCATTGTCAGCGGTCCCGCCGGGTCGCCGCGATCGCGAGGTCCGCGAGCCGGGTACGGCCGGGCTCCGCCAGCCCCGCCGCGTCGAGTGCGGCCATGCCCGAGGTCGTCAGCGTCTCGATCCGCCGTTCCAGCTCGTCGACCGCGCCGACCTCGACGAGCAGGGCCCGCACCTGCTCGACGGTGTGCCGCTTCAGGTTCGGGTCGCCGAGCGCGCCACGCAGCAGCTTGGCGTCCGCGTGCCGGCCGGCCGCCTCGGCGTAGCGCAGGCCCAGCGACACGAGCAGGGTCCGCTTGCCTTCCCGCAGGTCGTCGCCGGCCGGTTTGCCGGTCACCTCGGTGTCGCCGTAGACGCCGAGCAGGTCGTCCCGCAGCTGGAACGCCACCCCGATGTCGGTGCCGAACCTCCGCACCGCCGTGATCGTGTCCGCTTCGGCGCCGGCCAGCGCGACACCCATGTGCAGCGGCCGTTCCACGGTGTACGCGGCGGTCTTGAGCCTGGCCACGCCGAGCGCGCGGTCCTCGGACTCGTCGCCCTCGGCCTGGGCCAGCACGTCGAGGTACTGGCCGGCGAACATCTCCGCCCGCATGGCGAGCCACGGGGCGCGGGCCGCCTGTCGCATGTCCTCGGACAGGGGCGCACCGGTGAACATGTCGTCCGCCCAGGCCAGCGCGAGGTCGCCCAGCAGGATGGCCGCCGCCATGCCGAACCGTTCCGGCTCGCCGAGCCAGGCACCGGCGCGATGGGCCTCGGCGAAGCGGACGTGCACGGTCGGGTTGCCCCGGCGCAGCTCGGAGGCGTCCATGAGGTCGTCGTGGACGAGTGCGCAGGTCTGGATGAGCTCGAGCGCGCTGACCGCGGTGAGCACGGCCTCGGCGTCCGGCCCGCTCGCCGCGCCCCCGGCGGCCCGCCAGCCCCACCACGCGAACGTCGGCCGGATGCGCTTGCCGCCGCGTAACGCGAAGTCGGACAGCGTGTCCACCGCCGTGGCGAAGGTCTGCGCCAGCTCGGGCAGGTCCGCCCGCCGCTCGGTGAGGTAGCGCCGGAGCACGGCCTCCACGTGGTGGTGTACCGCGGAGTCGATACCGTTCTGCTCGTTCAGGCGCTCCAAGGTCACGTGTCTATCGTCCGTGTTCGGGTCCCACCCGCTGCGCCCGGGGTGCTTCGAGGACCCGTGTAGCCCGGGTCATTACCCTGGGTGCATGACAACGGTGGTGGACCGCATTCCGGGCGATCGGCCCGTCTTCTCGGTCGAGTTCATGCCCCCGCGCGACGACGCGGACGAGCTGCGGCTGTGGAACGCCATCCGGTCGCTGGAGGGCCTCGACCCCGCGTTCGTGTCGGTGACCTACGGCGCGGGCGGTTCCAGCCGGGACCGCACGATCCGCACCACGGGCCGGGTGGTGACGGAGACCACGCTGGTCTCGATGGCGCATCTCACCGCCGTCGACCAGTCGGTGGCCGAGCTGCGCAACGTCATCGGCTGGTACGCCTCGATCGGCATCCGCAACGTGCTGGCCGTGCGTGGCGACCCGCCTGGCGACCCCAACGGCGAGTGGGTCCGGCACCCGCAGGGCCTGGAGTACGCCGAGGAACTGGTGCGGCTGGTCCGCTCCCTCGGCGACTTCTGCGTCGGCGTGTCCGCGTTCCCGTACGGCCACCCCCGCTCCGGCGACCTCGACACGGACACGAAGTACCTGGTCCGCAAGCTGAACGCGGGCGCGGACTTCGCCATCGCCCAGCTGTTCTTCGAGGCGGACGACTTCCTGCGCCTGCGTGACCGGGTCGCGGCGGCCGGGTGTGAAACCCTGCTGCTGCCCGGGGTGATGCCGCTGACCACGCCGAAGATCCTGGGTAAGACGGTCGAGCTGTCCGGCGCGCCGGTCCCGGCCGCCCTGGCCGCCCGCCTCGACCCGCTGGCCGACGACGCGAAGTCCTTCCGCGAGGAGGGCATGGACGTGACCACCGAGCTGTGCGAACGGCTGCTCGCCGAAGGCGTGCCCGGCCTGCACTTCTACACGTTCAACCGCTCGAAGGCGACGAAGGAGATCGTGGTCGAGCGCCTGGGCCTGGTCCCCGGCCGCACAGCACAGCCAGTCGGCTAGAGCGCGGCTGGAGCGTTTCGGAAGTCTGCGCCGAAGGCGTCGGCGGCCTTGCCCGAGCTAGATAACGCTGGCGGCCTGTGCCCGGTCTGCCCGCAGGCTGCGGCGGTGGGCGATCAGTGCCAGCAGCGTGGCCACGATCGCGGCCAGGCCGGCGGCGCCGCCGACCATCAGTGCCCACTTCTCCCAGGACTCGCCGCCCGCGCTGGAGTACTCGGAGATCGCGTCGAACTCGGTCACCGCACCCGGTTTCGGGGACCAGCTGACCGCGTCGTCGTCGCCCTCGGTGCCGTTGGTGCGGTTGACCGAACCGGGGAAAGCGACCTTGATCTGCACGTCCGCGCGGTCCTTCGGGACCTGGGTGAGATCGATGGAGCCCGCCAGCGTCACGAGGTCCCCGGCCCGGCGCAACGACAGCCGGTACTGCCTGGCCTCGGAGATGGTCTGCACGAGCTGTGCCACGTCGACGAATCGCAGGTCGGAGAACGTCACCTTCTGCCCGACGTAACCGTCCTGGGTGTACTTCTCGGAGCGGACCCGTTCGGTGAGCTCCGGCGGAATGGTCAGTATCGGTCCGTTGTCCTGGTCGTTCACCGGTAACGCCGCGACGACCAGTGTGCCGGACACGCGATCGTCCGGGGAGATCGCGAGCGCCGCGTGCACCCGTAAGCACCCGGTCAGGGAACCGGCCAGCACGCCGAACAGCAAGAGTAGCCCGACGACCCTGGAAACCCTGCGCACCGCGCCATCCTGCCAGCTGCCAACCTTCGAGCGAAATCCCGTGCTTGCCAGAAGGGGAGTGAGTAGCGTCCGCGCCATGACCGTGCACCGCATCGCAGAGTCCTATGTGGACGATTATGTACGACTGTCCCCGACCACCGCCACCAGTCTCGGCATCCCCGGATACGACGACCAGTGGCCAGACCTCTCCCCGGAGGGCTGCGCGGCCCGTGGCGACCTGGCACGGCAGGCGTTGCGGGACGTCGCGGCGGTCGAGCCGGGCGACGAGTCGGAGCGTGTCGCGAAGGCGGTGTTCACCGAGCGTCTCGGGGTCGAGGTCGAGCTGCACGACGCCGGTCTGGTCGATGGCGACCTGAACGTGCTGGCCAGCCCCGTGCAGGAGCTGCGTGAGGTGTTCGACCTGATGCCGACGGACACGGCGCAGGACTGGGCGACGATCGCGACCAGGCTGTCCCGCCTGCCGGGCGCGGTCGCGAGCTACCAGGCCGGGCTGCGGCACGCCGCCGAGGGCGGCCACGTCGCCGCCAGGCGCCAGGTGACCAAGGTGGCCGACCAGTGCGCCAAGTGGGGCGACGGCTTCTTCACCGGCTTCGTGGCCGGTGCCACCGACGTGCCGGACAGCGTGCGTGCCGACCTCGACGCCGGCGCGGTGGCCGCCTCGCGGGCCTACGCCGGGCTCGCCGAGTTCCTGCGCGCCGACCTGCTGCCGAAGGCACCAGCGAAGGACGCGGTCGGCGAGGACGCGTACCGGCTGTGGTCCCGGCGCTACCTCGGCGCCGCTCTGGACCTGCGCGAGGCCTACGAGTGGGGCTGGGCGGAGTTCCTGCGGATCGAGACCGAGATGCGCGAGATCGCGAACCGGATCAAGCCGGGTGCCGGGCTGTCCGAGGCCGCCGAGGTGCTGGACGCCGACCCGCGCTACCAGGTGCACGGGGTCGCCGCGTTCCGCGACTGGATGCAGAAGCTGTCCGACCAGGCGCTCACCGACCTGCGCGGCGTGCACTTCGACATCCCCGACGAGATCATGCGGCTGGACTGCAAGATCGCCCCGCCCGGCGGCTCGGCCGGCGCCTACTACACGCATCCGAGCGACGACTTCAGCCGGCCCGGCGCGATGTGGTGGGCACTGCCGCCGGACAAGGAGTCCTTCACCACCTGGCGTGAGCTGAGCATCGTCTACCACGAGGGCGTGCCGGGCCATCACCTGCAGATCGCCACCGCGATGCACCAGGCCGAGCGGCTGAACAAGTTCCAGCGGATGCTGGCGTGGGTGCCGGCGTACTCCGAGGGCTGGGCCCTGTACGCCGAGCGCCTGATGCGCGAGTTCGGCTACCTCGACGACGACGGCAACCTGTTCGGCATGCTCAACGAGAGCATCTTCCGCGCCGCCCGGGTGATCATCGACATCGGCATGCACCTCGAGCTGGACATCCCGGCGGGCACGGGCTTCCACGAGGGCGAGACGTGGACCCCCGACCTCGGCCTTGAGTTCATGCTGACCCGCACGATCACCGAACACGACCTCGTCGTCGACGAGGTGGACCGCTACCTCGGCTGGCCTGGCCAGGCGCCGGCGTACAAGTTGGGCGAGCGGTTGTGGGTGTCGGCCCGCGACGAGGCCAGGGCACGCAAGGGCGCGGACTTCGACCTCAAGGAGTTCCACATGCAGGCGCTGTACCTGGGGCAGATGGGGCTGGACACCATGCGGGAGCGCCTGGCGGCGATCTAGGCACAAAATCAACGCGGAAAGTCTGTCAGATTCGACCAATCAGGTGACGAAAAAATCACAGTGTGCGACTGTGATCAGGTTTGTACGTACCGCGATCGGTGCGTCACATTGTGGTCGCCACTGTGATCGTCATCTCATCATCACTGCAGGTGGCAGACGTTCTGGCCAATATCAACTATGACGACCGGTCTAGCAGATCAGACGGCCTTCGGACAAGATTTCACCGGTTTGCTCCATAACCAGGTGCTTGCCCCACGCGAGATAGTGGGAGGCAAATGACATGCAGTGGAGGTTGGTCATGGCAACCGACGCGGAAGTCATCGGCGTCCGCGGCGTCTTCCTCAAGCTGAGGACCCATGCCGGCCTGAGTGCGCGGCGGCTTCGCGACACCGAGGTGGACACCAGGGTCCTGGCCGACCTGCCGGTGGTCCAGCGCGTGATCCGTGAGTCCGGGGTGCCCGTCGAGCAGGCGATCGTGGACGCGGTCGCCGGCGTCGTGGCGGAGCTGTCGCCCACCGACCGGCTCATCGCGGATGTCGTGCTCGCGCTCGGCCTGCTCCAGGATCGGTTGGACGACCGGCCCGAGCTCGCCAATCGGCTCTACCGTGCTGACCTGGGGGTCCGCCGCATCGCCCTGTCCGAGGGCTGGATCGCGCTGCACGAGCTGATGGGTGTGCCGACGGCGCCGCCCGCGCCGACCGTGCGCGGGCTGCGTGGCTCGATCGAGGAACGCACCCTTGGCGTGCTGGCCGAGCGCTGCGTCCGCGCGGCCGGTGGGGTGCGCCCGACGTCGACGGAGGAGCGTGCCAACGCGGTCGTGGTGGTCGGCGGCGCGGTCATGGATCTCGTCTCCGTGGTGGAGTCGCTGCCGGAGTTGCGTACCTCGGTGCAGGCGACGTCGTTCCAGATGAACCCGGGTGGCAAAGGCCTGAACCTCGCCGTCGCCGGTGTGCGCATGGGGCTGGACGTCCGCTTCGCCGCCGCCGTGGGTGACGACGAGGCGGCGAACCGGCTGATCGAGTACATGCGGACCGAGGACCTCAGCACCGACTTGATCAAACGAGTGCCCGGCGAAGCGACCCCGGTGGCACAGGTTATTGTGCTGCCCAACGGAGACGCCGCCACGATCGGCTGGAAGAACGAGCTCCGTGTCGCACTCTCCACAAGAGACATGCGAGATCAGGCCATGAGCCAGGCCCTGGCACACGCCGACGCCGTGCTCGTGACGTTGGAAGCGCCGGTGGACGTCGTGAAGTGGACTTTGGACACCGCACGGCGACTGCCCAGGGAACCGCTCGTACTGCTGCAGGCGTCGCCGCCCATGGAACGTCCACAGCAGATATATGGGCAGCTAGCTGGGGTCGATTACGTTGTCGGATCGGAATGGGCTCTTCGGCAGCTACTTCCGGACCGCGGCGGCGACCGGAATATGGATGTGGTCGCACGCCAGCTGCGCACCATGGGGGTAACGACGGTCTGTGTCGTGGACAATTTCCGCGCGCGGATCAGCTCTCGTGAACTCGAGGTGGAGATCGCCTCACCATCGGTACCGCTTACCGACTCACCCGGCGCTCGGGAGGCCTTTTCGGCCGCCTTGTTGCACCATTTGTTGAGGATCGGAAGAGGGGCCCTCACCGAAGAAACCCTCAAGTGGGCGACCGCGGCGATGGCCACGAACCTATCCATCGACATCATCACAGACGCCATGCCCAAGCCCAACGAGGTTGGGCGAACGATGGAGTCGGACCAGAGTGTGGGGTAGCCCGCGTGGGCGAAAGGAACCTGACGGAACACGAACTGAGGCACGCTGACGGGGAC
This sequence comes from Actinophytocola sp., assembly GCF_036378875.1. Lineage (GTDB taxonomy): Bacteria > Actinomycetota > Actinomycetes > Mycobacteriales > Pseudonocardiaceae > Actinophytocola. The sequence goes on from NZ_DASUVO010000010.1 coordinate 11,637, forward strand.
TTCCGCGTCGTCGTGCTCGGCGATGTTTCCGACATGCACGGCAACCGGCCGTGCGCCGCCGTGTTCGGTGAACCGACGGACGGATGTCTCGTTCGGATTCATTCCCGATGCGTGTACGGCGAGATCTTCGAGTCCGTCGACTGCGACTGCCGTGACCAGTTGCGACAGTCGATGGCGATGATGCGCAAGGCGGGCGCCGGTGTGCTCGTCTACCTCGACCAGGAAGGGCGGGGAGCTGGACTGCTTGCCAAGGCACGTGGTTACCAGTTGACGCAGACCAAGGGTTTGGACACCTTCTCCAGCTACCGAATGCTCGGCCTGCCGGAGGATTCCCGGACCTATGAGGACGCCGTGGCGATTCTGCGCAGCCTGAACCTGAAGCGGATCCGGCTGCTCACGAACAACCCGGCCAAGGTGGCCGCTCTGTCCACGGCGGACTTCCAGGTCGAGCAGAAGCCGTTCCTGGTGCGTGGTCAGAGCCGTGAGGCCCGCCGTTATCTGGCGGCCAAGGCCCGGTACGGCCACACCATCCCGCTTGACCAGCTGGAAACACTCACCGACCGAATGCGTCGGTGGGCACGCAGGTTAGTGCCGGCCAGAGAGCCGGCCCCGATCTTGGAGCTTCCGTTGCCGGCAGAGAAGCCGGTGGCTGCCGCCACGCAGCCGGAGGACATGGTCAGCTAGCTGATGACGGCCGGGTGGTCAGACCGGCCCGGCCGTCAGCGTTCACTGTGGTCGAACACAGTGCACGGTCACTTGTGTCTTGATTCAGAGTGGAAGAACACGCCCCAGCACGCCGAACGGCCGAGGGTCGCCGGTGAACCGGTAGTGGCGCAGCACGTCCGTGAAGCCCACCCGGTAGTACAGCCGCCACGCCCGCGACGGGCCTTCCGGCGTCGACAGGAGCACCTTCGTGCTGCGCACACTGCTCAGCAGCCGTCGGAGCAGCTGCTCGCCGACGCCCCTGCCCTGGGTGACGGGGAGGACGTGCACCTCGGTCAGCTCGAAGTAGTCGTCGAGCCAGCGGTCGGCCAGCGCGACGCCGGACCGCTCGATGATGCCGCGCCGCACCTGCTCGTGCCACCACTGCCCCGGAGCGCCCCGGTAGCCGTAGGCGATGCCGACCATGCGGTCGTCGGTGTCGAAGGCACCGACGCAGCTCCAGTCCGCCCGCAGCATGTGCGCGAGCCACATGGGCGCGCGTTGCTCGGCGGTGCCGGCCGGGTAGCGCATGGCCGTCACGTACAGCGACAGTGCTTCTGGCAGGCGGGCACGCAGCTCGTCGGCGGTGAGTTCGACGAACCGTTCTACGCGTGGCGGAACCGCGGTCACGACGAGCGATTCTCCTCCTACCCAGCGACGTCCGTCGCCGTGCCCCCCGTCAACACGAGCAGCTCGGCGCAGGTCGTCGGGAACACCGACTTCGGGTGGCCTGCGGCCGCCCACACCACCTCATAGCGTGCCAGGTCCTTGTCGACAATGGTGTGAAGCCGATGCGGATGGCCTACAGGTGCCACGCCCCCAATAGCCTGACCCGTGTGTTCCCGCACGAACGCGGGATCCGCCTTCCCGATCTCGTCCGCCCCGGTCAGCTTGGCCAGCACCGCGGTGTCCGCCCTGTGCGCGCCGGATGTGAGCACCAGCAGCGGCCGCACCTCGTCACCGTACGTAGCGCGGAACACGAGGCTGTTGGCGATCGCTCCGACCTCCACGCCGAGGGCCTGCGCGGCCGCCGCCGCGGTGCGCACCTCGTCGTCGAGGATCCGGATGCCGTCCGCGGCCTCGGACATGCCGGCCTCGCGCAGTGCGGCGGCCAGTTTGCTGATCGAAGGGTGGTCGAGAGTGGTCATGGGGTTATCTGACCACGCGCGTGTGCTGTCTCGCCCCTGAAATTCCCAGGTCGAGGTTGAGTCTTCCGGCACCCGGAGTTATGGTGGAGGTGTTCGAACACTAGTTCGAACCTCATGCTCGGTGGTGGGGTGGGGGAAGCACCTCGCCACCGAGCGCCGCCGGCTTCCCCTCGGCGGGTTCGTCACAGCCAGTGATGATTCCCGATTCGCGAGGAGGTCGATCCCCGTGACCGCGACCCTGAACCACTCGGTGGCACCGGAGTCCCCGCTCGGCCTGCTCGCCCAGGCCGAGACCGGGTTGGCGGACGCCGCGCTGGAGGACAACCCGGCGCAGCGGTTCGCGGCGGCCTACCTCGCGGCGCTGCGAGCCGCCGCCGCGCTGCTCGCGCTGCGTGGACGGCCACATCGCGGCCGCTCGCGCCCGATGAGCGTGTGGACGCTGCTGTCCTCGGTGGCGCCGGAACTGCGGGAGTGGGCGGCGTTCTTCGCGTCCTGCTCGGCGACCCGCGCGTCGGTGCAGGCGGGGATCACGCGGGCGGTCAGCATCCGGTCGGCCGACGACCTCGTACGGCAGACCGGGCAGTTCATCGACCTGGTGGCACGCATGATCCGCGGTGTGCGCGACCAGTGACCGTCACCCCCCTGATCGATTACGCCAACCTGCTCGACGTGCTGGAGGTTGAGGGAGAGCGGCTGGCCACCTCGGCCACCGGGTCCGATCCCGAGTCGGAGGTGCCGTACCTGGCGGGCATGCGGCTCGGCGAGGTCGTGCGGCACGTCGGAAGCGTGTACCGGATGGTGGTGTCGTGGCTGCACGACGGCGAGCGCCCGACGCGCTGGCAGCGTGCGCCCGCCGACGGCCAGCCGCTCATCGACTACCTGCGTGCTGGCCTTCTGGAGGTCGTCCACGAGTTGGCACAGCACGACCCGCTCGACGGCTGCCCCACGTGGTGGCCGGAACACCAGAACTACGGTTTCTGGTGCCGCAGGCTCGCCCACGAGACGACCGTGCACCGGCACGACGTGCAGATGAGCGGCGCCGCCGCGATGGTCGGCGGCATCCCACCGCAGATCGCGCTCGACGGCGTCGACGAGGTCCTGACCCTGTGGTTCACCCACCGCCTGAGCGTGCTCGGCGTCTACGACGCACGCCCGGGCCGCGTCGCCATCCACACCGGCGGCAGGCGCTGGATCGCCCAGATCACGCCGACCGGCACGTCGGCATGGAAAGCCGACGCCGACGAACAGGTCGACGCGATCGTGTCGAGCGACCCGGCCGGGATGTACCTGTGGCTGTGGGGCAGGCGACCAGGCGCCCACGTCATGGAGGCCGGCGACCCGGAGGCCGTGGCACAACTACAGGACCTGCTGCGAATGGCGACCCGCTGATCAGGAGCGGAGCGGCGGAGCGGACTGCGAGGACAGTTCCCGACCTCGCCGGCAACGGCGTGGCGAGGGGTTGCGCGCCCAGCCGGCTCGTCGCGAACTGTCCTCGGTCTGGACTGACGAGCACGGAGGCCCCCGCGAGGAACGAGCCCGGGGTCTCCGCGCGCAGGAGGGAAGACGGCGTCTTGAGTGGAGGAAGAGCGAAGCGACCATTCGATGCTGTCAGTGGTTTCCGCTAGTTTTCTTCGCATGCCCACGCGACTGTGCAACGTGGTGGTCGACGCGGCCGACCCGACGCGGCTGGCCAAGTTCTGGGTGGATTTCCTGGACTGGCAGGTCTCTCACGCCGACGCGGACGAGGTCGACGTGACCGCGCCCCCGGACGACGGCTGGCGCTTCGACCTCGTCTTCGTCCCGGTCGCCGATCCGAAGACGACGAAGAACCGCGTCCACCTGGACGTGGCAAGCGCTTCCCCGGACCACCAGGTGGCGCAGGTGGCGCATGCCCTGTCGTTGGGTGCCACGCGCGCCGACATCGGCCAGCGCAACGTCCCGTGGGTGGTCCTCGCCGATCCGGAGGGCAACGAGTTCTGCGTGCTGGACCCGCGCCCCGAGTACGCGATGACGGGCGCCATGGCCGCCGTGGTGGTCGACGCCCTGGACCCTTTACGCATGGCGGAGTTCTGGTCGGCGGCGTCGGGCTGGCCCGTGCTGGAGACAACCGAGTGGACGGCGTCGCTGCGCTCTCCGGACTCCCGGGGGCCATGGCTGGAGTTCATCCGCACGGAACACCCGCACACGGTGAAGAACCGCGTGCACCTGGACGTCCGTCCGTACGCGGACGACGACCAGTGGGCGGAGGTCACCCGGCTGCTGCAGTTGGGCGCCAGCAAGGCCGACATCGGCCAGGGCTCGGTCCCGTGGGAGGTCATGGCGGACCCGGAAGGGAACGAGTTCTGCGTGCTCACTCCTCGGTGAGCCCCATCAGCTTGCGCAGCCCGGTCATCACCTCGCTCGCCGTGGGAGCCGCGGTCTCGTCCGTCAGCAACTGCACCATCAGGCCGGAGATCAGCGCCAGCTGAACCGCGCCCACCGTGCGCACCTCGCTGTCCTCGACCTCGTCCTCCGGCTGCCCGGTCGCCATCGCGGCGAGGCCCTGCCTGCCGTCCCGTTGGCCGGCCGCCATCTGCTCCCGCAGTTCGGGTGACCGCTGTGCCTGCATGAACGCCTCGAAGCTCGCCAGCCAGAACTGACGGCCGTCCTCGAGCGAGTCGATGAGCCGTTCCACCTTGGACTCGAACTGCGCGGCCGGCGTGTCCACCACCGCGGGGTCCGGGGCGAACACCCCGCCGAGCGCGGTGCTCCAGTCGTCCATCGCCTCGAACATGGCTTCGTTCAGCAACGCCTGCAGTGAGCCGTAGTGGTAGCCGATCGCGGCCATGCTCACCTTCGCCCTGGACGAGACGTCCCGCACCGTCGTGCGGTCGTACCCCTTCTCCAGCAGGCACTGCTTCGCCGCCACCAGCAGGTCTTCCCGGTTTCCCATGAGCGTAGAGCCTAGCACGTGCGCCTTAGGCAAATGTCTTGCACAAATGCCTAAGGCGTTTGTACAGTTTCGGTCATGAACATCAAGCCACTGCTTCTCGCCGCCGTCGCCGGACTGCTCACCATCGGATCCGCCGCCGAGGCCGCCCCTGCCGAGACCCGCACCTACACCGGCATTCGCTACGCCACAGCCGAACGTTGGGGACCGCCGAAACCCGTCCCCCTGGCACCCGCCACCGGCGATATGCCGGCCTGCCCCCAGCCCACCGACATCCCGATCGCGCCGGCTGACCAGGACGAGGACTGCTTACGGCTGAACGTCACGACCCCCGCGGCGCCGGGCGGTGGGCGGCCCGTGATCGTCTACATCCACGGCGGCAGCTTCAACTACGGCAGCGGCTCGAACTACACCCCGGACGCGCTGGTGACCAGGGGAGACGCGGTGGTGGTCACGATCAACTACCGGCTCGGCGCGCTCGGGTTCCTCGCACACCCTGACCTCGGCCCGGACGCCGGCAACCTCGGGCTGGCCGACCAGCAGGCCGCACTCCGCTGGGTGCGCGACAACATCGCGGCCTTCGGCGGGAACCCGCGCAATGTGACGATCATGGGTCAGTCCGCCGGCGGGTACAGCGTGTGCGCGCACCTCGTGTCACCTGCCTCGGCGCGGTTGTTCCAGCGAGCGATCGTGCAGAGCGCCGGCTGCACCGAGCACGGTTTTCGGCAGCGGGACGAAGCGGAGCGGCAGGCCCGTGACCTTGTCGAGGCGCTGGAGTGCGCGGACGTCGACTGCCTGCGCCGCAAGACCCCTGAGGAGCTGGTGGCCGCGTCAGGAGCCGGTCACGACGGCTACCGGCCGGTTGTCGGCGGGCGTCTGCTGCCCATGAGCCCAGCCGAGGCGTTCGCGTCCGGCCGGTTCAACCGCGTGCCCGTGCTGTACGGCGGCAACCACGACGAGGAGACCGGCCAGTTCGCCGGTCGTGAGCTGGCCGGCCTGCCGCCCATCACGGCGGCTGACTACCCGGCCGCACTGGCGGAGACGTTCGGCACGGACGCGGACGCCGTGCTGGCGCGGTACCCGCTGTCGGCCTACGACTCCCCGAGCGAGGCACTGGCCGCGGCTCTCACCGACCGCAACTGGGCCCGGCCGATCGACGGCACCCGCCGGCTGCTGTCCCGCCACGTGCCGGTGTACGCGTACGAGTTCGCGGAGCGGAACACCCCGTGGTTCCCGGGATTCCCACAGGCGAGCTTCCCGGTCGGTGCGAGCCACATGCTGGAGCTGCCGTACCTGTTCTCGGTCCGCTACCTGACGGCCGCCGAACAGGGGGACCTGCGCAACACCATGATCGACCGCTGGACCCGCTTCGCCAGCACCGGCGACGCCGGGTGGCCCCGGTTCGGCGCGGGCCAGTACGTGCTGTCACTGGCGTCCGGCCCGAACGGCGTCCACCGCACGGACTACGCGGCCGACCACAAGCTGGCGTTCTGGCGCGGTCTCTGATCAGCGACCGCCTTCGCCGCGCCTGCGGCGGAGGCGGTCGTGCAGCACCCGGCGGACGAGCAGTGCGGCCTTGCCGCGGTCGGCGCCTTCCGGGAGCGGCTCGTTGCGCAGGGACTGCAGCAGTGACACCAGCAGTTCGTTGGTCGCCGTCCACAGTGGTACGAACCTGCCGGTGACCGGGCCGGTCGCCGTGACCGGGCCGCCCACCAGCTCGGCGACCGTCTTCGCGAGGCTGACCGTCGCCTGGTCGCGGAACACGAGGTGCACCTCGTCGTCGGTCACCCGCAGTTCCATCTTGCGTGCCCCGGTCTCCTCCGGGGTCGCGTCGGTGGTGTCCTCCGCGTCGAACTCGTCCACCTTCTCGGCAATGGCCTCCGGATCGATGCCCAGGTCGCGGAGCACCTTCGCGGCCATGCTGCCCTCGGCGCGGACCAGAGCCTCCAGCAGATGGTGGCTGCCCATCGGCGCGTCACCGGCGAGCGCCTGCGCGACGGTCACCACCTCGTCGGCGGCGGTGGTGCGGTGTGGGATGTCGTCCGTGGCGTGTTCCCGCTGGCCGCTGCTCAACAACTCGCTGACCGTGGTGCGGATGGCGCCGAGGTCGCGGAGTTGAGCGGCGAGGATCTTCGCGGCCAGCCCCTCGCCCTCGCGCTCGATCGCCATCAGGATGTGCTCGGTGCCGATGTAGTTGTGCTTGAGCTGCAACGCTTCCCGCAGCGACAGCTCGAGCACCTTCTTCGCCCGCGGAGTGAACGGGATGTGCCCGGTAGGTGCTTCGTCGCCGCGCCCGACCTCCGCCTCGACGGCTTCGCGGACCGACGTCACCGTGACGCCCAGCTTCCGCAGCGCCTGCGCGCCGATGCTCGTCGGGGCGCCGAACAGGCCGAGCAGGATGTGCTCGGTGCCGATGTAGTTGTGCTGGAGGCGCCGGGCCTCTTCCTGGGCGCTGATCACGACGCCGCGCGCCAAGGCGGTGAAACGCTCGAACATGCCTTCGAGGGTCCGCCTCGTCTTGAACCCTGTCAATACAGTGTCAGTGATAGGGTACCTGTATGGCGGAGTGGGATGAGCGGCTGTCGCGATGGCGGGATGAGCTGGAGCTGTTCGCTCAGCTCGAGGAGACGCCGTGGGTCACACTGGCCCAGGCCGAGCAGGAGACAGGGGTGTCCCGCTCGGCACTGCGTGCCTGGTACCGCAACGGCGAGATCGAGTCCCGCCTGGTCGACGGCCCGAACGGCCCCCAGCGGCTCGTGCCGCTGGACGCCGTGGTGGAGCGCGCCGCACAGTCGCCGAGGATCCAGCGTCGGGCGGAGCGGGAGGTCAGCCTGGAGGCACAGGTGACGCTGCTCAGACACCGCGTCGACCAGCTGGAACTGCGGCTCGCGGCGCTGGAGAAGGGAAAGTAGGCGGGAGCCCATGGTGTAGCCCCCCGCTAGCCTGGTCACGGGTTCGGCGTGTGCGCCCGTCCAGCGTCCCCCTGCGGTGACGGGAATCAGGGCATGTAGGTGCCCAGTTCGCCATCCGACTCGCTGCCCCAGGCCCCACACGCGCCGTGCTGCCGCACCGCGCAGGCGGCGTGGTAGCCACCGGACACGGCGGTCGCTCCGGTCAGACCGAACACCCGCACGGGGACCCGCGACTACTCCGTTGCCGAGCCACTGCCGAGCTTGCCGTCCCGGTTGGCGCCCACGCCGCGCCGTGGCGGCAACCGCGTGGGGCGTCGTGTTGCCCGCGCCGATCGCTCGCGGTGACATTGGACAGACCGGTGGCCTGGACCGGCGTGCCCGACTCCGTGGCGATCGAGCCGTTCCCGAGTTGGCCGTCGGTGTTCCAGCCCCATGCTCAGACCGTGCCGTCGTTCCGCGACGCGTAACCGGTCCCTGCGGTGGCCGCGATGGCGGTGACGCCGGTCAGTCCGGTCACCCGGACCGGCCGGCCCGACGGGGCATCGGGAGCGCCCAACTCGCTGTGGGCGTTGCCACCCCAAGCCCAGACCGTGCCGTCGTTCCGTAACGCGTAGCCCGTGGCGCCGCGGTTCGTGTCGGCGATCGCGCCGCTGCCCGTCAGCCCGCCGCCCGCAGTGCGAAGAGGGCGTTCCCGGTCAACCAACCGGTGCCGTAGTTGCCGGCGTCGTTGCGGCCCATCCCCACACCGAACCACCGGCCAGCAACGCGAACCGGCCACGGCATCCCTGACCAAGGCCACAGAAAGTATCCGCACCGCAACCCCCGGTGTGCCTGGCTCCCGACCCGCGATCATGGATCGCTCGCTGTAGGGGACATTTCCCGACTGGGCGGATCAGGAGCGGAGGCGTAAACCTTTTGGTGTGGCGCGGAAACCTGCTTCCCGCAGCACTTCTGCCAGGCCGGAGGTCAGTGCCACCTCACCGTCTGCTCGCTGTACCGCCAGTTGTCCCAGCCAGCCCTCCTTGACTGCCCTCGACAGTCCTTCCGCCGCACTGCGCAGCGTGGTCGCGTCCTCCGTGAACGACAGCAGGGACCGGCCGCCGCGTTCCACGTACAGTGCCGGCACACCGTCCACAAGCACCGCGAGTGCGCCTGCTTTTCTTGCTGGGCGGTGCTTTCCCTCGCCCGCCGGATCCGGCCACGGTAAGGCCGCGCCGTAGGGCTGTGCCGGATCGGCGGCCGCCAGGACCGTCGCCTTCGTGTCCGTCGCCGGCGTGTTGTCCGAACGGGACAGTGCGCGGAGCCGGTCCACCGCGCCGCGTGCCGCGAACTGGGACGCGCCGAGCCCCTCCACGACGTAGCCACGGACGATCTGGCCGGACTCCTCCATGGCCCGCAACACCTTGTACACGCCACTGAAACCGCCGGTCACCCGTTCGGTGTCGAGGGCGCCCCTGGTCAGCACGCCGTGTCGTTCCAGGAACGCCTCCGCGCGGGCATGTGCGCGTCGCGTCGGGTCCTGTTCCCGTGGGACCACGAGCGACCAGCGGCCCGCGACCGTCGGAGGGCCTGTCCGGCTCGGCATGGTTGGGCGGGCACTTCGCAGCCGCGCGTACCGGCCCCTCGGTGTCGAACTGCGTGGTTTGTGTGCCGCGCCCCGCCCGGACACCACCGCGCGCAGTGGCCCGATCGTGTCGTTGGTGACCAGCCCCGACCACACCAGGTCCCACAGCGCCGCGACGACATCCGCGTCCGGCGGCGCCTCCGCGCCGCCGTCGAGCAGTATCGCCGCCGCTCGGTCCGCGAGCTGGCGGAAGAACAGCGCGCCACCGTCCATCGCGGACAGCACGGCCCCGTGCAGCGGGGTGTCCGGCACAGCCTCCTCCACCTCGGGCAACAGCAGGTCGGCCACATCCGTTGGTGCCACGGCGATCCAGCCGTCGCCGCCCGCGAGTGCGCCCGTGCCGCACCACGTGACCTCGCCGGCCGTGGTCAGCTCGTCCAGCAGCGCGGGGGCGTAGCCGGGTAGCCGCGACGGCATGATCAGCGACTCGAACCCGCTCGCCGGCAGTGGCGCGCCGGCCAGTTGCTCCACCACGGACAGCACGTCGTCCGCGGTCGGACCCGCGCGCAGCCGTCTGCCGACCCCGTGCCACACCGGCAGGAACCGGCCCAGTGCCGCGGGCTCGACCGGCTCGACCTCGGAGCGCAGTTTCGCCAGCGACGCACGCCGGAGCCGGCGCAGCACGTCGGCGTCGCAGTACTCGACGTGCGTGCCGCCCGGCCGCAACTCGCCTCGGACGAGCCTGCTCATGCCGACCATGCGGTCCAGCACACCGGTGACCACCGCGACGCCCAACCCGAACCTGGCCGCCACGTCGTGCGCCGGGAAGGGTCCGTGTGTCCTGGCGTACCGGGACAGCAGGTCGCCCAGTGGGTCGCCGACCGGCTCGGTGAAGGCCTCCGGCACACCGACGGGTAACGCCACGCCCAGCGCGTCCCGCATCCGGCCCGCGTCCTCGATGATCACGTACCGTTCCTCGCCCGCGATGCGCACCCGGATGACCCGCCGTTGCCGTTCCAGGTCGTCGAGCCAGCCGGGTTCGACGCCCCGCAACGCGGCCTCCGCCGGCGACAGGTCACCCAAGAATCGCAGCAGGTCGGCGGCGTCCTCGGCGTGCCGGGCGTGCCGTGACGGGTCGAGCCGCTGCAGCGAGTGCTCGACCTCGACCAGCACCTCCGGGTCGAGCAGCTCCCGGATCGCCTCCGACCCCAGCAACTCGGCCAGCAGCGACGAGTCCAGCGACAGTGCCGCCGCCCGCCGCTCCGCGAGCGGTACGTCCGCGTCGTAGATGAACATGCCGGTGTAGCCGAACATCAACGCCCGAGCGAACGGCGAGGCGGACGGCGTCTCCACCTCGACGACCCGCATCTTCCGCGACCGCACCTCGGACATCAGCGTCCGCAGCCCACCGAGGTCGTACACGTCCTGCAGGCATTCCCGCATGGCCTCCAGCACCACCGGGAACTGCTCGTACTTCGCCGCCACCGACAGCAGCTGCGCCGACCGCTGTCGCTGCCGCCACAACGGGGTCCGCTTGCGCGGGTCGCGTCGCGGCAGCAGAAGCGACCGTGCCGCGCACTCACGGAACCGGGAGGCGAACAACGCGGAGCCGCCCACCTCGGCCACCACGATCTGTTCGATCTCGTCCGGTTCGAGCAGCACGTCCTCCGAGCCGGCCACCACCTCCGCGCCGTCGTCGTCCACAGTGTCCGGCAGCTGGATCACGATGCCGTCGTCGGAGTGCGCGACCCTCGCCTCGATCCCACGCCGCTCCCGCAGCCGTGCGCCAATGGCGAGCGCCCACGGCGCGTTGACCTGCGCGCCGAACGGCGAGTGCACCACCATCCGCCAGTCACCCAGCTCGTCGCGGTACCGCTCGATCAACAGCGTGCGGTCGTCGGGCACGTGCCGCGTCGCCTGCTTCTGCTCGCTCAGGTACGCGAGCAGGTTGCCGGCGGCGAACGTGTCCAGCCCGGCGGAACCGGCCCTGGCCAGCGCGGCCTCCTCCGGCATGCTCGACATCTCGCGCAGGAACTTGCCCAGCGCGCGGCCCAGCTCGAGCGGCCGGCCGGGCGCGTCGCCCTTCCAGAACGGCATCCGCGCCGGCTCACCCGGCGCCGGCACCGCGATCACCCGGTCGGCCGTGATGTCCTCGATCCGCCACGCCGAGGTGCCCAGCAGGAACGTGTCGCCCACCCGCGACTCGTAGACCATCTCCTCGTCCAATTCGCCGACCCGCGACCCGGAGCCGCTGTCGGAGGCCGGCGTCATCACCGTGAACAGGCCGCGGTCGGGGATCGTGCCGCCGGAGGTGACCGCGAGCCGCTGCGCACCCGGCCGCCCGCGCAGCTCCCCGTTGACGCGGTCCCACGTGATCCTCGGCCGAAGCTCCCCGAACTCCTCCGACGGGTACCGCCCCGCCAGCATGTCGAGAACCGACTGCAGTGCCGACTCCGGCAGTGCCGCGAACGGTGCCGCCCGCCGCACCAGCGCCGCCATGTCGGTCACCGACCACGGCTCCAGCGCCACCATCGCCACGATGTGCTGCGCCAGCACGTCCAGCGGGTTGCGCGGGTAGCGCATGGCCTCGATGGCGCCTTCGGCCATCCGTTCGGCGACCACCGCACACGACACGAGGTCGCCACGGAACTTTGGGAACATCACGCCACGCGACACAGCACCGACCTGGTGTCCGGCCCGGCCGATCCGCTGCATGCCGGACGCGACCGACGGCGGCGCCTCGATCTGGATGACGAGGTCGACCGCACCCATGTCGATGCCCAGCTCCAGCGACGACGTCGCCACCACACAGGGCAGCTGCCCCGACTTGAGCGCCTCCTCGACCGAGGTGCGCTGCTCACGGGACATCGAGCCGTGGTGCGCCCTGGCGACCGTCGGCGTCGCGACCCCGGCCGCCCAACCGGACTCCGCGATGGCCTCCGCGGGAAAGCGCCCGACATCCGCCGGGTAGACGGGGCGTTCCGCCGCCAGCTCGTTGAGCCGGGACGTCAGGCGCTCGGCCAGCCGCCGCGAGTTGGCGAACACGATGGTGGACCGGTGCTGGTTGACCAGCTCCAGCACCCTTTCCTCCACGGCGGGCCAGATCGACGGCTTCCGAGGGGCGTCCGGGGCGGGCAGCTGCGGCAACGGCAGGTCGAGGTCCGGGTCCGGGGTCACCGGGCCTTCGATCGGCGGCGGCCCGTCCAGCTCCGTCATGTCCTCGACCGGCACCACGACGGTCATCTCGATGGTCTTGCCGATCTTGGGGGCGACCACCCGCACCGGTCGCCCGCCGGCGAGGAACGAGCTGACCTCGTCGATCGGCCTTACCGTCGCGGAAAGCCCGATCCGCTGTGCCGGGCGGGGGAGCAGCGCGTCGAGCCGTTCGAGCGACACGGCGAGGTGCGCGCCGCGCTTGGTGCCGGCGACCGCGTGCACCTCGTCGACGATCACCGTCTCCACCCCACGCAGCGACTCCCGTGCCGCCGAGGTCAGCAGCAGGAACAGTGACTCCGGCGTGGTGACCAGCACGTCTGGTGGGGTGCGCTGGAACGACCGGCGCTCCTCGGCCGGGGTGTCCCCCGTCCGCATGCCTACCGTGATCCCGGGATCCGCGTCGCCGAGCCGGCGCGCGGCCTGGCTGATGCCGGCGAGTGGCGCCCGCAGGTTGCGCTGCACGTCGACAGCCAGGGCCTTCAGCGGGGACACGTAGAGCACGCGGCACCGTTCGGTGCGCTCGGTCGGTTTCGGCTGCGTGGCCAGCCGGTCGAGCGCCCACAGGAACGCGGCGAGGGTCTTGCCGGAGCCCGTTGGGGCCACGACCAACGCGTGCTCGCCGGCCGCCGCCGCTCGCCACGCGCCAGCCTGGGCTTCGGTTGGCATGGCGAATGCGCCGGCGAACCACTGCCTGGTTGCCGGCGAGAACAGGTCGAGCACGTCGGAACTCACGAGACCCATGATGAACCCGGGCACCGACAATTTTCGTCTTCGCAGGTCGGGGGCGGTTTCGTCGTGTCGCGCGCGGAAGGCGAGCGCGACAGATCTTCGGGACCCGTCCCACGGTGTCGGGGCGTTCTGGCAGCATCTCGTGTCACAAGACGACGAGGGAGAGTCGTGAACGTCCTGTCGGTGGATCTCGGCACGTCCAACACGGTCGCCGTGCTGTCCGCGCATGGCAGGCCGCCACGGGTGGTGGACGTGGACGGGTCCTCGATGATGCCGTCCGCCGTGTTCGCCGCGGAGGACGGGACCCTCGTCGTCGGCCGGGACGCCGAGCGCCGCGCACGCCTCGACCCAGCCCGTTTCGAGCCCAACCCCAAGCGCCGCGTCGACGAGGGCACGTTGCTGCTCGGCGACCAGGTGGTGCCGGTGACCGACGCGCTCGCCGGCGTGCTGCGACGCGTGGTCGACGAGACGTCGCGCCAGCTCGGCGGCAAGAAGCCCGACGAGGTGCGGCTGACCCACCCCGCGCAGTGGGGGCCGGTGCGGCGCAACGTGCTGCTGTCCGCGGCGCGGCAGTCGGGCGCCGGTTCGAACCTGGTCCTGGTGCCCGAGCCGGTGGCCGCGGCCGCGCACTTCGCGTCCTTCCCCGGGCAAAGCCTTACCCCGGGCCAGGCGCTCGCTGTCTACGACCTCGGCGCCGGCACCTTCGACGTCGCCATCGTGGGCGCCACCCAGAACGGGTTCGTGGTGCTCGCCGAGGCCGGCCTACCCGACCTCGGCGGGTTGGACGTGGACCAGGCGCTGCTCGAGCACGTCGGCCGGCAGGTGTCGGTCCGGGACCCGAGCCGCTGGCAGAGCCTGCTGCGCCCGGTGTCGACGGGGGACCGGCGTGCCCAGCGCGCACTGCGCGAGGACGTGAAGGCGGGCAAGGAGTCGCTGTCGCGGCACCCGCAGACCGAGGTGCCGCTGCCGGAGCCGTTCGACGACGTGCTGGTCACCCGGGTCGAGCTGGAGGCGCTGATCCGGCCCGGTCTGCTGCGCAGTGTCGAGCTGCTGGCCGGCACCATCCGGTCCACCGGCATGACCCCGGAGCGGCTCGTCGGCATCTATCTGGTCGGCGGCTCCAGCCGTATCCCGCTGATCGCGACGCTGATCGCCGAGCAGATGCGGGTCGTGCCGACCAGCCTGGACCAGCCGGAGACGGCCGTCGCCCTCGGCGCGCACCACGTGCCGCAGGAAGGCATCACGCTGCGCACCAGCGACATCAGCAACACGATCGAGGACGTGCAGCGCACCAGGCAGGTGGTGGCGCCGCGGACCGGCGGGTTCGCGCAGGGACCGCCGAAGCCGCCGCCTAGCCAGCCCACACCGGTGCAGAACCCGTTCCCCGCCAGCGGCCCGCAGCGGGTGCAGGGCCCACCGAGCACGCCGACGCCCGTGCCGGCGATGACCGCGCAGCCAGGGCCACCACCGCCGTTCCAAGCCCAGCACCAGCCGAGCGGCGGTTCGTCGAACAAGGCCTGGTACATCGCGACGGCCGTCGTCGCGGTCGTGGTGATCGCCGTGGTCAGCATCGTCATCGCCACGTCCGGCGGCTCCGGCGGTGGCGGTGGTGTGGCCGCCGAGGACTGCACCGACAGCACCGCCGACGACAACGGCATGAGCGAGTGCATGCGCAAGGTCGCTGGCGCGGTCGCGGAGAACAACGACTGCTCCTCGGGCGCGAGCGCGGTCGGCGCGGGCGAGGTCGACACGCCGGGCGCCACGGCCGCCACGTGCACCATCGACAGCTCCCACTCCGTCATCTACATGCAGTTCGCCGACGCCGACCAGGCGAAGACGGCCGTCGACACCCTCGTCAGCCAGATGGAGGGCCAGGGCACCGGCGACCCGAAGACCGGTGACTGGGAAGGCGCGGGCCTGTCGGGTTCCTACACCGCGATCGGGATCGCCGGTGGCAGCGGCGTCGTGGCGTTCGGCGTCGCCGACTCCCCGGTGATCGGCGTGCTCATGAACTTCGACGTCAGCAGCACCTCCGGCGACATCAACGACCTTGTCGACTACTTCGACCAGCATGTGAAGCCAGGTGGCGACGGCGGCGCGTGACTGTGACATGGCCTCGCTCCGCTCGGCGTTCGCGGGCCTGTTCCCGGCGTCTTCCCTCCTGCGCGCGGAGATCCCCTGGGCTCCTTCGTCGCGCAGGGGATCTCCGTGCTCGTCAGTCCAGACGCCGGCGGCCCGCTCAGGGACATGGCCGCGCTCCGATCGGCGCTGAGCGGGCCTTAACCCGCCCGCTCAGGGACATGGCCTCGCTCGCGGTTGGGTCGCGCATGGCAGCATCTCCCTGACCAGCCATCGCGAGGGGAGAGTCGTGGCCGTCCTGTCGGTTGACCTCGGTACGTCCAACACGGTTGCCGTGCTGTCCGCGTACGGCAGGCCGCCACGGGTGGTCGAGGTGGACGGGTCCGCCACGATGCCGTCCGCGCTGTTCGCGGCCGATGACGGGAACCTCGTGGTCGGCCGGGACGCCGAGCGGCGGGCGCGGCTGGACCCGGCACGGTTCGAGCCCAACCCCAAGCGGCGCATCGACGAGGGCACGCTGCTGCTCGGTGACGTCGTCGTGCCGGTCACCGAGGCGCTCTCGGCCGTGCTGCGTCGGGTCGCCGAGGAGACCTCCCGGCAGCTGGGCGGCGCCAAGCCCGACGAGGTGCGCCTCACTCACCCCGCGCAGTGGGGGCCGGTGCGTCGCAACGTGCTCCTGGCCGCCGCGCGGCTCGCCGGCATGGGCAACAACCTCGTGCTGGTGCCCGAGCCGGTGGCCGCTGCCGCGCACTTCGCCTCCCTCGGCCAACAACTCGCGCCTGGCCATGCCCTCGCCGTCTACGACCTGGGCGCCGGCACGTTCGACGTCGCGATCGTGGCGGCCAGCCAGGCCGGGTACACCGTGCTGGCGGAAGCAGGCCTGCCCGACCTCGGCGGGATGGACGTCGACCAGGCGCTGCTGGAGCACGTCGGCCGACAGGTGTCCATCCGCGATCCCAGCCGCTGGCAGCGCATCCTGCGTCCCGAGTCCACCGCGGACCGCCGTGCGCGCCGCGCCATGGCCGAGGACGTCAAGGCCGCCAAGGAAGCCCTTTCCCGGCACCCGCAGACCGAGGTGCCGCTGCCGGAGCCGTTCGAGGACGTCCTCGTCACCCGGGTCGAGCTGGAGGCGCTGATCCGGCCGAGCCTGCTGCGCAGCGTCGAGCTCCTCGCCGCGACGATCCGGTCCACCGGTATGACCCCCGACCGGCTCGTCGGCATCTACCTGGTCGGCGGCTCCAGCCGCATCCCGCTGATCGCGACGCTGATCGCCGAGCAGCTGAAGGTGGTCCCGTCCAGTCTGGACCAGCCGGAGACGGCCGTCGCGCTCGGCGCGCACCACATCACGCCCGAGGGCGTCAGCCTGCGGACGTCCGCCATCGGCCCGACGCAGGCACCGCCGACCGGCGGGTTCCGGCAGTCGGGCCCCGTTGGGCCGCACGCTCTTCCCGGCCCGGTGCCGCCGCGCTCCGGCCCGGTTCCCGTCATGTCACCCCCGGTGCTCGGGCCGCCGAGCGCCGGGTTCCCGGCGCAGGCCCCGCCCGTCGCACAGCCGAACCCCGGCCGCCGCAAGGTCGTGCTGGGTGTCGCGGCGGTCGTCGCCCTCGCGATCCTCGCCGTCGGCGCCGTGTTCCTCCTGCGGCCCGGCAGCGACCTGCCGACCGCGGAGAGCTGTCAGCAGAAGGGTGAGACCGACAGCGACGGCTTCACCGCGTGCCTGCGCCAGCTTGCCGGCACGGTGGCCGACAGCGGTGACTGCGAGCCCGCCGAGCAGGACACCAACGCGGACGTCACGTGCACGCTCGAGGACAGCTACATGGTCAGCTACGCCCACGTGGCGTCGGTGCGGGACGCGGAGAAGCTCGTCGGCACCGAGCTGTCCGACATGACCGATGGCGACCACGTCGAGGCCGAGTGGAAGGGCAACGGCCTGGACGGCCGCTGGCGGGCGGGTGTGACCGGTGGCACCGGCGTCCTCGTGTTCACCGTCGAGGACCGGCCGCTGGTCGGCTGGCTGTCGAGGACGGAACTACGCGCGGCGGACGACTTCACTCCGGACACCCTCGGCGACTTCTTCGCCGAGCACGTCCAGCCGGGAACCTAACGCCGTCGGTTCCGCAGCGCGATCACCCCGACCACGATCGCCGCGACCAGACCGCCGATGATGCCGATCTCCAACAGCACCGACTCGAGCCCACTCGGTTCGAAGCTCACCATGGCCGGATTCTTCCAGACCCGGCCGGACTCGTAGGCTGGTGATCGATGCGTATCACGGTGTTCCGCAATCTCATGGCCCAGGAGTTCGGGGAGGTACGGGCCGACATGCTGGCACGCGACCACGTGTTCAGCTCCCTCGGCGGGCGCACGGTGGACCAGGCCCTGGAGGCCGGCCTGGCGCCCAAGGAGATCTGGCGTGCGGTGTGCGACGCGTTCGAGGTGCCCCCCGAGCGGCGGTAGAGGTGGCGGCGTGTCGCCGCAAGATCGAACACCCGTTCGGGTAGTGTGCCTGTCCACAGCAGGGTGAGTTATCCACAGGCCGGTCCCTCGGGCCCGAAATTGTCGGTGCTTACCGCTAGCGTCGCCGGCGTGAGTGCAAAGCGGTCGAAGAACAACCAAGGTGGGTCCCAAATGGCAGCAGCAGCCCCTGATCGCGCGAAGGCGTTGGAACTGGCCCTCGCGCAGATCGACAAGAACTTCGGTAAGGGATCGGTGATGCGCCTCGGCGAGGAGGGGCGCGCACCGATCGAGATCATCCCGACCGGCTCCATCGCGCTGGACGTCGCGCTGGGCATCGGCGGCCTTCCTCGCGGCCGGATCGTGGAGATCTACGGCCCTGAGTCGTCCGGTAAGACGTCGCTCGCCCTGCACGCGGTGGCCAACGCGCAGAAGAACGGTGGCATCGCGGCGTTCATCGACGCCGAGCACGCGCTCGACCCCGAGTACGCGAAGAACCTGGGCGTCGACACCGACGGACTGCTGGTGTCGCAGCCGGACACCGGTGAGCAGGCGCTGGAGATCGCGGACATGCTGATCCGCTCCGGCGCGCTCGACATCCTCGTCATCGACTCGGTGGCCGCGCTCGTGCCGCGCGCCGAGATCGAGGGCGAGATGGGCGACAACCACGTCGGTCTGCAGGCGCGGCTGATGAGCCAGGCGCTGCGCAAGATCGCCGGCGCGCTGAGCAACTCCGGCACCACGGCGATCTTCATCAACCAGCTCCGAGAGAAGATCGGCGTGATGTTCGGATCGCCGGAGACGACCACCGGTGGTCGGGCACTCAAGTTCTACTCCTCGATCCGGCTGGATGTACGCCGCATCGAAACGCTGAAGGACGGCCAGGAGATGGTCGGCAACCGGACCCGAGTCAAGGTGGTCAAAAACAAAGTGGCGCCGCCATTCAAGCAGGCGGAGTTCGACATTCTTTATGGGCTCGGAATCAGCCGCGAGGGCAGCCTTATCGACCTCGGGGTCGATACCGGAATCGTTCGCAAAGCCGGGGCTTGGTTTACCTACGACGCGGATCAGCTGGGCCAGGGCCGGGAGAATGCCCGCACCTACCTGAAAAACAATCCCGACTTGGCGAACGAGTTGGAGAAGAAGATCAAAGAGCGGATGGGCATCGGCCCGCAGGTCGACCTGCCGGCGGGCGTCGACCCTGTCACGGGTGAGGTGGAGTTCTAGCCCTTGAGTACTGACCAACAGCAGGCCGTCGCCACCTGGCTGGCGGAGCGAGGCATTTCGGCTCCGCCACCGGGTGAGGCTCAGGCGCCCCAGCCGGCACCGGAGTCCAGGGACACCGAGGGGTCGCCGCCTACCGGGGAGGATCCTGAGGCTGATCCCTACGCCGTCG
>NZ_DASUVO010000011.1:0-76534 GCF_036378875.1 Actinophytocola sp.
GGGGTGGTGGGTTGTGGCGGTCTGTGGGTGGGTTGGTGGTGGGGGCCACGGTCGGAGCTGGATGGGGGCTGGTGGGTTGCGGTGGGTCCTTGGGTGGTGGGGCCCCGTGGCCGGCTGGGGTTGGTGGTGAGGGCCCGGTCGGAGCTGGATGAGGGCTGGTGGGTTGCGGTGGGTCCTTGGGTGGTCGCGCTGCCGTCGGCTGGGGGTTGGGTGGTGGTCGGGGTCGCAGTCGGCTGTGAGGGGTGGTGGTGGGTTGTGGCTGTCTGTGGGTGGGTTGGTGGTGGGCCGTAGTCGGTTGCTGGATGAGGGCTGGTGGGTCCTTGCGGGGTCGCGCTGCCGTCGGCTGGGGTGGGGCTGATGGGGGGCCGCAGCCGGCTGTGAGGGGTGGTGGCGGGCTGCGGCCGGCTGGGGTGGGACAGGCTGCGGCCGGCTGGGGTGGGACAGGCACCGGCCTGCGGCGTGTGCTGGGTGGCGGACCGCGGGTGTGCGCTACGTCGGGCGGTCGGTCAGTGCCAGGACCGGGGCGAAGCGTGCGTCGGTCGCTTTTGC
This sequence comes from Actinophytocola sp., assembly GCF_036378875.1. GTDB lineage: Bacteria > Actinomycetota > Actinomycetes > Mycobacteriales > Pseudonocardiaceae > Actinophytocola. Next base: position 550 of record NZ_DASUVO010000011.1, read on the forward strand.
CAGGCGTTGTTGTGCGTCGGCTACCGCTTCGGTTACCAGTGCGCCGATGTCGTGGGCGTCGAAGCGGCGTAGGGCCTCCGGGTCGATGGAGACCTCCGTCAGTTCTCCGGTGCCGCGCATCGTGGCGACCACCTCGCGGCCTCGGGAGCCGCCCTTGACCTGCATCGCCTCGATGGCCTGCCTGGCCTGCTGTATCTCCTCCTGCTGGCGGGCGAGCCGGGCGATCATGTCCGCCACCTCGGGGTCGGAGTAACCCGCACTGTCCATCGTGGACCTCTCCTCACGCCGCCGTCGCGGTGCTGTTGTTGCTGAACAACGACGTCAGGGTGTTGCTCAGCTCCTTCATCGTCGAGTCGGCTGCCTGTTGGGCGCTGTTCTTGGCCTTCGTCGCCTTGCCGAACGCGTTCATGATGGCCATCGCGATCAGCATGATTTTGATCATCTTCATGTGCGGGGGCTGGTCCGGCAGTGCCTTCGCCGCCTGGATCGCCTGCTGCATCTGTTGGATGATCTGCTGCGCCTGCTGACCGAAGTTCTGTTTCTGTTGCTCGGTCTGGCTCTTCGCGCTGACCAACGCCTGCGCGGACTGCTCCAGCCGCTGCTTCTCCTGCTCCAGCTCGCGTTTGAGCACCTCGACAAGTTCCTTGGTCAGCTCCGTCGTGACCTGGTTGCACGAGTCGTACGCCTTGCCCTGCCACGTCTGGCCCAGGTTCGCCAGGATCTTGTCGGTGGACGACGCCGTGTCGCCGACCTCGGTGGCGCACCTGGCGCACTCGTCCGCCTTCGCCCGCAGCTCGCCGGGGTCGCCGGTCACCTTCCTGATCGCCTCGGCCAGGTACTGGTGACCCTGTTCGACGACCCCGAACACGATCTGCGCGTTCTCTTCGCCGTAGCTCATCGCACACCTCCGTTCGCGGCGAGCGTATGGCGGACGCGATCCGGGTGCGGACGGCAAAAATACCCACCCGCGCCCGAGAGTCCCGTGGGCATCATCGCGGTATGCCCAGCCCTCGCCGTCCGCCCGTGCCTGAGCCGCCGTCCGGCGAGATCATGCTGGAGTCCCCGCCCGGCCTGGTGAAGGGCAACCCCCAGGCCATGATGCACATGCTGTTCATGGTGCCGATGATGCTCGGCATGGGCGGCATGTCCTTCGTCTACATAGGACGTGCGGGCGGCGTGATGACCTACCTGTTCGGTGGGTTGTTCCTGCTCGTCATGATCGGCATGATCACGATGGCGCTGGCCGGCGGGCGGCACGCGACGAAGGCGAAGATCAACGAGGACCGCCGGGACTACCAGCGTTACCTCGCCGGCCTGCGCAAGCAGGTCTACGACGTCGCCGAGCGGCAACGCGGCGCCATCGGGTTCGGCCAGCCCGACCCCGTCGACCTGTGGACGTACGCGGCCCAGGGAGCACAGTGGGAGCGGCGCCGCTCCGACCCCGCCTTCGGACAGGTGCGGGTGGGCAGTGGGCCGCAACGGCTGGCCACCCCGCTGCGGCCACCGCAGACCGCACCGCTCGAGGACCTCGACCCGGTGTCGGCGACCTCGTTGCGGCACTTCATCCGCGCCTACTCGACCGTGCCCACCCTGCCGGTCGCGATCTCGCTGCGTGCGTTCGCGCGGATCGGGGTCAGCGGCCCGCGCGAGGCCGTGCTGGATCTGGTGCGTGCTCTGCTGGCGCAGGCCGCCTCCTTTCACGGGCCCACCGACCTGCGGGTGGGGCTGTGCGTCGCGGCGGACCGGGCGAGCGGTTGGGACTGGCTCAAATGGTTGCCGCACGCCGTGCACGCCACCGACACCGACGCCGTCGGTCCGAGCAGGCTGGTGGCAAAAGACCTGGACGAGCTCGCCGAGCTGTTCGGGGACGACCTCGAGAACCGGCCGCCGTTCACCCGCCAGTCCGGCATGGGGTTCGACGCGCCGCACCTCGTCGTGATCGTCGACGGCGGCCGCACCCACGGTGCCACCCGGATCCCGCTCGGGGCCGGGCTGCACGGTGTGACCGTCGTCGAGATCGCCGTGTCCACACCGGACGAGCCGGCCCCGAACGCGTTGTTCCTGCACCTGGCGGACGGACGGCTCGGCATGCTCGTCGAGTCTGGACAGTCCGTGCGCCTCGGCTTCCTCGGCACCCCGGACGCTCTCGACACGACCGGCGCCGAAGCCGTGGCCCGCGGCCTCACCCCACGCTTCCGAGGTGCGGCGCCCACGCCGGAGTCCCCACTGGCCAGCACGTTCGGGCTGCCCGGACTGCTCGGGCTCGGTGATCCCCGGGACACCGACCCGGCGGTCACCTGGCGCCCACGGTCACCACGCGAACGGCTGCGTGTGCCGCTGGGACTCGACCCGCACGGCCAGCCCGTCGAACTGGACCTGAAGGAGTCGGCCGAGGGCGGCATGGGCCCGCACGGCCTGGTCATCGGCGCCACCGGTTCGGGCAAGAGCGAACTGCTGCGCACGCTCGTCACCGGCCTCGCGGTGACCCACTCGTCGGAGTCGCTCAACCTCGCGCTCATCGACTTCAAGGGTGGCGCGACGTTCGCCGGCATGACCGACCTGCCGCACACCTGCGCGGTCATCACCAATCTCGCCGAGGACCTGACCCTCGTCGACCGGATGGGTGACGCGCTGAACGGCGAGCTGATGCGCCGCCAGGAACTCCTTCGGGCGGCCGGGAACTTCGCGTCCGTCCGCGACTACGAACGGGCCAGGGCGGGCGGCGCGGACCTCGCCCCCGTGCCGGCACTACTGGTGATCATCGACGAGTTCAGCGAGCTGTTGTCCGCGCGGCCCGAGTTCATCGACCTGTTCGTCCAGATCGGACGGTTGGGCCGCAGCCTCGCCGTGCATCTACTGCTCGCATCGCAGCGGCTGGAAGAAGGCCGGCTGCGTGGACTGGAGGCACACCTGTCGTACCGGATCGGTCTGCGCACGTTCTCCGCGTCGGAGAGCCGGGCGGTGCTCGGCGTGCCGGACGCCTACCAGCTGCCGGCCGTGCCCGGCTCGGCCTACCTCAAGACCGACACGGAGACGTTGCGGCGGCTCAAGACCGCGTTTGTGTCCGGCGAGTTGCCGCCGCGCGTGTCCGGTGACGACACCGTGGTCTCACCAGGCCGTCAGGTGCTGATGTTCACGCTCAACCGTGTTGCCCCGCCGCCGAAACCGGCGAAGAGCGCCGCACCGGATCCCGCGCCGGCCACCGGCGAGACGATCATGAGCGCGATGATGACCCGGCTGACCGGGAAAGGGCCTGCGGCGCACCAGATCTGGTTGCCGCCGCTGGCCGAACCACCGACGCTGGACCAGCTCCTGCCGCCGCTCTCGGTGGACCCCAGACGGGGACTGCAACCGGCCGCCTGGCCGGGCAACGGCAGGCTCACCGTGCCGGTGGCCACTGTGGACAAGCCGTACGAGCAGCGCCGCGACCCACTCCTGCTCGACCTCGCCGGTTCGGCTGGCAACATGATGCTGATCGGCGCACCGCAGAGCGGCAAGAGCACGTTCCTGCGTGGCGTGGTCAGCGCGTTGGCGCTCACACACACCCCGGCGGAGGTGCAGTTCTTCCTGCTGGACATGGGAGGCGGCGCGCTCGGCCCGGTGTCGGAGCTGCCGCACGTGAGCGGCTACGCCGTCCGGCGCGACGTCGAGATCTGCCGGCGCATGGTCGCCGAGGTGTCGAGCCTGCTCACGGCGCGGGAGCAGTTGTTCGCCGAGCGGCACGTCGACTCGGTGGCCACGTTCCGCCAACGCCGCGCGGAGTTCGCGGAGGATCCCGCCGGCGGCAGGGAGTTCGGCGACGTGTTCCTGGTCATCGACGACTGGGCCGTCGTCCGCCAGGAGTTCGACTACCTCGAGGCCCCGATCATCCGGCTCGCCACACGGGGGCTCGGCTTCGGGATCCACGTGCTGGCCTCGACGACCTGGTGGCTGAACATGCCGACCCCGTTGCGGGACAGCATGGGCACGCGGGTCGAGCTGCGTCTCGGCGACCCGGGCGACTCGATGATCGACCGGCGTGCCGCGATGAACGTGCCGGCCGGCAAGCCGGGTCGCGGCATCACCGCCGAACGCCTGCACATGCTCGGCGCGCTGTCCCGAGTGGACGGAGACCAGCGCGCCGAGACACACGGCGAGGGCACCAAGGACCTGGTGGAGCGGGTGAACACCGCGTGGCAGGGCCCGCCCGCGCCGCCGTTGCGGCTGCTGCCGCGTACGGTCCCGCTCGAGAACCTGCGTGGCACACCGGAACGCCTGGTGCCGCTCGGTCTGGCCGAGGCCGACCTCCAGCCGGTTGGTCTGGACTTCGCGGCAGAGCCGCACTTCATGGCGTTCGCCGACGTGGAGAGCGGCAAGACCGCGATGCTGCGGGCGATCGCCACGGGCGTCACCCAGCGGTACACCCCGGATCGGGCGCGGATCATCATCGTGGACTACCGCCGAGGTCTGCTCGGCGCGGTCGGCGACGACCACCTGCTCGGCTACGCCGGCTCGGAGCCGGTGCTGGGTGATCTCGTCGCCCAGATCGCCACGGCCATGCGAGCCCGGCTGCCCGGCCCCGACCTCACCCCCGACCAGCTGCGCAAGCGAAACTGGTGGCAGGGCAGGGAACTGTTCCTGATCGTCGACGACTACGAACTGGTCGCCGCGCCGGGAAAACTGGTCCATCCACTGGCGCCGTTGCTGGAGTTCCTGCCGCACGCACGGGACATCGGGCTGCACCTGGTCGTCGCGCGCGGCAGCGGCGGTGCCGCGCGTGGGATGTTCGACCCCGTGCTCCAACGTTTGCGGGAACTCGGCACCCCGGGCCTGATCATGTCCGGTAGTCGCGACGAGGGTGTGCTGTTGGGCGACGTGCGCCCAAGCCCGCAACCACAGGGCCGCGGCACGCTCGTGCGCCGCCGCGGCGCTCCCATGCTGATCCAGGTCGGCTGGACGCCACCGGCGGAATGAGACGGTGTGGGTAAAAGTGCCGTTGGGCGGATCGCCCGCGCGCCATACGTTTCCGGTGAAAGGAGGAATCCATGGCACCCCAAGGACTCCAGCTAGACCAGGACGTGATGGCCAAGGCGGCCAAGGACTTCAACGACACGTCGACCGCCATCCGTGACCTGATGAGCAGGCTCAACTCGGACGTGGCCGGCATGATCGGGGCCACCACGCACTTCAACGGTGCGCAGCGGCTCGCGTTCGACCAGAACCAGGTCCTGCTGAACGAGAAGACCCAGAAGGCGGGGCACGAGCTCACCGTCATCGCGGACAAGTTCACCGAGACGATGGCTGTGCACGGGCAGAACGCCGAGGACCAGGCACGCAAGCTGAACGAGGCGGCGTCACCGCTCAGCACCGGACCTGGCCTCGTCGTCACCGGGCTCAACGGCTGACGCGTCGGGACAAGGAAGGGAGACGAGCATGACCACCGCCGGACCGTCCGCGGGCACCGTCACGATGAACTACGGCGCCGTCAGCGGCGCGGGAGAGAAACTGGTCCAGTACTCGGGAGAGATCAACAACGCGCTTCAGGCGCTGGACACGGCGTTGGGGCCGGTGCGTGAGACCTGGTACCGGTCCGGCAGCCAGTCCGGTGTCGAGGCGCAGGCCGCCGAGTCCGGGCTGCGTGCCGCACTCGTGGCGATCACCGAGATCATCACTCGGATCGGCACGTTGCTGGGCAACTCCGCCATGGAGGCGGCCGATCTCGACAACGCGCTGTCCAACGGGTTCCGGAACAGCGGCCAGGGCATGAGCCCGACCACCTACGCATAGGACGCACCGACGTGGCCGGGTCGCTCGCCTGACCCGGCCACGGAAGTGTGAGGAGATGCCATGACAGCGGAATCGTTCGCCGTCGACCTGCGCTCGCTCACCGACTTCGCCCACGAACTGGCGACGCAGCTCGGCGGGATGACGAAGCCTCTCAGCCAGCTGGAGTCGCTTGTGGAGCGTGAGTTGCGGCTCGGCGCGTTCGGTGAGGCTCTCGCGCTCGGGCAACGACACCACGACGCGGTCGCGGAGCTGCACACGCTGGTGACGCGGGCACGCGACGCGATCGAGTTCGCGCAGGAGGTGACCGGCATGGTCGGCAACGCCTACCAGAACTACGACAACAAGGCGGCGGGCGCGCTCGGCGCGGTCACCGGCGCCGTCGACGCCGTCGCGAGCAGCCTCCTGTCCATCGTGGACCCGAAGGCGTGATGAACGTGCAACCGAAGACGAACTTCTCCCGCTACAGCCACGGCCACCTCTACCAGATGCTGCACCAGGGCGACGAGACCACACCGCGGTCGGCGGCCGACTCCTGGGACGGCGTCGGCGCCCGGTTGCACGAGCAGGCCGGCAACCTGGAGTCCAGGCTCGTCGCCTTCCGCGAAGAGTGGCAGGGCGGGGCGGCCGAGCAGTACCAGCTGATGATCACGGACCTGAGCGCGGGGCTGCGGCGGATCGGCGACGCCATGTTCGCCATGCGCGACATCGCCCACGACGCCGGCGATGCCCTGGTCACCGCCAAGACGCGGATGCCGGCCCCGGTCGAGGTGCCGGACGTCTCGCCGGCGACGATGTACTTCGCGACCACGCCGCTGGAGGTCGACCCACTCGCGTCCACTCAGGACGTCGCGGCGCTGCGGATGCGGCAGTCCGAGGCGGGCGCGGAGCTCGCCAGGTACCAGGAGGCCGTCGCGGTGTCCAACTCGGCCCACGCGCAGGCCGTCGTGGTGATGAACGACCTGGCCGTCGACTACATGGTGGCCGACGAAGGCATCCCCGTCTCTCCGCAGGCGGCGGGCACGCGTGAGGTGCCGGTGGAGGACGAGGCGACCTCGTGGCAGTTCACGGAGGACGTCGAGCAGTCCGAAGAGGACGCTGAGACCGGCAACGGGACACCGGTGTTCGGCACGATGTTCACCGCCGGCGTCGCGGCCGCGGCCGCCGCGACCGCGGGCCGGCTCGGCATGCGTGTGCTGCCGAAGGTGCCGGACTGGGCGAAGAAGGACAAGGCCGAGCCGGAGAAGGACAAGCCGGTGGAGGCCGGCAAGGGCGCGAGCGGTCTCGGTGGCGGTCTCGGCGGAAAGTTCGGTGGTGGCGGTGGTGGTGGTATCGCGCCGGCGGCACCGGCCGCGCATCCGGGTATGGCAGGCGGTCCGGTCGCCGCACAGGCCGGAGCGGCGCTGCGTGCTGCCGCGGGAGCGGCTGGGGCCGGCGCGATGGGTATGCCGTTCATGCCTTTCATGCCGTTCGCCCCGATGGGCGCGGGTGGCGCGAACGCCCGGCGGATCCCGCCGTGGCTCACCGAGACAGAGGACGTCTGGGGTGAGTCCTCGGTGATCACCCCACCGGTGCTCGGCGAGGACTCGCCGGCCCGGCCGGCGGTGGATTTCCCTTACTGAGGAGGGTTTTGACATGCCTAGGTTGAGCGACCAGGAGATCGCCCGGCTCGCCGCGGACGCCGGGTTCAGCGGACAGGACCTGGAGACGGCGGTCGCCGTGGCACTCGCGGAGTCGCGTGGCGACTCGGACGCCGTCGGCGACGTGAACATCCAGACGGACGTGTACGGTCCGTCCATCGGACTGTGGCAGATCCGGTCGGTGAACCCCGGCCACGCCAACAGGTTCGAGCAGCAACACCACAACGAGGCGACGAACTACGACCCGGCCACCAACGCACGCAACGCGCACGCGATCTTCGAGCGGCGTGGTTGGCGACCATGGTCCACCTACACCCGCGGCAACTACCGGCAGTTCCTCGACCGCGCCAGGAACGCGGTTCAGTCGAACAGCGGACAGCAGACGCCCGGCCAGCGGTCCGAGTCGGGCGGCAACGGCATGAACGCGACGCCCAGCGAACTGTTCGGCGCGATGCCCAAGCTGCTCGCCTCGGGTGACCGCCTGAACAACGTGAGCAAGGCGGCGGCGAACGGGACGGTGGCCAGCCCGGGCTCCTTCGGTCTGGTGCCCGGCTCACGGGACGCCGAGACGGGCAACAAGTCCAACGCCTCGCGGAGCGCGAAGCAGGCGGAGGGCGCGGGAAAGCGCGTCAACGGGATCGGCTCCGACGTCGAGAAGAGCGGCAAGGAGTACGAGGGCTACGACCAGAACCAGGACCAGCTGCAGCGCCAGCAGTACCAACAGCTCGACTCGGCGTACGACCCGTACAGCAACCTCGCCTGAGAGAATCGACTGATCCCGGAGTCGTCCAGTGTGGACACAGAAGGACCGGATCCAGGCCTACCAGTTCCTGCGCCGCCGGCTGGTGTCCGCGCTGGTCTCGGCCGACGCGAACGACCCGGTGTCGCCGTCGAAACGGCTCGTGCTCGGCACCGCGATCGGGCTCGCCGTCGCGGTGCTCGTGGCCGCCGTGTTCGGGATCGTCGGCCTGCTCGCGCCGGCCCGCGCCGAGAAGTGGCGCCAGGGCGGGCAGGTGATCGTGGAGAAGGAGACCGGCGCGCGGTTCGTCATCGGCGCCGACGGCCTGCTGCACCCGGTGCTCAACTACACCTCGGCCCGGCTGCTGGCGGGCAGCGACGGCAACGCGACCGTGACCGTGCCGGCCAAGTCGCTCAGCGGCGTGCCACGGGGTGTCGGGGTCGGCATCGCCGGCGCGCCGGACTCGCTGCCGCAGGTCGGCCGGCTGCGGACCGGTCCATGGACCAGCTGCACGCGACGCTCGCCGGACCGGCCGGCCGGCGACCAGCCGATCTCGTCCGTCCTGTTGGGACAGCGAGCCGGGGGCACGCCGTTGCGTGGCGCTCAGGCGATCGTGGCGCGGCTGCCCACCGGGGAGCGGTTCCTGGTCACGGGCGGACACCGGCACCGGATGCCCGACGAGCTGGCGGTGGTCGCGCTCGGGCTCGCCTCCGCGGACGTCGTCGACGTGGCGCCCCCGTGGTTGAACACCATCCCCGCCGGTCGCGATCTGCGCACCGTCGACGTGGCCGGCGCCGGACGCCCCGGCCCGATGGTCGGCCGGACCGCGACGTTGGTCGGTCAGGTGCTCACCACCGGTGCGGACGAGCTGTACCTCGTGCGTGCCGACGGGCTCGCGGTGGTCACCGAAACCGAGGCCAGGCTGGTGCTCGGCGCACCGAGCAGCGCGGCGGCCTACCCTGGCGCGCGGCCGGCGCCGCTGTCGGTCGCGCCGCCCGACGTCGCCACGACGCGCCGCTCGGCCACCGAGTCGCGCGGGTACCCACGAGCGCTGCCGGCGCCGGTGCCGATCAGTCCACATGCGACGATCTGTGCGGACGGGAAGAACGTCACCGTGAGCGCGGGTGCGCCCGGTGCCGTCAAGCCGATCATCATGAGTGCTCCCGGCGCCGCGAACGAGGTGTACGTGCCCGGTGGACATGGGGCAGTGGTCGCCGAGCAGCCGTCCGGGACCGTCTACGTCATCACCGACACCGGGATGAAGTACCCGGTCGCCGGTGACGAGGCACGCGCCGCGCTCGGGTTCGGCGGTGTTCGTCCCCACGGGGTGGCGGCGCCCGTGCTCGCCCTGTTCCCGACCGGCGTCACCCTCGACCAGGCGCAGGCGAGGCGGACGCTGCCCGGATGAACAAAACGGAAAGCTCCGCTGCCGCGGTAACGGGGTGGTCACCTACTGTCGTGAGCATGACGGGAATCGTGGTGGGTGTGATCGACAGACACCCGCTGTACCTGGGGGCGTTGGCGCGGTTGGTCGTCGAGACGCCCGGTCTGGAGCTGTGTGCGGCCACGGCGTCGGTCGCGCGGTTCCTCAGCGAGCGGCGGTGCGCGAACTGCGTGGTACTCCTCGATTCGGGGTTGCCGTGGCTGCCGGGCGCGAGCGCGGTGCGGACCGTGACCGGGCACGGGCACCGGGTGCTGGTGCTGTCCGCCGAGACCGCACGCCAGGAGGTCCGCGCCGCGATGTCCGCCGGTGCCGTGGGGTACCTCGGCAAGAGCGCGGAGGCGGAGGAGATCGTCGCGGCGGTGCGTCAGGTCGCCGCCGGGAACCGTTACCTGCCACCGTCCGTGCTGCTGGACGGCCCGAGCCCGCAGCTCGACCTGTCGGACCGGGAGGTCGACGTGCTGACCCGCCTCGCGGGCGGCGCACGCGACGAGGACATCGCGCGGAGCCTGAAGATCAGCGTCCGCACCGTACGGTCCTACTTGGATCGGATCAGGGACAAGACCGGGCTGCGGCGACGGTCCGAGCTCACCAGGTACGCGATCGAGCACGGGCTCGTCGCCTTCCGGGTGTCGGCGTGATGCGTGCGCTGGCTGTGCTGATCGCTCTCGGCGTTCTGCTTGTCGCCCCCCAGGTTGGGGTCGCGGCCCAGTGCGCGACGCCCGGCGGGGTGTACCGGGAGGGCGTCGGCTGGGCGCAGCGGCTCACCGACCCAACCCGGATCTGGCCGCTCACCAACGGTGCCGGACAACTCGTCGCGGTGCTCGGCACCGGTGTGGACGCGGGCAACGCGCAGTTCGCGCCCGGACAGGTGGTGGCCGGTTCGGACGGGGCGGACTGCGACGGCCGAGGAACGTTCGCGGCCGGGATCGTCGCCGCCCGCCAGGACCCGGCGACGACGTTTTCCGGAATGGCGCCTGGCGCAAACGTTTTCGCGGTCCGCTACACCGAGACGACCGACCAGAGCGGGCGTGCGGGACCGGACCCGAACGCGCTGGCCGAAGCACTCGACCGAGCCGTCGCGGCCAGGGCCGGTGTGGTGCTGGTCGTCGTCCCGAGTCTGGTGAGCAGCCCGCCGCTGGAGGACGCGGTGCGTCGCGCCGTCGCCGCCGGCGTGGTGGTGGTGTCGCCCGCGGTCGGCGACCAGCCGGGGATCCGGTCGTACCCGACCAGCCTGCCGGGAGTCGTCGGGGTGGGCGCGCACAACCGTGCCGGCGCGCCGATGCAGGCGGAGGCGGGGGACTACGTGTCGATCGCCGCGCCGGGTGACGGCCTGGTCAGCACGGCGGCCGGCACCGGCGGGCAGCTGGGACACCGTTGGGGTGTCAAGGATCCCGCGTTCGCAGCGGCGTACGTCGCTGGAGCCGTGGTGCTCGTGCGGGCCTACCGGCCGGGCCTGCGGCCGGACGAGGTACTGGCCCGCCTGACGGCGACCGCGAACCGGCCACCGGGCGGCGGGCACGATCCCCGTCTGGGATGGGGAGTACTGGACGTGCCGGCGGCGGTGTCGGCTGAGTTGCCGGTCGGGAGCCGAGGCGTGGTGTCACCCGCCACGGTCGAACCGGCCGCCGCGCCGACACCGGCCGTGGCCCGGCCGAGGTTGCCCGGTGTGCTGGCGCTGCTGGGAATCGGGGCAGCGGTACTCGCTGTCGTGGTCGCGGGCGTGCTGTCCAGAACAAGGCAGGCGGGGCGGTGACCAGGGTGGCCTGGCTCGAGACGTCGGAGGTGACGTGGTGACTGCCGCTGCTGTCGTGAGGCGTCCACGAAGGACTCCCTTGGGGTGGTTGCTGCCCCTCGGTGCTGGGCGGGTCGTCGCCTGGCAGGTGGCCGTGCTTGCCGTGCTCGCCACGGGTTTCCGGGTCACGCCCGTCTCGGTGACCGTGATGGCACTGGCGGGGCTCCTCGTCGCGATGACCTCGGTTCGGGTTGGTGGCCTGTGCGGATACCAGTGGGCAGTGGTGTTCGCGCGCTTCGTCTGGCGGCGCAGGCGTTCTCCCGCCAAGGCGCCGACTCCCGTCCACACCGTCGTGCCTCGGCTACAGGTGTTCCAGCACGAGGACCGGGTCGGCAACAGGACCGGGATCGCGTGCGTCGGTGAGGACACGATCGCCGTGGTCCGGGTGGCGCCGGCGGCGCACCCCGATCCCGCGCTCCTGGTTTCCTTGCTGCACAAGGCAGTCAGCCGCACGGACTATCCCGTCAGTGGTGCTCGGTTGGTGGTGTGGGCGGTGCCAGCCAACCCCTGGCCGGTGCGGGTGCACTGGCTTGCCCTGCGCTATCGGGCCGCCGACGCGCCGTGGGCCGCGCTCGCCCGGGGCGGTGGCGACGTCGGTTGTCGTAAGGCGGTGGCCGGTGCCGCGCAGCGGCTCGTCAGTGACCTCGCCGGTGCCGGGTGTGCCAGTGCCGTGCTCGACCTGCCGGAACTCTGTCAGGAGTTGATGGTCGCCCTCGGTGTCAGTTCGGACGCGCAGCCCGTCGAGGCGTGGCACGACTGGTCCGCCGGGCCGGTTCACCAGTCCTGCTTCACCGCGCGTGCACCGGCCGACGCGGTGACGTTGCTCGGCCGGTGCGTGCCAGAGGCGATGTTCACGGCCACCGCGTACTCGCTGAGCCGGGACACGCCCCACGCCACGGCCACGGTTCGCCTCGCGGTGGCGAGCAACCAGCGGTTCTGGCTCACGCCGAGGAAGGCGGCCGCCAAGGTGGGCATCCGGTTGCTCGCGGCGGATGGCCGCCAGGCCGAAGGGGTCCTGGCGACCCTGCCGCTCGCGTAAACCTCAGCGGAACAACTGGAGCGGGATCGCCGCCGCCATGGCCGCCATGCCCGCGCCGTTGGGGTGGAGGTGGTCGCCGCTGTCGAACTCCGCGCGGAGACGTTCCGGATCGGCCGCGTCGCGGGTCGCCTTGTCGAAGTCGATGACGCCGTCGTACCCGCCGCTCGTGCGGATCCAGTTGTTCACGGCCCTGCGCTTGGCCGCGTTCTCCGGGGTGTAGAAACCGAGCGTGTCGTCCTTGAACGGGAGGATCGTCGCGCCGTAGATCGTGAGGCCCTCGGCGTGCGCACGCGTGATCAGCTGGCGGTGCGCGGCGATGATGTCCTCCGCCGTCACCGTCTCCGACAGCGGCGCCACCGTGCCCGGGTGGCCGAGGTCGTTCACGCCGAGCAGCACGATCACGTACTCCGCGCCCGGCTGTGCCAGCACGTCCCGGTCGAACCGACGCAGGGCGCTTTCGCCGAAGAACTTCGCGAAGCTTTCCGCGTTGCTTCCCGGTGGCGGGTTCGGATCGTGCAGCAGACGGTTGCCCGCCACGCCCAGGTTCAGCACGCCGTCGTTGCGCAGCCGCCTCGCCAGCAGGTCCGGCCACCGGGTGTTGGTGTCCGCCTCGGTCGCCGAGCCGTTCGTGATCGAGTCGCCGAACGCGACGATCGCCTCCGTGCTCCGGTCGGCGCGCACGGACACCGTGGACAGGAAGTACCACTGGCCGACCGTGCGCCCGGTGACCGCGGCGTCGTCGGTGACGTTGCCGGCCGCGACCACGTTGCCGGTGTTGGCGAACGCGTGCAGGGTGGTGACCTGCGTCGGGTCCGGCACGTAGATGCTCACCACGAGATCGGTTCGGGCCGGCACGGACAGCCGGACCGGGTCGCTGAGCAGTGGCGCACCGGCCGGGATGACGGGGGAGCGGGTGCCGCTGAACGTGACCACGCGGTCCGTGGCCGGGTCGATGTTCGTGCCGGTGGTCCGCCGGGCCACGTGCACCTCGCCGATCCGCAACGCCTGGGTGCCGAACTCGTTGGTGAGCCGCAACCGCACCTCGCTCCCGGCGACGCTGGTGTGGATCACCTGGCGGATCGTCTCGTTGTTCAGTGCCGGCGTCGAGATGGCCGGGGTGGCCGTCGGCACGCTCGCCCACGTGCCGACCCAGTTCGCGGGTGGCGGGGCGCCGGTCTCACCGTCGGCCGCGGCGAACCCGGACAAGAGCAGCGCGGAGCTCGCGAGCACGGCGAGCAGGCGGGAGTTCATCACGCTCACCCCCGCCGCGCCGGCACGCTGAACCGCCAGCCGTCGGCTCGCAGCCGCGGCACGACCGCCGCCACGGCCTCGATGGTCTGCGTGCGGTCGCCGCCGCCGTCGTGCATGAGCACCACGGCGCCCTCGGTGAGCCCGGTCAGTATTCGCTCGACCAACACGTCCGTGCCCGGCGGTTCCCAGTCACCGATGGCCAGCCGCCACCCCAGGGGTTGCATCCCCAGTTCGGCAGCCACGTCAGGGCTCACACCCCACGCCCCGAACGGCGCGCGGAAGTACGGGATCCTGGCCCACGGCACGGCTTCCCGAATGGCGGCGTTGGTCTCGAGCAGGTCGGCACGGATGGCGTCCGGCGTCCACGTGCTCATGTCGTCGTGGTGTGCCGAGTGGTTGCACAGGATGTGGCCCTCGGCCGCGATCCGCCGCACCAGGCCGGGGTTCTCCCGCACGTGGTCGCCCCACAGGCAGAACACCGCCCGGACATGGGTGCGCCGCAACAGGTTCAGCAGCCGTGGTGTGTTCTGCGGGTCCGGACCGTCGTCGAAGGTGAGCGACACGGTTCGCCCACCATCCCGTGTCGAGTCGACGATCACCGGTGTTGCCGGCGCATGCCGCTGCGCATGCGCCGGCGTCGCGGCCATGGTGGCGCCGACGACCAGTAACGGAACGAGTAGATACGTCAGGGTTCTCGCGGCGGCCACACTGGTTCTCCCGTCGATCGCGCCTTTACGAATTCCGGAAGTTTCGGAATTGTTCCCGGAATTTAATGTAGAGATTGTCGCGATCAATTGTCAACAAGCGGGGAAAGTGGGCCGAAAGTTTCGGTGCTACAACCTGATCGCCTTCTTGTTCATGAACTCCTCGATGCCCGCCGGGCCCAGCTCACGGCCGATGCCGGATCGCTTGATCCCGCCGAACGGCAGGTCCGCGACCGAGCCGCCGGCCCGGTTGAAATACACCATGCCGGCCTCGATCTGGTCGGCGACGCGGCGCAGGCGGGCCGGGTCGGTGCCCCACACGCTGGCGCCGAGCCCGAACGGCGAGTCGTTGGCGATGGCGATCGCCTCGTCCTCGGTCTCCGCGCGGAACACGACGACCACCGGACCGAAGATCTCCTCGTAGTAGGCGTCCATCTCCGGTGTGATGTCGGTCAGCACGGTCGCCGCCAGGTACGCGCCGGGCTCGATCCGGTTGCCGCCGGCCCGCAGTGTCGCGCCCTGCTCGACCGCCCTGCGCACCTGTTCCGCCACCTCGTCGGCCGCCGCGACCGACGCGAGCGGCGGCAGCTTCGCCGCCGGGTCGGCCGGGTCGCCCGGCTGGAAGAAGTCGGTGACATGCTTGGACATCCGGTCGACGAAGTCGTCGTACAGGTCGGCCAGCACGATCATCCGCTTTGGTGCGTTGCACGACTGGCCGCAGTTACGCATCCGAGCGGTCGCCGTCGCCTTCACCGTCTCGTCGAGGTCCGCGGTGTCCAGCACGATCAGCGGGTCGGAGCCGCCCAGTTCCAGCACGGTCTTCTTGAGGTTGCGCCCGGCCTCGGTCGCGACGGAGATGCCCGCCGGCTCGCTTCCGGTGAGCGATACGCCGACGATGCGTGGGTCGGCGAGAATCGAGGGCACCTGCCGGCTGGCCGCGAACGTGTTGACGTACACGTCCTCGGGCACCCCCGCGTCGTGGAGGATCTCCGCGATCGCGGTCGCCGAGCGCGGGCAGATCGAGGCGTGCTTGAGCAGGATCGTGTTGCCCAGCACCAGGTTCGGCGCCACGAACCGCGCGACCTGGTAGCACGGGAAGTTCCACGGCATCACGCCGAGCAGCGCGCCGATCGGCTGCTTGACGATCACCGCCTCCCCGCCGCGGATCCGCAGCGGCTCGTCAGCGAGCAGCGCCGGCCCGTGCTCCGCGTAGTAGTTGAAGATGTCGACGACGATGCCGACCTCGCCCCGGCCCTCGTTGATCCGCTTGCCCATCTCCAGCGTCATGATCGCCGCGAGCTCGTCGGAGCGCTCGGCGAACAGCTCGGCGGCCCTGGCGACGATCTTCGCGCGCTCGGCGACGGGCCTGCGCCGCCACGCCGCGAAGCCGTGGTGCACGCGGTCGATCGCGGCCCGCACCTGCTCGTCCGTGGCGTTCGCGACCTCCTCGACCAGCTCGCCTGTCGCCGGGTTGGTGACTGTGTACATCAGAGGCCTCTCGTCGTCTTGTGTCAAAACTATAGGCAAAAACGAATACTGTATACAATCTGCGACGGGATGTCATGCTGGAGCGCTACGCTGTCGGCAACGAGAGGGGAGCCGCCATGGTGGAGCTGCTGCGGTCCAACGATCCGGTGCTGATCTCGTTCGCGGCGTCGCTGCTCGACGACGCGAAGATCAAGCACACCGTCGCCGACTCGAACATCAGCGTCATCGAGGGGTCCATCGGCGCCGTCGTCCCGCGCATCCTCGTCGCCGACGAGCAGCACGCGCAGGCGCGTGAGCTGCTCACCGAAGCGGGCCTCGAGGACTCACTCCGGATTTCGTAGCAACACCCCGACACCGTCCGCGAGCGGCAGGTCCTCGGTCACGAGCACCTCGGCGCCGATGGCGAGCGCGGCCATCGGCAACGCCTCGTCGGCGCGCTGCGGGTTGGGCGGCAGACCGGCCGCGCGGGTGGTCTCCGGGTCGGCCGCCACCTCGTCACGGTGTGTGCCGCCCACCCACACAGCGCGGTCCCCGATCAGGTCGAGCCGCACGACCAGCGCCTCCGCGTCCCCCGCGCTGACCGTGGCCGCGCACCGGGCGAGCCCGTCCACCACGAGCCCCTCCGGGCGGGCCGACTCGATCACGAACTGGTCGAACACCGCCCGTCCCGGGACGGAACCCACCAGCGCCCGTACGGCGTGCCGGGGTGCGAGCGGCAGCAGATAGGGAAGATCGGACACCCGCAACGCCAGCGACGGCGGCGACCACGCGGGTGGCTCGTCCACCAGCACGTGCGAGCCGGCCACGATGACGCTGCGACCGTCCACACCGGCGCCGGAGGCGAGCGTCCGCTTCAACGTCGTGCGCGTGGCAGCGCCGACATCCAGTGGGTCGAGCAGCTCCGACGCGTCCGTGCCGGGCGGTAGATGGACGGAGACAAACGGTCCGCGCGCCGAGACCAACTCGTGCATGGCGCTCCGCGTACCCGTTTCCGGGCAAACCATGCGCCGATCACACTGCGTAGTAGTTGGGACGATGCGGTTTATCGAGGACTGCGCTCGGAAAAATCCGACACATGCGCATCGCCATGATCTCCGAACACGCCAACCCGCTCGCCGTGCTCGGAGGAGTGGACGCCGGCGGCCAGAACCTCCACGTTGCGGAGCTGTCGAAGGCACTCGCCGCCGACGGGCACGACGTCACCGTCTACACCAGACAGAACGCTCCCGACCAGGACCGGTTCGTCACCACCCCGCAGGGCTATCGCGTCGTGCACGTGCCGGCCGGCCCGCCCCGCTCGGTGCCAAGGGACGAGCAGCTGCCGCACATGGCCGCGTTCACCGAGTTCGTCGACGACCACTGGCGGACCGAGAAGCCGGACGTCGTGCACTCGCACTTCTGGATGTCCGGTCTCGTCGCCGCGGTGGCGGCGAAGCGTCACGGTGTGCCGATGACGCACACCTACCACGCGCTCGGCACCGTGAAGCGGCGCTACCAGGGCAAGGTCGACACGAGCCCGCCGAGCCGGATCGCCACCGAACGCCTGGTCGGCCGCAATGCCGACCGGATCATCGCGATGTGTGCGGACGAGGTGACCGAGCTGAGCATGATGGGGCTGTCGAAGAAGCGGATCGAGATCGTGCCGTCCGGAGTGGACTGTGCGCGGTTCGTCCCGGACGGGCCAAGGCCGGCTAAGAAGCTCGAACACCGGCTCGTCAGCGTCGGAAGGTTGGTGCCGCGCAAGGGTTTCGCCGAACTGATCGCCGTGCTGCCCAGCCTGCCGGACACCGAACTGGTCATCGCGGCCGGCCCGGCCCGGGCCAGGATGGCGGACGACCCGGAGGCCAAACGGCTACGTGAGCTGGCGAAGAGACTGGGCGTCGCCGGACGGGTGCGGCTCGCCGGGCAGGTGCCGCGCAACCGGATGCCCGAACTGCTGCGCTCCGCCGACGTGGTCGCGTGCGTGCCGTGGTACGAGCCGTTCGGCATCGTGCCGTTGGAGGCCATGGCCTGCGGCGTGCCGGTGCTCGCCTCCTCGGTCGGCGGGCTCACCGACACCGTCGTCGACGGCGTGACCGGTGTGCTCGTGCCACCGCGTCGCCGCGCCTCGCTCGCCGCCGCCCTGAAATCGCTGCTCGGCGACCCGATCAAGCGGACGTTCATGGGCGCCGCGGGGCGCGACCGGGTGGAGTCGCGGTACCCGTGGTCGGTCATCGCGGCGCAGACGGCCCGGATCTACGAGTCCTGCCTCGAGACCGCGCAGCTCGCGGGCAGCAGGGGATAGGAGGTATCCGGGGCTGGCGCCGGGAGCCGGTCGTTGGGCAGGATCGGTACAGATCACCGGTCAAGGAGGACCCTGCTCATGTCCAAGACCACCGCGCCCGTGCGGCGCCGCGCCCGGTCGTTCCGGCTGGGGCAGACGCCAGAGAAACGCCCGGTGTGGGTGTTCGCGTTGATCGGGTTCGCGGTCGGCGCGGTGCTGTTCGGCGGTGGCGGCTACCTGGCCGGCAAGCCGAGCGAGCAGGAACGGATGACAGACGACATCCGTGCGGCCGACGCGGCACGGGACGCCGAGCAGATCAAGTCCCTCACCGACCTGGCCCGCACCATGCGGGACGACCTGGCCCCAGTACTGGCGGGCCTGGAGGGCGAGGCCCCGGCGTCGGACGTGGCGTCCTGGCGGCAGACCGTCACCACGGCGGCGCGATCCTTCGACGACCCTCCGTCGGGCAGCACCGCCACCAACGTGGCGCGCGGCAGCCTGACCACGGCCGTCGACCAGTTGGCGGTCGCGGTCGACACCTACGAGCAGGGTCTGCGCGACCTGGCCCTGCGACAGCGGGACCTGGCGGTCACCACGTGGTCGGTTGGCGCGGCACAGCTGGACCAGATCAACATCGACGCGGGCTACGGACACCAGCACGTGTATCTGGAGAGCGGCGCGGACGAGGCGTTCACTTCGGACGGTGCCCAGGAGGGAACGGGCTGAGGAGGGCCGGACCCGGCCGGTCTACGAGGGCAATGCCGGCCGGTCCGGTCCTCGTCACGCCGGCGGCGGCCCTGCTTCCGCCCCGGCACCCAGTGCCTACCCCTTGCTCCCGCACCGAAAACCTCCTCATGCCAAAAGATTTTGAACGGCGGGAGCAACCGGTGGTTCGACGGCACGTCCCCTGTCCGAAAGATCCATGCAAGTGCACGTGCGGGGGCGTGTGCATCGATGTCCTTGGGGGACAACGAAATGAACGTTCGAAGATTTGCGATGGCTGCTGCCGTCGTGTCGGTCATGCTCGCGGGGGCGGTCGATGCGGGAGCCGAACAAGAGCTGCCGAGTGGGGCGGCGGCGCAGGCGAACGAGTCGGCTCCTTCGCGGTTCGTCGCGCTGACGCCGCAGCGGGTGCTGGACACGCGGGACACGAGGACACCCGTCGGCCAGGGCGGCACGATCACGGTGGACCTGTCGGGGCAGACACCCGCCACCGCGGTGGCGGTGGTGCTGAACGTCGTCGGGACGGAGGGAACCGCCAGCACGTTCCTGACGGCCTACCCCTCGGACCAGCCGCTGCCCGCGACGTCCAACCTGAACCTGTTTCCCGGCCAGACAAGGGCGAACGCGGTGACCGTCGCGTTGAGTCCGGACCGGCGCGTGACGCTGTACAACTCCGTGGGCACCACGCACGTGGTCGTCGACATCGCCGGCTACTACGCGACCGACCAGGGCGCCAAGTTCACCGCCGAGCACCCCGCGAGCCGGGCGATTGACACCCGGACCATCATGCCGCCGATCGGGCCTGGCGGCGTGGTGGACGTGCGACTGTCGCTGCCGTCGTGGGACCAGCCGAAGGCGGTGGTACTCAACGTGACCGCGGTGGACGCGACACGCAGGACCGTCGTGACGGCGTACACCTCCGGCCAGCCGAAGCCGCCGACGTCGAACCTGAACGTCTCACCGGGTGAGGTGGTGCCGAACCAGGTCACGGTGCCGCTGGACAGCACCAAGACGGTGCGCCTGCACAACGCCTTCGGCGAGGTGCACTTCGTCGTGGACGTCCTTGGCTACTACCGTGACGGCGTCGGCAGTGACTTCGTCGCGGTCACCCCGATTCGATGGTATGACACTCGGCCGGGCGGCGCGTTCGGCCTCAATGAAGAAGGCATCACCTTCCGGGGCTTCGAGGAGAACGTCACCGCCGTGGCGGCGAACCTGACGGGCACCAACGCCACCCAGGACCAGCACATCACGCTCTGGCCGGCCAGTGCCCGGCGCCTGGCCACGTCGAACCTCAACCTCACGACCGGCCAGACCGCTGCCAACGCGGTCACCGTCGGGGTCGGCTACAGCGTGAAGTTCGAGGAATACGCGGTGGACGGCATGAACAACAACTCCGGTAACGTCGACCTGATCTTCGATGTCGCCGGGTTCTTCGTACTGAACGACTGATCACCCACGCGTCGCCCAGACGGAACCAACCGTCCGGGCGACGCTCTTTGCCGGCCGCATCTGTAGGTTGAACGTCATGGGGCTGCGGGGAATGTGCGTCGGGTTGGCATCGCTGCTCGTGCTGGCCGGATGTGCCGAGGTCAACTCGGCCGTTGACGAGGCGGGAGCGGTCGCCGACAAGGCGTCGGTCTGCGCTGAGGCCCTCGGGCTCGCCGACCTCAACCCGCTCGTCGACCAGGAGCGGCTCAAGCAGCGGGCCGAGGACAAGGAACGCCGCCTGCGCGAGCTGGCGGAGGACGTCGCCGACGAGGATGTCAAGGCCTCGATCCTCGGGCTCGCCGACTCCTACCTCCAGGTGCAGAAGGAACGGATCGAGGACGCCGGCGTGGTGGCCGGCTGGGTCAAGCGGAACACCGAACGCCTCGACGCGCTCAGGAAGGCCTGTACGTGACCGACCCGACCTACGTGTTCGTCCACGGCTCCAACAGCAACTCGTTCAGCTGGGCGCCGCTGATGCGCGAGCTCGCCCTCCTCGGGCACCGCGCGTTGGCCGTCGACCTGCCCGGCCATGGCTTCTCGGCGCCGTTCCCGGTGTCCTACCAGGCGCCCCAGGACCTCGGAGCGCTGGCGAGTACGCCGTCGGACCTGGCCGGGGTGACCCTGGCCGACGCGGTCGACCACGTGATCGGCGTTCTTCGGCGGGCAGGCGAGCACGGCCCGGTGTTCCTCGTCGGACACAGCCGTGGCGGGGCCACGCTCACGGGCGTCGGCAACAAGGCTCCGGAGCTCGTCGACCGGATCGTCTACATCTCCGCCTGGTGCTGCGTCGACCTGACCGTCGGCGAGTACATGGCGACGCCCGAGTACGCGACCAGCGCGCTGGGCGATACCGCGGGCGTGCTGACCGGCGACCCAGCGACGCTCGGTGCGCTGCGCATGAACTGGCGCACCGCCGATCCGGCGCTGCTGGCTGCGCTGAAGAAAGCGATGCTCGCCGACGGCAGCGAGCAGGAGTTCCTCGCCTACCTGAACACCCTCGAGCCGGACGAGAGCCTCGACGCCGGCACCGAGCGGGTGGACGCCGCGACCTGGGGCCGGATCCCGCGCACGTACATCCGGCTCGCACGGGACACGTCCATCCCGATCGCCCTGCAGGACCGCTTCATCCGCGAGGCCGACGCGCTGACCCCGGACAACCCGTTCGACGTGCGCACGCTGGAGTCGAGCCACGTCGGGTTCCTGGTACACCCGGAGGAAGCGGCGGCGCTGCTCACTGATCGTCAATTCTCCACCAAATGAACCGTTAGGACGTGACGTAGTACCGGTCGGGCTGTTTGAATCCTCGGAACGATCTGTTTCGAGGAGCCGCGCATGGAACTGTCCCGCCGCCAGGTGCTGTCGCTCGTTCCCGCCGCCGGGTTGCTCGCCGTGGCCCGGCCGGGCATCTCCGCCGCCGAACCGGCCACCGGTCTGTCCCGGCTCGTCACCAACACCGTGGCGATCTTCGCGGGCACCGCCGAGTCCAACGCGCGGCCCGAGGTGGCGACCAAGATCGCCGCGATCAGCCGGGCCGCGCGGACGAACCTGGCCGCCATGGACGCGGCCGGTGACGGCGAACTGTTCGCCGGCCTGCCGCTCGGCACCAGCGACCCGAACCTCGTCCGCGCCTTCCAGAACCTGTACGAGATCGCGCTCGCCACCCGCACTCCCGGCGCCGATGTCCCGGCGGACGCGGCCACTCGGGTGCTCGACGGGCTCGTCTGGTTGCACGACCGCTACTACGGCGACCAGGCGGCCGGCTACTACGGCAACTGGCACAGCTGGGAGATCGGCATCTCCACCCACGTCAGCAAGATGTTGGCGCTACTGGAGAACGTGCCGACCGACCTCGTCGCCACCTATGTCACCTCGATGGACGCCTACCTGCGCAACGGGAAGAACGGCGACGTCGACCTCGACTCGAGGTTCCACACGGGAGCGAACCTCGCCGACATCACCACCAACCGCATGCTCCAGGGCGCGTTGCTCGGCGACGAGGCCAGGGTCACCAAGGCCGTCGCGGACCAGGCCACCGTGTTCGCCACCATCGATCCCTACCGCCTCGACCACGGGGTGACCGACGGCTACTACACGGACGGATCGTTCATCCAGCACCACTCAGTCGCCTACACGGGCTCCTACGGCAAGGCGCTGCTGACCCGCGTGGTGCAGGCGGTGAAGATGCTCGACGGCACCCCGTACGCGGGCGGCGCCGGGCTGGCCGACGTCGTACGCGGCTGGGTGGTGAACGGGTTCGCGCCGCTGATCTTCGAGGGCTGGCTGATGGAGATCGTCAAGGGCCGTGCGGTGTCGCGGACCACCACCGGCTACGCCGACGTCGCGGTGGTCGTCGAGGCCATTGTGGACCTCGCCGACTACGTCACGGATCCCTTGCCGCTGAAGGGATACGTCAAGTTCCTCCGTTCCGCCGCGACGGACCCGGCCGCGTTCGTCTCCCCGGAGAGCGTGCGGCGCTACGCCGACATCCTCGCCGACGGCACGATCCCGGCCGCCGACGTGAACCCGCCGTCCCGCAGTGTCGCGTTCAACGCCATGGACCGCACCGTGCACCTGCGGCCCGGCTACGCCTTCGCGCTCGCCCGCAGCTCGGACCGGATCAGCAGGTACGAGTACATGAACGGCGAGAACCTGATGCCCTGGTTCCAGGGCGACGGCGCCTACTACCTGTACCTGTCCGGGCAGGACCAGACGAAGGCGTTCGGCGTCGACTACTACACGACCGTCTCGCCCTACCGGCTCGCGGGCATCACCGCGCCGGTCGAGGAGCGGCGGACGGTGCCCGAGCTGTACGGGCGGTTCTGGTACGAGAACCCCGCCGCCGGCTTCACGTCATCGTCGGAGTCGCAGAACAGGTACGTGTACTTTCCCCGCGGCACCAACGGTTTCTCCGGTGGCGCGACGCTCGGCGTTTACGGGGTCGCCGGCATGGTCCAGTCGGACGACGTGCCGTGGGTGGACAAGGCCCTGCTGCCGCCCGACTTCGTGGCGTACCAGAACGCCCGTTCGGCGAAGTCGTGGTTCCTGTTCGACGACGAGATCGTGGTGCTGGCGGCCGGCATCCGCGACCCGGCCCGTCGTGCCGTGGTGACCACTGTGGACAGCAGGATCGCCGAGCCTTCTGACGCGGTCGTGGTCACGGGCGCCCGGCGTGACGGCCGCCCGTGGGGTGGCACGGGGACGGCCGAGCTGGCGTGGTTGCGGTACGCCAACGACACCGAGGGCACCTCGCTCGGCTACGTGTTCCTCGACCGGCAGAAGGTGACGGTCGAGCTGTCGCCGGTGACCCGCAGCCGGCGGGTGGTCCGCACGTCCAACCCGGACACCGCGGTCACCAAGAACGTCTTCTGCGCCACGGTCGCGCCGAGGAGGGACGCGCTGGCATACGCGCTGGTCCCGAACGCCGGCGCCCGCCCGGCGACACGGGTGCGGGTGGTCGTCAACACCGCTGAGGTGCAGGCCGTCACGCACCCGGGACTGCATCTGTTGGGAGTCAACACCTTCGCCGGCGGCTGGCATCACCCCGACCGGTTGACCGTGCACGGCCCGGCGTCCGTGCTGCTCAGAAAGGAGGACGTGGTCACACTGGCCATCTCGGACCCGACGATGAACCGCGACGAGATCTCGGTCGTCGTCCACGGCGCGCCACTGCGAGCGATCGCCGCGGACGACGGCGTCCAGGTGCGCCGCGTGCCGGGCGGCACGCTCGTGAAAGTCACCACTCATCAGGCCTACGGCCGTACCTTCACGGTCACCTTGCGCTGACGGGTCGTTTGTCCTGGTCAGACCTTCTGCCGTGGGCTTGCGGCCCAGCTCTGCCGAGCGGTGGGCCGGTGCTGCTCCGGGCGGCGCAATCTCGGACCCGACGGTTTCATTCCGACCGTGCCGGGCACCCCGTTCCTGCTCAACGTCCACGTGAGGAAGGAGCGCGCGATGTCGACCGCGGCAATTATTGTGCTTGTTGTAGTGCTGCTCGCGGCGCTGTTCGCCGCCGGCTGGTTCCTGGGCGGGTTCGCGCGTAGCCGCCGCCTGCGCAACCGGTTCGGACCTGAGTACGAGCG
Source organism: Actinophytocola sp. (assembly GCF_036378875.1). GTDB lineage: Bacteria > Actinomycetota > Actinomycetes > Mycobacteriales > Pseudonocardiaceae > Actinophytocola. The sequence continues at coordinate 24,966 of NZ_DASUVO010000011.1, forward strand.
CAGCGTCGGGGCGGCCGAGAACCGCCGGGCCGCCGAGCGGGAGCTCAGCGAGAGGGAGAAGCGGTACGCGCAGCTGAAGCTGCGGCCGCTGTCCGACAGCCAGCGTGCCACCTACCTCGAGCAGTGGGCGCGGGTGCAGGAGCGGTTCGTCGACGAACCCGGTGACGCCGTCGTCGAGGCGGACGGCCTGGTCCACGCCGTGATGCGGGACCGTGGCTACCCGACCGACGGCTTCGACCAGCAGGCGGCCGACCTGTCCGTCGAGCACGCGTCGGTCGTGGACAACTACCGCGCCGGCCACCACATCCGCACGAGGCACGAGAGCGGTGAGGCCGCCACCGAGGACTTGCGGCAGGCGGTCGTGCACTACCGGACGATCTTCCGCGAGCTGGTCGGTCAGGCCGACACCCGGGCCGTCGGTCGCGCCGACACCCGGGCGGGCGAGATCCCGGAGGCACGAGTGGCCAGCGACGGCAACGCGGACCGTCAGGTGGACCGCACGCACGTCAAACGCTGAGCTGGAGGCGACAACGTATGGCTGAGAACAGGACCGCACCGGGACCGGTGCGCGACGAACGGATCGTCGAGGAGCCGGCTGGCTTCGACCATCCGCCGACCGACCGTATCCCCGCTATGGGTGATCTTCCGCGGGACGGGAGTGTCGCCGACAGACAGGACGACAAGCACGACAAGCCCGACGAGCCCGTGGCCGAGACGGTCGAGGTCGAGACGATCGAACCGGTGGAGACGGTCGAGGAGCCCGCTACCCCCACCGGCTCCGCCGAGCTGCCGGCCGCAACCGGGTTCTTCGACGAGGGCGCGGTCAGCCGGTTCCGGGACCGGTGGCGCGAGCTGCAGGCCGACTTCGTGGACGACCCGTCGCGCGCACTGCAAAGTGCCGACGAACTGGTCGACGAGGCGATCCGTGAGCTGTCCGAACGCAAGCGCGGCCTCGGCGGCCGGTGGCGTGACAGCGGCGACACCGAGGAACTGCGGGTCGCAATGCACGAGTATCGGTCGTTCTTCGACCAGCTATTGAACGCCTGAGTGGGCTCATGTGTTATTGAACCCGTGAGTAGCTAATTGACGCGGATCGCCGCTAGTTGCGATCCGCGTCGCTTTTTGTGATTTCCTGACATGTCAATTCGGTCAATTCAGCTTCTTGCCTGCTGCAATTTGCACGCGAGCGACCTGGCACGTAAGGGGCTTGACACGGTATGACCAACTGGACTTTTATCTTGGTTCGTCTGGAGTAGTGAGTCTGGTAAGGGTATTTTTCAAGCGCTGAGCTGGGGCGGGCGCGCGGTCAAAGAGGAAGGGGGCCTCGTGATGCTTGTCGCCGCCGGGCACGTCCACCATTTTGCGATGGGTAGCTGGTTGGTGTTCTTCGCGTATTTGGTGTCCGTCGTGGGTTGTGTGGTGGGTTTGGCGTGCACGCTGCAGGCCCGCCGCGGCGGTGACGGGAGTTCGCGAATCGGCTGGCTGGTGCTCGCCGCGGTGTCCATCGGCGGCGTCGGTATCTGGTTGATGCACTTCATCGCGATGCTCGGCTTCGACACGCCGGGCCTGCCGGTCCGCTACGACATCGGCCGCACGGTCATCTCGGCGGTGCTGTCGATCAGCGCGGTGTTCGTCGGGCTCGTGGTGTTCGGCGTCCGACCCCGCTTCTCCGTGTGGCGGCTGCTGCTGGGCGGCCTGATCATGGGCCTCGCGGTGAACCTGATGCACTACACGGGCATGTGGGCGGTCCAGGTCCAGGGCCGGATCAGCTACGACCACGGCATGGTGTGGCTGTCGGTCGCGATCGCGATCGTCGCTTCCACCGCCGCGCTGCTGTTCACGGTCCTGTTCGACTCCGTCGTGCTCCGCGGGGTGGCCGGCCTGATCATGGCCTTCGCGGTCACGGGCATGCACTACACCGGCATGGCGGCGGTGAACGTGGACATCGACCTGGCCGCGCCCGCCCCGACCGGTGTCGAGGTGTTCACGTTCCTCTTCCCGGTGTTCGTCCTGGCCGTGCTGGCACTGGCGATCCCGATCTACGCGGTGCTGATGGCCTCGACGTGGTCCGACAGCGACGACCCGCCGAGCGCGGGGACCGCCCTGTCGCAGATGCCCCCCGACCAGGAGCCCCTCGCGCCCCGGCACACGCCCGGCCCGAACCGGCACGGGGTGAGCCAGCTGGGCACCTCCCGGCACGTCGATCCGCGCGACCGCATCCCACGCCAACAGGCACGGCGGCGATAGGCACTCCGCCGGTATGTCCTGCCTACCCCCTCAGGACATGCCGGCGATCCCGGTAGCCGATGTCTCGGGCACCCGCCTGTCCGAGACATCGGCTACATCTTTCTCGTCATGCGCGTGCCACGATGCCTCGTTCGATCGCCTCGGTGGCGAAGTCGATCAGGCGGGTCGTGGAGACGCGTGCCTGCAGCGAGCCGCCGTGGACGATGTCGTCGGCCAGGCCGATGAGCGAGTCCCACACCCAGTAGGCCATCGCCGGGTGGTCGACCAGCGTGTGGCCCGCCGCCGCGGCCGTTTCGGACAGTGCGCGTTCCAGTGAGCGGGCCATCTTCCGGAAGATCGTCGCCGACGTGACCGCGCGCTTGCCCTTCGGGCCGCCGGCCAGCACCTTCGACTCCCACTGTTGGGCGGACCGGCCGAACAGCCGCCAGAGCTCCCGTACCTGCGGGACGATCTCCCGCAGCAGGCCCGCGATGCCGATGCCCCGGTCGAGCCCGTCGAGGGTGGTCCGCAGCGTCTCCAGCCGGGCGGCCATCAACGCGACGAACACGTCCTCCTTGCCCTCGAAGTACTGGTACAGCGTGCCAGAGCTGACCCCGGCGCCGACGGCGATGGCGCGCATGGTCAGGCTCGCGTAACCGGACTCGGCCAGCAGCTTCTCCGCGGACGAGAGGATGTCGCGTCTGCGTGCCTTCGCGTCGCCCCAGGCAGTCGTCTCCCCAGTGGTCTCCGTTGTCACGATCACCACCCTAGCAAGTTCGGACAACGTTCAGTGCATATTGAACGATGTTCAAAAGAGGCCTACCATCGGTCGGGTGCAAACGCATCTCGACTGGCTCGAGGCGGAAAGCATCGACATCATGCGCGAGGCAGCCGCCGAAAGTGAGCGTCCCGTACTGCTGTACTCCATCGGCAAGGACTCATCGACCCTGCTTCACCTGGCACGCAAGGCGTTCTACCCGTCGAAGCCGCCGTTCCCGTTGCTGCACGTGGACACCACGTGGAAGTTCCGTGAGATGATCGACTTCCGGGACCGCGTCACGGCTGAGCTCGGCCTGGAGTTGATCGTCCACCGCAACCCCGAGTGCCTGGCCCTCGGCATCAACCCGTTCGACCACGGCTCGGCCACCCACACGGACCTGTGGAAGACGCAGGGCCTGCGCCAGGCGCTCGACAAGCACCGGTTCGACCTGGCCTTCGGCGGTGCGCGGCGCGACGAGGAACCCGTGCGTGCCAAGGAACGCGTGTTCTCGTTCCGGACCGCCGACCACCAGTGGGATCCACGTGGCCAGCGGCCCGAGCTGTGGCGGCTGTACAACGCGCGGAAGGCGCCCGGCGAGAGCATCCGCGTGTTCCCGCTGTCCAACTGGACCGAGCTGGACATCTGGCGCTACATCGAACGCGAGGAGATTCCCGTGGTACCGCTGTACTTCGCCGCCCGCCGTCCGGTGGTCGAGCGGGACGGCACCCTCATCATGGTCGACGACGATCGCCTGCCGCTGCGTCCTGGTGAACAGCCGTCGCACGAGATGGTTCGGTTCCGCACCTTGGGGTGCTACCCGCTCACCGGCGCGATCCCCAGCACGGCCACCACGTTGCGCGAGATCATCGACGAGACCGTCGCCGCCGACACGTCCGAACGGCAGGGCCGGGTCATCGACCGGGACCAGTCCGGCTCGATGGAACGCAAGAAGCGGGACGGGTACTTCTGATGGATCTGTTGCGCTTCATTACGTGTGGCAGTGTCGACGACGGCAAGAGCACGCTGATCGGGCGGTTGCTCTACGACAGCCGTGCCCTGCACACCGACCAGCTCGCGGCGCTCACGTCGCAGGGCATGGACCTCGCCTCACTCGTCGACGGGCTGCTCGCCGAGCGGGAGCAGGGCATCACGATCGACGTGGCGTACCGGTACGTCGGCACGTCACGGCGGCGGTTCATCGTCGCGGACACGCCAGGCCACGAGCAGTACACACGCAACATGGTCACCGGCGCGTCCACGGCGGACGCCGCGGTGATCCTGCTCGACGCGCGCAAGGGGTTGCTGCGGCAGACCCGCCGGCACAGCCATGTCGTGTCGCTGCTGGGCATTCGCCGTGTCGCGCTCGCGGTCAACAAGATGGACCTGGTCGGCTTCCACGAGGGACGGTTCGCCGCGATAGCCGAGGAGTACCGCGAGTTCGCCGCCGGGATCGGCATCGACGAGGTAACGTGCGTGCCGATCGCGGCCATCGACGGGTCCAATGTGGTCGGCCGGGCCGCGCGGACTCCGTGGTACGACGGCCCGACCCTGCTCGAATGGCTGGAGACGGTGCCCGTCGACGCGGTGCGGCCCGGGCCGTTCCGCATGATCGTGCGCTGGGTGAACCGGCCGGACGCGGACTTCCGCGGCGTGTCGGGGCTCGTGGTCGGCGGGTCGGTGAAGGTGGGAGACCAGGTGCGCGTGCTGCCCGACGGCACCAGCAGCACGGTTGCGCGCATCGTCACGTTCGACGGCGACCTGGCTGAAGCGTCTGTCGGGCAGTCGATCACGGTCGTGCTCGCCGACGATCTCGACGTCTCGCGCGGCGCGGTGCTGGCCGCGACCGACCTGCCGGAGGTCACCGACGCGTGCCAGGCGGACCTGATCTGGATGTCCGAGCAGGAGATGCTGCCCGGCAGGCGGTACCTCGCCAAGGTCGGCGCCAGGACCGTCGGGCTCACGGTCGACGCGCCGAAGCACCGGCTGGACATCGACACGGGAACCCACCTTGCCGCGAAGACGCTACGGCTCAACGAGATCGGCAGGGGCAACGTCCACTTCGAACAGCCGGTCGCGCTGGACTCCTACCGCGCCAACCGCGACCTCGGCGGGTTCGTCGTGATCGACCACCTGACGAACGCGACGGTCGGCGCCGGCCTCGTACGCCACACCTTGCGCAGGGCCACGAACGTGCACTGGCAGTCGATGTCGGTGGACAAGACGATGCGCGCCAGGCTGAACGGGCACCGCGGCTGTGTCGTGTGGTTCACCGGCCTGTCCGGCGCGGGCAAGTCGACGATCGCCGACCTGGTGGAACGCCGCCTGTACCTGGCGGGCCGGCATACGTTCGTCCTCGACGGCGACAACGTGCGGCACGGGCTGAACAAGGACCTGGGCTTCACCGACGCCGATCGCGTGGAGAACGTGCGCCGCGTCGCGGAGGTGGCGGCGCTCATGGTCAACGCCGGCCTCATCGTGCTGGTGTCGTTCATCTCCCCGTTCCGTGCGGAGCGTGAGCTGGCCCGCGGCAAGGTCGCGGCCGAGGAGTTCTGCGAAGTCTTCGTCGACACCCCACTGGAGGTAGCCGAACAACGCGACCCGAAGGGCCTGTACGCCAAGGCCCGCCGAGGCGAACTCCCGAACTTCACGGGCATCGACTCCCCGTACGAACGCCCGGACACCCCAGAACTCCACCTGGACACAACAGAACTGACCCCAGAACAAGCCGCGGACGCGGTACTGGCCCACCTAACCACGAGCGGCGTCTGGTAACCCCGCGAGTCGCGCGTTCAGCCCCCGCGAGTCGCGGGGGCCGAGAGCGAGACTCGCGAGGTTGGGGCTAGGCGCGGATGAGTTGTTCCGCGCGGACTTTGAGTGCGTGCGCGACCGAGTCGAAGCCGGCCTTGATCCAGTCGCCGGTCATCTCCATGACCCTGTCGGCGTACTTGCCGCTGATCGTGTCCGTGGTGTGGTAGGCGCAGCGGTCCGGGCCCAGCTCAGCGATCCACTGGTCGCGAATCGCGAAGATGCCCGGCATCTCCTCGGCGGTGTCGTACTGGAGATGGTGCGGGCGGTCGACGATCCGGACGTACTCGCGGTTGAGGAACGTGCTGTCCGACCCGTCCACCGCCGGCAACGTGAGATCGATGGGGGACCCGATCTCGAGGGTCGTCGCCACCGAGACCGTATACGGATTCCACTGTGGATAGTTGGGGTAGTCGACCAGCACGTCCCACACGAACGCCGCAGGCGCCGCGATCTCCACCTTGACTGAAGTGACTACGTGCGTCATGCCGGCATGTACTCCCCACCGTTGACGTCCAGTACCGCGCCCGTCACCTCGGAGGCCAGGGGCGACAGCAGGAACAGGATCGCGCCGGCGCACGCCTCGTCGGGCGGGATGCGGTTCAGCGGGTTGCGGCCGGCGATCTCGTCGTAGATGTCCTGTTCGGACACTCCGCGCTGCTCCGCCGTCATCTTCAGGTAGAACCGCACCCCGGGACCGTCGAGCCAGCCGAGAACGGCCTGGTTGACCCGGATTCCGCGCTCGCCGAGCTCCAGCGCCAGATACTGCGTCGCGCACCCCATCGCGGCCTTCGCGACCGCGTAGCCGCCCTCGCCGCGCATGGGTTTGCGGGTGGACTGCGTGCCAACGTTGACGATCGAGCCGCCGGAGGTCATGTGCGGCACCACCGCGCGGGCCATCTCCAGCGACCCGTGCAGGATGATGTCCAGCGACCGGCGCAGCTGCTTGTCCGGCGTGTCAAGGAGATCGGTGAACCCGGGGTGCGAGTAGGCGGAGTTGACCAGGCCGGTGACCTTGCCGTACCGCTCGACGGCCGTCGCCGCCACGCGAGCCACGTCGTCGGACTTGCGCACGTCGCACGGCACCGCGACCGCGTCCCCGCCCGCCGCCGCGATCTCCTTCGCCACCTGGTCCATGACCTGGCTCGACCGGGCGGCCATCACGACCTTCGCGCCCTCGGCGGCCGCCCGCGCGGCGAGCTTCGAGCCGAGCCCCGGCCCGACACCGGAGACGATGACGACCTCACCGTCCAAGATCATGGAATGACCTCCTCGTAGAATGCGAAGTCCCGCGTCAGTTCCGCTTTGCTGAGCCCGAAGTCCTCCGCCGTGTACGTGTGCGAGCCGTGTCGCTGCTCGCGGTTGCGGTCCAGGTACGCGGCGAACGCGTCCTCGTCCGCGGGCAGCCCCAGCCCGGTCATGACGCGCGCTGCCTCCGTGACCGGGTTGGCCACGACGTCCCGGAACCGAGCGTCCACGAACCGGTCCGGCCGGCGGCGCCGAACCGCGATGAACTCGCGCAGCGTCGTCGCGAAGCGGTCGCGCCAGTAGCGGCCGATCGCGACCTGGTCGACGTCCTCGCTGTACTGCCGGCAGATCGAGCTGACCATGGACGCGTACGACGGCACGGCCTCGGCGGGGGACCGGTGCGTCATGACGATCTTGCAACCGGGGAACGTGTCGAGCACCGTGTCCACCGCGGTGAGGTGGTGCGGCGACTTGAGCACCCACGGTTTGCCGCGCCGCGACGGGTCCTGCCACTGCAGCACCTGCAGCCACTCACGCAGTTCCCGGTAGGCCGGGCCCTGGTCGACCTTGCGCAGCCACAGACCGTACGTCGGCACCTGGTAGAACGAGTCGAAGCTCATCGACGTGAACGTGCGGTCGAGCAGGATGACGTCCTCCTCCGGCCCGTCCCACTCGATCGTGTGGATGTCGCCGAACTCCGGGGTCATCTCCAGGAACAGCTTCGCTCGGTCCTGCGCGCGTTGCTTGCGTTGTGCCGCGTCCGGTCCCTCACCCGGGAACGGCAGCGGGTACGAGGTTTCCCACGACAGCGTGGAGGTCACGTGCGGTGAGGACGCCAGAAGCCGGTGCAACAGCGTGGATCCCGTGCGTGGCAGCCCACAGATCTCCGCCGCGACAGCGACTTCCTCGGCCACCACCTCGGGGTGCTCGCGTTGCAGCTGCCGCAGCCGCAGGCGATCCGCGAGCAACGCGGTGAGCCGCCGCTGTGTCAGCGCCAGCCCCAACTCGGACAGGCGCGCCTCGGTCGCGAGCGCGCCGACGAGCACGCGTAGGGGCTCGACGAACCACTCGTCGCCGTAGTCGCTCAGCCCGGTCTTCTCGCGTGCCGTGGTGAGCAGGTCGTCGAGATCGAGAGCTGTCACGATGCCTCCAGGTCGATCACGCGGCACGTTGGTATGGGGTGGTTCGTGGCGCCGAGCCAGCGCAGCAGCGCGGTGCCGCTGGTGTGGCCGCAGGTGTCGATCCAGTTGCCCCACCCCGGATCCCGCTCGGCGACGACGATCGTCAGCTTCTCGCCGTCGAGTTTCGCCGTGTGCTTGTTGACGGTGATCCGGCGCTCGTGGTCGAGCGACTCCATCCACCAGTTGTCCAGCTGGAAGTTCCAGTATGGACAGTCAGGGACCTCGGTCTCGATCACCCACGCCTGCCCGGGTTTCAGCGTCCAGTACCCGTGCAGGTAGAAGATCTCCGGATCGCCGCCGGCCCGTTGGAACATGTCCTGCCCGAAGTCCGGCAACTCGTTGGGGCGGCTGGAGAAAAGCTCGGTCCAGTGGGCGAAGGTCGCCGCCGTGCCGTGCACCGACAGGGCCGCGCGCTTCAACGCCTTGGCGAGAAAGGCGGGCTCCAGGTCCTTGGGCGTCGCCGGCCCACCGACCTGCTCGATGTGCCACTGCCCTGGCGACTCGGTCGTGCGGTCGAGGTAGGTCTGACGCACGACGAGCCCGGTCGAGTCCGGCGCGAGCGGCAACCAGTTCTTGTCGTGCGGCGTCGCGCTGGCGATGATCTCCACGGTGCCGTCCTCGTCGACGAGGAGATCGCGGTCGGACAGCTCCCCGGTGGAGGCCATGGTGCCGTCCTTGGCGTACCGGTTGGCCTTCGAGCCGATGCTGAAGTAGGCGATGGTGCCCCGCGTGCCGGTGATCCGGTAGGTCCGGTCGCCCCGGATGTTCGCCGAGAGGTAGACGTTGTCGGGGTTGTCGGCCCCGATCTTGACCCGGTCCAGCTCGTGGAAGCGGGGAAAATCGGGGTCGGCGTTCTCGACGGTGGAGTAGAGCATCTCGCGGACCAGCCGCGTCAGGTACCGGTAGCCCTCGACCCGGTCGAGCGGGGTGGCCGGGGCACTGTCCCGCAGCACGACCTCGCCGGCCTTCTCCAGCGCACGGCAGAACTCCGCCCACGCCTGCCCGGAGACGACCTCCGCCGAACCGTCACCCATGACACCCTCCCGCATGGCGAATCTAGAACAGGTTCTACCAGAGGGCCGGGTATTGGACAATGTTCAGAACCGGGGCGCGGACCCAGTGTGGCCGGAAGGTGCCTGCTGGTGACATCGCCTTCTGTGGCTCTCAGGGGAGGCAGGTGTCGGTGCACTGTCCTACCCTCAGCAGTGTGAGCGGTCATCGTGTGTCTGAGGTGGACAACCTGCGCACCATGATGGTGGCGTGGGTGATCGGGGCTCATGCCCTGATGGGCTACTCGACGGTCGGTGGCTGGGCGTATGACGAGGTCAACGAGGTCACCTTCGCGCCGGGGTCCGAGTTGGTGCTCACGATCCTGATCGGCCCTTCCGGGTTGTTCGTGATCGGGGCGTTCTTCTTCGTGGCCGGGCTGTTCACGCCGGCGTCGGTGCGGCGCAAGGGGCGTCGCGACTTCGTGCTGGATCGGTTCAGGCGCCTCGGTCTGCCGTGGTTGCTCTCCGCGTTGCTGCTGTGGCCGCTGTCGCTGTGGATCGCCTACCGAGCCGCCGGGCACGACGCGACCCCGTGGTCGGTGCTGGCCGACCGGGAGCCGTTCCTCGACTCGGGCGCGCTGTGGTTCGCGCTCGTACTGCTGCTGTTCTCGCTGGGTTACGCCCTGTGGCCGTGGCGGGCGCGGGGCACCGTGCCGGCCGCGCGTCACCTGGTCGTGGCGGCCGGCGCCATCACGGTGGGCAGCTTCGTCACCCGGCTGTGGTTCCCGGCTCGCAGCGGCCAACCGGGCGACCTCCACCTGTGGCAGTGGCCGCAGTGCCTGGGGATGTTCCTGCTCGGCGTCGCCGCGGCACGCTCCGACTGGGTGCGCCGACTGCCGAACCGCCTGTTCCGGCTCACCGGGGCCGTCGCGGGCGGCACACTGGTCCTCGTGCCGATCCTGGCTCTCGTGCTGGGCGTCACCAGCGCGGCCTCCGGCGTCGACGCCTACGTCGGCGGCTGGCACTGGGAGTCACTCCTCACCGCGGCACTGGAAGGTGTGCTGGTGGTGTTCGGCTCGGTGTGGCTGCTCGGTCTCGCACAGCGGCGGTTCACATGGTCCGGACCGCTCGCGAGCGCGTGCGCACGCGGTGCTTTCCCGGCGTTCGTGCTGCAGGGGCCGGTGCTCGTGCTGCTCGCGGTGGCACAGCGGCCGCTGGTCCTGCCGGCCGAGGTGAAGGCCATCGCACTGCTGGTGACGGGGCTCGCCGCGAGCTTCTGGCTGGGTAACCTGCTGACCAGTCGCGCACGTTCGGAGCCCGTCGTCCGAACGGCCTGAAACCAGGGGTGAGAGTGGGCTCGACCGAGGACCTCGCGGTCGCTGTTCTCCGGGGCGCGGTGGATGTCGTCCACCGATGGCCGGAAGGTTAGGACCAGCAGACCTACGTTTCGACCTTCGTCGGGGTGGCGGCGCCGGGTGCCGAACGGTTGACGTTGCGGTTCTCGAACGGTTCCCGCATGGAGATCAACGTGACCTCCGTTGATCGACTGGTGTTCGTCGGCGTGATCGGACACTCCGATGAGGAGCTGTCGGTTCACGTCAGCTGAGAGCCCTCGGTTTGTCGCTCCGCTCGGTGGGTATGTCCACCAGCCGACGGAGGGGGTGTTCGTGGCGGACGCGGTAGCGGTGGTCTACACCGCTGCCGGCGCGGCGACTCTTGCCGCCGCGTTGCTGCCGCGGGTTCTCGGGCGCGCACCGGTGTCGATGCCGATGGTGTTCCTTGCGGTCGGGGCGCTGGCGTTCACCGTGATCGAACCGCTGCCGGCGCCGGATCCGCGTCAGCACAGCGCGGTCGCGCTGCACCTCACCGAGTTGTGCGTGATCGTCTCGTTGATGGGGGCCGGACTCGCGCTGAACCGCCCGGTCGGCTGGCGCCGCTGGTCCATCACGTGGCGACTGTTGGGCATCACGATGACGCTGACCATCGCGGCCGTCGGGTTCCTCGGGTGGGCCGTGCTCGGTCTGGGGCTCGCGTCGGCGTTGCTGCTCGCGGCCTCGCTCGCGCCGACCGACCCGGTGCTGGCGACCGAGGTACAGGTCGCGGAGCCGGCCGCACACCCGGACGACGAAGAGGACGAGGTGCGGTTCGCGCTGACCTCCGAGGCGGGACTCAACGACGGCCTGGCCTTTCCCTTTGTCTACGCGGCAATCGCCGTCAGCGGTGCGGCGCCGTCCGTGTGGCACTGGCTCGGCGTGGACGTCGTGTGGCGCCTGGCCGCCGGTCTCCTTGTGGGCCTGGGTGCCGGTTGGGCGCTGCGCAAGCTCTTCTTCGACGCGCCGTCGGAGCGGGTGCGTCTCGCCGAACACGCGGAAGGCTTCGTCGTGCTCGCGGCGACCTTCCTCGCCTACGGCCTCGCGGAAGTCGTCGAGGGCTACGGTTTCGTGGCGGTGTTCGTGTGCGCGTGCACTCTCCGCGCGGGCGAGCGAGCCCACGGCTACCACCGCGTTCTGCACCAGTACGTCGAACAGGTCGAGCGGATGCTGACCGTGCTGGTGATCTTCCTGCTCGGCGGGGCCGCTGCCACCGGACTGCTCGCGGGCACCACGTGGCGGGAGGTGCTGTTCGCCGTTCTCGTCCTGGCCGTCGTCCGGCCCGCGGCGAGCCTCGTGGGGCTGGTGGGCGGCCCGACCGGACCGCGCGAACGGACCGTCATCTCGTTGTTCGGTGTGCGTGGCGTCGGCTCGGTGTTCTATGTGGCCTACGCGTTCCAGGCCGGCCAGTTCCCGGACACGCTCTGGCGGATCGTCACCCTCGTCGTGATCGGCTCCATCGTCCTACACGGAATCACCGCGACCCCGGTCATGCGACTACTCGACCGCGAGCGTGAGCGCCACGGCGCCCTGACGGGATACTGACACCGCTAGCCGGCCTGCGAGCTGATCAGTGCGTCCACCTGGGTGGGAGACAGTGCGTGGTCGATGACCATGACCGCGGCGCCGATGATGCCCGCCCGGTCGCCGGTGCGGGACTGCACGATTCGCAGGTCCTGTGTGGCGAGTGGGAGCGACCGCTTGTAGACGACCTCTCGCACGCCGGCGATCAGGTGCTCGCCCGCCTGCGCGAGGGAACCGCCGATCACGATCACCGACGGGTTGAACAGCGACACGGCCGCCGCCAGGACCTCGCCGATGTCGCGGCCCGCCTGGCGGACGAGGTGGAGTGCCTCCACTGAGCCGCCGCGGGCCAGCGTCACCACGTCCCGGCTGGTCGTGGCCGGCAGGCCCTGCTCGGTCAGCTTCGCCGCGATGGCAGCACCGCTGGCCACGGCCTCCAGACAACCCGTGTTGCCGCACCGGCACACGATGTCCGCGCCGTGCGGTAGTTGTAGGTGGCCGAGGTCGCCTGCCGCGCCCTGGGCGCCTCGGTGCAGGCGGCCGTGGCTGATCAGGCCGCTGCCGATGCCCGTCGCCACCTTGACGAACATCATGTGCTCGGCCATCGGCCACTGCGTGAAGTGCTCGCCGAGCGCCATGATGTTGACGTCGTTGTCGACCATGGCCACGACGCCGAGGCGGTCCCGCAGATAACTCTGCACGTCGAAGTTGTCCCAGCCGGGCATGATCGGCGGGTTCACCGGGCGTCCGCTCGAGTGCTCGACCGGGCCGGGCAGGCCGACGCCGATGCCGATCAGCTCGGCCGGGCTGCGGCCGATGCTGGTGAGCAGTTCGTGGAAGCGGTCGATGGTCCAGCCGAGCACGGTCTCCGGGCCGAGCGCGACGTCCAGGTCGTCCCGGTTCTCGGCCAGCACCGTACCCGCCAGGTCGGTGACGGCGACGCGGGCGTGGGTAGCGCCCACATCGGCGGCGAGGGCGACCCGCGCCGACGGGTTGAACGCGAACTGCGCGGGCGGCCGGCCGCCGGTGGACGTGGCCTCGCCGGCCGGGCCGATGAAGTTGGCGCCGAGCAGCGCGTCGATCCGCTGGGCGATCGTCGACCGGGCGAGCCCGGTGATGGCGGCCAGCTCAGAACGGGTGCGGGGCTGCCCGTCACGCATCAGGCGTAACAGGGCGCCGGCGCCCGCACCAACGTCGGCTACGTAGCTCACCACCGGGCCTTCTACCACGTCAACAGTGAAACACACGGGGGTTCTGCCGGATGCCCAGAACGTACGATGGCAACAACATCGCAACTTTTGATTGTTAAGTGTCAAAAGTCGGGTTAGGTTCACGGCATGGCAGTGACGCCGCTCACCGGCACCGTGTTGCGGATGCGTGACATCCGGAAGTCGTTCCTCGGAGTGCCCGTCCTGCACGGGGTTGACCTGGACCTGCGCGCCGGCGAGGTGCACGCGCTGATGGGGGAGAACGGCGCGGGCAAGTCCACGCTGATGAAGATCCTTGCCGGGGTCTACCAGGCCGACGGCGGCACCATCGAGCTCGCGGGCGAGTCCGTCGCCTTCGCCCACCCGCTCCAGGCCCAGCAGGCCGGCGTCTCGACCGTGTTCCAGGAGTTCAACCTGCTACCCGAGCGCACGGTCGCGGAAAACGTGTTCCTCGGGCGTGAGCCTCGCCGGCGCGGGCTGGTCGACGCCGAGAAGATGAACGCCGACACCGAGGCACTGCTCACCGACCTGGGCCTCGACTGGCTGACGCCGCGACGCCGGGTGCGCACTCTTTCCGTTGCGGGGCAGCAGATCGTCGAGATCGTGAAGGCGCTGTCGTACGACGCGCGGATCATCTCGATGGACGAGCCGACCGCGGCACTCGCCGACGAGGAGGTCGAGCTGCTCTACGGGCTCGTCCGCACGCTGCGCGAACGCGGCGTGGCCATCCTCTACGTCTCCCACCGGCTCAAGGAGATCTTCGACCTCTCCGACCGGGTCACGATCCTCAAGGACGGTGCGCTCGTCGACACGGTGGCAACCGCGCAGATCACCCCGGACGAGCTGGTCCGCAAGATGGTCGGCAGGCCGATCACGAGCTTCTTCCCCGACAAGCTGCCCGGCACCGAGGTGGGCGAGGTCCGGCTGCGGATCCGCGGCGGCGGCAACGACCAGCTCGACGGCATCGACCTCGACGTGCGGGGCGGTGAGATCACCGCGCTCGCGGGGCTGCAGGGCAGTGGCCGCACGGAGATCGCGCACGCGTTGTTCGGTGTCGCCCGGTTCACCAGGGGCACGGTCGAGCTGGACGGCAAGCCGGTACGGCTGCGCTCGGCACGCCAGGCGGTGAAGGCCGGGCTCGCGCTCGTGACAGAGGACCGCAAGGCGGAAGGGTTGGTGCTCAACCAGTCCGTGGCCGCGAACGCCCGGCTCGTGCTCGACGCGGTGCTGCCCGGACAGGCCGGCCGGGGGGCCAAGCGGATCCCCGGCATCCTCTCGTCGCTGGAGCTGGTGTCCCGAGGACCCGACCAGGAGGTCCGGTTCCTGTCCGGCGGCAACCAGCAGAAGGTCGTGCTGGCGAAGTGGCTCGCCACCGATCCGGCCGTGATCGTGCTCGACGAACCGACGCGCGGTATCGACGTCGGCGCGAAACAGAAGGTGTACACGCTGATGCGGGAGCTGTGCGAGCGCGGCGTGGCGATCCTGATGATCTCCTCCGAGCTTCAGGAGGTCATCGGCATGGCCGACCGCGTCGTCGTGCTCAGAGATGGCCGTATAGCGGGAGAACTGCCCTCGGGGTCCGATGAGGAGAGTGTGATGGCGGTCGCGACCGGGCAGGTGGAGACGGCATGAGCGGCGCCTGCGGAGCGTTCCGGTGCCACGGAGCGGGCGAGGAGGCGGCATGACGACCATTATCAAGCCCCGGCTCATGGCGCGGCTGGGTAGTACCGAGCTGGTCTACCTGGCCCTGGTCGGGATACTTCTGATCGGCGCGGTGCTCGTCGCCACCAAGGGCGGGAACCTGTTCGCCACGGCCAATCTCGTCGACATGCTGACCCGCTCCAGCCTGCTCGGGTTCGTCGCGTTAGGACAGACGTTCGTCATCCTGTGCGGCTCGCTCGATCTCTCCGTCGGCTACACGATGGCGCTGTGCAGCCTCATCGGGGCGACGACGATGGCCGGCGACCCGGCGAAGGTGCCGCTCGGCATCGCGGCCGTGCTCGTGGTGGCCGCCGGGATCGGGTTGGTCAACGGGCTGGCCGTGTCCGTGCTGAAGGTCAACCCGTTCATCGCGACCCTCGGCGTCGGCCTGATCATCAAGGGCTACCTGGACACCAACTACCAGGGACCTGCCGGTGACGTGCCCGCGTCGTTCCAGCAGTTCGGCTACACCCGCATCGGGTTCGTGCCGCTGTCGACGGCGGTGATGCTGATCGCGGTCGTGCTCGGCATCCTGTACCTGCGCAAGAGCCGCACCGGCTACCACATGTTCGCGGTCGGCGGCAGCAAGGACGTGGCGCGGCTGTCCGGGATCCGCACCGGGCGCGTGATCGTCACCGCCCACGTGCTGTGCTCGGTCGCCGCCGGCGTGGCCGGGCTGCTGATCGCGGCGCGGTTCGGCACCGGCAGCGCGCTGGTCTACAGCTCCGGCTACGACCTCGACTCGATCGCGGCGGTCGTGCTCGGCGGCACCCTGCTGATGGGTGGCCGCGGCGGCGCCGCGGGCACGCTCGGCGGGGTCCTGATCCTCGCGGTGCTCGACACGGTGTTCAACCTGCTGCAGGTGGACCCGTTCTTCAAGGACGTGCTGCGCGGCGTGGTGATCATCGCCGCGGTCGCGATCTACGCCCGCCGCCAGATCGACCGCAAGGCAAGCCGTCCGCGCTTCGGCGGAAACGGCGGCGCACCACCAGAACCGGCGCCAACCCCTGATCCGGCCCCGGCAACGCAGGGAGCGACACGATGATCTCGCGCGCGCGTTACCCAGCCCCCACCCGTTCCCGGGGGCGTCCCGCCGTGCCAGTCTACCGGTGGGGGCTGACATTCCCCGGTTGTTACTGGCCGGTTGTGGACAACTGCGTTGCTGTGGACAACTCGGGGGTGGGTCGATGACCGCCACCGCTACCCGTGCCTCCAGCGCGCGGGACACGCTCGGGCGGCTGTTCGGCGGCGGCAGCGCCACCGTTTTCGCTCTGCTCTTCGTGGTTTTCGCCGTCATCTTCTTCCTCAACCCGAGCTTCTTCGAGCCGCCGTCGCTCATGGCGTTCCTCAAGAAGGCCGCGCCGCTCGTCGTGCTCGCCGTGGGGCAGTACCTCGTGATCGTGTGCGGGGAGATGGACCTGTCGGTCGGCTCGCTCGTCGGTGCTCAGGTGGCGATCGCTGCCGGTCTGATCGACGGCGAGGAGAGCCGGACGTTGCCGGTGATGCTGGTGATGATCGCGTTCGGCGTGCTCGTCGGGTTGGTCAACGGGCTCGTCGTGACCCTCCTCAAAGTCCACTCGCTGATCACGACGCTCGGCATGATGCTCGTGCTGTTCGGCGCGATCCGGTTGTGGACCGGCGGCGCGCCGACGGGTGCGCTCTCCGATGGTTTCCGGCAGGTCGGTCGCGAGGGGATCGACCTGCCGGTGGTGCGACAGCTGCCGTGGGCGGTGCTGGTGGCGGTCGCGGTCGTCGTGGTGGTGGCCGTGCTGATGCGGCGCCCCTACGGTCGCACGCTCGTCGCGACCGGCGACAACGACAAGGCGGCGGCGTTCGCCGGCGTCCGTGTCTGGCAGGTGCGGACGGTCGCGTTCGTGCTGTCGAGTGTGCTGGCCACCGTCGCCGCCGTGCTCATCGGCGGCTACGCGGGGGTCGACGCACAGGTCGGCAACGGCCTGGAGTTCACCGCGATCACCGCGGTGGTCCTCGGTGGTGTGGTGCTCGGTGGCGGCCGGGGCACGGTCCTGGCCGCGATGGCCGGCGCACTCACCGTCGAGGCCCTTTTCACCCTGTTCAACCAGCTCCGGCTGGAAGCCACCTGGCGGCCGACCGTGCAGGGACTGATCATCATCGCGGCCGTCGCCTACGCCGCCCGCGAACGAGCAACTTCGACCCCCAAGCTCTAGGAGGAGAGAAACCGATGCGGAGAACTTTGGTCGCGGGGATCGCCGCCGCGGCGCTCACGCTGACCGCCTGCGCCACCGACACCCCGACCGAGTCGGCACCCGGCGGCGAGCAGCCGGAACAGGAGCAGTCGCAGGAAGGCGAGTGGTTCGACCAAGCCGTCTACGACAAGCAGCTCGCCCAGCGCGACGCCACCCCGGAGGGTCCCGCCGACCAGCCGTGGTTGCAGGCCATCGAACCCCAGATGGTCGACACCGCCCAGTACAAACAGGACGGCAAGACCCTCTGCTTCTCCAACGCGTCGATCAGCAACCCGTGGCGCGTCACCGGCTGGATCACCATGCAGCAGCAGGTGGACGTCCTCAAGCAGGCCGGTGAGATCGGCGAGTTCCGGGTCTCCGACGCCGCGGACGACGACAACAAGCAGATCTCCGACATCCAGGCCTTTGTGGACGCGGGCGACTGCAACGCGATCATCATCTCCCCGTCCACGACCGCGACGCTGACCCCGGCCGTCGAGACGGCGTGCAAGAGCGGCGTGCCGGTCATCGTGTTCGACCGTGGTGTCGAGACCGACTGCATGGTCACGTTCATCCACCCGATCGGCGGCTACGCCTACGGCGCGGACGCGGCCGAGTTCCTTGTGGACAAGCTGGAGCCGGGCTCGAAGGTGCTGGCACTGCGCATCCTGCCGGGTGTCGACGTGCTGGAGCACCGCTGGGCCGCAGCACAGCAGATCTTCGGCGACAGCGAGCTGGAAGTCCTCGGTGACGAGTTCACCGGCGGTGACGGCGCGAAGATCAAGGACATCGTCACCCAGTACCTGCAGCGCGGTGACGTCGACGGCATCTGGATGGACGCCGGTGACGGCGCGGTCGCGGCCATCGAGGCGTTCGAGGACGCCGGCAAGGACTACCCGGTGATGGCCGGAGAGGACGAGCTCTCCTTCATGCGCAAGTGGAAGGACACCGGGATGACCGCGATCGCGCCGGTGTACTCGAACTTCCAGTGGCGCACGCCGATCCTCGCCGCGGTGAAGATCTGGAAGGGCGAGCAGGTGGCGAAGGAGTGGGTGCTGCCGCAGGAGCCGATCACCGACGCCGACCGCGACGAGTATCTCGACCGCAACAAGGACATGCCGAGCCTGCACTACGCCAAGTTCGGCGGCGAGGACCTGCCCGGCTTCCCGACCGCCTGGAAGGACCGCTGAGTTGAGACGTACCCTCGGCGTCAACACCTGGGTGTGGACGTCCCCGCTCACGAATGCCTCGCTCGCGGAGTTGGCGCCGAGGATTGCCGGCTGGGGGTTCGACGTGGTCGAGCTCCCGGTCGAGAACCCGGGTGACTGGGACCCGGCACGAGCCGCGACGCTGCTGGCCGACCTCGGGCTGGCCGCCAGCGTCGTGCTCGTGATGGGCGCCGGTCGGGAGCTGGTGGCGGCCGACGCCACCACCGTCCTGTCCACACAGGACTACCTGCGCCACGTGGTCGACGTGGCGGCGGCGGTCGGCTCCCCGGCGATCGCCGGTCCCGCGTACGCGTCGGTCGGCCGCACCTGGCGGATGTCGCCCGACGAGAGGAAAACCCGGTACGCGGAGCTTCGGGACGGGCTCGTGCCGGTGGTCGAGCACGCGGCCTCGGCCGGCGTGCGCGTGGCCGTTGAACCGTTGAACCGCTACGAGACCAGCCTGATCAACACCGTCGACCAGGCACTCGAGGCGCTCGACGGCCTGCCGGACACCTGCGGGATCGCGCTGGACATCTACCACATGAACATCGAGGAGACCGACCTGCCAGCGGCCGTCCGTCGTGCGGGCGGCCGCATCGCGCACGTCCAGGTATGCGCCAACGACCGAGGCGCGCCGGGCACGGATCACCTTGACTGGCAGGGCTTCCTCGCGGCGTTGGACGACGCCGGCTATCAGGGCCCGCTCGTGATCGAGTCGTTCACCGCCGAGAACGCGACCATCGCGACCGCCGCATCCGTGTGGCGGCCGCTCGCCCCGACACAGGACCACATCGCCACGGACGGCTTGGCGTTCCTGAGGAAGGTGATGCCGTAACCCCCTGCACCACCCCATCGGCGCCGGCACGCCGCACGGGTCATGACATCCACGTAGTTCCTCAGTGGAGAGGCACCACTTTCTCATGAACCTACGCAGATCGCTGGCCGTTGTGACCGCCGGCGCCGTGGGGCTTTCGATGCTCGGCGGCGCGCCGGCCACGGCCCATCCGGGCGACCACGGCGAAGCGCACGTCCTGATCTTCACCAAGACCACCCAGTTCCGGCACACGGAGGCCATCGAGCAGGGCGTGCCCGTGCTCCGGGCCTCGTTCGAGGAAGCCGGCATCACCTCCGAGCACACAGAGGACTCCTCGGTCTTCAACGACGAGGCACTGTCCCACTTCGACGCGCTCGTGATGTTCCAGGCGTCCGGCGATCCGTGGAACGCCGCGGAGAAGGCCGCACTCGAACGCTACACGCAACGCGGCGGCGGCATCGTCGCAATCCACAACGCGACCGACATGCGTGGCAACTACGCCTGGTGGGACAACATGATCGGCGCGCTGATGCCCGGTCACGCCGCCACCGGCTCAAGCCCCGGCCTCCCCGGCACCGTCCGGGTCGAGGACCGCACGCACCCGTCGACCAAGCACCTGCCGCAGCGCTGGAACCGCGCCGACGAGTGGTACAACTTCTCGGCCAACGTGCGCGGCTCGGCCCACGTGCTGGCCACAATGGACGAAACCACGTACGACCCGGGCGGCAACGCCATGGGCTACGACCATCCGATCTCGTGGTGCAAACCGTACGACGGCGGCCGTGCGTGGATGACCGGCATGGGGCACTTCGGCGCGCACTACACCCAGGAGACGGGGCTCGTCGAGCACATCCTCGGGGGCGTGAAGTGGGCCGCCGGCATGGAGGCCGGCGACTGCGGCGGCACGAAGTGGGACCAGTTCGAGCGTGTCCCGCTCGACCAGAACACCAGTGCGCCGTATGCGATCGACGTCGCCCCCGACGGCCGGGTGTTCTTCACCGAGCTGGTCCGCGGTCAGATCCGGGTGTACGACCCGGAGACGCGCACGACCTCGACCGCCGTCACCCTCCCGGTCTACTCGGGTGGTGAGGACGGACTGCTCGGTATCGCGCTCGACCCGAACTTCGCGGAGAACGGCTGGCTCTACGTCTACCGTTCGCCGGCGAGCACCAACGACACGGACCCGGCGAACTTCTTCAACCGGTTGTCCCGCTTCACCGTCGGCGGGGGCTCGCAGATCGACCCGGCATCGGAGAAGGTCCTGCTCGAGGTGCCGGCCCGCCGGCTGCCCGACGAGCCGGGCCACACCGGCGGGGGTCTCGACTTCGACCAGAACGGCAACCTGTACCTCGGCGTCGGCGACGACGTGAACCCGCACTCCGAACCGTCCGGCGGCTACGCTCCACTGTCCGAACGGGACGGAACCTTCCACGACTCGCGGGCGACCTCGGCCAACACCAACGACCTGCGCGGCAAGATCCTGCGCATCACACCGCAACCGGACGGCACCTACACGATCCCGTCGGGCAACATGTTCGCGCCGGGCACGGAGAAGACCCGTCCGGAGATCTACGCGATGGGCTTCCGCAACCCGTTCCGGTTCTCGATCGACCCGAAGACCGGTGCGCTCGGGGTGGCGGACTACGCGCCGGACGCCGGCACTGACAACCCGAACCGAGGACCCGCCGGCATCGTCGAATGGAACCTGGTCGACGAGCCGGGCTTCTACGGCTTCCCGCTGTGCATGGGGAACAACGAGCCGTTCCGGGACGTCGACTACCGGACGAACCCGGTGACGGTCGGTCCGTACTTCGACTGCGCCAACCCGGTCAACGACTCGATCCGCAACACCGGGCTGACCCAGCTGCCGCCGGCCAAGCCGGCGAAGATGTGGTACGGCTACCAGCGTTCCTCGGTGCCGGCGGTCATCCCGCAGGGCGGTGGTCTCGCGCCGATGGGCGGCCCGTTCTACGACTTCGACGAGAACCTGGACTCCGACACGAAGTTCCCGGCGTCCTACGACGGCAAGGCCTTCTTCTACGAGTGGTCCCGCAACAAGATGTACTCGGTCATCCCCGGCGAGGGTGACCGCGCCGGGACTGTCGAGAAGGTCAACCCGTTCCTGCCGCAGACGCAGTTCCTCGCGCCGATCGACTCGAAGTTCGGTTCGGACGGTTCGATGTACGTGCTGGACTGGGGCGGTGGTTTCGGCCGGGACAACCCGGACTCGGGGCTGTACCGGATCGACTACGTGTCCGGTTCGCGCTCGCCGACCGCGACGGCCACGGCGACCCCGGACTCGGGCCAGGCGCCACTCGAAGCCCGGTTCAACGGATCGTCGAGCACGGACCCGGAGAACGAGACGCTCACGTACGCGTGGGACTTCGACGGTGACGGCACGACCGACTCGACCGAGGTCTCGCCGTCGCACACCTACACGGCGAACGGGGTCTACGACGCCCGGCTCACGGTGACCGACCCCGCGGGCAAGACCGGCACCACCACGGTGCCGATCACGGTCGGCAACACCAGGCCGAACCTGGCCTTCCAGTTGCCGCCCAACGGGGCGTTCTTCGACTTCGGCGACGACATCAGCTGGCAGGTCGACGTCTCCGACGCCGAGGACACCACGATTCCCGACGAGTCCGTGGTGATCCAGGCCGCGCTCGGGCATGACGCCCACGCGCACCCCGGGGATCCGCTGCACGGCCGGACCGGCACGGTCACGACATCGCTTGGCGGCGGGCATGCCGAGGGCATGAACGTCTTCTACGCGATCGACGGCCGCTACGCCGACAACGGTGGCCCGGGTGGCATTCCGTCGCTCACCGGCTCCGCGACCACGCTGCTGTTCCCCAAGCAGCGGGAGGGCGAGTTCTTCACCAGGTCCAGCCAGGTGACGGTCGGTCCGTCGCGCGACATGGAGGGCCACGGCGACGCGGTCATCGGGCAGAACGGCGCGTGGGCGGCGTACGACCCGGTGAACCTGCACAATGTGGACGCTCTCGTCGTGCGGGCGTCCGCGAACGCGGCCGGCAAGATCGAGCTGCGCCGCGGCGCACCGGACGGTCCGCTGCTCGGCACGGCAGATGTCCCGGCCACCGGTCCGACGTCCTATGTGGATGTTCCGGTGTCGGTGACGGACCCGGGTGAGTCGTTCACGCTGTACGCGGTCTTCCCGGGTGCCGGGGAGCGCCGGGTGAACTTCATCGAGGCCGACGGCAAGGGCGCCTCCCCGGCGGCCAAGCCGAAGGTCGCCATCACCGCGCCGACCGCGGAGGCTGACCTGGAGCCGGGAGCCATCCCGGTCCGGGCGTCCGCCACCGACGCGGAGAGCGCGATCACCCAGGTCGAGTTCTTCGTGGACGGTCAGTCGATCGGCGTGGACACCGCCGCCCCGTACGAGGTCACGTGGAACGCGGCGGACGAGCGGCGTTACCGGCTGACCGCGGTGGCCACGAACGATCGCGGGGCGTCGACCACGTCCAGGATCGTGCAGGCCGAGGTCGGTGACCTGTTCGGCGACTGGCAGACGTTCACGAACGTCCAGTCCACTTTCGACCGCCCGGACACCGACAGGTGGATCATCAACGCCGGCGGCGCGAACATGTGGCAGGGTACCGACGAGTACGGCTCGGTCTACCTGCCGGGTGGGGCCGACACGGAGTGGACGGCCACCGTCAAGATCGAGCGGCAGGGCAACTCGGCCGGCTCGGCGAAGGCTGGGATCATCGTCCGCAACGACGTGACGCAGCCGGGCAGGTCGCCGGGCTACGCGGCGATGGTGCTGAGACCGGGACC
The DNA here is from genome assembly GCF_036378875.1 of Actinophytocola sp. Classification (GTDB taxonomy): domain Bacteria; phylum Actinomycetota; class Actinomycetes; order Mycobacteriales; family Pseudonocardiaceae; genus Actinophytocola. The sequence goes on from NZ_DASUVO010000011.1 coordinate 48,005, forward strand.
GGGCTTCGAGTGGCTGCGGGACGGCGATGGCAACGGCACGCTCGACTCCAGCACGGGCGCCGGTACCACCGGCTACCCGGCATGGGTGCGGCTGGTCCGCGACGGCGACTCCTACACCAGTTACTGGAGCCGGGACGGGGAGAACTTCACCGCCGTCGGCGATCCGGTGACCCTGCCGAACGCGGCGTCCACACAGGACATCGGGCTCGTGGTGACCGCGCACAACGCGGCGGCGACGAGCGAGGTCGAGTTCTCCGGGTGGGACCTGGACGACGAGGCGTGGACCCCGGGTCCGGACCCGGAGCCCGAGCCTGCGCCCACGTGCCAGGTACAGGGCACCGACGCGTTCGACGGGTCGGCGCTGAACCGGACCCGGTGGAGCACCGTGCGTGGCGCGAACGACCTGCCGGCGCGGGTCGAGAACGGCAAGCTGGTGCTGCCGGTGACGAACGGCGACATCAACGAGGGCGCCACCGGCCCGATCAGCTACGTCGGCCAGCCGGCGCGCTCCGGTGAGTGGACGGCGACGACGACGTTGTCGATCCCGCACACCCGGCAGTGGCAGCACGCGGGCATGCTGGTGCACGGCAGCGACAACGACTACGTGAAGCTGGCGTTCACCCGCAACAACTCGGGCGGCCGGTTGATGGAGTTCCAGACGGAGGCGAACGGTACGCGGACATGGCACGCGAACCAGGCGCTCCCGGCGGACTTCCCCTCCACTGTCCATCTGCGACTGTCCAGCAACGGCACCGCGTTGACGGCCGCGTACTCGACGAACGGCGAGACGTGGACGGCACTGCCCGGCTCGGCGGCACTGCTGCCGAACGCCACCGTCGGCCTGCTGGCCGCCGGTGACACGGCGGCACACGAAGTGGACGCGTCGTTCGACCACTTCACCGTCACCCCGGACTCGACCGACACGGGCGAGCGGGCGCCGACCGACGAGTTCGACGGCACGGCGATCGACGGTTGCCGGTGGAACAGGGTGGTGCGGTACGACTCGGCCCACCTGTCCGTTGTGGATGGTCAGCTGCGGATCAAGACGCAGCTGGGCGACATCAACGGCGGTGACAACCAGAATCCGCGTAACTTCGTGCTCCAGCGGGTGCCCGAAGGCGACTGGACCGCGGAGACCAGGGTGACACCGGCGATGCTGCACCAGTGGCAGCTGGCCGGCCTGATCGTGTACGGCAACGACGACAACTACGTGAAGTTCGACATCCTCGCCAACAACACGAGCGGCTCGGCGAAGAGCCTGGTCGCGGAGCTGGTTTCCGAGAAGAACGGTCAGTTCGGCAACGGCGGCAACCGGAACATCGACATCGCGGAGACGTCCGAGAGCGGATGGTTCCACCTGCGGCTGTCGAAGACGGGCGACACCTACGCTGCCGAGATCAGCGACGGCGGCGTCAACTGGCGGTCCCTGGGTGACCCGGTGACCAACGACGCCGACCTGACCTCGTTCGGCCTGATGGCGATGGGTCCGGAGCAGACGGCGCCGGTGACGGTGGCGTTCGACTACTTCCGGGTCGGCGGGCCGCCGGACCGCGAGGCACCGGTCGTCACGGCGACGGTGTCGCAGCCGGACGGTGCGAACGGCTGGCACCGCACACCGGCGACGGTGACGGCGGAGGCCACCGACAACCGGACGGACGGCGTCAGCGTCCAGTACCGGTCCGGTGAGGGAGAGTGGACGCCGTACACCGCGCCGGTGGTGCTGTCCGAGGACGGCACGCACTCGCTGGAGTTCCGGGCGGTCGACGCCGCGGGCAACGTGTCGGAGCCGGTGGCGGCCATGGCACTGGTGGACAAGACCGCACCCGCGGTGACGGTCACCGGGGTCGCGGCCGGCGCCAGCTACGACGTTGGCACGGCGCTCAACCTCGCCGCGGCCGCGGACGACCCGGCCTCCGGTGTCGGTTCGGTACAGGTGCGTCTGGACGGTAAGCCGGTGCAGACCCCGCTGTCGGTGACCCCGACCGCGGGCACGCACGAACTCCGTGTGGTGGCAACGGATGAGGCGGGCAACGCCGCGGAAGCGGTGGTCCCGTTCACGATCGCGGTCACCTACGAGACGGCGGCCGAGCTGCTCACCCGCTACCGCGCGGAGGGCAAGCTCGGACTGGGCTACTACCTCCAGCTGTACGTGTTCCTCCGCGCGGCGGAGGTGTTCAGCCAGGTGGGACTGGACCAGTTGGCGGCAGCGTCACTTGACCGCTTCGCTTCGATCGCGGCGAAGGTCCCGAACGCGGAGGTCCGCGCCCAGCTGACGGCCGTCGCGACGGTCCTGAAGGGAGCGCTCACCGCATAACCGACCGGGACCGGTGCCGGCCGGTCCCACCCCGGTGCTGGAGCACACGCTCCAGCACCGGGGCCCTTGATCTCCACTTGACCGAGTCTGTGCAACCTCCTTTGCAGCGACTAGGTTCATGTGCATGGCACACATCGATCTGGGCGTCGACGAGACCGAGTTCCCTGGTATCAGGGGACCGATGATGTACCGGCCGGAGACCGCCAAGCCGTTGAACGAGCTGGCGGAAGTCCTGTTACGGGCCCAACCCCACTCCATGACCCCCGGCGAACGCGAACTGATCGCGGCGTACGTGTCCGGGCTGAACAACTGCAACTTCTGCTGCTCGTCACACTCCGCCTTCGCCGCGGCCCAACTACCGACCGGCATGCAACTGGTCGACGAGGTCCGCGCGAGCGTCGACGAGGCGCCGGTCTCACCCAAACTCCGTGCCCTGCTGCACATCGCCGCCGCGGTACAGAAGTCAGGACGCGAGGTCACCACCGAACTGGTCGCCGCCGCCCGCGACGAGGGCGCCACCGACCTCGAGATCCACGACACGGTCCTGATCGCGGCCGCGTTCTGCATGTACAACCGCTACGTCGACGGCCTGGCCACCCTGGCCCCGGCAGACCCGGCCGCCTACACCGAGTCCGCCAAGCGAATCGTGGAACACGGTTACCAGGCCCCGGTTCCGACGCCCTGATCCGCCGGGAGCCCTTGAGATGGGCCTGTCACGCCGGGGCGGTCATGGCGGCGATGCCCGCGTGCGCGCGGGGTGAGTTCGAACTCGTCACAGATCGCCTCGGCCGGCCGGTACTGGGGCCCGCCTCTCCCGTCCCTTCGTCGAATGTGCGAACTGGAGGCTGGGTGGAGGTCAGGCGGCGGCGATTGCTTCGATCTCCAGCAGCCAAGCTTCGTCGTAGATGCCGGTGATGATGATCGTCAGCGCGGGGTTGTGATCGCCGAGGACCTCGTGCCGGATGCGGGCGTTGGCGTCCCGATACCGCCGGTCGGCCAAGAAGATGGTGACCTTGACGAGGTCGCGTTCGGTCATACCGGCGCCTTTGAGGACGGTCAGCACGTTGTGCCAGGCGAGGCGGCATTGGGCGTCGAAGTCGTCGGGCACGGTTCCGTCGGGTGTTTCGGGAACCTGGCCGCTGATGAACAGGATGCGGTCGACGTCGGTGATCAGTGCGCCCTGGGCGTAGGACCGGGGTTGGGGATCGAGGCTGGTGAGCTGCATGCCGTGCAGGGTAGGAGCGTGACGGCGTGTGGTCGACTCGTTTCGGACGAATCGCTTCTCTTCGCCGCCCGTCGCGTTCCCGCGGGGTCGGAACGAAGTCAGCGCGCGCGGCCGTGGGCGTCGTGGGGGAGGTCGGCGTAGTGCCACTGGTGGTCGCGGGTTAGTTGGCACGCCGCTTCCAGGTCGCCGGATCGTAGTACTCGCAACAACTCCGCGTGTTCGTCGGCCACCTCGGGGAGGTTTGGTTCGACGGCGAGCAACGTGACCGCCGTGCGGGCCTCGATCTGTAGGGCCTCCCAGGCGTGTTTCAGCAGTTCGTTGCCGGCGGCCTCGATGACGTGGCGGTGGAACGACACGCTCGCGGCGCCGATCGCCTGGGTGTCGCCCGCACGCGCTGCTTTCCGCATGGTGTCGACGTCCGCCTGTAGGTCCTCGAACGGGAGGGTGCCGGCCGGGATGGCGAGGCGGGTCGCCGTTTCCTCCAGTGCCGCGCGTACGACGTAGCTCTCCTTCAGCGTCTGCTGGATGAAGTGGCGCACGAACGTGCCGCGCCGCGGGCGGGTTTCCACCATGCCGATGGCTTCCAGCTCGCGCAGCGCCTCCCGCACCGGTGCCTGGCTCGTGCCGTACTCGTCGGCGATCCGGGTTTCCACCAGGCGCGTGCCCGGCTCCAGCTCACCCGTCACGATGCGCCGGACCAGCGCGTCGCGGATCTGCCGGCCCAATGTGAGCCGGGGGAGGGGCGTCGTCTCGGTCACTGTGCTCCTCCGGAGGGGCTTGACGGTCGTCGTCGGCAACCGTAGCGTCGCACATAGATTATCAATTATCGATAATTCGAGCCTCGATGAGGAGGCCTTGTGCTCTCGAAGCTCCACCTGCCGTGCTCGGCGGCAGAAGCTGTCGACCTCCTGAGGCTCGGCGGCTGGGTCATCGGCGGCGGCACCGTCGTGATGCCGAAGGTCAACACCGGCGCTGTGCCCGTCGAGCACCTGATCTCCCTGCGACACGCCGGGCTCGCCGGCATCCGCGTCGCCGGGCGGACGGTGACGATCGGCGCGGCCACCACGCTCGCGGAGCTCGGCGCCCACGACGAGCTCCGCTTCCTTCATCCCGTGATCTCCTCGATCGCCTCGCCTCCGGTGCGCAACCTGGCCACGGTCGGCGGGAACCTCCTGGTCCCGCAACCGCACGGCGACCTCGCCGTGGCGCTGCTCGCCCTCGACGCGCGCATCGACGTGCTGAGCGTGGACGGCACGCGGACGATCCCGGTCGACGCGCCCGTGGCCCGGCACGAGATCGTCACGCAGGTCCACTTCGGACTGCCGAACGGTCAGTGGCGCTACCGCAAGGCCATGCGGCGCAAGCACAACTCGGCGTCGATCGTCACGGTGGCCGCCGTGCTCGGGGACGACACCCGCATCGCGCTCGGCGGGGTGGCCCCGCGCCCCATCCGCGCGCGGGCGGCCGAGCGGATCCTCGCCGCCGAGCCCGGAGCGGCAGAAGCCGCCGCCGAGGCCGCGCGGGAGGGCATCGAACCGTTCGACGACGCGTACGCCTCGGCCTGGTACCGCACCCGCGTCCTCCCTGTCCACGTGCGCCGGGCCCTGCTGGGCGAAGACTGAAGGGGAATGCATGGCCTCCCGGATCGTGTCCCTCACCGTCAACGACAGACAAGAAGAGCTGCTCGCCCGTCCCGGCACCTCGCTGCTCAGCGCCCTCCGCGACACCCTCGGCCTCACAGCGGCGAAACGCGGCTGCGCCCAGGGTGCGTGCGGGTCGTGCACGGTGCTGCTGGACGAGCGGCCGGTGCCGGCCTGCCTCGTGCCGGTCGAGACCGTCGACGGCGCCTCGGTGCGCACGCTGGAGGGCGTCGCCGCGGACGGGCAGCTCGACGAGGTGCAGCAGGCGTTCCTCGAGGACTTCGCCACGCAGTGCGGGTTCTGCACCGCGGGCATGATCATGACGGCGGAGGCGTTGCTGGCCACCAACCCGAACCCGACCCGCGACGAGGTGGTCGAGGCGATCTCCGGGAACGTGTGCCGCTGCACGGGTTACGCGCCGATCGTGGCCGCGATCCTCGACGCCGCCGAGCGCCGGCGGGTCTCGAGGAGGCCCGCCTGATGTCGTACCGGCAGACGCCCATCGACCACCACTACTTCGCGAACGAGCGCACCGGCGACTTCTCCGTCATCGGCTCGGCCGTGCCGAGGACCGACGCGCGCGGCCACGTCACCGGCCGCACCGAGTTCTTCGAGGACATCCGCCCGGCCGGTCTGCTGCACCTCAAGATGCACCGCTCCGCCCGCCACCACGCCCGGCTGGTGAGCGTCGACACCACCGCGGCGCGTGCGGTGCCCGGCGTCGTGACCGTGTTGACGCACAAGGACATCCCGAACAACCTCTACACCCCGCTCAAGCTCATCGGCGTCACCCCGGACGACGAGCCGATCCTCGCCGAGGGCAAGGTCCGCTACCTCGGTGAGCCGATCTGCGCCGTGGTCGCGGAGACCGAGGCGGCCGCACTCGCGGGTGCCGCCGCGGTCGATGTGTCCTATGAGGACCTGCCCGCCGTGTTCGACGTCGAGGAGGCCCTGGCCGACGGCGCCCCGATCGTGAACGAATACCACGGCCGCAACTACTTCACCTACGAGGGACATCACTGCCGCCGAGTCCGCTTCGGCGACGTGGCAGCGGGTTTCGCGGCCGCCGACCACGTCTTCGAGTGGCGCTACCAGTCCTCGCCCATCGAGCAGGCGCCGGTCGAGACAACGGGCTGTGTCGTGGTGCCGCAACCAGACGGGCGGCTGCGCATCCACTCCGACACCCAGGCATGCTTCTTCACCTTGGACAACACCGCGCTGATCCTCGGTACCGACTTCAACAAGCTCCGCATCGTCGGCGGCACGGTCGGCGGCGGGTTCGGCGGCAAGGTCGACGTGGTCGTCGAGCCGGTCGCCTGTGTGGCCGCGATGACCACGAACCGGCCGGTGAAGTTCGTCTACAGCCGCCACGAGGAGATGCAGGTGTCCTCTCCTCGGGCCGCGGAACGCATCTATGTCAAGGACGGCGTGATGAGCGACGGCACGATCGTCGCCCGCCAGGTCATCGACTACATCGACGCCGGCGCCTATTCGCGGCACACGCCGTACGGCACGACCAAGGCGGCCGCGCACTTCCCTGGCCCGTACCGGATTCCGAACGTGTGGATCGACTGCCACTGCGTGTTCACCAACCGCACGCCGTCGAGTGCCATGCGCGGGTTCGGCGTCACCATCGGGGACTTCGCCATCGAGTCGCAGATGGACCGGGTGGCGGGGGAGCTGGGCATGGACCCGCTGCGGTTCCGGCTGCACAACGCCTACCGGGACGGCGACATGAAGGCACACCGCAAGGCTGCCGAGGGCACGGCGCTCATCGAGGTCATGCAGAAGGCGGCCGAGCTGGTCGGGCACGAGCTGTCGGAAGAGGACCGTCGACTGTCCTCCGTGGAGGGACAATGACGATGCTGCGTGGTCGCGGCTACGCGGCGGTCAACTATCCGACCGGGATGAACCTCGGCGGCGACCCGTCACAGGCGCTCATCCACGCCACCACCACCGGCACCTTCGTCATCTCACTGTCCTCCGTGGACCTCGGACAGGGACTGAAGACGGTGGTGGCCCAGTGCGCGGCCGAGACACTCGGCCTGCCGATCGAGTACGTCCTCGTCGACACCGCCGACACCGACACCGGGCCGCACTGTATGGGCACGTTCGCGAGCCGGGGCACGCACCGCATCGGCAACGCCGTCGTCATGGCGGCCACCGAGGCCCGGGCGATCATGCTCGACGTCGCGGCCGAGGAGCTCGAGGTCGACGCGGCGGACCTGGAGACCGACGGTTCCAGCTATGTCAAGGTGAAGGGCGCGGAGCTCAAGAAGATCCACGTCACGGACCTCGCGATGGCCGCGCACTTCACGCACGGCCGCACGATCTCGGGTCGCGGCGTGTTCATGAAGGACAAGAGCGAGGTCGTGCCGGAGACCGGCGAGATGGACCCCGACTCCTGCCACGCGCACGCGTGCACGGTCGCCGAGGTCGAGGTGGACGACGAGACCGGCGTGGTGAGCGTGCTCAGGATGTACAGCGTGTACGAGGTGGGCCGCGCCCTCAACCCGGCCATGGCGACACAGCAGGTGGAGGGCGGCGCGTGGATGGGCCTGTCACACGCGCTGTTCGAGGCGACCGAGCCGTACTACCCGGCCCGCGACCACGGTCCGGCCGACTTCAGCGAGTACCTGATGCCCGGCCCCGGTGACATCCCCGACCAGCACAGTGTCCTGTTGGAACGGCCGACCGACACGGGTCCGTTCGGCGCCAAGGGAATCGGCGAGATGACGGCCAACGCGCCGATCCCCGCCATCGCGAACGCGATCCACGACGCGTGCGGCGTGCGCCTCACCCGGATGCCGTTCACCCCCGAGGCCGTGCTGCGTGGTCTCGACGCACTACGCTCGTCATGAACGAAGCCGAGCTGGCGCAACGCATGCGTGCCGAACGGTACTTCGCCGACGACGGCCTGCTCACGGCCGTGTACCTGGCGCTGACGCTCGACCGGCCACTGCTGCTGGAAGGCGAGCCGGGTGTCGGCAAGACCGAGCTGGCGGCGGTGCTCGCGCGTGTGCTCGGTCGTGAGCTGGTGCGGTTGCAGTGCTACGAAGGGCTCGACGCGGGGCAGGCGCTGTACGAGTGGGACTATCCGAAGCAGCTGCTGCACGTGCGCGCCGACGCGACGGACGTCTACCGCGAGGACTTCCTGCTGGAGCGGCCGTTGTTGCGTGCGCTGCGCCGGCCGTCCGTGCTGCTGGTCGACGAGATCGACCGCGCCGACAGCGAGTTCGAGGCGTTCCTGTTGGAGTTCCTCGGCGACTTCCAGATCACCGTTCCCGAACTGGGCACCGTCCGGGCCGCCGTCCCACCGATCGTGGTGCTGACGTCCAACCGCACCCGCGAGCTGCACGACGCGGTGAAACGCCGGTGCCTGTACCACTGGATCCCGTTCCCCGACACCGACCGTGAGCGGGCGATTGTGCGCGCGCACGTGCCGCGGATCGCCGAGGACGCGGCGGAATCGCTGGTGCGTGCGGTGTCCGGCGCGCGGCGGCTCGACCTGCTGAAGCGGCCGGGCATCGCCGAGTCGGTGGAATGGGCACGCGGCGCCACGGCACTCGCCGGCAACGGTGACCCGTGGCCGGTCGCGCTACGCCGCGCGCTCGGACTGCTGATCAAGGACGCGGAGGACATGACGGTCGTCCGGGACCACCTCGACGAACTGATCGCCCCATGACCGCTATCGACCATCTACTCGGCTTCCTGCGTGGCCTGCGGGCGGCGGGGTTGCCGGTGCCGGTGGTCAAGCAGCGCGACTTCATGTGTGCGCTCACAAAGGTGCCGCCGCGGGATGTGGGGCACCTGCACAGGATCGCGGTCGCCACGCTCACCACGTCGGTGGCGGACCGGGAGGTCTTCGATCCGGTCTTCGCGCACTGGTTCACGGGACGCGGTCTGCCGGAACTGTCCGAGATGGACGAGCCGGGACAGACGGGGACCGGCGGCATGGGTGACGACACGCAGCCGGACGGCGCCGTACAGGAAGGCTCCGGACACCGGGCCAGTTGGTCCACAGTAGACAGAAACGCCGTCTTCGCCGCCACGACAGCGGGACAGCGTCGGCTCCTGGTGCGCCTGCGCTCCGACCTGCCCGCGGCGATGCCGGTGATCCGGTCGCGGCGCCGGGTGCCGGCACGACGTGGTGACCGGCTCGATGTTCGTCGAGTGCACCGGGACGCCTGGCGGGCCGGCGGTGAGGTCGTCCGCTTCCGGTGGCGTCGGCGCCCGACGCGGCAACGGCCGGTGCTCGTGCTCATCGACGTGTCCGGCTCGATGAAACAGCACAGCCGCGACCACCTCCGGTTCGCACACGCCGTCGTCGCGTCGTGCGAGCGGGCGGAGGTGTTCACGTTCGGCACGCGGCTCACCCATGTCACTCCAGCGCTGCGCGCACGGGACGTCGACGCCGCGCTGTCAGCGCTCACGAACGTGGTCCGGGACGCGGACGGCGGCACCCGGATCGGGCCGTCGCTGCTGGAGTTCCTCGGCAACGCACGGCATCTGGGGATGGCACGTGGCGCGCTGGTGCTCGTGCTGTCCGACGGGCTCGAACGCGGCGACTGCGTGCCGCTGGTGAAAGCCGTGCGGCGGCTGTCGTTGCTGGCGCACCGCCTGGTCTGGTGGTCGCCGCTGGCCTGCGATCCCGCCTACCGGCCGGTCACCCGCGGCATGGCGGCGGTCATCGCGCACGTTCACAAGCTGGCTGGTGTGCGGGATCTCGACACCGCGCAACAGCAGGTCGCTATGGGGATGTAGGAGGCATCGTGGACATTGTGGACGCGCACCACCACGTGTGGCGCGTCAAGGACATGCCGTGGCTGTCCGGCCCGATGGTCCCTCGGATCTTCGGTCCGTACGAGCCGATCAAGCGGGACTACCTGATCGACGAGTACATCGCCGACGCCCGGTCCGGCGGGATCACCAGTTCGGTGTACGTGCAGGCGAACTGGCCACTGGACAAGGTGGTCAACGAGGTGCGGTGGCTCTCCGAGCTGCACGAGGAGACCGGCTGGCCGACGGCCGTCGTCGGCTCGGCCGACCTGTTCGACCCGGACGCCGTCGAGGTGATGAAGCAGCAGGCCCTGCTACCCGTCGTGCGGGGCACCCGGCTGCAGCTGCACTGGCACGAACGCTCGGAGTTCCGGTACGCGTCCGGGCCGAACCGCATGAAGGACCCGGTGTTCCGGCGGAACGTGGCCGCGCTCGAGGACCTCGGCTGGCTGTTCGAGCTGCAGGTGTTCCCCGGCCAGATGGCCGACGCGGCCGAGCTGGTGGCCGCGGTGCCCGACGTGCAGTTCGTGCTGGTGCACGCCGGCATGCTGACCGACCGCGAGCCGGCGACGGTCCGCCTGTGGCGCGACGGCATGGCGCGGCTCGCGTCGTACCCGAACGTGGTGGTGAAGCTGACCGGCCAGGGCACGTTCATGAGACACCTCGACCAGGACTTCATCGCGTTCGTGGCCGCCGAGACCCTCGGCTGGTTCGGCGCCGACCGCGCCATGTTCGGCACCAACTTCCCGGTCGAGAAGCTGTGGACGGACATCCCGTCACTGGTCGCGGCGTGGTGGACGGCCGTCCCGGAAACCGACCGACCCGCAGTGTTCGCCGGCACCGCCCGGCGCGTGTACGGACTACCCGAGTAGAGGAGAGCACGTGGCCCTGTTCCTACTGACCTACGGCTACCACCAGACCGACGAGCGCGCGGCCCGCCGCGACGAGCACCTGGCGTACCTGAACAAGCTGAAGGAGGACGGTGCGTTGGTGGCCGCGGGCCCGTACGAGGACCTGACCGGCGGCGCGATCCTCCTGAACGCCGCCTCCCAGGAGGACGCCGCGTCCCTGGTCGACGGCGACCCGTACACACGGGCGAACGTCACCAAGGACCGGTACCTTCGCCAGTGGCGCGTCACGGTGGGCGAACTCTGACAGGAACCGGTGGTGGCGCGACGAAGGGAGCCTTCCTCACCCCCAGAGTGAGGAAGGCTCCCTTCGTCGCAGGTGGCCGGCGCTACTCGGCCATCGCAAGCTCGCGCACCTCCGCTGCCACGGGTGCGGAGCGGCGGGCACGCAGCGCGACCATCCCGGCCACCGCGAACACGATCACGACGGCCCCGGCGATGGCGGCCACCAGGTGGAGTCCGCTGGTGAACGCGTCCCGGGCGGCGGTGAGCAGTGCCGGGTCGGCGCTGTTCGCCGCGCTCGCGAGGCTCTCGCGGGCCTCGGCGGGTGCCCCGGCGGGCAGCTGGGCGCGGTAGACGGCCGTACCGACGCTGCCGAACAGCGCGATGCCCATCGCCATGCCGAACTCGGCGGTGGTCTCCGACATCGCGGACGCCGCGCCCGCCCGGTTGGCCGGGACCGAACCGATGACCATCTCGGTGCCCAGCACGCCCTGCGGCCCCATGCCGAACGCGGCGATCGACATGCCGACCACGGTCACCACGACACCGTTACCGGTGCTGACCTGCGTGAACAGCAGGATGCCGACCGCGGCGACCAGCATGCCGAACCCGAGCACGAACTCCGGCCGCGCACGCTGGGCCAGTCGGGGCGCGATGAGCGACCCCGCGACGACGAAACCTGCCTGCGGGACGAGCGCCAGCCCGGCCTGTGCCGCGGTCAGCCCCTCGACCAGCTGCAGGTACTGGCTGACCAGCATGAACACGCCGCCCATGGTGAGCGCGCCGACCAGCATGATGCACAGCGCCGCGGTGAAGGTGCGGTTGCGGAACAGGGCCAGGTCCAGCATCGGCGTGGTCAGTCGCCGCTGCCGCTGTGCGAACACCGCGCCCGCGCCGAGGCCGGCCAGCAGCACCACGGCCGTCGTCGTGTCGGGGCCGTTCTTCGCGAACTCCTTCAGCGCGAACACGATCGGCAGGATCGTGACGAGCGACAGCCCGACGCTGACCAGGTCCAAGCGGCCCGCGTGCTCGTCGCGGTACTCCGGCAGCAGTGCGGGCGCGGTGACCAGCAGCAACACCATGACCGGCACGGCAAGCAGGAACACGGCGCCCCACCAGGCCACGCTCAGCAGCAGCCCGCCGACGACCGGCCCGATCACCATGCCGCCCATGAAGCAGCTCATCCACACGGCGATCGCGGTGCCCCGCTGGCGCGGGTCACGGAACATGTTGCTGATCAGCGCCAGCGTGGACGGCATGAGCGTGGCCCCCGCGACACCGAGCAGGGCCCGCGCCGCGATCAGCATCTCCGGGCTCGTCGCGAACGCCGCCGCCACCGATGCCAGCCCGAACGCGGCGCCACCCACCATCAGGAGCTTCCGTCGACCGATCCGGTCACCGAGCGTGCCCATCGTGACCAGGAACCCGGCCACCATGAACCCGTAGATGTCGATGATCCAGAGCAGCTCCGTGCTGCTCGGCCGCAGGTCAGCGGCGAGGTGCGGCACCGCGAGGTGCAGCACGCTCATGTCCAGCGCGAGCAGCAGCGTCGGAAACGCGAGTACGGCGAGCCCCATCCACTCGCGCCGCCCGGCCCGTGGCTGTGTGTCCGTCATGACCCCTCCTGGTACTGGTTCGTCACCACCACGTCGAAGCGGGAGAGCGGATTTCGACATCGCCTCGAAGAAAATTTCTGCCGCTACACTGATGCCCGACTCACCGTCCAGGTGGGGCGCACCTAGGGTTCCGTCGGCCGCGGACACGCGGGCGGGTCTGGTCCGAGAGGTGCAGGCGTCCGGCAGCGGGCGTTCCACGGCGGGAGAAAAGCCCGGGAGACAGCCGTCGTTCGGCTGCTCCGCAGTCGAACCTCACCGGAGGTCTCGATTTTGGGCCACATCCACGACAACTACGGACCGGAAGCCCGCCGCGCGGTCGAGCGTGAGGCCGAACTCCCCACCTCGGCATGGGAACGTGAGGTGGCGCGCGGCCTCGAGTTCGGTCTACCCGGCGCCGACTCGATCGTCGACAAGCGGATCCCGACCTTCTCCCGCGGCGAGCTGCCGCACTTCGCCGGCATCAACACGTTCCTGAAGGCGCCGTACGTCGAGAACGTGCGCGACTGCGGCGAGTACGACGTCGCCGTGCTGGGTGTGCCGTTCGACGGCGGCACCACGTACCGCTCGGGCACCCGCTTCGGGCCGCAGGGCATCAGGAAGATCTCCGCGCTCTACGGGCCGTACAGCTTCGAGCTGGGCGTCGACCTCCGCGAGTCGATCACCATCTGCGACCTCGGCGACGTGTTCACGATCCCGGGCAACATCGAGAAGACCTTCGACCAGGTCACCAAGGCCGTCGGGCACGTCTACGCGTCGGGTGCCTTCCCGGTGGTGCTCGGCGGCGACCACTCCATCGGCTACCCGACCACCCGCGCGGTCGCCCAGCACCTGAACGGCGGCAACCTCGGCATCATCCACTTCGACCGGCACGTGGACACGCAGGAGACCGACCTCGACGAGCGGATGCACACCACGCCCTGGTTCCACGCCACGGACATTCCCAACGTGCCGCCGAAGAACCTCGTGCAGATCGGCATCGGCGGCTGGCAGGCACCGCGGCCCGGCGTGAAGGTCGGCCGTGAGCGCGGCACCACGATCATGACGGTCACCGACTGCGTCGAGATGGGCATCGAGGCCGCCGCCCAGCGAGCGCTCGACGTGGCATGGGACGGCGCGGACGCGGTGTGGCTGTCGTTCGACGTCGACTGCCTCGACGCCGCCTTCGTGCCCGGCACCGGCTGGCCGGAACCAGGCGGTTTCCTGCCCCGCGAGGTGCTGAAGTTCATCCAGCTCATCGCCGACGCCGCGCCGCTTGCCGGCATCGAGGTCGTGGAGTGCTCGCCGCCCTACGACAACGCGGAGATCACGGCACTCATCGCGACCCGCGTCATCTGCGACACGCTCGGCTGCCTCGTGCGTGCCGGCCACCTCCCGAAGAGCGGTTCCTGACCGTAGCGGCCCTGCGACGAAGGGAGCATCACTGCGTCCTTCATCGCAGGGCCGGAGCCTGCTCGTCCGGGGTGACGGAGGGCTGATCAGGTCCACTCCCGCAGCGTCCGGGTGGCGGCGGTGCCCAGTTCCGGGTCATCGGCGAGCTGCCGCAGCAGCGTGATGGTGTGCTCGCCGCGACCGGCCTCCATGACCGAGCTGAGCGCGTTGTGCCGCACGTTGACGTCGTCCTCGTCGGGGGCGAGTGCCGTGGTCAGCGCGTCGAGCACGATCGGGTCGTCGGCGTAGGGGCCCAGCGCCATCGCGGCGTACTGACGGACCAGGTCGTCCTCGTCCCGCAGGGCCGCCGCGATGACGTGTCCCACCCGGACCCGGTCGGCGGGCTGCTCCGGCGGCCACAGCCGCAGGATCTTGACGCACTCGATGCGGGACAGGTCGTACGCGCCCGCGTCCGCGATGATCGAGACGAGCAGGTCCAGCACCCGCGGGTCCGCGACGTGGTCCTCGAGTTCGACGATGAGGTCCACCTGCGCGTCCTCGTCCTCGGTCCGGCACCGCTCGACGAGCTCAGCCACCTGGTCCACGGGTCCTCCGGTATGTAACGGGTTGGCACGTATCCTAGCAAGGTGACACTCGACGAAGAGCGCGAGCGTCGGCTGCGGTTCGACACCGGCGCGGCGTGGCTGGACCTGGTCGCGAGCGTCGGCTTCGCGCACGGCCCTCGTCCCACGGAGCGCATGTACGACCTCGACCGGCTGCGGGAGTGGCTCGCGACCGAGAACCTGTTGCCCACGGCGGAACTGACCGAGACCGACCTCGACCTGGCCCGCGACCTGCGGCAAACGCTGCGCGAACTGGCGGAGGCGGTCGTGGCGACGACCGAAACAAAACATACGGACGACCGTATAGTTCCGCGGAAGGCCGACGGCCGCACAACATCTTCGACGACTAACCGTACGGACGACCGTATAGTTCTGCCGAAGGGGATCACCGCGCGGCTCAACGAGGTTCTTGCTGCTGAGGTGCCGCTTACCGTGCGGATCAACAGGTCCGGCGTGCTCACCACGAGCCGGCCGGCGACCGTGCGGGAGGCCCTGGCCCGCGTTGCCCGTCAGGCGGTTGAACACCTCACCGGCCCGGTCGCGGCGACCGTGCGTGCCTGCGCCGACCACGACTGCACGACGATGTTCATCGATCCCGGCGGCCGGCGGCGCTGGTGCTCGGCCGAGACCTGCGGCGTCCGCAACCGTGTCCGTGCGCACCGCGAGCGACAGCGGGCCACGTAACGGGTCGAGGTGTTACCGTGGTGATGTAACTGGCTGGCCCGTTACAGGGGGAGCGATGGCGCATCACCAGTCTCTGGTCCGGCTGAGTGCGGGAGTGCTCCCGGCGGCCTTCATCGTCGTGTGGAGCAGTGGCTATCTCGTCGGCAGCATCGGCGCTCGGAGCGGGCCGCCGCTGGCGCTGCTGTTCTGGCGGCTCCTGCTGGCGTTCGTCGTGCTGGGTGTCGTCGCACTGGCCACCCGCGCGCCGTGGCCGTCGCAGCCGCGGGTGTACGTGCATCTGGTCGTCACGGGTGTCCTGTTGCAGACCCTCCAGTTCGGACCGATCTACCTCGGCCTCGGCATGGGGGTCACCCCGGGCATGGCGGCGATGATCGTCAGCGCGTGCCCGCTCGTGGTCGCCGCCGCTGCCGTGCCGCTGTTCGCGGAGCGCATGACCTGCTGGCAATGGCTCGGCCTGGGAGTCGGTCTCTTCGGCGTCGTCATCTCCCTGAGCGACAAGCTCGGCGGCCGCGGCACACTCACCGGCTACACGCTTATCGCACTGGGGCTACTGGGCTTCGCCGCCGGCACGCTCTACCAGAAGCGGTTCGGCCAGTCGGTCGACCTGCGCACCGGCACGACCATCCAGTTGCTTGCTGGTCTGATCACCACGCTGCCTCTGGCGGCACTGCACGGCGGGGTCGCACTGCCTCTGACCTTCCCGGCCGTCGGTTCCTCGGTGTGGCTGGCGCTGGTCAACTCGATCGGCGGGTTCACCATGCTGTTCCTGCTGCTGCGCCTGCGTTCCGGTGGCGCGGCGACGAGCCTGCTCTACCTCGTCCCGCCGGTGACCGCCGTGCTGTCGATGCTGGTGCTGGGGCAGAACACGCCGGCGACGGTGTTCGCGGGCATGTCGGTCTCCGGCGCCGGCGTCCTGCTGGTTGTCTTCGCCAAGCGGCGCGTCGCCGGCGTCGGTAGCCCTCCGTGACCGGTTGGGCCGTTCGGGTGTGGCGCTTGACAGCGTGGTGTGGTTGGGTGTGCTATCCGATGGATAGGAAGACTGTCTAACCAATCGTACGTCCCCTGCAGGCCGCCCGACCGCACGTTCCCGTCCAGGCGGGAGCGTAGGAGAGGAGACCACGTGCGTGCCCGAAGACTTTCCCTGATCCTGCCAGCGATACTGGCCACCGCGCTCGTGCAGCCGACGCTCGCCGCCGAACCAAGAGCGGCCACGGACTACCAGGCCGAGAACGCCACGATCTCGCAGGGCGTCGTCGAGTCCAACCACACCGGCTACTCCGGTACCGGTTTCGTCAACTATGACAACATCGTCGGCAGCTACGTCGAGTGGTCGGTCACCGCGGCGGCGGCCGGACCGGCGACGCTGACCGTGCGCTTCGCCAACGGCACCACCGCCAACCGCGCCATGGACATCGCCGTCAACGGCACCCTCGTCGGAGACGACGTGGCCTTCGGCGGCACGGGAGCGTGGACGACCTGGCAGACCGCCCAGGTGAACGTGAACCTGAACGCCGGCGCCAACGTCGTGCGAGCGACCGCGGCCACCGCGAACGGCGGCCCGAACGTCGACCGCGTCACCGTGGACACCGGCGGCGGCACCACGCCGGTCGGCACGCCGGTGGAGGTCAACGGGCAGCTGGCGGTGTGCGGGGTGAAGCTCTGCAACCAGTTCGGCAAGCCGATCCAGCTGCGCGGCATGAGCACGCACGGGTTGCAGTGGTACAGCCAGTGCGTCAACGACGCCTCGCTGAACGCGCTGTCGAACGACTGGCACGCGGACGTGGTCCGGATTTCCATGTACATCCAGGAAGACGGTTACGAGACCGACCCGCAGCGGTTCACGAACCTGGTCAGCTCGCTCATCGACAAGGTGACCGCGCGCGGCATGTACGCGCTGGTGGACTGGCACATGCTGGATCCCGGCGACCCGTACTTCAACCTGTCCCGCGCGAAGACCTTCTTCACCGCGATCGCCCAGCGGCACAACGGGAAGAAGAACCTGCTGTACGAGATCGCGAACGAGCCGAGCGAGGTTCCGTGGTCGCGGATCCGTGGCTATGCCGAGGAGCTGATCCCGGTGATCCGCGCCCACGACCCGGAGACACCGATCCTGGTCGGCACCCGCGCGTGGTCGTCGCTCGGCGTGTCCGACGGCGCCAACGAGTCCGAGGTCGTCAACAACCCGGTGCGCGCCAGCAACATCATGTACACGTTCCACTTCTACGCGGCATCGCACGGGGACGAGTACCTGAACGCGCTGTCCCGCGCGGCGGACCGGATCCCGATGTTCGTCACCGAGTTCGGCACGCAGACCTTCACCGGCGACGGCGGCAACAACTTCACGATGTCCCAGCGCTACCTCGACCTGATGGCGGCGAAGAAGATCAGTTGGACGAACTGGAACTTCTCCGACGACTTCCGCACGGGAGCGGTGTTCAAGGAAGGGGTCTGCTCGGGTGGGCCGTACACCGGCACGTCGCCGCTGAAGTCGGCGGGCGTCTGGGTGCGCGCCAGGATCAACACCCCGGACGACTTCCCGACGAGCTGAGCCCTCGCGGGAAGGAAGGACTGCCGCCGGACCTGGTGATCGCACGTCGTGAGCGAGGGGCATCTCGCGAGCGGCGGCGATCACCGGGCTGCCGGCGACGGCAAGGCCGCCCCGCCCTCCGGGTTGCAGGCGGGGCCGGCCGGCCGTCGTAGGCAAGCGTTTGCCTGGGCAGATCACGATCGCTGGCACCGAGTGGGACGTCCCGAAATCGCCCGAACCGCTTCATGATCAACGCCAACACAGATGGTTGCGTAGGCATCCCCCACCCATACCCGGGGGGCCACCCCGAGGCCATCGTACCAAGCGGCGCTGACAAAACCCCTGGTCGGCAAGGGTTGTGGACAACTTTCTCTGGTGAGTGCGAGCGAATGGGACACTCGTGCGCTCGGGGCCGGGAGCGCGGGCGGGAGATCGGCGTTCACGGAGCGGCGGTCGACGACTGCCCTCGCTCGGAAGCCCTTGGGCGCAAGCACGGTAGATCGGATCTCTGCTGATAGGCCACGGAGCAGTGGTCGACGCCTGTCCATAGGCGGAAAGCGCTTTCTTCACCGAAAAAGCTGCCTGATCCTTTGGTCTAGACCTTGATAGCGTCGCGCTCTCGGGAGTAACGTCTCGCAACCGGAGCGTATTCATCCGATGTCTATTGCTCTGGGAGGCGGCAATGATGCGGCGTCGACTTGGTCGGTCAGTCACGGTGCTGGTCGCGGTTCTCGTTGTTGCCGCCTCCCTCGTCGCCGGCCCCGCGAGTGCGGAGTTGGAGCACCCGCGCCAGCAGTTCCTGCGTGACTCGCAGGCGGGGTTGTTCATCCACTGGGGGTTGCGGACCTCGCCGCAGCACACCAGTTGCGGTGCATGGGAAAGCGACGTGACCAACGGCGGCTGGAACGCGCAGTACTGGGTGAACGAGGCCAAGAAGCTCCACGCGCAGTACATCGTGCTCGCGACCTTCCACAGCCGGCTCGGCTACGCGCGGCCGTGGCCCTCGGCGATCCCCGGCAGCTGCCGCACCAACCGCGACTTCCTCGGTGAGCTCGTCAGCGCCTCCAACGCCGCCGGGCTGCGCACGATCCTCTACATGACCGACGACCCCCAGTGGTGGAACGAGGGTCTGTCGTCCGGGCAGAGCTGGCTCGACTCCGACGCCTACTCGGACTACAAGGGCCACGACGTCGACCTGCACACCCGCGACGGCTTCGGCGAGTACAGCTACGACCTGTTCGTCGAGACCATGCAGCGCTACCCGAACCTCTCCGGGTACTGGATCGACAACGACAACGCCTACTGGGAGCGCAACGGGCTCTACGAGCTGGTCCGGTCGACGCGTCCGAACTGGACACTCAGCAACAACAACGAGGACACGTCGATCATGGACATGATCAGCAACGAGCAGAAGACCGGCATGTCCCCGGCCTACGACTACCCGCAGGCCGTCTACACGGCCGCACCCAGGCTGATCGAGGCCGACTACAAGCTTCCGGTCAGCGGCGCCTGGTGGTACGACGGCTCCAACCCGTCGGTCGACTACAAGCTCACCCTCGGCCGCTACGTCACCAACACCGGCTCGTCGATCAAGTCGCTGATGGCCGAGACGGCTCAGGTCAACGGCCGCTTCCCCAGCAACCAGGAGGCGTTCAACAACTTCGCCAGCACCTACCTCGACGGGATCTGGGGCTCGATCAACGGCACCGAGGGCGGCGGCTATGCCTACGGTGGGCTGAAGCCCGGCTTCTGGAACGACGGCGCCCACGGCGTGACCACGGTCAGCAGGACCAACCCCGACCTGCACTTCGTCCACGTTGTGACGCGACCCTCCGGGAGCACGCTTCGGTTGCGTGACAACGGGTACCGCGT
The DNA here is from genome assembly GCF_036378875.1 of Actinophytocola sp. Classification (GTDB taxonomy): domain Bacteria; phylum Actinomycetota; class Actinomycetes; order Mycobacteriales; family Pseudonocardiaceae; genus Actinophytocola. The sequence goes on from NZ_DASUVO010000011.1 coordinate 67,783, forward strand.
CACGAGCGTGACGAACCTCCGCACCGGCGCCTCGGTGGCGTTCAGCCAGGGCAACGGGTTCCTCACGCTCACCGGCGTGTCCGCGTGGGACCAGTACGACACCGTTTTCCGGGTTCAGACGAGCGGCCGGGTGGGCCGGTACACCGCGACGATGAGTGCGAGCGCGTCCGCGAGCGGACACCCCGCGTCGCACGCCGCCGACGGTGACTACCGGACCTACTGGGACAGCAACAAGAGCCTGCCGGTGTCGTTGCGGTTCGACCTCGGATCGGCGAAACCCGTGCGGTATCTCGCGATCAACCAGCGCGAGGACTCGGTCGCCTACGCGCGCTCGGACACCGAGCAGTCGGCCAGGATCCGGCAGTACCGCGTGTATGTGAGCGCTAACGGCACCGACTGGGGCAGCCCCGTCGCCACCGGCACGCTGCCGAGCCACCGCGGGGTGGCGTTCGTCGACATCCCGGCGACCACGACCCGGCACGTGCGGCTGGAGGTCGTCAACACCCACGCCGCCTCCACCGACACCACCCGCTTCCAGCGGCTGCGGGTCGACGAGGCGTGGGTCGGCGGCGAGTACGCCGGTGGCGGCACCACGACCGGCGTCGAGGCGGAGGCGGCCACGCTGTCCGGCCGGGCGGTCAGCGCGGCCTGTGCCGGTTGCTCCGGTGGCGCGAAGGTGCGCTTCATCGGCAACGGGTCGGCCGACCACGTCACGTTCACCGTGCAGGCCGCGGCGGCCGGCGCCCGGCAGCTCAGTTTCGACTACACAGTGGACGGTACGCGTTCCTTCTTCGTGAGCGTCAACAACGGTGCGGCAGCGGAGATCCCGGTGTCCGGCACGAGTTGGGGCACCCCGGCGAGCCACACGACCACGGTCACCCTGGCCGAGGGCGCCAACACCATCCGGTTCTTCAACGACGGCGCCAACGCGCCTGATCTCGACAAGATCACCGTCACCTGAGCGGAGAGACGTTATGTTGAGACGTCTGATTTCGGTACTGGCACTGGCGGCAGGGGCCGTGATCGCCGTGCCCGGTGTCGCGAACGCGGCCACGTTCAACGTGCGTGACTTCGGCGCGACCGGCAACGGCTCGGCCAACGACACACCCGCCATCCAGCGGGCGATCGACGCGGCGAGCGCGGCCGGCGGCGGGACCGTGCTGTTCCCGTCCGGCACCTACCAGTCCCGCAACACGATCCACCTGCGCAGCGACATCACGATGCAGCTCGACGCGGGCGCGACGATTCGCGGCGCGAGCAACGACGACTACGACGACGCCGAGGACAACCCCTGGGACGACTTCCAGGACTTCGGCCACAGCCACTTCCACAACGCGATGATCTACGGCGACCGGCTGAACAACATCGCGTTCGTCGGCGAGGGTGTGATCGACGGCGGCGGCCACCTGATCACCGGCAACCCGGACGACGGCGAGGCCGACAAGATCATATCGCTGACCCGGTGCAACGGCCTGAACGTCGGTGACGGCCTGACACTGCGCCGCGGCGGCCACTTCGCGATGCTGATCAACGGCTGCACGAACGTCACCTCAGACAACCTGACCATCGACACGGCGAGCGACCGCGACGGCTGGAACGTCATCAGCACCACCAACGTGCGCATCACCAACGCGGACATCCGTGCCAACGACGACGCCCTCGCGTTCAAGAGCGACTACGCGCTTGGCGCGAAGCTGCCCAACGGCAACGTGACCGTCACCGACTCGTTCCTGTCCGCCGAGTGCTGCAACGCCTTGATGTTCGGCTCGGAGACCTGCGGCGACTTCACCGGCTACGACTTCGAGCGGATCACCATCGACGGGTCCAACAAGTCCGGGCTCGGCCTGGTGTCCATGGACGGCACGGTGATCTCCGACGTGCACTACCGCGACATCACCATGACCAACGTGCGCTCGGCGATCATGCAGAAGGTCGGCACGCGGCGCAGGTGCGGCAACAACCCGGGCGTCGGCCGCATCCACGACATCACCTACGAGAACATCACCTCGTCCGGGCAGAGCAGCAACAACTTCTCGGCCACCCTCTGGGGCGAGTCCGGCGCCAACAACAAGATCAGCGACATCACGTTCCGGAACGTCGACCTGACCGTGCCCGGCGGCAACGACGACGACGCGACCGGCGTGCCGAGCAACGACCCCAACAACTACAACCCCAACAGCATCGGCACCCGCCCGGCTTACGGGTGGTACCTGCGCAACGTGAACAACGTCCGCTTCATCGACAGCTCGGTGCGGTTCAACTCGGACGACGAACGCGCCGCCGTGATCGCCAACAACAGCACCGCGGTCGTGCTGGACAACTTCGTGGCCGAACGCAGCGCAGGGTCGCGGGACGTGCTCCTGCAGAACACCAACGGATACTGCGTGCGTGGCACCAACACCTCCGGTGACGCGCTGCGGGTGAGCCAGACCGGTTCGACGGAGTCGTGTTCGGCGCCGGGCACCCGGTTCGAGGCGGAGAACGGACTGTGTGAGGGCACAGTGGACTCGAACCACGCCGGCTTCTCCGGCACGGGTTTCTGCAACACGACGAACGCGGTCGGCAGCGCGCAGCAGTGGACGGTGACCGCGACGCAGGCCGGCACCGCGACGCTGGTCTTCCGGTACGCCAACGGAACCACGACCGCACGCCCGATGGACCTGACGGTCGGCGGAACACCGGCCGGCACGGTGAACTTCGCCGCGACCGGCGCGTGGACAACCTGGCAGACGGCATCGGTGCAGGTGCCACTGACAGCAGGCTCGAACACCGTGCGACTCGCCGCGACAACGGCGAACGGCGGCCCGAACGTTGACTTCCTGGAGGTTGCGTGAACATCCACAAGCTACTCACAGTCTCTCTGGCGGGGATCGCCGCGGCCGCCGTGATGCCTTCGGCGGCGGTCGCGGCTCCGCGCGTCGTCACGGTGTCGTCGATCTCCCAGCTGCAGTCGGCGGCCGACGCCGCGCAGCCGGGGGACCGCATCGAGCTGGTCGACGGCACCTACACCACGTCCGGGGCGATCACCCTGCGGCGGTCGGGCTCGTCGAGCGCGCCCGTCACGATCGCGGCACAGAACGTCGGCGGGGCCGAGATCCGCGGTACCAACGGGTTCTCGTTCGCCGACACCGACTACGTCACGGTGGAAGGGTTCCGGCTTCGGCACAGCGGCGGGGTGAGCGTGCCCGCCGGCTCGCACCACGTCCGGCTCACCCGCAACGTCGTGCAGCTGGCCTCCAGCTCGGGGAACTGGGTCACGGTCACCGGCAACGACGTCGAGGTCGACCACAACACGTTCCAGACCAAGAGCTCCGAGGGCGTGTTCCTCCAGATCTCCGGCCCCGGCGACGCGGCGATGGCGCAGCGCACCAGGGTGCACCACAACCACTTCCGCGACCACACCTTCGCCGGCGACAACGGCGGCGAGTCCATCCGGCTCGGGTACAGCTACCGGCAGCTCAGCTCCGCCAACGCGGTCGTGGAGTACAACCTGTTCGAGCGGGCCAACGGCGACTCCGAGGCCATCTCCGTCAAGTCCTCCGACAACATCGTCCGCTACAACACGATCCGCGACAGCCGTGGCTCGATCGTGCTGCGGCACGGCAACCGGAACCTGGTCGAGGGCAACCTCATGCTCGGCAACACCGCCGGGATCCGCTTCTACGACAACGACCATTTGATCGTGAACAACGTGATCCAGGGCGGCACCGGGCAGATCATCGCCGGCTCCGGCGACGTGGCCGACGACACCACCGGCTCCACCTCACACGCCCGCCCCGACCGGGTGCTGGTCGCGTTCAACACTGTGGTCGGCAACCGCACCAACCTGCTCCAGGTCGGGCAGGGCACGGACCGGCTCGGGCCCAACGAGTGCACGTTCGCCAACAACATCTTCGTCGGCGGCGGATCCGGGGCGCTGCTGGACGTGGACGAGGCCACGGGTTCGCGGTGGCAGGGCAACATCGTGTGGTCCGGCACCGGCGGCAACGCGCCGTCGACCGGTTTCCGCTCGGTGAACCCCGCGCTCACCACCGACGCCGGCGGCCTGCGGCGGCTCCCGGCCAGCAGCCCGGCGGTCGACACCGCCGTCGGCAGCTACGCGCAGGCAGCCCGTGACATGGACCTGCAAACCCGTTCCGGCACCAAGGACGTCGGCGCCGACGAGTACGCGACGGGTGGCACACAGCGCCGCCCGCTCACCTCCGCCGACGTCGGCCCCAACTCGTAGGAGCCCGCGATGCTTCGAAGACTTTCCCTGCTGTTGACCGTGTTCGCGACCGTCGCGGCCGGCCTGACCGTCATGGTGCTGAACGCGAGCCCGGCCCGTGCGCTCGAGAACGGGCTCGCGCGCACGCCGCCGATGGGGTTCAACAACTGGAACTTCACGCACTGCAACTCGACCTTCAACGAGACCCAGATCAGGGCCGTCGCCGACTCGTTCGTCTCGAACGGACTCCGCGACGTCGGCTACAACTACGTCAACATCGACGACTGCTGGGCGCTGCCGCAACGCAACGCGCAGGGCAACCTCGTGCCCGACCCGGCTCGCTTTCCCAGCGGTATCAAGGCACTCGCCGACTACGTGCACGCACGCGGCCTGAAGTTCGGCATCTACACCAGTGCCGGCACCAAGACCTGCAACACAGCGGGCTTCCCCGGCGGTCTCGGTCACGAACAGCAGGACGCCAACCTGTTCGCGTCCTGGGGCGTCGACTACCTCAAGTACGACAACTGCAACAACCAGGGTGTCGACGCGATCCAGCGCTACACGGCCATGCGGAACGCGCTCGCCGCGACCGGCAGGCCCATCGTGTTCAGCATCTGCGAGTGGGGCCAGAGCAACCCGAAGGTCTGGACCTGGGGCGCCGGCATGGGCAATCTGTGGCGCACCACCGGTGACATCAGCGACAACTGGTCGAGCATGATCTCGCGGGTCCACACCAACGACGACCTCGCCCAGTACGCCGGGCCGGGCCACTGGAACGACCCGGACATGCTCGAAGTCGGCAACGGCGGGATGACCGACACCGAGTACCGCACCCACTTCAGCCTGTGGGCCATGATGTCCGCACCGCTGCTCATCGGCAGCGACATCCGCAACCCCTCGGCCGCGACGCTCAACATCCTGCGCAACACCGACGTGATCGCGCTCGACCAGGACCCGCTCGGCCGTCAGGCGACGATCGTCTCGTCGAGCGGTGGTCTGGTGGTCTACCGCAAGCCACTGTCCAATGGGGACTTCGCGGTGGCGTTGCTCAACGAGACCGGCTCGACCGCGACCGTGAGCACGACGACCTCTGCGATCGGCCTGCCGGGCAGCGCGTCGCTGAAGGACCTGTGGAGCAAGCAGGTCCGCACCACGACGGGTGCGATCAGCGCGTCGGTGCCCTCGCACGGCACGGTCGTGTACCGGGTGACCCGCACCGGCGCCTCCGCCCCGCCGAACGGCACGTCCCAGCTGTCCGACCAGACCGCGCTCTCCGCCACCAACGGTTGGGGCCCGGTCGAACTGGACCGCAGTGTCAACGGGCAGGCCGCCGGTGACGGTCGGACGATCACCATCGGTGGCACCACGTACGCCAAGGGCCTCGGCACCCACGCGGCCAGCAGCGTCACCTACCACCTGGGCGGTCGATGTAGTGCGTTCACAACCGATGTCGGCGTGGACGACGAGGTCACCGGCGGCCGTGTCGTGTTCCAGGTGTGGCGTGACGGGGTCAAGGTCGCCGACAGCGGCAATGTGACCGGCGCCGACGGAGCCAAACGCCTGACCGCGGACCTCACCGGGGCGACGACGTTGCTGCTCGCGGTGACCGACGGCGGCGACGGCATCACCTCGGACCACGCAGACTGGGCCGACCCGCGCCTGACCTGCGCCGGCTCCACCACGACGACCGTCGAGGCCGAGTCCGTCGGCAACACCGCCGCCGGCGCGGCCGCGTCGACCACGTGTGCCGGCTGTTCCGGCGGCGCGAAGGTCCGCTTCATCGGCAACGGCACGGCCAACTCGCTGACGGTGCCCGTGAGCGCGGCGAGCGCGGGCAGCCGCCAGCTCACCATCCAGTACACAGTGGACGGAGCGCGGTCGTTCTTCGTGAGCGTCAACGGAGGCGCGGCCATCGAGGTGCAGTGCACCGGCGCCAGCTGGGCGACGCCGGCGACCGTCACGGTCCCCGTCTCACTGAACGCGGGGAGCAACACCCTGAGGTTCTTCAACGACACGGCCTGGGCGCCGGATCTCGATGTTGTCGCTATCAACTGAGGAGGAACAATGAGGCTTCGAGGTCCAACCTGGCAGAGGGTGTTGACGGCGGTCGCCGCGGTCGCGCTGGTGCCGACCGTGCTGTCGGTCACGGACACCGCCACCGCCGCACCCACCCGCTACGAGGCCGAGAGCGCGACCATCTCACAGGGCACGATCGACTCGAACCACGCCGGGTTCAGCGGCACGGGCTTCGTCAACCTGGACAACCTCGTCGGCAGCTTCGTCGAGCTCAGTGTGAACGCGCCCACCGCGGGGAACGGCACAGTGGCCATCCGGTTCGCCAACGGCACCACGGCCAACCGGCCCATGAACGTCTCCGTCAACGGCACGGCGATCCTGCAGGAGCAGGCCTTCCCCGGCACGGGCGCGTGGACCACGTGGGAGACCATGACGTTCACCACCCAGCTGCGGGCCGGCGCCAACACCGTTCGGCTCACGTCCGCCACCGACACCGGCGGCCCGAACATCGACGCGGTCGACGTGGAGGTCGCCGCCACCACCGACTACCAGGCCGAGAACGCCACGATCGGCCAGGGCGTGGTGGAGTCCAACCACACCGGCTTCACCGGCACCGGCTTCGTGAACATGGACAACGTGGTCGGCAGCTCCGTCGAGTTCAGCGTGAACGCCGCCACCGCGGGCCCGGCGAGCCTCGCGTTCCGCTTCGCCAACGGCACCACCACCGACCGCCCCATGGACGTCACGGTCAACGGCACGGTCGTGGCCGACGACCGCAGCTTCCCGGGCACCGGCGCGTGGACCACCTGGCAGGAGGGCACGATCAACGTCACCCTGGCCGCCGGCGCCAACACCGTCCGCGCCGTCTCGACCACGGCGAACGGCGGCCCCAACCTGGACCGGCTGCGGGTCGGTCCGCCGGCCGACGGCGAGCGCCCCACGTCACCGGGGCAGCCGACCTGTAGTGACATCGGCTCCGACTCACTCACCCTGAGCTGGCCGGCCTCGACGGACAACGTCGCGGTGGTCGGCTACGACATCTACTTCCTGGGCCAGAAGATCGCGGAGGCGCCCGACTCGCCGTTCCGGGTCACCGGCCTGCAGCCCAACACCCAGTACCGGCTCTCGGTGTTCGGCCGCGACGCCGCCGGCAACGTCTCCGACTCGAGCGCGGAGGCCGTGTGCACGACCACCGCCGACCCCGGTGACGCGACCCCGCCGAGCACGCCGGGCCAGCCGTCGGTTTCGGCCATCGGGCAGACCGGCGCCACCGTCAGCTGGTCCGCGTCGACCGACAACCGTGCCGTGACCCGATACGACATCCGCACCAGCAGCGCGGTCCTCGACTCGGTGACCGGCAACCCACCCGCCACGTCGAAGGCCGTGACCGGCCTGGCCTGCGGCACGTCCTTCACGATCCACGTGGTGGCCAGGGACGCGGCCGGCAACACCTCGGCGCAGAGCTCGACGGCGACGTTCACCACGAGCGCCTGCGGTGGCGGGAACAACCCCGGCACCCCGACCCAGGTGTCCACCGGCTGGTCCATCCCGTGGGACCTGTCGTGGGCGCCGGACGGCACGTTCGGCCTGGTCACCGAGAGGGACACCTTCCGGGTGTTCCGGATCAACAAGGACGGCGGCGGCAAGACCCAGGTAGGGACCGTGCCGAACAGCCAGACCACCGACGGTGAGGGCGGCCTGATGGGCATCGCGCTGTCGCCGACGTGGAACGGCAGCAGCGACCAGGACGTGTTCTTCATGCACACGTCCAGTGACGGCAACCGGATCGCGAAGATGACGTTCAACGGCTCCTCGCTGACCGGCTACACCTCGATCGTCACCGGCATCAGGAAGAACCGCTTCCACAACGGCGGCCGCATCCGGTTCGGTCCGGACGGGTTCCTGTACGCCACCACCGGCGACTCGCAGCAGAGCAACCTGGCGCAGGACCAGAACTCGCTCAACGGCAAGATCCTGCGGGTCACGAAGACCGGTGCGGCCGCACCGGGGAACCCGTTCGGCACGCGGATCTACAGCTACGGCCACCGCAACCCGCAGGGGCTCGCCTGGGACGCCGCCGGACGGCTGTGGTCCTCGGAGCTGGGCAACTCGTCGCAGGACGAGCTGAACCTGATCCTGCCGGGCCGCAACTACGGTTGGCCGACGTGTGAGGGTTCGTGCGACGTCTCCGGTATGACCAACCCGAAGCGGACGTGGTCGGTGTCCACGGCGTCGCCGAGTGGTCTGGCCTTTGCCAACGGTGCGTTGTTCATGGCGTCGCTGCGTGGCGAGCGGCTGTGGCGGATCGTGCTGAACGGCGAGAACGTCGGCACGGTCAGCTCGCACTACAACGGCACGTACGGCCGCATGCGCGCGGTCGTGAAGGTGCCTGGTGAGAACGCGATCTGGTTCGGCACCACCAACGCGGACAACAACGGCGACGGTGGCTCCGGTTCGGACCGGTTCCTGCGGGTGAACCTGGGCTGATCGTCCACTGTGGTGCTCGGGGCGTCGCCAGGTGCGGCGCCC
>NZ_DASUVO010000012.1:0-7200 GCF_036378875.1 Actinophytocola sp.
GAGCACGTGTTCAGTTGTGCCTCGAAGCCCTCGGTGATCCACGGACCCCAGATGGGATCGGTGAAGTTCAGCAGCAGCACCTGGGCCTTGGCGTCCGTCCGGCCGATCAGCCAGTCGGCCTGCAGCTTGCCGTTCAGCCGCCAGTAATCCTTGATCGACGTGTCCGGCAGCTGGAGCCGCTCACTCGCCATGAGCTTGGTGCCACCGGCCGCGTCACAGTCCGCGCCCCCACCGCTGTGACTGAGCGCTTCAGTTGGCCAGTTGAGCGTCAGAGTTGGCCAGCGTGTGCTCGTCGGCAGATTGTTTAGCAACGCACGGCGGCACCATCGTCGCGGAAGGCCACCATACGACGTCGTAGATGGCGCTTTGGTACGCAAGATCTTCGACCTGGCCAGCGTCGCCCTCCCCGATCTGGTCACTGGCGCGCGGAGTGGCATGGGCGGATGCCGGCGCGCTACTCGTTGAGGAGCCGCGAGCGCGGAATGTCGGCGTGCCTGCAGTGCTGAGCGAGTTCGCGCAGCACGTGTCGGTACACCCAGCGCAGTGGGAGTGGGCCGTGCCGGTTGCCGTGGACGATGTCGTCCAGTTCCAGCGACGATGTCGCGCGGCGTGATGCTTCGCGGTGTGCTTGCCGCGCCCTGGCTTCGATGTCGTGCCGAGTCGGCTGCGGTCGTCCGCTACGCCAGTTCGGTGGGAACGGCGATGCTGAGTGTGGTGAACAGGTCGGCGAGCTTGCCGTCCAGTTCCGCGCCGACGGCGGTGATTTTCGGATCGTCGAAACTCGCGAAGTGGGTGCTCGGTTGGTCGACGGAGAGCCACAGCCGGTTGTCGTGATCCTCGTAGATGGTGACGCGAAGTGGCGCGTAGAGCATGATGCCCGAGTCGTGGCGATACACGCGCTCGGCGACGATGTGGTTGCCCATGAGGTAGGTCGTGCAGCGGCGGTCGTGCCCGGCCACCCGCATCATCGGATCGATTTCGTTGCGCCAGTACAGCAGGAACCCGTGCGGGGCTGGTCGGTGATCCGGTTGATCGTGGTCCAGTCGGTGTCGTCCGGGCCGTGGTCATCGAAGAAGTGGCCGGGTTCGAAGGGAGGGACCGCCTTCTCGAAGCGTTTACGGAATTCCTTGAACGGCAGATCGACCGCGACTTCGAGCCGGCGTACCTGGTGCGTGACAACGCGAGTCTGGCCGGTCATCGTTCGGCTCACGCCGCCACCGCGTTCACCAGGCCGGCCAGTATGTCGGGCCTTTCGAGGGTGATGAAGTGGCCGGCTCCCGGCACCAGCGTGAATTCGGCGTCGGGCAGCAGTTCCTTGTTGGCTGTCCGATCCGATGGCCGCGACCAGTCTTTCTCCCCGTAGACGAGGTGGATGGGGGCCTTGATTTCGGGGTAGCGCGAGCGGGCCGCGATAAGACTGGGCAGGTTCTGGTAGACGCCGCGGGCAACGCCCGGGTAGCCGGGACGGCGGCCGACCTGGAGGAGTTCGTCCAGGTAGTCCGCCTGTAGGGCGGTCTTGTCACCCAGCCCGTCCCGCAGGATCCTACGGAGCGCGGGCTTGGGCTCCACCCCGGCGACCACCGGGCCCACCCCCGGAGCGAGGACACCGGCGACCACCACCCGGGCGAGGAGGCCGGACCGGGCGATCCCGCCGCGGAAGTCGTAGGTGTTCACCGCGACGACGCGCCGGACCCGGTCCGGCAGATCGGCCGCGGTGGTCAGGGCGAGCACCGCCCCCATGGACTCGCCCAGCAACGTCACGTCCTCGAGGTCGAGTCCCGTGAGGAGCCGTTCGACGCCCGCACGCATCGCCGGCTCTTCGTACGACGCGCCGGGCACGATCTCGGAGTAGCCCATGCCCGGGAGGTCGAGGGCGTACACGGTGTACTGGTCCGAGACCAGAGGAATGAGGTTGCGGAAGTGCTCGGCTTGCGTGCGCACGGTGTGCAGCAGCACCAGAGGAGCGCCAGTGCCCGCTTTGAGGTAGCGCAGCGTTCCCTCCCGGTGTCCCTCCCGTGGGGCGATGGTGTGGCTGGTGGTCCCGGGAACATGAATCGTGGGACGGGGCGTCTGGTCGGGCATCTCGCCTGCTCCTGTGGGTGGCGCACTGGAAACCGATCGGTTTCCAACAGCGTAAACCGATCGGTTTCACCTGGCAAGTCGAGCTGCCCGTAGTCCGGTCAATAGGTCGGAAACCGATCGGTTTACACCTGGAGGCCGGTCGGCGAACAGGTCATGGGGCAGCAGTGTCACCCTCCGGCAAAACGCCCAGCCTCCTCCTGACCGGTCGTCTGTTTCAGCGCATGCCCGCCGCATCGAGCAGGGTGGCCACGGTGGGGGCGATGAGCCCCTTCAGGTTGTCGACGCCGATCCCCGCCCGGGCGTTGGCGCCGTCGAAGACCAGGATGAGCTGGCGGGCCAGCAGGTCCGGGTCCCTCACTCCGCCCTGCTCGGCCTCGACACGAAAGAAGGTCATCAGGTTCCGCTTGATCCGGCGTGCCACCCGGCTCGCGGGGTGGCGCTGGTCCTTGAGCTCGATCTGCACGGCCAGGTAGCGGCAGCCGCGGAACTCGGGCGCACGCGCCTGCGATTCCATCTGCTCGAAGACGTGCAGGATCCGCTCACGGGGTGAACGGCCGTCGTCCGCCAGGGGCAGCAGACTCGCCACGAAGGTGGCCGCGCCCTCCTTCAAACTCGTTGCCAGCAGTTCGTCCTTGCTCTCGAACAGCTGGTAAAGGGACCGCTTCGACACCCCCGCCGCCTTGCACAGCGCCTCGACACCGATACCGACACCGTCTCGGTAAGTGAGCGTGGCCGCGGCCTCCAGCAGCCGCTCTCGGGAGCTCGGCTTCGCCTCAGTCGTCATCCTCCGAGGTTAACCTGCTCCCGGCAAATAAAAACCGATCGGTTTCAGATGCTTCTGACATGGTCCGCCTAGGTGACGAACCCGGTGCTTGGCGCGCACGGGCCGCAGTTTCGCCAGACCGTCGACGGTGGTGTCCGGGCTACGTTCGCCCGGGATGTTGTAGAACATGGCCACCGGTCCACCCGTGCGGGCCTACCCGAGCTGTCATGGCAGGAACCCCGCCCGTCTGGCCACGACGACTGTCTCGGTCCGGCTGTGTGTGCCGAGTTTGCGCATGGCGTTGCTCAGGTAGCTCTTGACTGTCTCGGGCCCCAGGCCCAGACGTCGCCCGGCCTCGGCGTTGCCGCAGCCCTCCGCGATCAGGGCCAGTACCTCCAGTTCGCGGGGCGACAGCGGGTTGGCCGGCGGACATCGGTCGCCGGCGGGGGTCAGCCGATGGCAGATCGCCTGCAGTCGTTGGCGTAGTGCCGGGTCGGTGATCTCCTCGGCGATCACGAGCAGTTCGGCGCGCGCCTCGCGGAGCTCCTCCGACCCAGGCACGGCGGGAGCCTCGCGAGTGGTCTTGGTGATCAGCTCCGCCACTCGCCGCTCGACCTCCGCCCGCACGGTCAGCTCGACACCCAGGCGCGTCGCGACCTGGTTCATGGCGTCCAGTACCCGGCCGCCGAGCGGCAGTGGCTCGCGGGTGCCGCCGTACAGGACGCCGACCACCGATTCGCTCACGACCACCGGCACCGCCCCGATCGCCCGCAAGCCCTCGATGGTCACGGGTTTGTCGTACTCGTGGCTGATGCGGGCGTCCGCGGCGTAGTCGTCCACGCTGGCAGGCCTGGCGGCGACCAGCACCCGCCCGCCCAGACCGTTGCCGGCGTTGATGACCAGGCCGGCGAGCACGTCGGTCCGGGTGCCGGCGAACTCCGTGAGGCGGACGCCTCGGCCGCCGGCGGGCACCTCGCCGCCGAACGTGACGGGCAGGCCCGTCACGCGCCGCATCCGTCCCAGCGCGGCACGCAGCAGCTCGCGGCGTTCCCGGGCGACGTTGCCCGCTGGCAGATGTGTTACCGCCATGCCATCAGAGTGTCACGTGGACGGTCGTCCGTTGCTACCCCTGATCGGGGGTAGCAGGGCTGGACGACCTGCCCGGATGCTTCGGGCATGTCCCTTTCCTACGCGTCCGGCGTGTCAACGAGGCCGTTACTCGGGGAGACGCTCGGGGAGAACCTGGAACGCGCCGCGGCCCGGTACCCCGGCCGCGAGGCGCTGGTCGAGGTGGCCACCGGCCGGCGTTTCACCTATGCGGAGTTCGACGCCGCCGTGAACGAGGTGGCGCTCGGGTTGCTGGCGATGGATGTCGCCAAGGGGGACCGGGTCGGCATCTGGGCTCCCAACTGCGCGGAGTGGGTCCTGGTCCAGTACGCCACCGCGAAGATCGGCGCGATCCTGGTCAACATCAACCCGGCCTACCGCACGCACGAGCTGGGCTACGTGGTCCGCCAGGCGGGGTTGCGGCTGCTGGTCAGCGCGGTCGCGTACCGCGGCAGTGACTACCGGGCGATGCTCGCCGAGATCGGGTTCGAACCGGTGGTGTTCATCGGCGAGGCCGGCTGGGACGAGCTGGTCACCGCCGGCCGCCGCGCCGACCCCGCCCAGCTGCGGGCGCGGGCGGCCACGCTGACCTTCGACGACCCGATCAACATCCAGTACACCTCGGGCACCACCGGCTTCCCCAAAGGGGCCACGCTGTCCCACCACAACATCCTCAACAACGGCTACTTCGTCGCCGAGGGCCTCGGCTACACCGAGAACGACCGGGTCTGCGTGCCGGTGCCGCTCTACCACTGCTTCGGCATGGTGATGGGCAACCTGGCGGCGACCTCGCACGGCGCGTGCGTGGTGCTCCCGGCACCCGGTTTCGACCCCGAGGCCACGCTGGCGGCGGTACAGGCGCAACGCTGCACCTCCCTGTACGGCGTGCCGACGATGTTCATCGCGGAGCTCGCCCACCCGCGGTTCGGCGAGTTCGACCTGTCCAGCCTGCGCACCGGGATCATGGCCGGCGCACCCTGCCCGGTCGAGGTGATGAAGCGCGTGCTCGGCGAGATGCACATGGACGAGGTGGCGATCTGCTACGGCATGACCGAAACCTCCCCGGTGTCGACCATGACCCGCCGCGACGACGGCCTGGTCCAGCGAACCGAGACCGTCGGCCAGGTCATGCCCCACATCGAGGTGAAGATCGTCGACCCGGCCACCGGGCAGGTGGTACGCCGTGGCGAGCCGGGTGAGCTGCACACGCGTGGCTACTCGGTGATGCTCGGGTACTGGGACGAGCCGGACCGCACCGCCGAGGCCATCGACGCGGGCCGGTGGATGCACACCGGCGACCTGGCCACCATGAACGCCGAGGGCTACGTCAACGTCGTCGGCCGGATCAAGGACATGGTGATCCGGGGCGGCGAGAACGTCTACCCGCGGGAGATCGAGGAGTACCTCCACACCCACCCCGACATCGCCGACGTCCAGGTGATCGGCGTCCCCGACCGGAAGTACGGCGAGGAGCTGATGGCCTGGATCGTGCCGCGCCCCGGCGCCGAACCACTCAGCGCCGAGCAGGTCCAGGAGTTCTGCGCCGGCCGCCTGGCGCACTACAAGATCCCCCGGTACGTCCATGTGGTCGACGGGTTCCCGATGACCGTCACCGGCAAGATCCGCAAGGTCGAGATGCGCGACCAGGCCGTTGGTCTGCTGGGCCTGCAGGACGCCGCGAACATCCAGAACGCGTGAGAACTGTCCACAGTGGGCACGACCTCCGGCAGGAGCCGTCCATGATCACTCGCGAGTACCGGTTCCCGCTCAACGGCAGCACGGTGCCGGCGGGTGAACCGGTGCTGACGGTGTCCGACGTGGGTCTGAGTTTCGGCGGGGTCCGGGCCCTTGACGGGGTCGGGCTGACCGTGCGGCAGGGTGAGATCCATGCGGTGATCGGACCGAACGGGGCGGGCAAGTCCAGCCTGCTCAACTGCGCTTCCGGGCTGTACCGGCCGCAGCAGGGAACGATCACACTTTTCCGGGCCGCCGGCGCGGTGGAACTCGTCGGCCGCCGTCCACATCAGATCGCCCGGCTGGGCCTGGCCCGATCCTTCCAGAACATCGAGCTCTTCCGGCACCTGACGGTGCTGGAGAACCTGATGCTGGGTCGGCACCACCGGATGAGTCACGCCCTACTGCCCGCACTGGTCTGGTTCGGTCCGGCCCGCCGGCAGGAGATCGAGCACCGGGCGCTGGTCGAGGAGGTCATCGACCTGCTGGAGCTCCAGGTGGTTCGACACCAGCCGGTCGGTGCCCTGTCGTACGGCTACGCCAAACGGGTCGAACTCGGCCGGGCACTGTGCATGCAGCCGGCCGTGCTGCTGCTCGACGAGCCGATGGCGGGCATGAACGCCGAGGAGAAGGAGTCCCTGGCTCGCTACGTACTCGACGTCAACGAACATGCCGGGGTGACGGTGGTGCTCATCGAGCACGACATGGACGTGGTCATGGACGTCTCCCACACCGTGACCGTGCTCGACTTCGGCCGGCTGATCGCCGAGGGTCCGCCCGCGCAGGTCCGCCGCGACCCGGCAGTGATCAACGCCTATCTCGGGGAAGCGGGTACATGAGCACGTTTCCCGGCCTGCTCTTCGCGCGTGCCGCCGAGCATCCGCGGGCCACCGCCATGCAGGAGAAGCGTTTCGGCGTGTGGCAGCCGCTGACCTGGGCACAGTACGCGCGGCGGGTGCGTGAGCTCGCCCACGGCATGGCCGCCCTGGGGATCGGCCGCGGTGACGTGGTCGCCGTGCTCGGCGACAACCGCCCGGAGTGGCTGATCACGGAGTTGGCCGTGCAGTGCCTTGGCGGCGCGGCCATGGGTGTCTATCCCAGCAGTGCCGACGACGAGATCCTGCATGTGCTCTCCGTGGCCGAGGTGCGTGTCGTGGTGGCCGAGGACCAGGAGCAGGTCGACAAGCTGATCCGGCTCAAGGACCAGCTGCCGAAGCTCGCCACGATCGTCTACTACGACCCGCGCGGCCTGGCCGGCTACCCGCAGCCGTACCTCGAGCGGTTCACCGGTGTCGAAGCCGTCGGCGCCGAGGAAGCGAAGGCCAGGCCGGGGTGGTTCGACGAGCGCCTCGCGATGGTCCGCCCGGACGACACGGCGATCATCTGCACCACCTCGGGCACCACCGCGCGTCCCAAGCTCGCCGAGCTGTCGCACACCAATCTGATCGCGATGGCCGAGCATCTCGCCGAAATCGACCCGCTGCGGCCCGGATACCGGTATGTCTCGTTCCTGC
>NZ_DASUVO010000013.1:0-64832 GCF_036378875.1 Actinophytocola sp.
GGAAGCCTGGTGGTGCCGGGTGCGCTCGGCTGGGGCTGCGCTGAGCTGGGACCGCAGACCATGGGGATCGGCGCCGGGGTGGCCGCTGCGGCAGTCGGCGCGTGGTATCGGGGACACCCGAACAGCTTCGACCGGGTGGTCACCCCGCGGGTGCGGTCGGCGCGGCGTCGGTGGTGGACCTACAGGGGTGGCCGGTGGCAGAAGGCCATGACCGACTGCGAGCTGTTCACCACGCACCGCAAGACCGGGGCGGATCACTTCCCGCGGGTGCTGAAGGTGCGGGCGCACTCGCCGACGGTGGACACGGTGTGGGTGGAGCTGGCCCGCGGCCAATCGGTCCGGTCCTTCACGGATCGGGTGGAGGAGCTGTGCGCGGCGCTCAACGTGGAGCGGATCGGGATCGAGAAGGTCAAGCCGCGGGTGATCGGGCTGGTCGTGCAGCACGCGGAACCGTTCACGGAGGTCATCGACGCGCCGGAGATGCCGGCCGAGTGCGACGCGGTGGACCTGCGGTCGGTCTACCTCGGGGATGACGAGTTCGGCGGTGAGTGGCGCGAGTCGCTGACCGGGAATCACTGGTTCGTCGCCGGGGCGACCGGGGCGGGGAAGAACAGCATCGGGTGGTCGCTGCTGCGCACACTGGCTCCGCTGTTGCGGGATGGGCTGGTGCGGCTGTGGGTGTGTGATCCCAAGCAGATGGAGTTCGCCAAGCTCGCGCCGATCGCGCACCGCTACGCGGCCACCGATGAGGACTGCGCGGACCTGATCAGTGACTACGTCGAGGACCTCAAAGAGGGCCAAAGCCGGTTGAGCGGTAAGGGAAAGCGCACCCTGACAGTCTCGGCTGACACGCCGGTCAACCTGCTGATTGTCGACGAGATGGGCGCGTTGCTGGCCTATGGCGACTATGCCCGGGAGAACCGGCGCAATCTCGCGGTGGTCGGGTCGCAGGGCCGCTCCAGTGGGCATCACATGGTCGGGTTCGTGCAGGAACCGACCAAGGACACGGTGCCGGTGCGGGACCTGTTCACCGTGCGGGTGTGCCTGCGGCTGACCTCGGCAGGGCAGGTCGACGGCGTGCTCGGGGAAGACGCCCGGCTGCGCGGCGCTCTCGCCGACGAGATTCCGAACATGCCGGAGACCGCGGGTATCGGCTACGTCGTCCGGCCTCGCACGCGGGTCCCGATGCGGGTGCGTGCCGCGTATGTCGATGACCGCGAGGTAGATCAACTCGTCAACTTCGTCCACACCGCCAAGTCGAGTGGGCGGACCAACCTGGAAGTGGTGGCCTGACCATGCCGCACAACACTGAGCGCCCCGCGATCATGCTGGGCCTGCTGATGCTGTTCGGACTCACCATCCTGACCGTGGCCGTGGCCGTGCCTGAGTTCGGGTACGGCCTGCTCGGCCTGGTGGTCACCCTCGTCGTCGGGCTGGTCGTCGGGTTCGTGGTGGCCTGGCGGCGCACCCGCTTCCAGCCCCGCGACGACCAGCACCGCCCGGCCCGACAGTCCACGCCGGTCGCTCGGTCCGACGTGCGGGAGGTGGCGTGATCATGCTGCGCACCACCGGACAACTGATCGGAACCTGGCTGCGGGTCACACTTCTGCTCGGGCTCGGCGTGCTGGTCATCGGCTGGATCTGGGGTTTCGGTTCCGGCCCGTTCGTGATCGCAGTGCTCGTTGCGGTCGTGGTCGAGCTGCTCGCGCTGCGCGGCCTGGCCCGCGAGTGGGTGTTCGAGGCCCGCGGCCACTGGTGGTGGTTCTGATGGCCGACCAGCTCGACCTGTTCGGCACCGCCACCACGGACGACATCGACCCGCCACCGCCATCCGGCACCCGGCGTGCCCGCTCGCTGGGTGCCCGGTCGACGGGCCGCCCCGAGGTCGCCGCGGAGGTTCTCGCCGACGTGCACCACGGCCGGTACGGGCTGCTCGACGACGGAGACCGGTACGTGGTGTTCGAGGACGACACCCGCGTCCGGCTCGCCACCGACGAGAACGTGCTGGCCTCGCTGGCCGCCAACGGCTACGTGGAGCGGCGCCCGGCCCGCGACACCGTGTCCTGCAAACACGGCGCGATCCGCCGACCGGTCATCCCGCTGCGGCTCACCAAAAGCGGGCATGCCCTGATGCACCGCTGGGCCGCGCTCGCGAAACCGAAGATCCGCGGTGGTGAGACGACCATGACCGCCTCGTGCGGGCAGTCCGCGCACGCCGTGGACGAGCGGGAACCGTATGGGCGGTGGCGGGTGTCCTGGCTGCCGGGCCGCACCGTGTCTCACAACCAGGCCACCACCGCCCTCGTGCTCGCCTCGCACATCGCGGCCGGGGCGACCGGCCCAGCACACCGCCACTGGCCCCACATCGTCGGGTGGGCGGCAGAGCTGGACCTGACCGCAGAGGCTGCGGTCGCCGCAGTGCAAAGCACATCGAACCCCTGACTCCAGAAAGGACCAACCCTGTGTCCACGGCAGCCGAATCAGCCGCGTCCCTTTACGACACCGCGACGCGGCGCCTGGATGAGGTCATCAAGACCATCGAGGACATCTCCGTTCGCAGTCTCCCGAACGAGCACTACCGCACCGCGGTCCGGCTGCTCGCGGAGGCGTACGACCTGTGGCGCGACCTCACCGCCGCCCGCGACGCGCTTACGAGCACCGGCTGACAACAGAGAGGAGAACGGGCCATGCGCGGCAAGCTCGCCGACGTGATCCGGATCGGCGTCGCGGTCGTCCTCGGCGGGATCGGCGCGGCGGCTGGATTCACCCACACCCACGACTGGGCCGTCTCGCACGGCCAAACCGGGTGGCTCGCGTGGGCGACCGCGGTGGTCATCGAGGGCATGGCGGTGGTGGCCGGGTTTGAGATCCACCACGACCGCGCTGCCGGTCGCTCATACGCGCTCCCTGCAACTGTGCTGGTGTTCGGGGTACTGGTCCAGATGACCGCCCAGGTCGCCGAAGCCGAACCGTCCCCGGCCGGGTGGCTGGTCGCAGCAATGCCCGCGCTTGGGTTCCTCGCGGTCGTGAAGCTCCTGATGCGGCGCACGCCCACCGGACCACCCGCGCCCGCTGAGGCCGAACTGGCACAGGAAGCACCCGAACCGGCACCGGCTGCCATTCCTCGAGTGCGGCTGCCTGCCGACATGACCGCCCGGATCGACGCGGCCGTGGCTGCGGCACGGGATGAGGGCCGCGAACCCTCGATCGAGGACATCCAACGCGTGGCCCGGGTGCCGGCCGATTTGGCGCGGCGTGTGCTCGCCGATCGCCCGGCGACCAACGGGTACCCGATCCACGACTGACCCGCACACCCACCAGGCGGGGCACGGCCACCACCGGCTGTGTCCCGCCTTCTGGCTGTGCCCCAACCAACTTGGAGGTGATCCGCATGTGGACGGTCGACGACCGCATTCGTGAACGACTGCGAGCCGCGGACTACGGCGACTGGCGCGCCCGGGTGGAGGCCATCGGCGGCTGTGCCAAGCCGATCCGGCTCGCCGGTGGCTCCACGCTCATGCACACCCCGACCGGTGAGGTGATCGACGAGTACGGCGGGACTGCGTGGGTGCCGTGCGGGAACCGGCGCGCTGCGGTGTGCCCGACCTGCTCGGACCGCTACGCCGCCGACGCGTTCCACCTGATCCGCGCCGGGCTGTCTGGTGGCTCCAAGGGTGTCCCGGAGTCGGTCACCGACCGGCCACGCGCGTTCGTCACCCTCACCCCGCCCTCGTTCGGGCAGGTCCACAACCGCGCGTTCACCAGCACCGGCCGACCGCTGCGCTGCCCATGCGGGGAACGGCACCACGAACACGACCCACGAATCGGCGCACCGCTCGACGCCGACGGGTACGACTACACCGGCGCGGTGCTCTGGCAGGCACACACCGGCGTGCTGTGGCACCGGTTCGTCACCCGCCTACGCCGCGAGATCGCCAAACGCGCAGGCATCCGGGTCCGCGACTTCAAGTACGTAGCCCGCGTCTCGTATGGCAAGGTCGCCGAGTACCAGCGGCGCGGGCTCGTCCACTTCCATGCCGTCGTCCGCCTCGACGGACCGGACGGCGCAGTCAGCCCACCGCCGACGTGGGCTACCGCCGACCTGCTCGACGAGGCGGTACGCGCTGCTGCTGGAGCTGTCGCGGTCAAGACGATGCGACCGGACGGCACCGCGCTCACGCTCACCTGGGGCGGGCAGGTCGACATCCGGCCGATCCTGCGCACGTCCGATGTGGAGGACGACGACGGACAGATCAGCGAACAACGCCTGTCCAGCTACATCGCCAAGTACGCCACCAAGGGCACCGGCAAGACTGAAGCCGCCGACCGCCCCGTCCGGTCTCAACTGGACATTGACCACCTGCGGGTCTCCGACCACCACCGGCGCATGATCCAAACCGCCTGGGACCTCGGCGACCTCGACCAATACGCGGAGCTGAACCTGCGGCGCTGGGCACACATGCTCGGCTTCCGCGGCCACTTCCTCACCAAGTCCCGCGCCTATTCGACCACGTTCAAGACCCTCCGCGGCGATCGCCAGGCGCACCGGCTCGTCGAGCGGCTGACCGCGCTTGGCATCCCTGCCGAGGACTTCGCCGACATCATCGTGATCAACGACTGGGAGTTCACCGGCACCGGCTACGCCGACGACGCCGAACGCGAACTCGCCGCCGCGATCTCCGACCGCACCCGGCAAGCACGGCTCAACCGGCACCGAACAGAACAGGAACAAGCAGCATGAACGCATCCAGGCTGTGGGGGATCAAGGACGTCGCCGAGTACCTCGGCATCCCCGAACAGACCCTCTACCAGTGGCGCACGAAGGGCTACGGCCCGCCCGGACGTCGCGTCGGCAAGTACGTCAAGTACCTCCCGGCCGACGTCGAACGGTGGTTCCGGGAGCTGCCCGCGGAGGTCGCCTGATGGGGCGGCTACCGCTGTCGCCAGGAACAGCTGGCGAGATCCAGGTCAAAAAGGTTGGGCGGTCATGGTCAGCTAGGTGCCGTTACCGTCACGAGGACGGCACGTACTCGGACGTTCGTCGCCGCGGGTCTACAAAGGAGAAAGCGCGTAAGGCTGTTCGGGATGCGATCAGCGAGGGGATCGCCCGTGCGCCCGGCGCTACCCTCGCGCCGACTGCGGTCTTCTCAGAAGCGGCTCGGTTGTGGCTCGCTGGATACCGCGCGGACGCGGAGAACGGCATCTACTCGTTATCCTCGGTGGACACCTACAGCGACCACCTCAGGAACCATGTGCTGCCGACGCTGGGAAGTCTGCGGTTGGTGGAGGTGAAGACGCCGGTCGTGAACAGTCTGTGTCAGGCCAAGCTCAAGGCCCACAGTCTGAGCCTCGCCAAACACACAAAGGCCGTGGTGAGCAACGTGATGACCTACGCGGTGCAGGCGGGAGCGATCAAAGCGAATCCAGCCCGTGAGATCGCACCGTTGACTGAGCGGCGGGCGAAGAACAAGCGCAAGAAGGCCCGTTCGCTCTCCGCCGGCGATGTCGCCGACTTCCTCGCCAAGCTCGACACCGATGAGGAGGCGCTGCGGGGTGATTTGCCGGACCTGGTTCGGTTCTTCGTCGCGACAGGGGAGCGGCGGGGTGAGGCGCTCGGCGCGCAATGGTCCGACTTCGACGCCGAGGTGAAAACGCTGACGATGAGCGGCAATATCATCCAAGCCCGCGGTAAGGGCATCGTTCGGAACGCGGGCAAGTCGGAGACCTCGAACCGCTCGATTCCTCTGCCGGACTGGTGCGTGCGGATGCTGGAAGCCCGGAGGGCCGCGCTTGGCGACGTCGACCCGGGCCAGCCGATCTTCCCTAACAGTCGTGGCGGCTACCAGAACGCGTCGAACCTCACCAACCGGCACTGGGTGCCGTTCCGGAAGCGGGCCGGTTATGAGTGGGTCACATTCCACACGTTCCGGAAGACGGTCGGGACGTTGCTCGACGAGGCGGGGTTGACGGCGCGGCAGATCGCTGACGTCCTCGGGCACTCGCACCCGTCTATGACCCTGAACAATTACATGGGTCGTGGTCAGTCGTCCCGGGCGAGCGCTGACGCACTTGATGCGATGGTCAAAGGCAAGGAGGGATGATTGGCCATTTATTGGCAACCGGTGCCCTGAGGATGCAGGAAGGGCCTCGTCTCGACGAATCGAAACAAGGCCCTGACCTGGTCTTGCTGTCTCAACCAGACAGCGCGCCCGAAGGGATTCGAACCCCTAACCTTCTGATCCGTAGTCAGATGCTCTATCCGTTGAGCTACGGGCGCATGTTCAGTTGTGTGGCGGAGGCTCCGGGATTTGAACCCGGGAGGGGTTGCCCCCAACCGCATTAGCAGTGCGGCGCCATAGACCAGACTAGGCGAAGCCTCCCCGGAGACCGCTCGTCGAGTACCTTACACAGCCCCTCTCTCACCGGCCACACCCGGGGGTCACCTCGGGATGAAGGCGGTCAGTGAGTCGGGGTTGGCCAGGGCGTCTCGGCTCACCGCTCGTTCCGGGGGTACGCCGGCGAGGATCTTCTTCACCGGGACCTCGCACTTCTTGCCGTTCAGGGTTCTCGGGACCTCGGACACCACGATGAAGCGGTCCGGCACGTGGCGGGGGGAGAGTGCGGCCCGCAGCGCCGTCCGTAGGCGGGGCTCCACCGCGTCCAGGGGCACGCCTGGCGCCAGCACCACGAAGCACAGGAGCTCGCCCTCCACGTCGGCGGACGTGTCGATGACCAGCGAGTCCGCCACCTCGTCGAAGCCCTCCACCACGCGGTAGAACTCGCTCGTGCCCATGCGGACGCCGCCTCGGTTGAGGGTTGAGTCCGATCTGCCGTAGATCACCGCTGAGCCGCGCTCCGTGATCCGGATCCAGTCGCCGTGGCGCCATGTGCCTGGGTACGGCTCGAAGTACGACTCGCGCATTCGGTCCCCGGGCGTGTCGCCCCACAGGTACAGCGGCATGGACGGCATTGGTTTCGTGATGACCAGCTCGCCTACCTCGTTCGTCAACGGTTTACCTGCTTCGGACCAGGACTCCACCGCGGCGCCCAGTGCTCGGCAGGACAGCTCGCCCAGCCACACCGGGACGTCCGGGGCCGAGCCCACGAACGCGGTGCACAGGTCCGTGCCGCCCGACACCGAGCAAATCTGCACGTCAGCGCCCACCTCGTCGGCTATCCAGCGGAAGCCCTCCGGGCTCAGCGGGGCGCCGGTCGAGCCCAAGGCCTTCAGTGCCGTCAGGTCGTGGTCCTTGGCGGGGGTGAGGTGTTGCTTCAGGCATGACTGGATGTACGGGGCGGAGGTGCCGAAGTAGGTCACGCGGTGTCTGGCCGCCAGGCGCCACAGCGTGCCCAGGTCCGGGTGGGCCGGGCTGCCGTCGTACATGACCACCGTCGCGCCCACCATCAGGGCGGAGATCAGGTAGTTCCACATCATCCAGCCCGTCGTGGTGAACCAGAAGAAGCGGTCACCTGGGCCGAAGTCGGCGTGCAGAGCCAGCTGCTTCAGGTGCTCAACCACGATGCCGCCGTGGCCCTGCACGATGCCCTTCGGCAGGCCCGTCGTGCCGGAGGAGTACAGGACCCACAGCGGGTGGTCGAACGGGACGGCGTCGAAGGTCAACTCGCCGGCACCGCTCGCGAACGTCGTCCACGGGACCGTGTCCGGGGCCGTGGCCTCCTCGGACAGGTAGTCGATCAGCACGGTCGCGCGCAGGCTCGGGATCTGCCGCTGCAACTCGGCCACCGTCGGGCGCACATCGAAGGTCCGGCCGTTGTACCGGTAGCCGTCCACCGCGAACAGCACCACCGGCTCGATCTGGGTGAACCGGTCCGCCACGGCCCGCACCCCGAAGTCCGGCGAGCAGGACGACCACGTCGCGCCGAGGCTGGCCGCCGCGAGGAACGCCACCAGCGTCCGCGGCATGTTCGGTGCCAGGGCCACCACTCGGTCACCGCGCTGCACGCCAAGGTCCACGAGGGCCGCCCGGACCGCCGCAACCTGCGCCCGCAGCTCACCGTACGTGAGCGTCGACGACAGACCGTCCTCGCGTTCGAAGATCACCGCCTGTGCGTCGTCGGCGCCGGCGGACAGGGCGTGCTCCGCGTAGTTGAGCGTCGCGCCGGGGAACCAGGTCGCGCCCGGCATCTCCGTCGAGCCGAGGACCCGCTCGTGGTCGCTGTGGAAACGGACGCCCAGGAACTCGACCAATGCGCCCCAGAAGGCCTCCAGATCGCTGGTCGACCACTCCCACAGCGCCTGGTAGTCGCCGACCTCCACACCTCGCGTGGACGCCAGCCACCTGCGGAACTCGGCCATCCTGCTCGCCTCGACGCGCTCCGGGTCCGGACGCCACAGCGGTGTGTCGGTCATGGCCTGTTCCTATCCCATATCGCAGGCCCTTGCCATGGTGTCCACCCACACATCGCGGCCCGTGACCGGTGAGTTGTCCTTGTTCTGACCAGCCGGTGTCCACTTGGACAAACGGGACGGATCAAGGCGGGTTTCATGCCTGAGTCCCCTGATCACCTTCGGAATCGATCACGGAGGTGGTTGACTTGCGAACGTGTCCGAGATGTCGGCTGAGCGAGGGTGGACCTCGCTGTCGTCGGAGGTGAAGTTCGCCTCCCAGTGGTTCGAGGTGCGGCGGGACGCCGCGCGGCGGCCGGACGGGTCGCACGGGGACTACGACCACGTGCTCGCGCCTCCTGCGGTCACCGTGCTCGCCGTCGACGAGCGACAGCGGATCGCCGTCACGCGGCAGTGGATCTACACACACCGAGGCCCGCAGTGGCGGTTGCCCGCGGGGCGGGTCGACGACGTGGACACCGAGCCGGGCGATGCCGCGCGGCGCGAGTTGGCCGAGGAGGTCGGGGTCTCGGCCACGGACTGGTCCATGCTGGGCACGATCAACTGTGCCGACTCGTTGACCAACCACCGAGACCATGCGTTCTTCGCGACCGGGTTGCGGGACTGCGGCGAACGCCGGCTCGAACCGGGCGAGGCCGACCTCGAGCTGCACTGGTTGCCCGTCCAGCAGGTCGTCGACATGGTCCTCGCCGGCGAACTGCCACACGCCGGCAGTTCGTTCGCCGTGCTGGTCGCCAAGGTGCGGGGACTCCTCTGAAAAGAGGGTGTTTCCCGTTTCCTTTTTTAGTGGGAAACGGGCAATATATTGTCGCCGATGGCCAGCTGCGTGAATTCTTCTGGTAGGCGCCACAAGGCGCCAGAAGAATCCCAGGAGGAAATCATGTCGAGGACACGTGCGGCCGTTTTCACGGCTCGTTTCGCGGTGTTGGCCGGTGCGGCCGCCATCGCGCTCGCCGTCCCGCTGTTCGGTGCCACCGCGGTGGCGGGCGCCGAACCCGAGCCGACCCCCACCACGACCGCGACCACCAACGGGCACGAGTGGATCGGCTGACGAGATTCCGGCGCCGGGGTGAGGGGGTTAACCCGGCGCCGAAAACATTGCCATCCGAATGTTCCGGTGGTGTACTCGGCAGCAGGGGAGCAATGCTGGGGAGGCAACCGTGGCTGAGTCGTTTGGCGCGTTGTTACGTGATTGTCGCGCCGCGGCCGGCGTCTCACTCGGAGAGCTGGCGCAGCGCACCCACTACAGCAAGGGGCACGTCAGCAAGATCGAGAACGGGCTGAAGCGGCCGACCGCGATGTTCGCCAAGCAGTGCGACCGCGTACTGGGGACGGACGGCGTGCTGGCGGCTGCGGTGCCGGAGAAACCGAGCAGGGCCGAGGCTGCGCGGACCGACGAGGTGTGGGTGCTGGAGTTCGACGACTCCGGTCTGCGGTTCGCGGAGCTGCCTCGCCGTCAGGTCCTCGCCGGGGCGGGGGCGCTGCTCGGGTTCGCGGTCACCGGCGGCGCTGTCCCGACCATCGACGACGAGACGTTCTCGATCCTGCGCGCGTCCTTCGACCAGTACCGCACGCTGGGCACGAGGACGAGTCCCGCGGCCGTGCTCGGCCAGGTCATCGCGCAGGTTCACACGCTGCGCTCGCTGGCGGTCGACAACCCCGAACCGATGCGTTCCGACCTGCTGCTGCTGGCGGCGCGGGCCGCCGAGTTCGCGGGTTGGATGAGCCAGGAGGCCGGGTGGGACGCCGACGCGGCGCGCTGGACCAACCGGTCGGTGGATCTCGCGACCGGTCGCGACCCGCACATGGCGAGCTTCGCGTTGTTCCGCCATGCCGAGATCGCGTTCTACCAGCACAACCCGAGGGAGACCGTCGAGTTGGCCCGCCGCGCGCAGAAGGACCGGAGCGCCGGCCCCCGCATCCTCGGCCTGGCCGCCCGCTGCGAGGCGCAGGGCCACGCGCTGGCCGGCGACGTCCGCGGTTACGAGGAGGCACTGGACCGCGCGGCCGCCCTCCTCTCCATCCGCGAACGTGGCAACGGGCCGGTGCTCGGCTCGGCGTCGGTGCCCGACGAGGTCGCGCTTGTGCGTGGCTGGTCGCTGTACGACCTCGGCCGCCCCGGCGACGCCGCCGAGGTCCTGGACCATCAGCTGCCCATGATCCCGCTGGGTGCGCGGCGGGCCCGCGCCCGCTTCGGTGTGCGGCGGGCGCTCGCACACGCCCAGCACGGCGACATCGACGAGGCCTGCGTCGCCGCCCGCGAGGTGCTGACCGACGCGGCCAGGGTGGACTCGGCGACAATCCGCCTCGACCTGCGGGAACTCTCACGCACCCTCGGTCGCTGGCACACCGACCGCGCCGCGAGCGAACTACGCCAGGAACTGGTCACGATGCTGCACTGACCTGGCCCGGACTTCTCCGACCACGGAGTTGTCCACAGCCCACCGAGTTGTCCACAGGCAAGATCGACTTGCCCGTGACGGTCACCCCCCACCGGTAGACTGGCTAGCGGGGTGCCCCCGGGAATGGGTGGGGGCCGCCGTTTTACACTCTACGGTAGGTGTTTGTGCAGGTCAGTGCTGGTTTGTCGGCTCTGCCAGCGGGGTCGGTTTCAGGTCTTGGGGAATAGGCTGGACGCTAGAAGGTCATAGATCAAGTCTGCTCTAGCCTCTTGCCCCGGGGCCGTCCGAGTCGTGTTTCCGCGGTAGGCGCTTTGCGTCGGGCATCACCAGCTCCCAACGACTTTGACGGAACCCTGTCCGGGATCGGGTGAGGGCTGGAGCAACGCGCGCGACGCTGTGTTCGCTTCCTGCTCACGCTCAGGGTGTTGTGCAGGCGCAGGTCAGTGCGGCCAGTTCGGCCTGCACCGCGCTCGCTTCGGGTAGGCCCAGTTCGGTGAACTCGGTCAGGGCGTCCTGCCAGTGGATCGGGGTGTGCTGGCCGGTGGCGTGCATGACCATGGCGACGCGGTGGTTGGCCTTGGCGCGTTGCACCCGTTCACCCATGCCGGCCGACATGTCCAGTGCGGCCCGGTAGGCGTGGAGCGCGGCCTGCTGATCGCCGGTGGCCCATGCTGTTTCGCCGCGGTCGAGGTACAGCTGGGTGCGTAGGTTGGGGTCCACGACGAGGTCGGCGACGCTGCGGGCCTGTTTCTGGCACTCCACCGCCTCCACCAGGCGGCCGGCGAGGCGGTGGGTGTTGCCCAGGTTGTTCAGCGCGTACGCCTCGCCGGCCCGGTCGCCGATTTCGATGGCCAGGGCACGGGCCTCGGTGTGGTTGGCGAACGCCTCCTTCAGCTGGCCGAGTCGTTGCCGGACGCAGCCGAGGTTGTCCAGCGAGTGCGCCAGCCCCGGCTTGTGGTTCAGCGCCCTCAGCAGCGTGATGGCCGCCAGGTGCCGGCTCTCCGCGGTCCGCAGGTCGCCCTGGAACTCGTTCAGCAGTCCGAGCAGGTCGAGTGTGTTGGCCTGCCCGCGCTTGTCGCCGATCCGCTCGTAGCGGTCCAGCGCGGCCTCGTACTTCGCGGCCGCGGCCGCGAAGTCGCCCAGGCTGCGGGCGGCCATCGCGGTCGCGGACAGGGTGTCCGCCTCGCCGAGGA
The DNA here is from genome assembly GCF_036378875.1 of Actinophytocola sp. Classification (GTDB taxonomy): domain Bacteria; phylum Actinomycetota; class Actinomycetes; order Mycobacteriales; family Pseudonocardiaceae; genus Actinophytocola. Next base: position 11,964 of record NZ_DASUVO010000013.1, read on the forward strand.
CGTCGCCCAGTTCCAGCCACAGCGGGAGTGCCTGTTCGGCCAGCCGGCGGGCTTCGATGAACGCGCCGGAACGCCAGCGGGCGCCGGACAGCCGTAGCCACACGTGTGCGAGACCGCGGGTGTCCGTCAGCACGTCCGCCGCCTTCTGCAACGTCTCGGTCCAGTCGCGGAGGTGGCCTCGCGTGTACAGGTAGCGCCACAACAGCACGGCCAGCTGCCAGGTGTGTTCCTGCCGGTCGTGTTCTGCGGCGTGGTGCACGGCCGCGACGAGGTTGTGCCGTTCCTCGTCGAGCCAGGCCAGCGCGGCCGCGGTGTCGGGGAACCGTGGCACGACCGGCCTGGTCGCTCCGATCGACGGTTGGCGGTCCCGGTCGAACGGGAACAGCACGGCCATCGCGGTGGCCGTGGACGCCAGGTAGAAGTCGAGCAGGCGGTCGACCGCGGCCGCCGGGTCCGGTGGTGGGTGGGCGGCCAGTACGTAGTCGCGCAACGGATCGAGCATCTGGAACCGCTCCGGCGCGGACTCCTCGAGCAGGCTCATCCGGTGCAGGTCCTCCAGCAGCGGATGAGCCTTCGAGATCCCCAGCAGTGCGGCCGCGCCGGGGCCGGACAGGTCGGGGCCCGGCGCCACGGCGAACAACCGGAACAGCGTCCGCTGCTCCTCGGTCAGCTGGTCGTAGGACACGGTGCACGCGACGTACGCGGCCTCGGGGAACGTCGTGTCCGGGCTCACCGGGGACGCGTTGCGCAGCAGTTCGACCAGGTGCGCGATCGGCCAGCGCAGATGACGCTGGAACTGCGCGGCGACCAGGTGGATCAGCAGCGGCACGTGCCCGCAGCGGGCGACGACCTGCCGAACCTTGTCGCTGTGGCCGCGGATCCGGCTCGGGTTGACCAGGCCGCGGAACAGCTCGACGGCCTCCTCCGGCGCCAGCGGCTCCAGCCTGATGTGTTCGGTCGCGGCGAGCGCACCCTGTTCGCGGCTGGTGATCAGCGTGAACATGGCGCCCAGCAACGGCTCCACCTGGGTCTCGGACGCGGCGTTGTCCAGCACGACCAGTGTGCGCGTCCCGGCCAGCGTGGACCGGTACAACTCGGCGCGCGCCACCGTGCTCTGCGGGATGGCCTCCGGCGGCACACCCATGTCCGTGAGCAGCCGTTCCAGCGCGGCCGCCGGCGCGGTCGGGGCGACGTTCGGGCTGAAGCCGTTCAGATCGACGAACAGTCGGCCGTCCGGGAACACGTCGGCCAGCCGGTGCGCCGCGCTGACCGCGAGCGCGGTCTTGCCGACGCCGGGCATGCCGGAGATCCACAGCACGGTCGCGTCGTCCGCCACCGCGGAGCGCGCCATGGAGTCGACGAAGGCCAGTTCGTCCGCGCGGCCGGTGAACCGGGTCGGGCGGATCGGCAGCGAGCTCAGCCGGTCGCCGTACTGGGCCAGCCACATCATCTCCCGCAGCTCACGGCAGGGGTCCATGCCGTGCTCTTCCAACGCGTCCCGGGTCTGGTGGTACACCTCGACCGCGCGGACGTGATCACCCGCCGCCATCAGCGCGCGCATCAGCGGCATCGCAAGGCGTTCCTGGCTGTGGTCGTCCTCCCACGCCGTCCGCAGCCGGTCGCGGATCTCCCGGTGCCGGCCCGCGGCCAGCTCCAGCCGCGCCAGGTCCACAAGGGCATCGGTCTTCAGGTCCTCTGGTGGTACGACCGCCGGACCGCCCACCCGGTCGGTGTCCATATCGGAGAGAAAAGGCCCGCGCCACAGGTCCAGCGCCTGGTAGAACAACTTTGGGTCGCTGTTTTGCCTGGCAAGTTCGGTCAACCGGGTGAATCTCACCGTGTCGATCAGGGTTTCATCTACACGAAGCACATAGCCCGTCGCGGTCTTGTCGATTACCACCTCGGTGGTGTCCTTGAAAGCTCGCTTGAGCCGGGCGATGTAGCCGGTGATCAAATCCGAGCTCGGCTGGTTCTTCTGGCCGCGCCACACGTATTCCTGCAGGTATTCCTTGGTCACCGTGTGGTTCGCGTGGAGCAGCAAGATCACCAACACGAGGCGTTGCTGGCGGTCCCCAGGATCGAGCTGGGTGCCCTCATGCCACACCTCGAACGGGCCGAACAGCCGGAAGTCCATATCTGATCCAGATCTGGTGCGGGTTAGCACGTCATCCTCCCGAGTGGGAGGAGAAGAGAATGCCAGAAGAAATACTTCCGTTCTACGTCGTCTGCGACCAGTCCTATTCGATGGCTGATCACCTGGACGCGCTGAACGACGGGTTGGCCCAGCTCCACACGGCGGTGGGCACCGATCCTGTGGTCGCCGACAAAACCCGGTTCTGCCTCATCGGGTTCGCCGGCGACGCGCAGGTGTTGTTACCGCTGTGTCGTCCGAGCGACGTGGTCGGCCTCACCGACCTGACGACTAGAGCGGCGACCAACTTCGGTGAGGCGTTCACGTTGCTGCGCGACACCATCGAGAACGACGTCTTCACTTTGAAGGCGCAGTACCACCTGGTGTACCGGCCGGCCGTGTTCTTCCTGTCCGACGGGCACCCGACCGATCCCGCGATCTGGCCGGCGGCCTACGAGCGGCTGGTCGACCCGGACTGGCTGGCGCGGCCGAACATCATCGCGTTCGGCATCGGGGACGCCGACGCGGCGACCATCTGTCGGATCGGCACGTTCCAGGCGTTCATGAGCCAGGGCGGCGTCAGCCCGGCCGCGGCGCTGCACGGCTTCGCGCACGCCCTGACCACGTCCGTGGTCCGGTCAAGCGACGACGGTGTGGTGGAGCTGCGGGTGCCTGCCCGCATCGACGGCTTCACCACCCTCCGAATCGACCCGCTGTGATGACCACATGGGGAGACACGGGCGTCTTCCGGCCGCGTGAGCTCGGGTCGCGGTCCCGCGCGGCCGGCGGGCCGTGGCGGCTCGACGAGGTCGTCGACGTGCCCGACACGGTCGTCGACGCGGGACAGGTCGGGGCGCTCGAGATCCGCGCCGCCTCCACACGCGGCGCCGCGCACCGCAGCCGGGGCGAGGTCAGGCAGGACGCGGTGGGTGTCCTGGACCTCAGCGGACGGTACGTCCTCGCCGCCGTGGCGGACGGGGCGAGCACGGCCACCCACGCGCACCGCGGCGCGCAGATCGCCGTCCGGCACGCGCTCGGCTACCTGGCCTGGGCGTTGCCCGGCGCGGACCTCGACAGCGTGGACATGGTCAACGCGCTGCGGACCGCGGGACGGGCGGTGCGCGACGCCGGACCGTCGCCGGAAAGTCGCGCGACGACCCTCACGGTCGCCGTCGTGGAGCTGGGGTGGGCTGGGCAGGGGCACCGGTACCGGGCGGTCCGGGTGGGGGACAGCCCGGCGCTTGTGCTGACCAGCGGCACCTTCCTGCCGCTGTTCGCCAAGCAGGGCAACGACCGGCTGCCGACGCCACGCGGACCGGCCGACCGCGTGCAGGGTGTGCTGCGGGCCGGCGAGGCGCTGGTGCTCGCCACGAGCGGGCTCGGCGCCCCGGTGCGGGAGACGCCGGTCGGCGCGTACCTGGCTGAGGCGTGGTCGGAGGTGCCGGGCCCGGTGACCTACCTGCACCACCTGCAGTTCGACCTACGGAGCTTCGAGGACGACCGCACGGCCGCGGTGATCTGGGCAGGCCATGAGCACTGAGCGAGCCGCCGGGTCAAGGCTCGCGAACGCCGAGCGGCAGCGAGGCCATGTTGCTGACGTCGCACTCGCTGACCTCACGGCCGCGGCGAAGATCGCGGACGGCGGTCAGGGCCGGGTGTTCCGGTTGGCGAGCCCGCCCGGAGTGCTGCTGAAGCTGTACCACCGGGGCGTCACGGTCCTGCCGGAGGAACTCGGCCGGCTGATCGACCTGCCGGGTGACCGGCGCGATCTGGGGGTGGCGCCGGTCGCCTGGCCGGTCGGCCGGGTGTTCGACGACGGCCGGTGTGTCGGGTCGCTCGTGCCGGAAGCGCCTGCGGAGTTCGCGACCTCGCTCGCCGGCCGGCGTCGACTGCTGGAGCTGCAGTTCCTCCTGTACCCGCGGCGGGCGATGTGGGCGGACCTGGTGCTGCCGACCGACACGGAACGGCGTGGACTCGCCGTGGCGTACGTCGAGCTGTTCCGCGTGCTGCACGGCAACGGCGTGGTGGTCGGTGACGTGTCGATGCGCAACCTGCTGTGGACGCTGGCCACAGGGCCCGCGGTGTTCGCCATCGACTGCGACGGGTTCCGGCTGGCGGGCCGACCGCCTGCGGTGCGTTCGGTGGACACGGCGGGCTGGACGGATCCGGCGCGGCCGCCCGAGGTCACGGTCGACACGGACCGGTACAAGCTCGCGCTCGTGGCGTTGCGGGTGCTGCTCGGCAACCACGAGGTGACGCCGGAGGACGTCTGCCGGGGGGCGTTCCCGTTGGACCCGGAGCTGACCGCACTCGCCCGGCACGCGGTCCGTCCTGGCCGGCGACCGCCCGCGGAATGCTGGCTCGGAGCGCTCGGAGCAGACCTATGACGCGTTTCCTGTTTCCTTTTTCCGGGGGCGCCGGGAAAACCGTATTCGCCGCGGCGTCGGCGGCGCATGCTGAATTCATCGATCGGGCTTTGTGTGGAGGAACCGATGAGAATTCTGGTTTCAGCCGCCGGAATGTTGCGGATGGCGGCGATGTGCTTCGTGATGGGCATCGTGCTTGGCGTCTACTTCGGTGTCGCCGGCACCTCGGAGGCGGTGCCGCCGCCACCCGCCCACACAGTGGACGGTGGCACACCGGTGGAAGCTACCGCCCCGTAAACGGAACGTTTTGGTGTCGCAGGGCGACGGTTTGACTGAATCTGTGGAGGAGTGCACGATGGCCGCACACACCGAACTGGTCAGCGACCTCAAGGCGTTGCGCAAGGGACGTGGCCTGTACGTCAACAATGTTGCCGAGCGGGTCGGGCATACCCTTCGCGATCTTTGCGGGGTGACCGAACAGGACGGGCCAGGGGAAATTCGCGTGCGGGTCGCGCAGCGGCTCGAACACCTCGCCGTTGAGCTGCCCGACGATCTCCGGATCGCGGCGCTGGCGGCGTTCGGGATGATTCCCGCGGCCCGCCACCCGCTCTACCAGGAACGGGTGAGCTGGATAGCACAGCGAATCGGCCGCGACCCCCGCACGGCACGCCGCCGAATCGACGACGCCATCCACCAGTTGGCCCAGCTCGCGGTCACGCCATTGCGGTTGCGGGGCGCCGAACCAGCCAACGCCGGCTGGTACACAGTGGAGAGCTGGGTGATCCTCAAGCTGGACGGCACCACGCCGGAGGCCATCGAGCACCACCGCATCGTCGCCGCACAGGACAACCTCCGAGAGGTCGACCTGGCGACGACGTTCGGTCAGCCCGCCGTGCTGAACGGCGGCACCCTGTGCGGCCGCTCGCTGGTGCTGCCGACTCCGCTGTCGGTCGGCGAGTCCCACGACTTCTGGGTGCGCTCACGCAACCCCGTGCGGCCGAGGCAGTTCCTGTACATGCCCCGCCGGCGCACCGACCACCTGGAACTACGAGTCCGCTTCGACACCGACCGCCTGCCCCGCGCGGTGTCCCGCCTGCAGGGCCGCCCACCCCGCGACCGCGGCCGCGTCCAGATCGACAAGGCAGGCGAGATCAGCCTCACCTTCCGAGACCTGAAGCGCGGCATCGGCTACGGCGCCCGCTGGGACTGATGACGGCGGACTCTCAAGGGGCGCGGCAAGAGTCGCGCTCGTTGATCAACGCCAACACAGATGGTTGCGCAGGCATCCCCCACCCATACCCGGGGGGCCACCCCGAGGCCATCGTACCGTGCCGCGGGGACAAAAGCCCTGGTCGCGGGGGCCTGTGGACAACTTTTGGGGGCCAGTCCGAGCGAATGGGACACTCGCGCGCCCACCGGAGTCGCATGGGCCTGCTCTAACCGGCTGCCAGAGGGGCCGTGCTGTTGCGGACGATCAGGTCCGTGGCCAGTTCGACCCGAGGGCTTTCCGTTTCCTCGCCCCGGGACAGGCGGAGCAGCATGCGCGCCGCGAGGGTGCCCATCTCCGCCAGGGGTTGCCGGACCGTGGTCAGGGGTGGGGACGCCCAGCGGGCCTCGGGGAGGTCGTCGAAGCCCACGACGCTGACGTCGTCCGGGACGCGTAGTCCTCGTTGCCGCAGGCCCTCGTAGACGCCGAACGCCATCTGGTCGCTGGACGCGAAGATCGCGGTCGGTGGGTTCGGCAAGGACATCAGCGCGCTGGCGCCCCGGAAACCGGACTCGTGGTAGAAGTCGCCCGGATGGATCAGTTCGTCGTCCACGGGGACGCCGGCCGCGTCGAGGGCGGCTCGGTAGCCGTCGAGGCGGGCTCGGCTGCACAGCAGGGTGGTCGGGCCGGCGATGAAGCCGATCCGGCGGTGGCCAAGCGAGGTCAGGTGTTCGGTCGCGGCGCGGCCGCCGGCCCAGTTGGTCGCTCCGATGGTGGGGACCTCCAGTGCGGGGCCGCCCGCCGGGTCGATCACCACCGCCGGCACGTTCAGGCGCCGCAGTTCGGCCTGGTGGGACGGCTGGAGGGTGGACGCCACCAGGATCACGCCGTCGGACTTGCGGGCACGCAGGTTGTCCAGCCACTGCCTGGTCGCGGCCGAGTGGCGGTGGATGCCGCTCACGACCGTGCCCACCGCGGCGGCGTGTGCCACGTCCTCGACGCCGCGGATGATCTCGACGGCCCATGGGCTGTCGAGGTCGTTGAACACCAGGTCGATCAGGCCAGCGTGCTCGCCGCGTCTCGATCCGCGCCGCTGGTAGCCGTGCTGTGCCAGCAGCGCCTCGATCCGCGCGCGGGTGGTCGGGGACACGTCCGACCGCCCGTTCAGCACGCGGGACACGGTCGGCACGGACACGCCCGCCTCAGCCGCGATGACGTTGATCGTCACCTTGCGTTCTCTGGCCATCGTCAGCTCCCGGAGCCAATCGCCGAAACTTTCGGAAGTCTACTTGCTACCCATCCCAGCGAGACCCGCGATCAGCCACCGGCGTGCCACCAGGTACAGGACGAACACCGGCAGGGCGGTCAGCATCACGGCCATCATCATCCCCGGCACGTTGATCTGGAACTCCTGCTTGAAGCTGGTCAGCGAGAGCGTCAGCACCCGCATGGACGGGTCCTGCGTGAGGATCAGCGGGAACAGGAACTGGTTCCACGCGCCCAGCGCCGTGTACGTGCCGACGGCCGCGATCGCGCCCTTGGACATCGGGATCACCAGCTGCCACATGATCCGGAAGGGCCCGGCCCCGTCCACGGTCATCGCGTCGTACAGCTCGTTCGACACGTCCCGCAGCGATCCGACGAGCACCAGGATCACCAGTGGCAGCCCGAACGCCACGGTCGGCAGGATGACCGCGGTCAGCGAGTCGTACAGCTGCATCCGGTTGATGATCAGGTACAGCGGGATGATCGTGGCCTGCGCGGGGATCGCGAGCCCTGCGAGGAAGACCCGGAACGTGGCGCCGGAGAACCAGGTCAACGACCGGACGATCGCGTACGCCGCCGGGACCGCGATCACCAGCGTCAGTGCCACGGACGCGGCGGTCACGATCGCGGTGTTGAGCATGTACCGCATGAACCCGCTGTCCATCACGTCGACGAAGTTCTCGAACGTGATCGCGCCGGGCAGCGCGAGCGGTCCGTTGTCGAGGAAGCTGTCGCGGGTCTGCACGCTCCAGGACACCATCACGTAGATCGGCACCCCGACGATCACCAGCCACACCGTGGCCAACGCACCCGCGATGTAATTAGGCCTTGTCTTCACAGGCCCTCCAGCGTGGAGTCCATCTTCCCGAAACCGGAGAATCGCACGATGATCAGCGAGACGGCTGTCGCCACGATGACCAGCACGGACGCGATAGTCGAGGCGTAGCCGAACTCGTAGGCACGGAACGACCGGAAGTACATCTCCAGCGGCAGCGTGCGGGTCGCCGTGCCCGGGCCGCCGTTGGTCATCAGGAAGATGGTCTCGAAGTACGTCAGGGACCCGACGATCGAGATGGTCGACGATGTGATGATCGTGTTCTTCAGCTGCGGCAGCGTGATGTACCAGAACGCGTGCCACCGGCCGGCGCCGTCCACTGTGGCCGCGTCGTACAGCACGTTTGGGATGTTCCGTGCCGCCGCCTGATACAGCAGTGTGTGGAACGGGATGAACTGCCAGCCCACCACGATCACGATCGCGGTGATGGCGCCGGACGCGGTACCGAGGATGTTGCGGAACGGTTCGAGTCCCCGACCGATGCCCACGTACGGGTCGAACAACCGGTTGAACAGCAGGGCGATCGCGGCGGTCGACAGCAGCAGCGGCAGGAAGAACAACGCGGAGAGCACCGCGCGGTTGCGTTGTTTGCCGGCCGCCCACACGCCGAGCAGGATCGACAGCGGCGTCTGCGTCGCCCAGAACAGCGCGGTCAGCAGGAGCGTCACCGAGGTGATCTCCCAGAGCGCGTCCTGCCGGAACAGCCGGATCCAGTTCTCCGCCCCGATGAAGCCGGGCGTGCCGACGCCGGACCAGTCGGTGAACGACAGGTACACCACCAGCACGAGTGGAAACGCCGCGAACAGACCGAAGAACAACACCGCCGGCAGCAGGTACAGGGCGTTCGGCCGGCTGACACGCTTGCTCCGCCGCGGCACGGGCGGGGGCACCGCCCGCGCCGGCGCCGGCGCTTCCGTGATCACAACCATGTTTTCAGGCCGCTCCCTCGGCGCAGTGTTGATGGTTCGCTCCGCAAGCTCCGCTCACGACGCGTTCTCGTTCGCCTTGACGAACCCGGCCGCGTCCAGCTCGCCGAGGAACACCTTCGACAGCGCCTCGAGCATCGGCTGGGCCTTCTCCCGCTCGATGGCCTGGTCCCAGGACAGCTGGAAGGTCGGTGCCTGGTCGACCATGTTGTAGACCATCTCGGCGAACGCCGGGTCCGCCGCCTTGTCCATCTGGCTCTCGAGCCCGGTCACCGCCGGCACGTCGCCCATCTCGAGCCACTGGTCGACGTAGGCCGTCGAGGCCATCTCCTTCTTCAGGTAGTCGACCGCCGCGTCGACGTGCTTGGAGTCCTTGCTGATCGAGAAGTAGTTGGTGGGGTTGCCGACGATGGCCTTCGGGTCCCCGACCCCGCCCTCGACGGTCGGGAAGTCCGTGAAGCCCTGGTTGGTCTTCGCGTACTCGGGCTCGTTGGTCACCTGGTTCGTGTACTCCCACGAGCCCATCAGGTGCATGGCCGCCTGGCCCCGCGCGATCAGTGTGGACGCGCCGGCGGCGTCCCAGCGCACGGACGCGAAGCTGTCGCCGAAACCGCCCCGCTGGACCAGGTCGCGGATCATGTCGATGGACCGGGTGATGGCCGGGTCGCGCCACGCCTCGGGCTCACCGGCCGCGATCTTCTCGAACACCTGGGAGCCACCGATGCGGTCGACGAGGTACTCCGGCCACACCAGCTCGGTCCACGCGTCGCCGCCGGCCAGCGCGAACGGGATGATGCCGTTCGACTTGGCCCGGTCGACGATCGTCAGCAGCTCGTCCCACGTCTTCGGCGGCTGCACGCCGAGGTCGCTGAAGACCTGCTTGTTGTAGAACAGGATGATCGGCTGCATGCCGCGAGCCGGGACGCCGTAGTACTTGCCGTCGATGGTGCCGGCCTCGAGGACGGACGGGAGGAACTTGTCCTTCCACGCCTTGTCCTTGTCGAAGTACGGGGTGAGGTCGAGTAGCAGGTCGTCCCGCGCGTACGTGCGGATGCTGCCGCCGCCCCAGTTGTAGAACACGTCCGGCTTGTTGTTGCTGCCCATGGAAACGTGCAGCTTGTCGGTGTAGCCGTCGTTGGGCGTCGCGACCAGCCGGGCCTTGACGTCAGAGTTCTTGTTGAACCGCTCCACCGAGCCGTTGTGCGCGAGCTGCTGGTTCTCTTCCTGGAGCACCCATACCTGCATCGAGTCGCCGCTGCCGGAGGTGGCATCCGTGCCGCAGCCGACGATGCCGGCGCCGACACCCGCACCGAGTAAGCCAAGAAAGGACCTTCTGGGAAGTCGCTGGGGAACCATGCCGTGGCGCCTTTCAACGATGTGGCCAGCGCGCAGAGGCTGCGAGACAGCGAATCGCCCCAGCGCGATCGACCTGCCGTAAGTTTCGGATTACATCCGGTAGTTGAAGCGAGGTTACGGTGGGCGCAACTGAGAGGTCAAGCCCTTGCTACCGGTAGTTCTCGCCGTTAGCTTGAGAAACGGCCGTTTTCTGCCGGTCGAAACTTTCGGGATTGGAGTGCGGGATGCGCGACGAGCCGTGGCGCGATCCGGCGCGCCCCGCCGAAGAGCGGGTCGCCGACCTGGTCGGCAAGATGACGTTGCGGGAGAAACTGGCGCAGCTGTACGGAGTGTGGCTTGGCGAGTCCACTTCGGACGGTGAGGACGGGGTCGCCCCGTTCCAGCACGATCTGGTCGCCCCGGACCTGAACTGGCCCGAGCTGATCAAGAACGGGCTCGGTCAGCTGACCCGGCCGTTCGGCAGTGCGCCGGTCGAGCCGGCGGCCGGCGCCGCACGTCTCGCCGGGTTGCAGGAGGAGGTGATGGCGGCCGGCCGGTTCGGCATTCCGGCCGTGGTGCACGAGGAGTGCTCGACCGGTTTCATGACCCACCGCGCGACGATCTATCCCACGCCGCTGGCATGGGGCGCCGCGTGGGCGCCGGAGCTGGTCGAGGAGATGGCGGCGACGATCGGCGCCGGTATGCACGCGGTCGGTGTGCACCAGGCGCTCGCGCCCGTGCTGGACGTGACGCGGGACGTGCGGTGGGGCCGTACCGAGGAGACCATCGGCGAGGACCCGCACCTGGTCACGACCATCGGCGTCGCGTACGTCCGTGGCCTGCGGTCGGCGGGGATCATGGCCACCCTTAAGCACTTCGTGGGGTACTCGGCCTCGCGCGGGGCCCGTAACTTCGGACCCGTCGCGATCGGCGCCCGTGAGTTGGCCGACGTGTTGCTGCCGCCGTTCCTGGCGGCCGTGCGTGCCGGCGCCGAGTCGGTGATGCAGGCGTACGCGGACGTCGACGGCGTGCCGCCGGCAGCGAGCCACGCCCTGCTCACCGAGTTGCTGCGGGACCGCTGGGGCTTCGAGGGCACGGTGGTCTCCGACTACTTCGGGGTCACGTTCCTGGAGACCCAGCACCAGATCGCGGCGAACCCCGCGCAGGCGGCCGCGCTCGCGCTGGCCGCGGGCCTCGACGTGGAACTGCCGAACGTGCGCGCATACGGCACGCCACTGCTGGACGCCGTGCTGGCCGGCGACACGTCCGAGTCCCTTGTGGACAGGGCGGCGACCAGGGTGCTGAAGCAGAAGTGCGCGCTCGGCATGCTGGACCCGAACTGGGAGTCGCCGCTACCGGCCACTGTGGACTTCGATCCGCCGGAGGCGCGGGCACTCGCCCGCCGCATCGCCGAGGAGTCGGTGGTGCTGCTGTCGAACGACGGCGTGCTGCCACTGCGAGACGAGGCGTCGATCGCGCTCGTCGGCGCCCAGGCGGACACGGCCTCGGCGATGCTCGGCTGTTACTCGTTCCCCCAACACATCCCGTCCGCCCCGGAAGGGGTCGCGATCCAGACACTGCGGGAGGCACTCGCGGGCGAGGCGTCGTTCACCTACGCCGAGGACGGCGAGGAGGCCGTGGCGGCGGCACGGCGGGCAGACGTGTGCGTGGTCGCGCTCGGCGACGAGGCCGGGTTGTTCGGCCGAGGCACGTCCGGCGAAGGCACCGACGCGGCCAACCTGCGGATACCGGGCGTGGAACTGCTGGAGTCGGTGCTGGAGACCGGCACGCCGGTGGTGCTCGTGTTGCTGACCGGCCGCCCGTACGCCCTGGGGCCCTACCTCGACCGGTGTGCCGCGATCGTGCAGGCGTTCTTCCCCGGCGAGGAGGGCGGTTCGGCGGTGTCGGGCGTGCTGACCGGCCGCGTGAACCCGTCCGGCCGGTTGCCGGTGAGCGTGCCGGCCGACCCGTTCGCCGCGCCGTCGTCGTACCTCATGCCCCCACTCGGCCGCCTCAACAGCGCGAGCTCGGTGGACCCGACACCGGCCTTCCCGTTCGGGTACGGGCTTTCGTTCACGACGTTCGACTGGACCGACGCGATCGCCGACGGGTTCACGGTGTCGGTGACCGTGACCAACACCGGCTCGGTGGCCGGCGCGGACGTCGTGCAGCTGTACCTGCACGACCCGGTCGCACAGGTCACGCGGCCGGTCATGCGGTTGATCGGGTACGCGAAGGTGCGGCTGGCGCCGGGCGAGTCGCGGCGGGTTTCCTTTGCCGTGCCGGAGGAAGTGGCCGCGTTCACGGGTCTCGCCGGCAAGCGGATCGTCGAGCCGGGCGTGGTGGAGCTGCGGCTCGCGGCGTCGAGCGACGACGTGCGGCACGCGTTCACCGCGACGATCAGCGGTCCGGAACGTGAGATCGGGCCGAGCGAGGAGCGCGAGGTTTCCGTTACGGTGGGTTGATGATCGACGTCGCGATCGTGGGCACGGGTGGGATCGCCGCATTCCATGCCGAGGCACTCGCTGCCCACCGCCGCCGGGCCAGGATCGTGGCGGCGACGGACGTCAAGGCCGCGGCACTGGCCGCGTACAAGTCGAAGTGGTCGGTGCCGGCGGTGTACCCGACCCTGGACGAGTTGCTGGCGAACGAGAAACCGGACCTCGCGACACTGTGCACGCCACCGGGGCTGCACGCGGAGCAGGCGGTCGCGTGCCTGTCACGTGGGATCTCGGTGCTGTGTGAGAAACCCCCGGTGCTGAGCCTGGCCGAACTGGACGCGGTCGAGAAGGCCGCGACCTCGTCGGGCGCGTTCTTCGCCACGGTGTTCCAGCACCGGTTCGGCAGCGGTGCCGTCCGCCTGCGCCGGCTGGTCGGCGACCCGAGGTTCGGCCGGCCGACGGCGGCGGTGTGCCACACGCTGTGGTTCCGCGAGGACGAGTACTTCGCGGTGCCGTGGCGGGGGAACTGGGACATCGAGGGCGGCGGCCCGACGATGGGGCATGGGATCCACCAGTTCGACCTGCTGCTCTCGATCCTGGGGGAGTGGCAGGAGGTGGTGTCGGTCGCTGCGCGGCAGGCGAAGCCGACGGACACCGAGGACCTGTCGTGCGCGCTCGTGAAGTTCGCGAACGGCGCCGTCGCGACGATCGTCAACAGCGTCGTGTCGCCCCGCGAGCAGAGTTTCCTGCGGTTCGACTTCGAGCACGCTTCCGTTGAGCTGGACCATGTCTACGGCTACACGGACAAGAACTGGCGGGTGACGGCCGCGCCGGGCCACCAGTCCACTGTGTCCTCCGCGTGGAAACAGGGCCCGTCCGGCACCCCGAGCGGCCACAAGGCACAGTTCGCGGAGGTGCTGTCGGCGCTGTCGTCGAGCACCGCGCCCCCGGTGTCCCTTGCTGACACGAGGATGACGGTCGAACTGATCGCGGCGATCTACGCGTCGGCGTTCACCGGCACGCGGATCCGCCGGGGCGAGCTGGGCCCGGACTCGCCGTTCTACCACCGGATGAACGGAACGGGCGCGCCGTGGAACTGACGGACTCGGGCTCGGCTGTCACCGCTCGCCATGACGGCGTGGAACTGTGCCGGTACGTGTACCGCCCGCCGGAGCCGGCGATCGAGTCACCGCGCCCGTACTTCCACCCGGTGCGCACACTCGCGGGCCACGAGGTGTCGATCTACCGCCCGCCCGACCACGTGTGGCACAAGGGCATCGCGTGGTCACTGCCGAACGTGGGCCCGCAGAACTTCTGGGGCGGCCCGACCTTCGTGCGGGGCAAGGGATACGTGCAGCTGGACAACAACGGCGCGATGGCCAACCGCTCGCTGACGGTCTCCGGCGACCGCGTGGACCAGGAACTGGACTGGCTCACGTCCGACGGTTCGCGGTGGTTCACCGAGCGACGCAGGATCCTGCTGTCCATAGTGGACGACGCGTGGTCGCTGACGTTCACCACCGCCATGACGAACGTGTCGGACGCCGAGATCCGCCTCGGCAGCCCGACGACGGAAGGCCGCCCGAACGCGGGCTACGGCGGCCTGATGTGGCGCGGTCCCCGATCCTTCACCGGCGGTGAGGTCATCACGCCAGAAGGCACCGGTGGCGACGACCTGATGGGAATCCGCGTTCCGTGGCTGGCCTTCCTCGGCCGCCATCGCCGCCGCCGCATGTCGACCCTGGTCTTCGTCGACGCGCCGACGAACCCGGGGCATCCGGTGGAGTGGTTCGTCCGCTCGACCCCGTTCGCCTGCGTGTGCCCGGCCCCGTTCTTCTCCGCGACGGTCCCGGTGGCCCCGGAGGAGACCCTGACACTGACGTACGCCGTGGTCGTCGCGGACGGCGCGCCGGACCCAGCAAACCTGGCTGCACAGGCCCGGATGTCCTGAAGGCAGCCTCAGGACATCGAGCGGGGGCAAGGGGCACCCCTTGGGACATCGCGAGTCGTGTCGGGTTCCTAACCGTCCTCTTCCAGGGTGCGCTTGGCGATGGCGAAGGCCGTGTTCCCCGCCGGGGCGCCCGCGTACACCGCCGTGTGCAGGAGGATCTCCGCGATCTCCGCCTCCGACAGGCCGTTGCGGCGAGCGGCGCGGATGTGCATGGCCAGCTCGTCGTGTGCGCGCAACGCGGTCAGGGCCGCCAGTGTCACCGCGCTGCGGGTGCGGCGGTCCAGTCCGGGCCGTGACCACACCGAGCCCCAGGCGCCCTCGGTGATGTACTCCTGGAACGGCCGCGTGAACTCGGTGGTCCCCGCCACCGCCCTGTCCACGTGTGCGTCGCCGAGCACGGCTCGGCGTACGGACATGCCGAGTGCGCGGCGGTCCGGGCGCAGGTGGTCGATGATCAAGCCGGTGAACGCCGCGGGCTGCTCGACGTTGCCCAGGTGCGCCGCGCCGGGCACGACCGCGAGCCGCGCACCCGGTACGGCGTCGGCGATTCGCTGGCCGTGCTCGGGTGGGGTGGCCGGGTCGTCGGCGCCCGCGATCACCAGCGTCGGCGCGGTGACCGTCGGCAGGTCATCCACAATGGACATCTGCTCGATGGCCGTGCAGCACGAGGCGTAGCCCTCCGGTGAGTGGCCGGCCACCATCTCCCGCAGCCACGTCACGGTTTCGGGATGCGCCTCGGCGAACGCAGGGGTCACCCACCGGCTCACCACCGGCTCCGCCAGCGCGCCCATCCCCTTCGTGCGTGCCGTCTCCGCCCGTTCCCGCCACATCGACGCCGGGCCGAGCGTCGCCGACGTGCAGCACAGCACGAGCCGTTCCAGGCGGTCGGGCGCGTGCTCGGCCAGCCACATCCCGACCATGCCGCCGAGCGACAGGCCGACCCACGACACCCGCCGCAGCTCCAGCCGGTCCAGCAGTCCGAGCGCGTCGGCGGCCAGCTCCTCGAGGGCGTACGGCCCGTCCGGTGCCGGGGAGGCGCCGTGCCCGCGGTGGTCGTAGCGGATCACCCGGAACCCCGCCGCCGTCAGCGGCTCGACCTGCGGCTCCCACATGCGCAGGTCGCTGCCCAGCGAACCGGACAGCACCACCGGCGTCCCGTCCGCCGGGCCGCTCACCTCGTAGTGCACGGCGATCGTCATGTCAGCCCTGCCATCAGGTCCGTCTCGGTGATGCCCGGGCCCTGACCGTCCCGGAGGAACCACTCGACGCCGAACGCGAACTGGAACGCGTCGTCGGGCAGGGCGAGGAAGAACGACTGCTCGCTGATCTGGCTCGCGTGGGCCCGCATGGCCTTCCGCTTGTGCTGGAGGTACGCGCTGACGTCCACGGCACAGGTGATCTCCGACTGCGGTGTGCCGAAGTTGTCCGGCAGTTCCGGCGCCTCGAGGTCGCTCCGCGCGGCGCGGCTGGCCAGCACGAGGTCACGGTTCATCGTGCCCTGGTAGACCCGCTGAGTGCCGACCAGTTCGGCGGCCCGCATGCCGACGCGGTGCACCTGGATGTGGTCGGGGTGGCCGTATCCGCCGTGGTCGTCGTACACCGTCAGCACGTCCGCCTTCTCCTCACGAAGGATGACCGCGAGCCGCTCGGCCGCTTCCTCGACGTCGGCGGTCCAGAACGTGCCGGGCGCGGTGTTCGTCGGCTCGCCCATCATCCCGGAGTCGGTATAACCGAGGAACTCCACGCGGTCCACGCCCAGGATGTCCGCCGAAGCCTGGGTCTCGGCCACGCGGCGTTGCCACAGCTGTTCGCCCTCGTCGAGGAAGCCGTCCGGCACCTCGCCCAGCTCGCCTCGCGTGGCGACCACCAGGACGACCCGGTGGCCGTCCTCGTGTGCTTTGCGCATGACGCCGCCGCAGCCGATGCACTCGTCGTCGGGGTGGGCGTGGAAGGAGACCAGTGTTGCCATGCCAACGAAACTACGCGAGAACGCTGGTGTCAGGATCTAGCCGTGACCAACCAAACCATTGCCGCGGAAGTCGTCTACTGCGAGGGCTGGGACCCCGAAGCGGCCTCGGTCGTGCGCCCGTTGCCGGAGGCCGTGGCACGGGAGCGGGACGCGGCGGGCGAGCAGTACGCCGTGGTGCTGTTCGAACAGGACCGGCCGCTGGCGCTCATCGAGGTGTGCTGGCAGGCCCACCACGCGGCCGCGTGGCTGTTCGATGCCGAGGGCCGGCGCGACCGGATGCTGGAGCTGCGCCGGTTCCCCACCGCAGACGGTGTCGGCATGCTGGTGCTGCGGTTCGCCGAGCAGTGGGCCTACCGCGAGTCGCACGGGGAGTTCGACGCGGGCGTGCCGACCCGTGCCGTCGAGTACGACCTGGACGGTGACCGGCACGAGTGGGACACCGACTGGCCGGAGGACGACTCCGTCGAGCCGCTGGAGATCGCGAAGACGTCCCGCCCGATGCCGCGCTTCGGCGACTGGGCGACGTTCGCGTACCTGGACGAGCTGCTGCCGTCCTTGGTCCGCAAGACGGTGCGCGAGGTGGCCGAGCCAGGCCCGGCCCCGGCCGAGCTGCCGTGGCACCCGCCGCGACCCATGCGGGCGAAGGCGCTGGACGAGACCTTTGTGGACGGCGCGCGGTTCCGGCTCGACGACGAGCGCGAGGTGACGGTCGAGGTCTCCGAGGGCGGCCGGCTGTGGCTGCCGAGCGGCCAGCTGATCGCGGCGGCCCCGGACCCGTGGATGCAGGACCAGGAGCCGTATGTGGACACCGTGGAGCCGGGCGAGTACCCGCTGCTCGTCTCGGTGATCCGCTTCGCGGGCGACGCCGACCACCCCCGCGTCGCCGCCGCCAGGCTGGTGATCTCCGACGAGCCGACGACCCGCTGGGAGCCGGCCCTCCGCACGGGCGAGGACATCCGCATGCTGGGCGACGACAGCTACTTCTCGGTCGGCGTGGACGGCGGCTACCTGGCTCTCGTCGACGCGGAGGTCGCGGACGCGTACGAGGACACGATCGAGGACACCTACGACGACATGACCGGCCATGTCGTCGACATCCCGGAACCCGACTCTGGTGCCAATCTGCTGGCCGTGGAGACCGGCTTCGGCGACGGCAGCTACCCGGTGTGGGTGGGCCGCACCGACTCCGGCGCGGTGACCGGCTTCGTGTTCGACTTCATGATCCTGCGCTACGCGAGTCCCGTGAGCTGACTTCTTCGCAGCCCGGCAGTTCCGTGCCCACTGCTTCGCTGGGGGTCGGGTGCTGCCGGGCCTCCGCGGGGCGCGGCAGTGTCTCCGGGGCCGGGATCCAGGCGAGCGCGGCCACCAGGCACAGGGCGCCCGTCACCGCGAAGGACGTCGCGTACGACAGGTTGTCCGCCATCAGGCCGGCCGCGATGGGACCCAGGACCGCGCCGATGTCGGCGGCCATCTGGAAGGTCGCCAGCACCGGGCCGCCTCGGCCGCGGAGGCCGATCACGTCGGCGACCGTTGCCTGCAGGGGCGGTGACAGCATGCCGGCGCCCAAGCCGGCGATCACCGTGGCCA
This sequence comes from Actinophytocola sp., assembly GCF_036378875.1. Taxonomy (GTDB): domain Bacteria; phylum Actinomycetota; class Actinomycetes; order Mycobacteriales; family Pseudonocardiaceae; genus Actinophytocola. The sequence continues at coordinate 29,978 of NZ_DASUVO010000013.1, forward strand.
CCATGAACATCGGGACGTCGTCAGTGAAGCCGACCCACACGGTCCCCGCTCCCGACACCACCAGGCCGATCAGGATCGTGGGTTTGCGGCCCCAGGTGTCGGCGAGCCGGCCCGACACCATCAGCATCGCCACGTTGCCCGCCGCGAACACCGCCAGGGCCGTGCCCGCGAAGACACCGTCCCGGTTGAGGATCTCGACCACGAACAGCGGCACCAGGGACACGCGGACGCCGAACACGGCCCAGCCGTTCGCGAACGACGAGCCGAGCGCGGCCACGTAGGAGCGGTGCCGCAGCGCCGCCCGCAGGGTGAAGTCCGTCGACGTCTCCGTCGCCGCGGCCGCCAGCGTCGAGTGCCGTAGGAACCACCACACGAACACCACCACGACCAGCAGCAACGCCGAGTACACCACGAACGGCGCACGCAGTGAGATGGCGAGCAGCCCGCCGCCGAAGAGTGGTCCCGCGACGCTGCCGGTCAGGAACCCGGTGCCCCACAACCCCGACGCGCGGCCCCGGAGTTCCGGCGGGGTCAGCCTGATCAGCAGCGCGATGGCCGACACGGTGAACATCGTCGACCCGATGCCGCCGATCGAGCGGAACACCAGCAACTGCCAGTAGCTCGCCGCGAACGCGCACAGACCGGTCGACACCGCGACGATCGTGATCCCGATCAGGTACACGCGCCGCTCGCCCAAGAGCGTCACCATCCGCCCGCTGGCCGGCGCGAACACCAGCCTGGCCACGGCGAACGCGCTCACCACCACGGACGCGGCGGTCACGCTGACGTCGAAGGTCCGTGCGAAGGTCGGCAACGCGGGCGCCACCAGCCCGAACCCGACCGCGATGATGAAGTTCGCCGCTACCAGTACCCACACTTCTCCCGGCAGGCGCGGCTTCGACACATCTCCACCCTGTCACGGATCACCGGAGTATCGGTCGAACTGTGAGAAAGGTCCGGAACGGCGGACCGTTCCGGACCATGAGTCACGTCAGCCGATGTCGCGCCGGCGGAAGCTCACCAGCCCGGCCGCGATCAGCGCGGCGGCGACCAGCGTCAGCCACAGCAGCGGCGTCGCGGTCAGCTCGGCGCCGGGCAGCCGAGGCGTGTGCGTGAACGGCGACAGGTCCATCGCCCACTGCGGCAGCTCGAAGATCGGGCCGAGCTGGCCGAGCAGCAGGAACACCACCAGCGCACCCCAGCCGGCCATGATCATCCCTGGGGCGAGGCCGAACACCAGCACCGTGATGCCGGTCAGCACCCACACCGACGGCAGGTGCACGAGCGCCGCCACCAACACCCGGCCGAACTCGGCCATGTCGCCACCCGCGGCGCCGTGCGCGAAGCCGGCGAACACGCCGACCGTCAGCATCAGCACCGTCGTGCCGCCCAGCGCGACCGCCACGTGGCTTGTCGCGAAGCGCAGGCGGCTGATCCGCGTCGCCAGGATCGGCTCGGCCCGCAGCGCGGTCTCCTCCAGCCGCAGCCGCATGGCCGCCGAGATTCCGTACGCCGACACGATCACGGCCAGAATCCCCATCTCCGCGGACAGGAACGCGTCGGTCAGCCCGCGCTCACCACCCAGCTTCATGATCATTTCGCGGGTCGCCTCGTTGTCGGCGAACTCGTCGACCTGCGAGGCGATGCTGCCCATCACCAGGCCACCGAGCGCCATGCCGACGGCCCAGCCCACCAGGCCGCCACGCTGCAGCCGCACCGCGAGCGCCAGCGGGGAGCGCAGCGACGGGCGTGCCGTCGCCCGGCCGGGTCGCTGTGCCAGCAGGCCGGCGCCGTGGTCGCGCCGCGCGACCAGCAGGTACGCCCCGACCGCCACCAGCGCCGCGAAGAACACCAGGTAGAGCAGCACCCACCAGCGGTCACCTGCGAACGGCCGGACCTGCTGAGCCCAGCCGATCGGCGACAGCCACGACAGCCAGGTCTCCTGGTCCGTGCCGGACGCGTCCCCGGCCGCCCGCAGCAGGTACGCCGCCGCGAGCACCGCCGCGGCCAGGCCGCGTGCGGTCCGCGCACCCTCGGTGACCTGTGCCGCCAGCGCGCCGACCGCGGCGAACGCGATCCCGGCGCCCGCCCACGACAGGCCGAACGCGAACGCGCCGGACGCCGGCAGCCCGGTCCCGGCCAGGCTCACCGCGGTCAGCAACGCCAGCACGATCGAGATGCCGGTCGACAGCAGCAGAGCCGCGGTCAGCGGTGCGTACCGGCCGACGACCGTCGCGCCGAGCAGTTCGGCCCGCCCGGCCTCCTCTTCGGCGCGGGTGTGCCGCACCACCGTGAAGATCGCGACCAGCGCGACGAGCGCCGCGCCCATCGCGCCCAGCTTGATCAACGAGACCGCGCCGAGCGAGGTCGGGTCGAACACGCGCCCGTACAGCGCGAGCGTCGCCGGGGTGTCGTTGACCGCTTTCGCGGCCCGCACCCGCGACTCGAGCGTGTTGTAGAGGTCCTGGGACGCGGACGACGAACCCGCCGCCATGATCACGAACAGCAGGATCCAGATGCTGGCGATGACCCGGTCCCGCCGGACCGCGAGGCGCAGCAACGCACCCGTGCCGGCGAACCCGTCACGCTGTCCGGTCGCGGCGACGTGCCCCGGCCGTTCGAGGGTCGCGGTCATTTCGCCACCGCCGCGTGCCGGCCGTTCGCGATGTCGGCCTCGTAGTGGCGGAGGAACAGTTCCTCGAGCGTCGGCGGCTGGCTGGTCAGGCTGCGCACGCCGACCTGCGTGAGCTGGCGCAGCACGGTGTCGAGCTCCTTGGTGTCGACGTCGAACTTCACGTGCGTGCCGTTGACCTGCAGATCGTGGACCCCGGGGTGGTTGGCCAGGCCGTTGGGCGCCGCGGCGAGGTCCGCGGAGATCGACGTGCGGGTCAGGTGCCGCAACTCGGCGAGGGTGCCGGTCTCGACCGTGCGCCCCAGCCGGATGATGCTCACCCGCTCGCACAGCGACTCGACCTCGGCGAGGATGTGGCTCGACAGGAGCACGGTGCGGCCACGGTCGCGCTCCTCGGTGATGCAGTCCTGGAAGACGGCCTCCATCAGCGGGTCGAGACCCGAGGTCGGTTCGTCGAGGATCAGCAGCTCGACGTTCGACGCGAGCGCGGCGACCAGCGCGACCTTCTGCCGGTTGCCCTTCGAGTAGGTCCGGCCCTTCTTGGTCGGGTCGAGGTCGAACCGCTCGAGCAGGTCGGCGCGGCGCGCTTCGTCGAGGCCGCCCCGCAGCCGGCCGAGCAGGTCGATGACCTCGCCGCCGGAGAGGGTCGGCCACAGGGACACATCGCCTGGCACGTACGCGAGCCTGCGGTGCAGCTCGGTCGCGTCGGTCCAGGGATCGCCGCCGAGCAGGCGGATCTCGCCCGCGTCGGCGCGGAGTAGGCCAAGCAGCACCCGGATGGTGGTCGACTTGCCCGCCCCGTTAGGGCCGAGGAAGCCGTGCACCTCCCCGGTGCGCACCGTCAGATCGAGTCCGTCGAGCGCGCGTGTCTGGCCGAACGTCTTGACCAGGCCAGACACGGAGATTGCGGTTGTCATACTGAAGAACGTAGTGTTATTTCACAAAGTTGTGAAGTTAAGAAAACGTATAAATCTGATCGGGATCACACATCCGGAGGAGAAGATGCGGAAGGTGACCACCACTCCCGAGGAGCCCACCGCCGTCGAGCGGTTCGTGGAGCAGTTCGCCATGCTCCTGGCCGACGCGGGCATGCAGCGGATGCCGGCACGTGTGTTCGGCGCGCTGCTCGTGACCGACGCCGGCAAGCTGACCGCGGGCGAGGTGTCCGACATGCTCCGGGTGAGTCCTGCGGCCGTGTCGGGCGCGGTGCGCTACCTCATGCAGGTGGGCCTGATCGTGCGGCGGCGTGACCCCGGTGAGCGTCGGGACCACTACGAGGTGACCGACGACCTCTGGTACGAGGCGTACGCCAACCGGGACCCGCAGCTGAAGCAGTGGGCCGAGGTCATGGCCGTGGGGGTGGCGGCGGTCGGGGCCGACACCAAGGCTGGTTGGCGGCTGGAGACGAGCCGCCAGTTCTTCGAGTTCCTCCGTGCCGAGATTCCCGATCTTTTACGCAGATGGCGGGAGTACCAGCAGGATCCGCCCAGGTAGCGTGACCGTCGTGACGAACATCGTGACGCGACTCGCCGACGAGCTCCTCGATCTGTACTTCACGGCAAACCCGCTGTACGCGACGGTCCTCGGCATCTCCGGCCACGGACGTGGGCTCACTGACCACTCCCCGGCCGCGGAGGAACGGCTGAAGGCCGGTGTGCGGGACGTGGCGGACAGAATGACGGCCGTCGACCCGGCGGGCCTGTCCTCGGACGATGCCGTGACCAGGGCGGCCGTCATCCACCACGCCAGCGAGATCCTCGACGACCTGTACACGCGTCAGGTCGAGTTCACGATCAGCGACCTGTTCGTCGCACCGCACGCCGACCTGATCACCACCCTGCCGATGCTCCCGCTGACCACCCCCGAGAGCAGGGACGACTACCTGGCGCGGCTGCGGGACGTGCCGGCGTTCCTCGCCACGGTCGCCGACCGCCACCGCGCGGGCGCGGCGGCAGGCCGGGTGCCGGTCACCCGTCTGGTCGGCAAGGCCGTCGACCACCTGGACCGCTACCTCGCCGACGCGGCCAACGACCCGCTGGCCAGGCAGGAGGTGCCGGCGGAGTTCGCCGCCGCCCGGGAGGAGGTGCTGGCCTCGGTCGTGCGCCCGGCGTTCGCCGCCTACCGGGAAGCGCTCGCGGGTGAGCTGATCCAGCACGGCAGGCCGGACGACAAGGTGGGTGTGTGCTGGTTGCCGGACGGCGAGGAGATCTACCGCCGGCTCGCCCGCGTCCACACGACCACCGACCGCACCCCCGACGAACTGCACCAGACCGGTCTTGACGTCATCGCGGCACTCACCGACGAGTACGCGGAGATCGGCGCGCGGGTGTTCGGCACGTCCGACCGCGCCGAGATCTTCCACCGCATGACCAGCGACCCGGCCATGCGCTGGCGGGACGGCGAGGAGCTGCTTTCGTCCGCCCGGGACGCGGTGGCCCGTGCCGAGTCGGCGGTGTCCGGCTGGTTCGGCCGGCTGGCGTCGCACCAGTGCAAGATCGAGCCGGTCCCGGAGACCGACGCGCCAGGTGCGCCCGCCGCGTTCTACGTGTGGCCCTCACTGGACGGGCAGCGGCCGGGCATCTACTTCGCGAACACCGACCGCGCCGAGGAGCGCGACCGGTTCGTCTCGGAGGTGATGGCGTTCCACGAGGCCGTGCCCGGCCACCACTTCCAGATCACCATCGCGCAGGAGCTCGACCACCTGCCGCTGTTCCGCCGCGTGGTCATCCCGACCGCGTACGCCGAGGGATGGGGTCTGTACACCGAACGCCTCGCCGAGGAGATGGGCCTGTACTCGGGCGACGTGTACCGGCTCGGCATGCTGGCGATGGACTCGATGCGGGCGGGCCGGCTGGTCGTCGACACCGGCATGCACGCGAAGGGCTGGACCCGCGACCAGGCCATCGCCTACCTGCGGGAGAACACCCCGATGGCGGACGTCGAGATCGCCAACGAGATCGACAGGTACATCGCCTACCCGGGGCAGGCACTGTCGTACATGGTCGGCAGGCTGGAGATCCAGCGCATCAGGCGGGCGGCCGAGGCTTCACTCGGCGACCGCTTCGACATCCGCGCGTTCCACGACGTGGTCCTCGGCAACGGCGCGCTGCCGCTGGCCGTGCTGGACGAGGTCGTGAGTGACTGGACCGCTAGCCAAGCTTGACGGTCGACAGGATCTGCTGAGTCAGTGCGGCGTCCAGCGCCTTCGGGTCGGCGGGGCCGCCGGAGAGGTCGTTGACCACAACGACCATGGCAACACCCTTCGGCTGCCCTTCGTCCTGGACCTGCACGCCGATCAACGCGACCTCGCCGTCGACCGCCTGGCAGTTGGGGCTGGTCACGTTCTGCTTGACCTTGGCCGTCAGCTTCATGGCGGGCTTGCCGTCGACCTCGGCCTCGGTCGGCTCGGGGATGTCCACCTGCGCGTCCTCGCCGTAGCCCTTCTTCGCGAACGACGCCGCGAAGTCCTTCAGCGTTTTCGGCAGTTCCAGGTCCGTGCTTTCGCCGCCCTGAACATCTCCGCTGGCCAGGTAGGTGCGAATGTACGGTTTGCCTTCGCACTCGTAGGTGCCGTATTCCGCGCCGCCGGTGAACATGACGCCGAGGCCGCTGTCGTAGGTGGTTTCCGTCGTTTTCCAGTCCGGCGGCACCTCGTAGCGCAGCCCCGAGTTCTTGGTGTTGTCGATGGCGATCCAGTCGCTGCCACCCGTGCTCGGCGTGGTCGACGGTGAGGTCGACTCGGTCTTCGACGGGTCCGGCTTCGACGAGGTCGAGGTGGGGTCGTTCTGCGCGACCGGCTGGTCGCCCGGACGGTTGACCAGCACGATGGTCACGACCGCGCCGACGATGATCACGATGGCGATCAGGCTCAGGACCATCGGCAGCTTCGAACGCTTCGGCGGCGGCGGTGGCGGCCCGTAACCCGGTACGGGGAAGCCACTCGTCGGTGGGTACTGCTGCTGCGGGTACTGCTGCTGTTGTTGTTGGTACTGGGGGTACTGCCCGTAGCCGCCGCCGTAGGGGTCGGCGCCGTACGGCGTTGGGTCGTTGCCGTACTGGCTGCCGTACCCGTACGGATCGGCGCCCTGGTTGGCGTACGGGTCCGAGTTGTACGCGTTCGTCTGCGCGTCCGGGCCGAAGGGCTGGTTCTGGTTCCAGCCGCCGTCACCTGGCTGCCATCCGGTCACGGATCAGGACGATAGCCGGAACTCTGAGCTGACGGGCGAATTCGTTCCACGACGCTGCGCAATAACGCTGATCTTCGAGTGACGCCCGGACGGTTGGTGCACCCCCAGTAGTTGAGGGATTACAGCTCTGAGTAAAGTGCGGCTTCGCCTGATCGGCTTCTCTCCCATCCTGAGCCGGGTGGGAGTCGCGGGGCAGATTGTCGTTCGGACGAAAAGGAGTGTCATGGCCAGTCGGTTGAAGCTCGCCAGAGCCGGAGCTGCCGTCGCGGGTGCCTCGGTCGCGCTGATGTTGACGGCGGCGATCCCCGCTGGCGCGGAGTCGGCGACCGGCAACGTCGACCCCGATGGGTACGTGGATGGCTACAACGTCGACGTCGGCGACGGCAAGCTGGACAACATCGCCACGAATCTGATCACGCTCAAGCTCGACGACGGCACCAAGCTCCAGATGTACTGCGTCGAGATCGAGACGCGCATCAAGCCAGAGCAGGGCATGGTCGAGAAGCCGTGGGACTCCTATCCGAACGCGGCGTCGCCGTTCCACAAGAACCGCGACAAGATCAACTGGATCCTGCACCACAGCTTCCCGGTGGTTGGCCTCGAAGCGCTCAACAAGACGCTCTCCGACGCGGGTGTCCCGCTCAACGACGGTCTCGACACGAAGGAAGCCATCGCGGGGACCCAGGCCGCGGTCTGGCACTACAGCGACGGCAAGGACCTGAACGCGGCGAACCCGTTCCCGAAGGACGACAAGCCGAAGGCGGAAGCGGACGTCCTCGCCCTGTACAAGTACCTGACCGGCCCGGCCAACGTCGGCATCGGCGACCAGCCGACCCCGGCGCTCTCGATCTCGCCGACCGACCTGTCCGGCAAGGCCGGCGAGAAGATCGGCCCGTTCACCGTGACCACGACCGGTGACATCGAGAAGCTGACCACGAAGCTCCCCGAGGGCGTCAAGGTCGTCGACGCCCAGGGCAACGAGGTGACCGCGCAGGCGATCAAGAACGGCGCACAGCTGTTCCTGAGCGTTCCCGCCGGCACCAAGGAAGGTGCCGGCACCTTCGAACTGTCCGCGTCCGCGGCCCTGGACACCGGCCGGCTGTTCGTCGGTGAGGACTACGAGAACAAACCGACCCAGTCGCTGATCGTGGCGATCTCGGAGAAGACGGACATCGTCGCGTCCGCCGGTGCCAAGTGGGCCGAGGTGGTCGTGCCGCCCACCACCACGACCACGACCCCGCCGACGACGTCCACCACCCCGCCGACGACCACGGTCCCGGTCACCTCGACGACTCCGGTTCCGCAGCCGAAGAACACCGCTGGCGATCTGCCCAACACGGGTGCGTCGATCTTCGCCCCGATCGTGATCGGTGTGGTCCTCGTCGGTGCCGGCGTTGGTTCGCTGCTCTTCCTGCGGCGCCGCAAGCGCGCCTGACCGACCGACGCGTATCGTCCCCGAATGGTGGCCCGCCGATTCTTGGTGGGCCACCATTCGGACGTAGTAGGTTCGACGGAGTGACAATGACGCCGCCCGGATCGCGCAAGCCGATGATCGTAACCTGGCAGGGAACCGCCCGGACCAGCCTGGAACAGGTACGCCTGTCCGTCCGGGACGGCCGGTTGCGCGCGTCCGGACGCCTCGTCGTCGCCACGGGTTCGCCGTTCAGCGCCTCGTTCGAGTTCTCGGCCGCCCGATCGGGTGATGTGGGCCGTGGCCTGCTCAGGACCACCGCGGACACGGAACGCCAGATCTCGGTCCGTCGCACGGAGGACGGCATCTGGCTGATCGATCGCGGCGAGGGCGTCGAACGCAGCGAGTTCGAGGGCGCCACCGACGTCGACGTGGCCGGCTCGGTGACGTTCACCGCCCTGCCGATCCGCCGCCTCGGCCTGCACCGCAAGCCGGGCGAGGCCGAACTGTCGGTCCTGTACATCTCGACCCCGGACCTGACGGTCACCCGGGTCCGCCAGACCTACCGCACGGTCTCGATCAACGACCAGGGCGCGATCATCAACTACACGGACGCCCACCGCAGCGCCGACATCGTCGTGGACACCGACGGTCTCCCGGTCATGTACCCCGAGGTCGCGGCGCGCCTCTGAGTCAGCGCCTCGTTTCAGGGGGTGGCTCAGGGGGAATCCAGGGTTTTCAACGATGTCGTCGACACTTCGGCGCGGGATGGTGGAGCCATGACCACGTTGACCAGGCCCCAGAGCAAGAAGATGATCGCGGGCGTGTGCGCGGGGATCGCGCAACGCTACGGGTGGCGGACCAGCCGGGTGCGGCTGGTGTTCCTACTGTCCTGCCTGCTCCCGGGGCCGCAGTTCATCCTGTACATCATTTTGTGGTGGATGATGCCGAAGAGCTCCTACTAGCCTCGGCGTTCATGGAGTTTCGCCCTGTCGCGGACGTGGCCACGCTGCTGAACTTCCTCACCGCCGAGGAGTGGCCCTTCCACGTGGTCACGAAGCCGGACCCCGCCCGGATCCGCAACCAGTACGCACAGGGCGACTACGCCACCGCCTTCTGGATCGTCGACGGCGGCGTCACGGTCGGGCTCGTCCGGTTGATGGATCTCGACAACGGGACCCCGCTGTTCGACCTTCGCGTGGCCACAGCCGCTCGTGGGCGTGGGGTGGGGGAGGCCGCCGTCCGCTGGCTGACCTCGCACGTCTTCACCGGCTACGACACCAACCGCATCGAGGCCACCACCCGCCAGGACAACCACGCCATGCGTCGCGTCCTCGCCAAGGCCGGCTACGTCAAGGAAGCGCACTACCGCGACGCGTGGCCGGGGCAGGAGGGCGTGCACGACGCGATCGGCTACGCGATCCTGCGCCGCGACTGGAAGGCCGGCACGACGACCGAGGTCAACTGGGCCGACGCGTAGCGAAGAACTCGTCGAGCAGCGCCGCGCACTCGTCGGCCAGCACCCCGCCGACCACCTCCGGTCGGTGGGTCAACCGTCGATCCCGCACGACGTCCCACAGCGAGCCGACCGCGCCCGTCTTCGGTTCCCACGCCCCGAACACGACCCGCGCCACCCGTGCCAACACCAGCGCGCCGGCGCACATCGTGCACGGCTCGACCGTCACCACCAGCGTGCAGCCGGTCAGCCGCCACCCGTCGCCGAAGCGGGCCGCCGCCGCGCGCAGTGCCAGGATCTCCGCGTGGGCCGTCGGGTCGCCCAGCGCCTCACGGGCGTTGCAGGCCTCGGCCAGCAGGGTGCCGTCCGGGGCGAGCACGAGCGCGCCGATGGGCACGTCGGCGCCGGCCCGACCGGCGACCGCCAACGCCGCACGGACGAGGTCTTCGTCCCTCACTGCGGAATGCTGTCCAGGGTGTCGAGCAGCCGCGCGAACTCGTCCGCGAACCCGCACCGCTGCGCGATGATCTGCAGCTGCTCGTCGGGGTAGAGCTCCACCTCGCCGGAGATCACCTGCAGCTCGTCTGGCGGAAGGCCGATGTCGGTCAGGATGTCGAGCGCGCCTTCCGGCCACACCTCGTCATCGTCGTCGTCGGCCGGCGGATCGACCCGCAGCAGGTCCAGCGCGTCCGCTGCGATGTCGTAGTCGAGTGCCGCCGTCGCGTCGGACACGAACAGCTGCACACCGCCCGGCCCGGGTCGCAGCACCAGGAAGAATTGGTCGTCCACGTCGAGGAGCCCGAACACCGCACCCGTGGACCTGATCTTGCGCAGCTCTGTGATGGCCTCGTCGAGCTCGCGGAGTGCCGAGCTCGCCATGGCCGTACACCGCCACTTGCCTTCCTCGCGAACGACGGCGATCGCGAAGCCCGCTACCGGCTCCTGCTCGGACATGTGGGACACGGTATTCCTCTCCTTCCCCGGCAGGAAGAAGCAGTGCCGGAGTGTTGCGAACAATCGCTACGTTCCGTGAGAAACCTTCACCGAGGGTCCACAGGTGCGATGATCGCAAGATGACCACCGCATCGCTGACCGACGACCCCCGGTTCACCGGCCTGCTCGACGCCGCCCGCGCACTGCAGCCGCGGACCGTGTCATTACGTCGTCAGCTGCACAAACACCCCGAGATCGGCCTCGATCTGCCGATGTCGCAGGCATCGGTGCTGCATGCCATCGAGGGGCTCGGTCTGCACGTCAGCACGGGCAAGTCGTGCACCTCGGTGACCGCCGTGCTGAACGGCGACCGGCCGGGCCCGACCGTGCTGCTGCGGGGTGACATGGACGCGCTGCCACTCCGTGAGGACAGCGGGCTCGCGTTCTCCTCCGAGGAGGACGGCCGGATGCACGCCTGCGGCCACGACACCCACACCGCGATGCTGGTGTCGGCCGCACGCCTGCTGCACAGCCGTCGCGCCGCGCTGGCCGGCAAGGTGGTCTTCATGTTCCAGCCCGGCGAGGAAGGTGACCACGGCGCCCGCCACATGCTGGAGGAAGGCCTGCTGGAGGCGGCTGGGCGGCCGGTGGAGCAGGCTTTCGCGCTGCACATCACCTCGACCGCACAGTCCGGGACGGTGATGTGCCGGCCGGGTCCGATGATGGCGAGTGCCGACGCCTACACCGTGACCGTCACCGGCAAGGGCGGCCACGGCGCGATGCCCGACCGCGCGATCGACCCGGTGCCGGCGGCGGCCGCGATGGTCGGCGCGCTGCAGACCATGGTCACGCGGCGGTTCAGCGTGTTCGACCCGGCGGTGCTGACCGTCGGGCGGATCACCGCCGGCACGACGTCGAACATCATCCCGGAGACGGCCGAGCTGCAGGGCACCGTGCGCACGCTGTCCGACCGCGCCCGCACGATGGTGCAGGCGGAGATCCCGAAGGTGTGCGAGCACATCGCGGCCGCGCACAGCTGCACCACCGCGTTCCGGATCGACACCGGCTACCCGGCCACGAACAACGACGCCGAGGTCGCGCCGCGCGTACTGGAACTCGCCGGCGCGGTGCTCGGGCAGCGGCACAGCGCGCTGATGCCGGAGCCCTTGATGGCGTCGGAGGACTTCTCGTACGTGCTGCAGCAGGTGCCGGGCGCGCTCGCGTTCCTCGGCGCGTGCCCACCCGGCGTCACCCCGGAGGAGGCGCCGCCGAACCACTCGAACCGCGTCCACTTCGACGAGTCCGCGCTCGCGCACGGGGTGGCGATGTACGCGGCGTTCGCCCTGGACGCGCTCCGCTGAGTCGCGGGTCCGGTCTCGTGGTGAAGGATGGCTTCCGTGCGACCTCTCTGTGTGATCGGACTCGGGTTGATCGGCGGTTCGGTGCTTCGTGCGGCGGCACGGGCGGGCTGGGACGTGTTCGGCGCCTCGGACGCCACGGTGGCCGACCCTCGGGTCGAGCCGTCCGTGGCCGCCGCACTGGAGCGCGCCGCGCGTGAGGACGCGCTCGTGGTGCTGGCCGTGCCGCTCCCGGCGGTCGACGAGGTGCTGCGCCTGGTGGCAACACACGCGCCGGACTGCCTGCTCACCGACGTGGTGAGCGTCAAGGAACCGGTGGCGGACGCGGTGTCGCGCCGGTTGCCAAACGCCAGGTACGCCGGCGGCCACCCGATGGCTGGCCGGTCGGCGTCGGGGTGGGACGCCGGTTCGGCCGACCTGTTCGACGGCGCCGCCTGGGTGGTCACCACCGAGGAGGAGACGTCACCGAAGGCCTGGCGCGCCGCGGTGGAGCTGGCACTTGCCTGTGGCGCGCAGGTCGTCCCGACCACAGCCCGCGAACACGACGCGGCGGTCGCCCGGATCTCCCATCTGCCGCACCTGCTGGCCGCGGTGCTGGCGGCAACTGGCGCGGACGGCGGCTCCCTCGCTCTGTCGTTGGCGGCCGGCTCGTTCACCGACGGGACCAGGGTGATGGGCACGCGGCCGGAGCTCGTGCTGGCGATGTGCGAGGGCAACCGGGGCCCGCTGCTGGACGCCGTGGACGACGCGTTGGGGCGGTTGGGCGCGGCCCGGGGTTCGCTCGCGTCGACCGGCGGCCTGGCGGCCACGGTCCGTGCTGGTCACGAGGCTCGGCAGGCGTGGGCGGACCTTCGGGACGCCGACCATGAGGAGATCCCGATCGACCTGACCGACCCGGAGGCTTTCGAGACGCTCCGTGACCTTGGCACGGCGGGCGGACGGGTTCTACGCCTGGAAGACGACACGGCAATAGGCGCTCTTCCGGCCTGATTGCCGACAATTGCCGGTGTGCCACACAATAGGGTGACTCGAGTTGTGGCGATGATATTCGCTGCATAACTTCTGCGGCAGTCGCCGCTTTTAGAGGAGTGCGGCCACGTATAGGAGAAATCTGATGTATTACCGTGGTGGGAGCGAAGGCGACGACTGAGTCGCGAGAGTTGGCGTAGTTCGTAACTACACCAATTCCAGCCGCATTCCGACCGGCTGTCGTATTGGCAGCCGGTCGGCGCGGCACACGATGACACGACGGCCTTCGGTGTCGGTGTAGGCGTCGACGCTGGTGTGCTCGTCGGGCTCGTGGAAGCCGATTGGCGCGTGCATGACGTCAAACCCCAGCGGGAGGATCACCTGGTACTCGAGATGCTGAATCCGAAGCAGGTCGGTCGTGCGGAAGTAGAAGTTCTCCGCGGCACCCTGCCGCATCAAGGGCATGCACTTGGCCGGCCAGTACCGCACCATTTCCAGCCGGACCTCCTCGCCGCGTCGCACCGGCGACCGGAAGTGGACGATCGTCTTGAGCTTGGCGCGGGACAGCCACGTGTTGGTGACGTTCCACTGTGGACCAGGCAACCCGTCGAGATCGACCTCACGAGCGCGAACCGTGACGTTGCGGCGGTACTCCTCGGGCTGGTCCCAGTCACTGCCGAGGTGGAACCGGATGAAGTGCACCTCTTCCCGCAGCGCGACGGCCTTGATCATGGCCACCTCACGCACGTCCCCGTTGGGCTGGACGTACACCTTGTGGTGCCAGGTCTCGATGGACACGAGCGGCGTCATCTTGTTGTCGATGACGAAGTCGCAGTACCGCGCCAGCAGCTCCCGGTGCGCCTCGTGCTTGCGGAGCAGTCGCCGCCGGTCGGCGACGAGGACCAACAAGGAGAAAACCCCGAGAACACCAACAGCGACAATTGCCATACGACGAATGGCAACCGCGTCGAATAGGGCGCCGGACAGCCCGGCAACTGCCATCAGAACAACGACCACCCGCAGCAGAACACCTGGTTCTTTGGGCGAGGTGTAGGAGTCGAGCCAGGTGCTGAAATTCCTGAGCATAATACGCTCCTTGCCGCGGATAGTGTGCGACCGCCTGCCGGTTTCGCCGGCACGGCAGGCGGCCACGTACAGAGTAATTGCAGAACCACCGGATTGAACTAGGACGTTCAGGTGCATTTTCTGATGAATTCAAAGACGCTCGGAGTAAGGCGACTAGACCACCTTCACGAACGGTAACCGGTGCCGTGCATCGGAACGTTCCGGGAGTGCCGCCGCCCATAGAGCGGACCCGCGGGGAGATCTTTCGGATCGGCCTGCGCGATGGCGACCACGGCGGGGGGCCGGGGGCTTGCCCCCGGGCGGGCCTGGGGCTGCGCCCCAGAAGACATGCGAGGCGACGTGGTCCGCGCTTTCAGCGGACACACGTCGCCTGAGACGAGCGGTAGCGGTGGGATTTGAACCCACGGAGGGCGTGAACCCTCACGCGCTTTCGAGGCGCGCTCCTTCGGCCGCTCGGACACGCTACCGAGAGGAACGATACCGGACGGTCCTGCGAGGACCGCAGGGGAGGCGCGGGTCGACCAGCCAGTCAGCACGAGATGCGGAATACTCCCTTGCCGTGACGTGGGAGAAACGAGGAGGACGTCATGCCTGACCAGCCGGAACAGGAACAGAAGCAGGGCCGCCACGCGGCCCCGGACGGTGCGGAGACCCACCCGCTGATCGACCTGGACCGTGATCCGACCCCGGGTAAGGCGGATCACGCCGCCCCTGAGGAGGACTGACACGAACGAGGTGTGCCGGCCGCGCCGGCACACCTCCGTCAGGCCACCACAGCCACCATGACGGTCCCCTCGGGGAAGACGCCGTCGGCGATCCGGGCGAAGAGCCCGTACATCATCTTCGCTTCGTACACCCGGTCGAGCCGCACACCGTGCCGATCCTGGAAGTCGGCCACGAACGCGTCCAGGGCGGGTGTCCGCTTGGCGTACCCGCCGAAGTGGAAGTCGTAGTCGATCGACCAGTTGGCGGTGGGGTGCTCGCCCTGCAGGCGCCGCACGTCGTCGTCGAGGAACCGTCCGCCCTTGAGCACAGAGAACCCGAGCGCACGCTGGCCACGCAGACCGGCGGCGATGCCGGCGAGCGTGCCACCGGTGCCGCAGGCGCAACAGATCACGTCGAACGGGATGTCGATCTCGCCGGGCAGCTCGGCGCACCCCCGAACAGCGAGCGCGTTGCTCCCACCTTCGGGCAGGACGTAGGCGGGCCCGAACTCACCGAGCAACTCGTCCACCACACCTGGTTCGGCCTTCCGCCGGTAGGTGCCCCGGTCCAGGTAGACGAGCCGCATCCCCCGCTGGACCGCGTAAGCCAGCGACTCGTTGAGCGGCAGGCACTCCTCACCCCGGATGACCCCGACGGTGGCGAACCCGAAGCGCTGCCCGGCCGCGGCTACGGCTCGGATGTGGTTGGAGTACGCGCCCCCGAACGTCAACAGCCGGTCGTACCCCTGCTCCCTGGCCGCGACCAGGTTGTACTTCAGCTTGCGCCACTTGTTGCCGGGCAGGTCCTCCTCGAGGAGATCGTCCCGTTTGAGGAAGAGCCGGACCCCGTTGAGCCGCCGGTCACACACCTCCACCAACGGCGTCACAGCAGAACCCAGTACAGGACGCCACCGGCAACCGCGCCAAGTGCCGCGCCGACGGCGACCTGCGCGCGTGTGTGGTCCTTGAGCGAGACACGTGACCAGCCGATCAGCCCGACCAGCGGCGCGAGCAGGACGAGCCAGAGGTTGTAGGTGGCCATGAGGATGATCACGGCCCCACCGCTGACGGCGGTGTGCATGGACACCTTCCACCGCGCGCCGAACGTGACCGCCAGCGCGACCACCAGGGTGGCGAACATGCTCGCCGCCAGCGCGATCATCGGCCACGGCGCCCCACCGACGATCAACAAGGCGGCCCCGCCACCCAACGAGGAGATACACGCGAGGAACGGAACCAACCGCCCAGCCCGATTGGTGACGTGATGTCCGTCCCACCGCCCGGCCCGAGCCCCCCGGACGATGATCGCCATCGGGATGACGGACCCGGTCACACCGACGACGAGCCCCCACAGGAGCGTCTGCCCGACATGCCCGGTCACCCGCCAGGCGACCACCAACGGCAGGAAGAGCACCCACACCCAGGGCGCGAGGACCTCCGTGACCAGCCGAGCCCACCGATTGTGTTCCATCCCATCCCCTCAGTAGTTCGGTACAACATTCCCATGCGCCTCCGGGGGCACCGCTGGTCAGGCAGGGGGTCACCCCGTTCTGGGTGGTCAGAGCCAGATCCGGTAACCTCTTCGGCGGAGGATTCGCATAGTGGCCTAGTGCGCACGATTGGAAATCGTGTTGGGTGTGATAGCCCTCGCGGGTTCAAATCCCGCATCCTCCGCGCTCTGAACAGGCAAAACGCCCGGCATCCACGATCATGGATGCCGGGCGTTTCGCGTCTCGGGCGGGTGTCACCAGCTCACGGGGCCGAGGCGGTCGATGAAGATCCCGGTTGGGCCGTCGGGGTCGAGCGTCGCGAGTTTGATGATCGGGTCGGTGCCTTCGGTGACCGTCAGCTGGCCCGTGTGGTTGTTCATGTCGGTGGCGGCGAACTTGCGGTTCGCGACCTCGCCGGGGGTGACGGCGTTGAACTTGATCTCCGGGTGTGCCTGGGCGTAGCGGACGGTGATCATGTTCAGTGCGGCCTTCGATGAGCTGTAGGCGAGCTCGTGGAGCTTCGTGGCGGCCTGCGCTGGATCGGCTTGGACCGCGAACGAGCCGATCGCGCTGGACACCATCACCACGCGTGGATGGTCCGCCGCTCGCAGCAGGGGGAGAAACGCGTGCGTGACCCTGACCGGGCCGTACACGTTTGTGTCGTAGACCGCATGAAGCTCGTCGGCCGTGGCGTTCGCTGGCGTGACGGCGTTTCCTGGTGCGCCGGCGTTGTTGATCAACACGTCCAGCCGGTCGGTGTGTGCCCGAACGAGCCGTACCGCCTCGGTCACCGACTCGTCCGAGGTCACGTCCAGCGGGACCATGACCACGTTCACGCCGCCGTCGGCCAGCTTGTCGGCCGCTTCCTTGCCTCGCCCTTCGTTCCGTGAGCCGAGGAAGATCGTCCAACCCTGTTCGCTGAGTCGGCGGGCCGCCTCGAAACCAAGTCCCTTGTTCCCGCCGGTGATCAACACTGAGTTCGTCATGCCCACCAGACACCATGTCTGGGACGGCTGTGACCTTGTATGAAGGACCTCACAGCCCGAGGAAGTCACGCACGAGGTCGCCCGTGTCCGTGGGGCGCTCAAGCAGGAGTTGGTGGCCGGACTCGACGTCGGCCACCGCGACACCCGCTGCGCGGCACGCCGCCAGGTACTCCTGGCGTACGACGCCGGCCTTGGTGGCGCGCACGAGAAGAGTCGGGACTCCCGCGGGCGGGAGGATCGCCGGGCGCGTCATCTCGGCGTACGCGGCCGCGACGGATTCCGGCTGGTAGCGCCATCGCCACCGGTCGTCCTCGCCCCGCACGAGGTGGTCGGCGACCTCCTGGTCGACGGCATCCGGCGAGGCGAACGGCCAGCCAGCGGCACGCGTCGCTCTGGCCTCGGCCGGACTTGTGAACGACGATGCCGCCAGCGCTGTCGCAGCGCCGTTCTTCGCGGCTTCGGCGTCGAGCCCGAGTGCAGGATCCAGCAGCACCAGCCGGCGCACCCGCTCGGGAGCCTTGGTGGCCAGGTGCAACGACACCACCGCCCCGAACGAGAAACCGACGACGTCGACCTGTGACAGGTCGAACTCGTCCATCGTGGCGAGCATGTCGGCGACATGCTGTTCCAGGGTCCACGGCGGTGCCCACGGCGATCGACCCTGCCCACGCAGGTCCGGGGCATACACGCAGCAGCCGTCGAGGTGCTTCGCGGCCAACTCCCGCCACCGGCCTCCATGTCCGTACACGCCGTGCACGGCGAGCACCGGAGGCGCCGTGGGCTCGCCAAACGTCTGAACGTGAAGGGTAGGCATGCTCGCAGGCTACGGATGCTGGTTGAGGCGAGCCCCTCTCAGCGTCAGGTAGCGGTTTTCCGGCACGCTCGCCGTGCGGCCGGCCGCGATGCGGTACGCCTCGGCGGCGGCTGTGTTGTCGCCGGCCATCTCCAGCAGGTGTGCGCGGACCGCGTGCAGTCGGTGGTGGTTCGCGATTCGTTTGTCCGCGGCCAGGGTGGTCAACAGGTCCAGCGCGGCGGCCGGGCCGTGGACCATGGCGAAGGCCACCGCGTGGTTGAGGGCCACCATCGGGTTGTCCGTCATGCCGCGCAACACCCCGTACAGCGCCAGCAGCTGCGGCCAGTCCGTTTCGTCGGCGGTGGCGGCTTCGTCGTGGACGGCGTTGATCGCGGCCTGCACCTGGTACTGGCCGAGCGGGCCGCGGGGGAGCGTCGCCGTGATGAGGTCCACGCCCTCCGCGATCTGCGCCTGGTCCCAGCGGGTGCGGTCCTGGTCGGTCAGGGGGATCAGCTCGCCCGCCTCGCCGGTGCGTGCGTCCCGGCGGGCGTCGGTGAGCAGCATCAACGCCAGCAGGCCCGCCACCTCGGGATCGTCCGGCAGCACAGCGTGGAGGGCCCTGGTCAGGCGGATCGCCTCGGCGGACAGGTCGTGGCGCTGCAGGTCGGGACCCGCGCTGCTCGTGTAGCCCTCGTTGAAGATCAGGTACAGCACGTGCAGGACAGCCACCAGGCGTGACTCCCGCTCGGCCGGGGTCGGGAGGCGGAACGGGACGCCCGAGTCCTTGATCTTGAGCTTGGCGCGGGTGATGCGTTGCGCCATGGTCCCCTCGGGGATCAGGTACGCGGCCGCGATCTCCGCCGTCGTGAGGCCGCCCACCGCGCGCAGGGTGAGCGCGATCGCGGCGGTCGGCTTCAGTGCCGGATGACAGCACATGAACAGCAGGACCAGCGTGTCGTCCTGGTCGGGGACCTCGGGTGAGGGCTCATGCGGGTGCTGCTCCTCACGGCGGCGTCGCGCCTGCTCGCTGCGCAGGTGGTCGAGCATCCGCCGGCTGGCCACCTGGATGAGCCAGCCCCGGGGATAGTCCGGCATGCCGTCGCGCGGCCACTGTTCGGCAGCGGCGATGAGGGCGTCCTGCACGGCGTCCTCCGCGGCGGCGAAGTCGTCGTAGCGGCGAAGGAGCGCGCCGAGGACCTGCGGCGCCTCGGTGCGCAGCAGGTCCTCGATCGTCTCGGTCATGCGTCCGCCGGCGGCGGACCGGCGAAAGGACGCACCTCGATCGGCAGGTGCAGCGGCGCGCCGCCAGGGCCCGGGGCCACCGACGCCCCAGCCGCGACCTCGATCGCGCGGTCGCGACTGTCCACGTCGATCACCCACCAGCCGGCCAGCAACTCCTTGGCCTCGGGAAACGGGCCGTCGGTCACCTCGGGCAGGTCGCCGGCCGTGGCCCTCACGACCATCGCCTCACCCGAGAGTCCCTGGGCGTCCACGAACTCGCCCTCGGCCACCAGCTTCTTGTTGAAGTCGTGCATGAACTGGATGTGCGCCTTGATCTCCGCCGGGTCCCAGGTGTCGATCGGCGGCGCGTCGATCCGGTCGCTGCCGTACATCAGCAACATGTACTTCACGGTCGTCTCCTTCGTTTCGCGTGCCCCTGCCGGGGCGGTTTCGCGGGTACGTCGGAGCGCCGGTCGCGTCCTCTACAGGTTTGGCGCGCGAATCTTCGAAAAAGTTCAGCGGGCCACCAGCAGCCGCGCCGCCGATGTGCCCAGACCCGTCAGCGCACCCACTCGTGCCGGTGCTGACGATACCGTCGTGCGCAGGTCAGCGTCGCTGTACCGGTGACAGCCGCGGTGCCAGTTCAGGATGCCCGCGATCCAGTCCCGCAGCTCCCGGACGTACGAGTCGAGCGCGGCCCGAGCCTGTTCGGACAGCTCCGCGGCCACCGAGGGCAGCTCGGCGTCCACCACGTGCTCGAACTGCCGCATCCGCGCGGTGAACAGGTCGCTCACCACCTCGAACGCCCGCTCCTGCGAGCAGTCCAGGAAGTTGCGCACCACCAGCACCGCGTTGTGCAGCTCGCCCTCGAACTCGATCTCCTTGCGGTAGGAGAACATGTCGTTGAGCAGGCACGCGCAGTCCATCATCGCGTTCTCGAGCGACTGCATCGGCCGGGTCCGGTAGGTCGCCTCGGGCAGCACACCGAGGTGCGCGATCCGCGCGAGACTCATGGTCAGGTCGGAGCCGAACGTGCGCCGCCGCATCTCCACGTAGTCCACCGGGTCCGGGATGCGGTTCAGCCGGTGGTTGTCGAGCTCCCACAACCAGCTGTCGATCATCATGTCGATCGCATGGCGGAACTGGCGACGCGAGACCGGCGGCAGTGGCCCGGCCGTGCGAACCCACAGGTCGGCGAGGCCTCGTTCGAGCGCGTTCGCGGGCAGCACCGACGGCACGGACAGCTCGACCGGCATCAACGCCTTCAGTCGTGCGTTGCTCGCCCGCGCACCGGCCAGGTCACCGTTCCGGCCGAACAGCCGCGGGTACAGGTCGTCCCCGTACGTGCCCCACACGAGCCACCCGGACGTCAGGTCCAGCCCTTCCGGTGACGCTTCCGGGTGAATGCCCGCCCCGCACAGTGGCAGGTCGTAGTCGCGGATCGCCTGCTCGTCCCAGATCCCCTCACTGAGCAGCCCCACCCCGTGCGCCCAGGTCACCACGTTCTCCCGCGCGGCATCGAGGTGCGGCGACATGCGAAGCTCGAACGGCACGAAGAACTCCGGCAGCGTGATGGGCCCGACCGCCTCGAACGGCACATGGCTGAAGCTCCGCACCCGCTGCGGCGCCGTGCCGACGAGCGACTGCACGATCCGCACGGCGGACATACCCAGCCCGTCGTGGACGTGCGCCTTCTCGTTCATGTACCGACTGGACCGCATGTGCCACTCGTGCCCGCCGGACTGCCAGTCCTGGAGCCCCTTCACATACGCGGCCACCCCGATCTGCGAAGCGGGGTCGATCCCGTGCTCGGCGAACAACGGTGGCACCTCGGTGAGCGCGGTGTGTTCGAACTGGTGCAACCGCGAGGTCAAGAGATCGTTGACAGCTTCCGTCGCATCCTGGGTGGAGATCCCCAGAAACTTCTCGAGCACGAGAATCCCGTTGGACAACTCGCCCTCGTCAAGAACCTCACGCTCATAGGAAAAGATGTCGTTCCGCAAATGGACGGCATCGGCGAACGTGTCCCGCAACACGATCATCGCCCGACTGGCGGCGATCTCGGCGGGCACTTCCGCACCGACCACGTGCTCGATGAGATTGGCCGACCAGGGCGCCCCGCCAACCTTCCGCCGCATCTCGACGTACTCGATCGGATTGGCCACCCGTCCCTCGTTGATGTTGGCGAGCTCCCAGAGCGACTCATCCAGCAAATTCCTGGTGCTCAACACGAACCGCCGCCGAAAGTCCAACGAGTGCACGGGAACCGTACGCCCCCAAAGATCGGCGAGCCCTCGCTCGACCGGGTTCTCGGGCTCCTCGGTGATCTCACCGTCAACAGGCATGAAGGCGGCAAGCCGATCAAGATAAGCCCGAGCGGCTGGCAGGTCCCGACTACGCTTGAACAACTCGAGAAAATGGTCGTCAAAATAGAAGACCCAGACATACCAATCGGTAACCAGATCCAGATCCGCCCCAGAAGCATCCGGATGTGTATAAGCACACAACAAAGCGTAGTCGTGCGAGTCGAAGTCGGACTCATCCCAGATCTTCACCCCGTGCTGCGGAACATCGATCATGTCCATCCCGTAAGCCCAGGCCTTGCTGTGCTCACGAGCCCGTTCGAGATTCGGGTTCAGACGCGCGGGATACGGCATATAGAACACGGGCAGTTCGAACGGCTGCATACCAGCAGGCAACCAGGCCCCCCGAACAAGGCCAAGCACAGTAGACCGCGAGCACCCGAACGAGGCAACGCTTTAACTCAACCGGCCCAACACCCAAGCCCACAGAAACACAACAAGAAGGCACGGTCTGGGCGAAGGCGGGGAGGCGAGGAGCCTTCTCGCACGGACCGACCGAAGCGGGTCGCCGGGGAGGCTTCACCCGCGGGGCACACTGAACTGTCCAGACGAAAGAGCGAGAGGTGCCCGAGGAGAAGGGGGTCCGGGGGCGAGCCCCCGGCTGGGGGCATGGGGGCTCGGCCCCCATAAAACAAACCGATGACCGCCAGAAGCGAAGGTGCCCCAGCACCGAGTATGGGTAGGCGAAGGTCGGGGACCCCACGCACCCGTCAGAGCTCGCTTATCCTTGCTGCCTTCCGGCCCTGGGGAGGTTCACGAGATGGACGCCGCGTGGGGTCCGGGGTTGAGTGTAGCGAGTGGGTGCGGGGGCTGCCGTGGGTGGCCGGGGTGTCGGTGGCGGCGGGTATGGTCCTGGCGTGGCGCTCGCCCTTTACCGCAAGTACCGTCCGGCAACCTTCGCCGAGGTCGTCGGGCAGGAACACGTCACTGAACCGCTTCGCACGGCGCTTTCGGCGAAGCGGGTCAACCACGCCTACCTGTTCTCGGGGCCTCGTGGTTGCGGCAAGACGTCGTCGGCGCGGATTCTCGCGCGCTCGCTGAACTGTGAGCAGGGGCCGACGCCGGATCCGTGTGGCGTGTGTGACTCGTGCATCTCCCTGGCGCCGGAGGGTCCCGGCAACGTGGACGTGGTCGAGCTCGACGCGGCCAGCCACGGTGGTGTCGACGATGCCCGTGAGCTGCGGGACCGCGCGTTCTACGCGCCGGCGTCGTCGCGGTACCGGGTGTTCATCATCGACGAGGCGCACATGGTCACCACGCAGGGTTTCAACGCCCTGCTGAAGATCGTGGAGGAGCCGCCGGAGCACCTGATCTTCATCTTCGCGACCACCGAGCCGGACAAGGTGCTGACGACCATCCGGTCCCGCACGCACCATTACCCCTTTCGGTTGATTCCGCCGGGGGCGATGCGGGAGCTGCTGGAACGCAACGTGGCCGCCGAGGGCGTCACGGTCGCGCCGACGGTGTACCCGCTGGTCATCCGGGCCGGGGGCGGGTCGGCCCGCGACACCCAGTCGGTGCTGGACCAGCTGCTGGCCGGTGCAGGCCCCGAAGGGGTGACCTACGAGCGGGCGGTGGCGTTGCTCGGTGTCACCGACGTGGCCCTGATCGACGACATGGTCGACGGACTGGCCGCCGGCGATGCCTCGACCGTGTACGGCACGGTCGACAAGCTCGTCGAGGCCGGTCACGATCCGCGTCGGTTCGCCGCGGATCTCCTGGATCGGCTGCGGGACCTGGTGCTTCTGCGTGCGGTGCCGGAGGCGGGTCCGCGTGGGCTGGTCAACGCCCCGGGCGACGAGCTGGCCCGGATGATGAAGCAGGCCGAGCAGCTCGGTCCGGCCACGCTGACCAGGTTCGCCGAGATCGTCCACACCGGACTGGTCGACATGCGTGGCGCCACCGCGCCACGGCTGCTGCTCGAACTGCTGTGTGCGCGCATGCTGCTCCCAGGCGCCGTCCCGACGGACGCGGTGGCCGACTCGGCCGTGCTGCAGCGACTCGAACGCATCGAACGCCGCGTGACCGTCGGCCAGGTCGCGGCCCCGGAGCCGGCGCCGGCACCCCAACGCCCGGCGCAACAGCAGGAACCGCCGGCACCCGCGAAGGCCGAGGCGTGGCCGACCGGCGGCGGACAAGCGGCACCCCCAAGCCCACCACCGGCGGCCCCGGCCCCTCCACCCGCAGCGCCGGCACCGGCAGCCGCAGCGCCGGCGGCCCCCGCCCCGGCCCCCGCGGCCGGTGGCGCCATCGACGCGGCCGGCGTGCGCAGGCTGTGGTCGGAGCTGCTCACCGCGGTACGCAAGGGCAGCCGCAGCACGGAGGCCATGCTCACCAACGCCACGGTGCAGTCCGTCGAGGGGGACACCGTGGTGATCGCCCACACGGCGGCGCCGCTGGCCAGGCGGCTGGCCGAGCCACGCAACGCCGACGCCATCGCGAAGGCGCTCGGCGAGGTGCTCGGCGGGCAGTGGCAGGTCAAGTGCGTGCACGCGGCCCAGGCGGTGGCCACGCCGGCGGTCGCGCAGAAGGCGCGGTCCGAGCCGCCGACCTTCACCCGGCCCAACAACAACCAGCAGGTGCAGAGCGCCCAACAGGCACCGGAACCGCCGCGTGCCGCTCCCGCGCCGCCGCCCCCGGCCTCCGACGACCTGCCGCCCCCGCCGGAGCCCCCGGAGGAGTACGACGCCTTCGAGGACGACGTCGACGTGGCCACGACCGCCCCGCCGGCGAAGCGGGAAGAGGAGTTCAGCCCGGAGGACGGCGCGGTCAAGCTGTTGACCGACAAGCTGGGCGCCCGCCCGATCGACCGCTAACCCGCGCGGACGTAGGAGAGGATGCCGCCGGCGATGGCCTCCGCGTACGACTGGCGGCCCTCCGGGCTGCTGAACGCGGCGGCCTCGGTCGAGTTGCGCATGTTGCCGCACTCGACCAGTACCGCCGGGCGCTCGGACAGGTTGAGCCCGGCGAGGTCGTCCCGGGGCGACAGGCCGTCCGACCCGATGTAGGTGGAGGTCGGGAGACCGGCGAGCCGCAGCTTGTCCCGCATGGTCGTGGCCAGCTTCAGTGCCGGCTCGCCCTGCGCCTCGTTCAGTGGCGGCGACGAGTACGCGACGTGGAAGCCGTGTGCGGACGGGTCGGTCGAGCCGTCGGCGTGGATCGAGACGACCGCCGCCGCGCCCGAGGAGTTGCCGATCGCCGCGCGGCGGTCGACGCACGGGCCGACCCCGTTGTCGTCCGGCCTGGTCATCACCACCTGGACGCCGTTCGCGGTGAGCAGGTCGCGGACGCGGACGGCCACGTCCCAGGCGAACGCGTGCTCCGGGTACCCGGCGTTGGTGGCGGTGCCGGTGGTGTTGCACGGCTTCGTCCGGCCCCGCCCGGCCGGCACCGAGCGGTTGATGTCGCCGGGATGCGCGGCGTTGGCCCCGTTGTGGCCGGGGTCGAGCACGACGACCGGGGGCGGCGCCGCCGGTGTGGTCGTCGTGGGCACCGGAGAGGTGGGGGCAGGAGAGGTGGGTACGGGACTCGCCTCGGGCGGGGCGACGGAGGACGTCATGCGCTGCGAGATGACGGTCGTCTCCGGCGTGTCAGCCGGGGGCGTGGCCACTGGTTCGCCGCCGCAGCCGGACAGCAGCGTAAGAGCCATAACCACGAGTAAGGGTCTCCGCACGGCGCTCACCCTGTCACACCGCAACACGACTACGCTGGGGCACAGTCGACGAGAGGAACCACGGTGCAACCTGGTGGCATGCCCGACATGCAGCAGATCCTGCAGCAGGCGCAGAAGATGCAGGAACAGCTCGTCGCCGCGCAGGAGGAGCTCGCCAACGCGGAAACGACCGGCTCGGCGGGCGGTGGCCTGGTCACGGCCGTCGTCTCCGGTGCTGGCGAGCTGAAGTCACTCACGATCGACCCGAAGGTCGTCGACCCCGAGGACGTCGAGACGCTGGCCGACCTGGTGGTCGCGGCCGTGCGGGACGCCAGTGCCAAGGCGAACAAGCTCGCCAGCGAGGCCATGGGGCCGCTCGCGGGTGGTCTCGGTGGTGGGCTCGGCCTGCCAGGCATGTAGGCGGCAGCGACTCCATGTACGAGGGACCGGTCCAGGACCTGATCGACGAGTTGGGACGACTCCCGGGCGTCGGTCCTAAGAGCGCACAGCGCATCGCCTTCCACCTGCTCGGCGCGGATCCCGCCGACGTCACCCGCCTGCAGCAGGCACTGCAGAAGGTCAAGGAGGGCGTGGTCTTCTGCGACATCTGCGGCAACGTGTCCGAGCAGCCCACCTGCCGGATCTGCCGCGACGCGCGACGCGACCCCACGGCGGTGTGCGTGGTCGAGGAACCCAAGGACGTCCTCGCCATCGAGAAGACCCGCGAGTTCAAGGGCCGCTACCACGTCCTGGGTGGTGCGCTGGACCCCCTGTCGGGCATCGGGCCTGACCAGCTGCGGGTGCGTGAGCTGCTGCAACGCATCTCCGCGCAGGAGATCACCGAGGTCATCCTGGCCACCGACCCGAACACCGAGGGCGAGGCGACCGCCACCTACCTGGTGCGGATGCTGCGGGACTTCCCCGGCCTCACGGTCACCCGCCTGGCCTCCGGCCTGCCGATGGGCGGCGACCTCGAGTTCGCCGACGAGCTGACCCTGGGCCGCGCGCTCACCGGCCGCCGGTCGGTGTGAGCGGGTTCCGACCACCCCGGCTCGGCCGCACCACGCTGATCGCGGTCGACGGTCCGTCCGGCTCCGGCAAGTCGCGTTACGCGGCGAAGCTGGCGCACGACCTCGGCGCCACGCTGATCAGCACCGACGACTTCGCGACCTGGGACGACCCCGTCTCGTGGTGGCCGAGGCTGGTCGACGGCGTGCTCACGCCGCTGGCCGCCGGCCGCCCCGGCGGGTACCAGAAGATCGAATGGTCCGGCGGCCATCCGCACCCCGGCGCGTACCGCCATATAGAGGTACCGGAGGTGCTCGTCGTCGAGGGTGTGTCCGCAGGTCGACGGTCAATTACCGACGAACTGTCCTACCTCGTCTGGTGTGAGCTTCCCGACCAGGCACGGCGGTTGGAGCGTGCCGTGGCACGGGACGGCGAGCAGGCCCGGAATCACCTCCTGACCTGGCAGAAGTTCGAGCTGGGTTGGTATGCCGTTGACCAGACCGAATCACGTGCCGATCACATCGACACCCCATCGGATACCGAGTCGTTACCCGTGGGTACTTCACGGACGAGCACCATTAGCGGCTAGAGTCGCCGACCAAAGTGTGAGACACGACCTTCTGAGGTGCGTAATGGTCAACCCCCGCACGGTCCGCTTGACGGCGCTCGGTGTAGCCGCCGCTGTCGCGCTGACCGCGTGCGCTGAATCCCAGCGCAACCAGGACGACAGTTCAGGTGCAGGCCAAACAGGCGGCACCATGACCTTCGCGACCGAGGGTGCGCCAAAGCTCTTCGATCCCTTCTTCGCTACGGACGGTGCCACCTTCCGTACCTCTCAGCAGATCTTCGAGGGTCTGATCGAGTTCAAGCCTGGCACCGCGGACGCCGAGGGTGGACTCGCGGAGAAGTGGTCCTCCTCCGATGACGGCCTGACGTGGACGTTCAACCTGCGCAAGGGTGTGAAGTTCCACGACGGCACCGAGTTCAACGCGGAGGCGGTCTGCTTCAACTTCGACCGCTGGTACAACTCGAAGGGCGCCGCACAGAGCCCGGCGGTCACCGGGTACTGGCAGGACAACTTCGGCGGCTTCTCCGACGGCGCGTCGCCGTCGCTGTACGCGTCGTGCACGGCCACCGACGCCAGCACGGCCGAGGTCAAGATCACCCGGTACACGTCGAAGTTCCCGGACATCCTGGGCCTCCCGTCGTTCGCGATGCAGAGCCCGACGGCGCTGAAGCAGTACGACGCGGACAACGTGCAGGCGGCGGGTGACAGCTTCACCTACCCGGCGTACGCCAACGAGCACCCGACCGGCACCGGTCCGTTCAAGTTCTCGAAGTACGACGAGGCGAACGGCACCGTCGAGCTGGTCCGCAACGAGGACTACTGGGGCGACAAGGCGAAGCTGGACAAGCTGATCCTGCGTGCCGTCCCGGACGAGACCGCCCGTAAGCAGGCGCTGCAGTCCGGTGACGTGCAGGGCTACGACCTCCCGTCGCCAGCCGACTGGCAGGGCCTGAAGGACGACGGCTACCAGCTGCTGGTCCGCCCCGCGTTCAACGTCTTCTACGTTGGCATCAACCAGAAGAACAACCCGGCGCTGCGTGACCTCAAGGTCCGGCAGGCCATCGCCTACGCGATCGACCGCGAGGGCCTGGTCAAGCAGCAGCTGCCCGAGGGTGCCAAGGTCGCCGAGAACTTCTACCCGGACACGGTGTTCGGCTGGACCGACGACGTCGAGAAGTACAACTACGACCCGGACAAGGCGAAGTCACTGCTCGCCGAGGCCGGCCAGTCCGCCCTGACGGTCAACTTCTACTGGCCGACCGAGGTCACCCGCCCGTACATGCCGAACCCGCAGGACATGTTCGGCTTCATCCGGGGCAACCTGGAGGCCGTCGGCGTCACGCTGAACGTGGTCAGCAAGCCGTGGAACGGTGGCTACCTGGAGGATGTCGACTCCGGTCTGGCCGACCTGTTCCTGCTCGGCTGGAACGGTGACTACAACACGCCGGACAACTTCATCGGCAACTTCTTCTCCGCCACGGACAACCGCTTCGGCACCGGTGCGGCGACGTGGGGCCAGACGCTGTCCGACGAGATCAAGGCGGCCGACTCCGAGCCGGACGACGCCAAGCGCAAGGGCATGTACGAGGACCTGAACAAGAAGCTGAAGGCCGAGTACCTGCCGGCCATCCCGATCTCGCACTCGCCGCCGGCGATCGTGGTCGCGGAGAACGTGCAGGGCCTGGTCCCGAGCCCGCTCACCGACGAGCGGTTCGACACCGTGAGCCTCGGCTGAGCTTAGGTGCTTCGTTACACGGTTCGGCGGCTGCTACAGCTCGTCATCGTCGTCGGGGTGCTGTCGCTGCTGCTGTTCGCGTGGCTCCGCTCGCTCCCAGGAGGGCCGGTTTCGGCCCTTCTGGGCGAGCGTGCCACTGCCGCCACCCGCGCTCGGCTGACCGAGGAACTTGGCCTCGATCAGCCGATCTACGTGCAGTACTGGAAGTTCCTCACCCGTGCCGCGTCCGGTGACTTCGGTGTGTCCACCGGTGTGCAGCCGGGTGACTCGGCCATGGAGATCTTCCTCCAGCGCTTCCCGGCCACGCTGGAACTGTCCTTCCTCGCGATCGTCATCGCCATCGCGGTCGGCATCCCGCTCGGCTACCTGGCCGCACGGCGCCGGGGCGGCCTGCTCGACAACATGAGCATCGTGGGGTCGCTGATCGGCGTGGCGGTCCCCGTCTTCTTCTTCGCGTTCGTGCTGAAGCAGGTCTTCGCCGTCGACCTCGGCTGGTTCCCGACCGCCGGCCGGCAGACGGGCGGCATCGACGCCACCCGCGTGACCGGCTTCTTCATCCTCGACGGGATCATCACGCAGGAGTGGGACGCGGCCTGGGACGCGATCGTGCACCTGATCCTGCCGGCCATCGCGCTGTCGAGCATCCCGTTCTCGGTGATCTTCCGGATCACCCGAGCCTCGGTGCTGGACGTGCTCGACGAGGACTTCGTCCGTACGGCGGAGTCCAAGGGCCTCACCACGCCGGTGATCCGGCGCCGGCACGTGCTGAGAAACGCGATGCTGCCGGTGGTCACCACCATCGGCCTGCAGACCGGTGCTCTGCTGGCCGGCGCGGTGCTGACCGAGAAGGTGTTCGCGTTCCCCGGTATCGGGCAGGCGCTGGCGATCGGGTTCGAGCGCCGCGACTATCCGGTGCTGTTGTTGCTGATCATCTGTGCTGCCGGGGTGTTCGTGCTGGTCAACCTGCTGGTCGACGTGTCGTACGCGCTCATAGACCCACGTATCCGCACCATGGGCGGTGCCCGGTGAGCACGCGAACCGAGAAGATCGACGCCCTGGCCAAGAAGGCCGGGCACATCGGCGACGACCCGGGTGTCAGCCTCACGGCCGCCGCGTGGCGCCGATTGCGCCGCAACCCCGTGTTCCTCACCGGCGGGGTCATCGTCATGGCGTTCGTGGTGCTCGCGATCCTGTCGCCGTTCATCGCGCCGCACGACCCGGCCGTGCCCATGCTGGGCGACCAGGTCATCAAGGCACGCAACCAGATCCCGCCGTCCCAGCCAGGGCATCCGCTCGGCGGTGACCAGGTGGGTCGCGACCTGCTGTCCCGCCTGCTGGTCGGGTCGCAGCAGACGCTGCTGGTCGGCGTGCTCGCCACGCTCATCGGCCTGACGGGCGGGCTCGTCCTCGGCACGCTGGCCGGCGCGCTGGGCGGCTGGGTCGACACCGTGGTCATGCGCGCGGTCGACATCATGCTGTCGATCCCTGGCCTGCTGCTCGCGGTCTCGATCGGCGCGCTGTTCGCCCGGCCCAACATCTACACGCTGATCGTCGCGGTCGCGACCGTGCAGATTCCGGTGTTCGCCCGGCTGCTGCGCGGCACGATGCTGGCGCAACGGCACAGCGACCACGTGCTCGCGGCGCGGGCGCTCGGCGTGAAGCCGAGGGCCATCGTGTTCCGGCACATGCTGCCGAACTCGCTCGGCCCGGTGATCGTCCAGTCCACGCTGGTGCTCGCGATCTCGATCATCGAGGCGGCTGGCCTGTCGTTCCTCGGCCTCGGCAACCCCGACGACCGGACCCCGGAGTGGGGCCAGATGCTCGGCACCGCCCAGAACGTGATCGACAGCCACCCACAGCTCGCGTTCTGGCCGGCAGGCTGCATCATCGTGGTCGCGCTCGGCTTCACGCTGATGGGTGAGTCGCTGCGCGAGGCCCTCGACCCGAAGAGCAGGCGCTGATGGCCCTCCTTGAAGTACGTGACCTGAGCGTCGTCTTCCAGCGCAAGGGTGAGGAGCCGTTCGCCGCGGTCGACGGCGTGAGCTTCGACGTGGCGCCCGGTCAGACGGTCGGGCTGGTCGGCGAGTCCGGCTGCGGCAAGTCCGTGACCTCGATGGCGATCATGGGTCTGCTGCCCAAGCGCGGCAACAAGGTCACCGGCTCGGTGAAGTTCGAGGACACCGAGCTGCTGACGCTGTCGGACCGGCAGATGCGGGACCGGCGCGGCCGGGACCTCGGCATGGTGTTCCAGGACCCGCTGTCCTCGCTGAACCCGGTGATCCCGATCGGTCTGCAGGTCACCGAGGTGCTCGAACGGCACCGCGACATGTCCCGCAAGAAGGCCATGGTCGAGGCGGCGGACCTGCTGAACAAGGTCGGCATCCCCGATCCCCGGCGGCGGCTCACGGAGTACCCGCACCAGCTGTCCGGCGGTATGCGGCAGCGTGCGTTGATCGCGATCGCGCTGGCGTGCAAGCCGCGCCTGCTGATCGCGGACGAGCCGACCACCGCGCTGGACGTGACCATCCAGGCCCAGATCCTGGCGCTGCTCGCGGACCTGGTGCGCGACACCGACACCGCGCTGATCATGATCACCCACGACCTCGGCGTCGTCGCGGGTCTGTGTGACGAGGTGAACGTGCTGTACGCGGGCCGCGTTGTCGAGCGGGGTAGCCGGCACGACCTGTTCGCCGTGCCCCGCCACCCGTACACGCACGGACTGCTGGCGTCGATCCCCAGGCTGGACGCGCCGAAGGGGGAGCGGCTGTCGCCGATCCGCGGTTCGGTGATGGACAACATCCCGTGGACGTCGGGCTGTGCGTTCGCGCCCCGTTGTCCGAACGCGACGGACGTCTGCGTCGAGGTGACCCCGACTATGGAGTCGGACCCGGTCGGCGCCAGGAACAGTGAGCGGTTGCTGCGGTGCCACAATCCGGTTGCTCAGGAGGTACCGGCGTGAGCGCGCCGCTTGTCGAGATCAACGACATCAAGGTCCACTTCCCGATCAAGCGGGGCGTGGTGCTGGACCGGACAATCGGCTACGTGTATGCGGTCGACGGTGTCGATTTGTCGATAAACAAGGGTGAGACGTACGGCCTCGTCGGCGAGTCCGGCTGCGGCAAGTCCACGCTGGGCCGCGCGATGCTGAAGCTCACCGAGCCGACCGGCGGCCGCATCGTGTTCGACGGCGTGGACCTGTCGTCGATGAAGGGCGAGAAGCTGCGCACCATGCGGCGGCGGATGCAGATGGTCTTCCAGGACCCGCTGTCGTCGCTGGACCCGCGGCAGTCCGTGGAGTCCCTGCTGATCGAGGGCATGCGCGCGCATGGGCTCGACAAGGGCAAGGAGTCGACCGGCAAGCGTTTGCGCGAGCTGCTGTCGGCGGTCGGCCTGCCGAGCACCGCGCTGCGGAAGTACCCGCACGAGTTCTCGGGCGGCCAGCGTCAGCGCATCGGCATCGCCCGCGCGTTGACCGTCGAACCGGACCTGATCGTCGCGGACGAGCCGGTGTCGGCGCTGGACGTGTCGGTGCAGGCGCAGGTGATCAACCTCCTGGAGGACCTGCAGAAGGAGTTCGGCCTGACCTACCTGGTGATCGCGCACGACCTGGCGGTCGTCCGGCACATCTCCGACAGCATCGGCGTGATGTACCTGGGCGGGTTGGTCGAGGAGGCGCTGTCGGACGAGCTGTACGAGGAGCCGCTGCACCCGTACACGAGGGCCCTGCTGTCGGCGGTCCCGGTGCCGGACCCGGTGGTGGAGGACCGCCGCGAACGAATCCTGTTGGCCGGCGACCTGCCGTCCCCGGCCAACCCGCCGTCGGGCTGCCGCTTCCACACCCGGTGCCCGTGGCGGCAGAGCGAACGCTGCGACACGGAACGTCCGGAGCTCCGCGAGATCAACCCGGGCCACCGCGTGGCCTGCCACTGGGCAGAGGACATCCGCGACGGCAAGATCCGCGCACACGAGGTGAAGCCGGAGCTGGTCGAGATGGAATGGGACACCCCCGTGGACGACGCGTCACTCGCCGGCCCGGCTTCCATCACCGAAACACTGGGACCGTGATTGCCCCGTAGTGGAACGGATCGGGCAGCTTCGGGCACCATGACCTCATGGTGGTCACCGTGCTCGGAGCATCTGGCCGTACCGGCCGTCAGGTCGTGCGTTTGCTTGTGCGGCAAGGGCATTCGGTGCGTGCCGGGGTGCGGAACGGCCGCCGCGGGGACGCCGTCGCCGGCCTCGGCGCGACGCCGGTCATCGCGGACCTGACCGCCACCCAGGACGAACTGGTGGACGCGTTCGCCGGCTCCGACGTGGTGATCAACACGGCAGGCGCGGCTGATCCCGACCCCGCCGCCGTGGCGCTGATCGACCGGGACGGGGCCATCACGGGCATCCGCGCGGCCGAGCGTGCGGCCGTGCGCCGGTTCGTCCAGCTGTCCGCCCAGTTCGCCGACGCCCCGGACCAGGGAGACCGCCTGGTCCGCTCGATCCTGTACGCCAAGCAGATCTCCGACAGCGTGCTGCGCCGGTCGAGTCTGATGTGGACGGTAGTGCGCGCGGCCACCCTCACCGACGAGCCAGCCACTGGCCGGGTGTCCATCGCGAGCCACCTGGACGCCGGCCGCGTGCCGCGGCTGGACGTGGCCGCGGTGATCGCCGCGTGTCTGACCGAACCCCGCACGGAAAACCGAGGCTTCGACATCCACACGGGCCCACTCCCCGTGGCCGCGGCACTGGCCGCCCTCGACTGAGCCTCAGTCGTACGTCTTGTTCCCGAGCGCCCGCACCTCCTCGATGTGCTTGATCAGAGACTCCCGTACGTACGGGTTCTTCTCCGTCTCGAGTTGCGCGGTCGCCTCGGCGATCATGTCCTCCCGCATCTTCCTGTGGAAGGCGTCCAGATACGCGATATGGGCGTCCATCTCCTCAATGGTCATCCCTGGTCTCCTCCGGCTCGTCGAGCCTCTCGGCTATCCGCCCCAGCAGTTCGTGGTTCTCGTCGATTTCTCTTCGGTAGTGGTCGATGCCCTTGCGATACGAGCGATCACGTCCTTCGCCCGCTCTACCTTCGACACCAACTGGATGCGGCGGAACTGGTCCGCCTCGTCGTTTTCAATCATGCCGGAGAAGGTAGCGCGCTGCACCGACATGTATACGCTCCGTATATGCCATTCACTTCTGGCGAACACAAAAAGGGCGGGTCCGGTGGGACCCGCCCTTTCGACAGGACTTGCTAGCGTGAGAAGCGGTTGATCGCCGACACCACGGCCCTCAACGTCGCCGTGACGATGGAGCTGTGTACGCCGACGCCCCACAGGGTGCGCTCGCCGATGCCGCACTCCACGTACGCCGCGGCACGGGCGTCGTCGCCGGCGGTCAGTGCGTGTTCGGTGTAGTCGAGCACCCGGACGTCATAGCCCACCGAGGCCAACGCGTCCACGAACGCCGCGAGCGGTCCGTTGCCGCTGCCGTTGATCTCGTGCCGGTCGCCCTCCACCTCGACGACCGCGCTGATCTCGTCGTGGCCGGAACCGTCGTCGGAGATGCGGTGTTCCCGCAGTACGACCGGCGAGGCCAGGTCGAGGTACTCCGACGCGAACGTGGACCACATCATGGCGGGGGAGACCTCGCCGCCCTCGTTGTCCGTGTACCGCTGGATGACCTGGGAGAACTCGATCTGCAGGCGGCGCGGCAGGTCGAGCTGGTGCTCGGTCTTCATGATGTAGGCGACGCCGCCCTTGCCGGACTGCGAGTTCACCCGGATGACGGCCTCGTACGTCCGGCCGACGTCCTTCGGGTCGATCGGCAGGTACGGGACCTCCCACGGGTGGTCGTCCACCGCGTGTCCCGCACGGGAAGCCTCGGTGCGCAGGGCGTCGAAGCCCTTGTTGATCGCGTCCTGGTGCGAGCCGGAGAACGCGGTGAACACCAGGTCACCGCCCCACGGGTGACGCTCGCCGACCGGCAGCTGGTTGCAGTACTCGACGGTCCGGCGGATCTCGTCGATGTCGGAGAAGTCGATCTGCGGGTCGATGCCCTGGCTGAAGAGGTTCATGCCCAGCGTGACGAGGCAGACGTTGCCGGTGCGCTCGCCGTGGCCGAACAGGCAGCCCTCGACCCGGTCGGCACCGGCCATCATCGCCAGCTCGGTCGCCGCCACGGCCGTGACTCGGTAGTGCTCAGCCTGCACCCGCACAACGACCGAGGCACCGCCG
This sequence comes from Actinophytocola sp., assembly GCF_036378875.1. GTDB lineage: Bacteria > Actinomycetota > Actinomycetes > Mycobacteriales > Pseudonocardiaceae > Actinophytocola. The sequence goes on from NZ_DASUVO010000013.1 coordinate 64,748, forward strand.
TGGCGGCCGCCGAACTGGGCGTGCTGGCCGGCGCCGACCGGGTGGAGGGCTGCCTGTTCGGCAACGGCGAGCGCACCGGCAACGT
>NZ_DASUVO010000014.1:0-48306 GCF_036378875.1 Actinophytocola sp.
CACGGACGCGTCGAAGCTGGGCGACGAGAACGCCAACACCCTGTCCCCCGGCCGCACCGCGAACCGGTCCGCCTCGGCGAACGCGAAGTTCGCCAAACCGGCATGGGTCACCACGACCCCCTTGGGCCGCCCGGTCGAGCCCGAGGTGTAGATGACGTACGCCGCGTTGGCCAACGTGGGTGGCGTCGGTTCCACACCCGGCTCACTGTCCATGGCGGACACCTGAGCCACGTCGTCGATCACCAGCACCGGGCGGGCGTCGGCGAGCATGAACTCCTTGCGGTCCGCCGGATAGTCCGGATCCACCGGCAGGTACGCCGCACCCGCCGCCACCACCGCGAGCTGAGCGATGATCAGCTCGACGGACCGCGGCAACACCAACGCCACCACGGCTTCCGGACCAGCGCCACGAGCCGCGAGCACACAGGCCAGCCGGTCGACTCGGGACGCCACCTCGGCGTAGCTCAACACCAGATCCCCGACGATCAGCGCGGGCGTGTCCGGTGTCCGCGCCACCTGGGCACGGAACAACTCGATCAACGTCGCCGGCGCGAAGTCCGACCTGGTGTCGTGCCACGACTCGATCAGGCGGCGCTCGGCGGGCGACAACAGCGGCAGCTCACCGATCGTGCGGTCGAGGTCGGTCGCCAATGCCGAGATCAGCCTGCGCAGGCGCCCGGCGAGAGCCTCGGCGGTGGCCGTGTCGAACAGTCGTGGGTCGTAGCCGAACTCCAGATGCAGCACCGGACCGTCCACATAGGCGGTGACGCTGACCGCCAGGTTCGTGGTCTCGACGCTGTCCACGGCGGCGACCTGTGGCCCGTCCGCGTGTTCGCCCTCGATCGGGTAGTTCTCGAAGGCAACAAGGCTGTCGAACAGCGGCTGCCCGGCCGGCACCTCGCCGCACGCCTGCACCTGCGCCAGGGACAGGAAGTCGAACCGGCGGGACTCGGCCTGCGCCTCCTGCAGCTGGTGCAGCCAGTCGGACAGCAGCGCGGTTGCCTCGACCCGCACGCGGGTGGGGACGGTGTTGATGAACATGCCGACGATGGACTCGGCGCCGGGCAGGTCGCCGGGCCGTCCGGACACGGTGGTGCCGAACACGACGTCCCGCTCCCCGCTGTGCCGGGCCAGCAGCACGGCCCACGCGCCCTGCACGAGGGTGTTCACGGTGAGGCCGTGTTCGCGGGCGGTGCGTTCGAGGTCAGCGGCCGGCAGGGTCAGCCGGACGTTCGCGGTGGTCTCGGTGCGGTGTGCGGTCACCGGCGGGTGGTCGAACGGAAGCGGCGTGCTGCTGGTGATCCCGGCGAGGACGTCACGCCAGTGCTGTTCGGCGGTGGCCACGTCCTGCGCCGCGAGCCAGGCCAGGTAGTCGCGGAACGGGCGCCGGGCGGGCGGTTCGATGCCGGCGTACTCGGCGAGCACGTCGGCGAACACCTGCGACGTGCTCCACCCGTCGAGCAGCAGGTGGTGGCAGGTCCACAGCAGCTCGACCGTGCCCGGCTCACCCGGGGCGATCACCAGTCGCATGAGCGGCGCCGCGGCCGGGTCGAGGGTGGTCTCGTCCTCCGGCGTGATCGGCCGGTACTCGACCGGCACGGTCACCTCGCGGCGGACGACCTGCACGGGGGTGCTGACGCCGCGCCACGTGAACTCAGTGCGCAGGATCGGGGTGCGGGCCACGACCCGTTGCCACGCGGCGCCGAACCGCTCTGGGTCGTCGATGCCGCTCAGCCGGACACGGGTGTGGGTGACGTACGCGCCGGGGTCCCCGAGGCTGTGGAACAGCATGCCGGCCTGCATGGGCGTGAGCGGGTACACATCCTCGACGTCAGAGCCGTCACCGACCAGATTGTCTACTTCGGACTGGGTGAGGGCGGTCAGCGGGAAGTCGGACGGGGTGCGGCCGCCGTTGTCCGCGCAGTGCGCGGTGATCTCGCGCAGTGCGGCGGCGGTGTGCACGGCGAGCCGGCGGACGGTGTCCTCGTCGTGGATGTCGGCCGCGTACTCCCATTCCAGTCGCAGACAGCCGTTCTCGATGGCGGCGGTGATGTCCAGCAGGTGGCCGCGTTCGGTCTCGGGCGCGATGTCCTGCCCGAGCGGACCGGCGCTGCCACGGATCAGCCCGTCCGCGGTGTCGTTGTCGTCGCCCCAGCGACCCAGGTAGTTGACGCACACCTGGGGCTCTGGCACGTGGTCGAGGTCGGCGCCGGGCCGCAGGTACCGCAGGGCCTCGAAGCTGACGCCTCGCCGGGGGATCGCGCGCAGGGTTTCCTTGACATTCTTGAGGGTGGCGCCCCAGTCGCCCTCCGGCAGGTCGAGTGTCACGGGGAACTGGCTGGTGAACCAGCCGACCGTACGGCCGATGTCGACCCCGTCGAGCACGTCCTCACGACCGTGGCCTTCCAGGGTGATCGCGACCCGCGGGTGTCCGGTCCAGTCGGCCAGCGCACGGCCGATGGCGGCGAGCAGGACGTCGTTGATCTGTGTGCGGTAGGCGTCGGGGACCTGGCGCAGCAGCGCGTCGGTCTCGTCCTCGCTCAGCACCGCCGTGACCGACCGGGCGTCGGCCACCCGGTTGCGTCCGTCCTCGTGATCGACCGGCAGCGGCGGGGTGGCGGGAACCGCTTGCCAGTACGGCAGGTCGGCGTCGAACCCGCCGTCCCGCACGTGCTCGGCGAGCAGTCGCGCCCACTGTCCGAAGGAGACACCGCGTGGTCCGGGTTCGGCACCCGCGTAGGCACGCTCGAGGTCTGCCAGCAGCACCCGCCACGACACCGCGTCCACGACGAGGTGGTGTGCGGTCAGGAACAGCAGGGGGTTGTCGCCGGTGAACAGGATCGCGCGGAACACCCGCCCGTCTGCGGGCCGCATCGAGGCCTGCGCGGCTGCCGCGTGCCGGTCGTGGTCGCCGGCCACCACGATGTCGAGCACGTCGGTGACCGGGCCGGGTTCCTGGTCGGTGTCGGTGAAGTGGGTGCGGAGCGAGGGGTGGTGGTCGCACAATACGGTCAGCGCGTGGCGCAGGCGTGCCGCGTCGATGTCCGGGGCCACCTCGACGGCCATCGACATCGTGTAGTGGTCGCGGTGTGGCACGGCGGCGACGAACCAGTGCTGAATCGGGGTGAGTGGCGCCGGTCCGCCGGTGTCGACGATGGGTGCCGGTGCGGTGTCCCGAACCGCGGCGATGGCGAGGTCGGCGACGGTCTGCCGGAGGAAGATGTCCTTGGCCGTCAACCGGATGCCGGCCTCACGGGCCGTGGACACGACCTGCATGCTCAGGATCGAGTCGCCGCCCATGGCGAAGAAGTTGTCGTGTGCGCCGATCCGTTCGACGCCCAGCACGGCCGACCAGATCGCGGCCAGCTCGGTCTCCAGGCCCGGTCGCGGTGCGACGTGTCCTCGGTCCTCGGCCGGGGCGGGTTCTGGCAGTGCGCGGTGGTCAAGCTTGCCGCTCGTGGTCAGGGGCAGTTCGTCGAGCGGCACGAGCGCGGCCGGGACCAGGTAGTCCGGCAGGGTCGAGCGGAGGTGGGCCGTCAGTTCGTCGGGGTCGCCGCCGACGAGGTAGCCGACGAGCCGCAGGTGGTCGCCGGACTTGCGGGCCACGACCGCGGCGTCTCGCACGTCGGGGTGTGCGAGGAGCGCGGCCCGCACCTCGCCGGGCTCCACCCGGTGCCCGCGGATCTTGACCTGCTCGTCGACCCGGCCGAGGTAGTCCAGCTGTCCGTCCTCGGTCCAGCGCACACGGTCGCCGGTGCGGTACATGCGCGTGCCCGGTGCGCCGAACGGGTCGGCCACGAACCGGGACGCGGTCAAGCCGGGCCGGTTCAGGTAACCCCTGGCCACCTGCTGGCCTGCCAGGTACAGCTCACCTGGCACGCCGACCGGCGCGGGTCGAAGCTCGGTGTCCAGCACGTAGGTCTGGACTGTCCGGAGTGGACGGCCGATCACCGGCTGGCCCGGCACGATCCGGCAGCCGGTGGCGTCGACCGTGACCTCGGTGGGTCCGTAGTAGTTGACCGCCATCAGACCCGGCCGGTCGGCGAGCGCCTGCCACAACGTGTCCGTCGCCGCCTCGCCACCGAGCATGACCATCTGCAGTCCGGCTTCGGCGAGGCCCGCCGCCATGAGTTGGGTGGCGTAGGTCGGGGTGAGGTCGACCGCGGTGATCCCGTTGCGGCGGAAGTAGTCGACGAGCGCGGGTGGATCGAGCCGCAGGTCCTCGTCGATGACGTGCAGCTCGTGGCCGGCGGCCAGGAACAGCAAGCCTTCCAGTGAGGTGTCGAACGAGAACGCCGCCGTCACCGCGAACCGCTGCGGCCCCTCCAGTTGACCGATGATGTCGACGCGGTGGTTGTGGTACAGCGCGGACAGGTTGCCGTTGTCGACCTCGACGCCCTTGGGCACGCCAGTGGATCCGGACGTGTGGATGACGTAGGCCCGGTGCCTCGGGTGCGGCACCACGTCGACGGCAGCCTCCGGAAGGCCGGCGGTGTCGGGCAACGCGTCCAGCACCACGGCCGGTTGGGTGTCGGACAGCAGGAACGCCACGCGGTCGGCGGGCAGGCTCGGCTCGACCGGGACGTATCCGGCGCCCGCCTTGAGCACGCCCAGCATGGCGATCACGAAGTCCACCGAACGGGGCAGCCGCAACGCCACGAGCCGCTCCGGTCCAGCCCCGTGCGCGATCAGCCACCGCGCGAGCCGGTTGGCTTCGGCGTCGGCCTCGGCGAACGTGCGGGACTCCGTGCCGCAGACGAGCGCGGCCGCGTCCGGAGTGCGGGCGGCCTGGGCGGCGAACACCTCCGTGATCGGCGGGTGTGGGCCTGGCAGGTCACCGCGTTGCCACTCCCCGAACACCAGGGCGCGCTCGTCGGCGTCCGCCAGTTCCACTGTGGACAACGAGCGGTCCGGTGCGGCGGCGACGGCGGCGAGCAGCACCCTGAGGTGGTGGGCGAGGCGGGAGACGGTGGCCGCGTCGAACAGGTCCGGGTTGTACTCGATGCCGCCCAGCAGTTCCGGACCGTCCTGTTGGAACTCGATCGTCAGGTCGTGGGTGGAGGTGACGACCGGTGGGCTCACCTCGGTGACGGTCAGGCCCGGCAGGTCCGGCACCTCGTTGGGCGTGTTCTGCAACAGGACCATCACGTCGAACAGCGGGTTGCGGCTCGGGTCGCGTTCGGGCGCCAGCGCGTCGACCACCCGCTCGAACGGCACGTCCTGGTTGGCGAACGCGGCGAGCACGGTGGCACGGACCCGGCTCAGCAGTTCGGTGAACGACTCGGTCGGGTCGACGGCCGTGCGGAGCGCGACGGTGTTGACGAAGAACCCGACGAGGCTGTCCAGTTCGGCGCGGTCCCGGCCGGCGGTGACCGTGCCGACCGTGATGTCGTGCTGTCCGCTGTAGCGCGCGAGCAGGACCTGGCAGGCGGCGAGCAACGTCATGAACAGCGTGCTGTCGCGGCGGGCACCCAGCTCGACCAGCGCGGCGGTCTCCTCGGCCGGCAGCGCGAACCGGTGCACGGCTCCCGCCGAGGACCTCATGGGTGTTCGTGGCCGGTCGGTGGGCAGGTCCAGCGGCTCGATCCCGGCGAGCGTGTCGCGCCAGTGGTCGAGGCTGCGTGCCGCGTCCTCACCGGCGGCCCATTCGCGTTGCCATGCGGCGAAGTCGGTGTAGCGCAACGGAAGCGGCGGCAGCTCGACGCCCTGGTAGAGGGCCGCGAGGTCGTCGGTGAGCACGGCGGTGGACCACCCGTCGGTGACGATGTGGTGCAGTGCCAGGACGAGCACGTGCTCGGTCGGGGCGAGCCGGATCAGTGTGGTACGCAGCAGTGGGCCGTGCCGCAGGTCGAACGGGCGGGCGCACTCGGCGGCCAGCACGGCCTCCAGTCCCGCCGGGTTGTCGGTGAGGTCGACCAGCACGAGGTTCGCGGGCATCGGGTCGTGCACGATCTGCACGCCCTCGGCGAAGGTGGTGCGCAGCGACTCGTGGCGGGCGGTCAACGCGGTGAGCGCGGTGGTCAGCGCGTCGACGTCGAGGTCGCCGGTCAGCCGTAGCGTGGTCGGGCTGACGTACTCGCTGCTGTTCTCCTCGAACTGGTCGAGGAACCACAACCGCTGCTGCGCGAACGACATCGGCGCCGGTCCCGTCCCGGGGTAGGTGGGGATCGTGTCGGTGTGTCCGCCGGGGATCGCGGCGGCGAGCGCGGCGACCGTGGGGTGTTCGAACACCGCGCGCGGGGAGATCTGGCTGCCGAACGCGGCACGCAGCCTGGACACCACGCGGATGCTGAGGATCGAGTCGCCGCCGAGAGCGAAGAAGTTGTCGTGCGCGCCGACCCGCTCGACGCCGAGCACATCGGCCCAGGCGGCGGCCACCACCCGTTCCGCTTCGGTGCGGGGCGCGACGAACGTGTCGGTGGTGAAGTCCGGCGCGGGCAGTGCCCGGCGGTCCAGCTTGCCGCTGGTGGTGAGCGGCAGCTCGTCGAGGGTGACGAACGCGGCCGGCACCAGGTAGTCGGGTAGCACCCTGGCCAACGCGCGACGCGGGTCCTCTGGGTCGCCGACCACATACGCGACGAGCCGGCCGTCACGGGCGACGACGGCCGCGTCCCGCACCCCCGGCAGACCGCGCAGCACGGCGGCGACCTCACCGGGCTCGACGCGGAAGCCGCGGATCTTGACCTGGTCGTCGACGCGGCCGAGGTAGTCCAACTGTCCGTCCTCGGTCCAGCGCACGCGGTCGCCGGTGCGGTACATGCGCGTGCCGGCCGGGCCGAACGGGTCAGCTATGAACCGTTGCGCGGTCAAGCCGGGCCGGTTCAGGTAACCCCTGGCGACCTGTGGCCCCGCCAGGTACAGCTCGCCCGGCACGCCGACCGGAACCGGCCGCAGCTCGCCGTCCAGCACATATCCCCGCACTGTCCGGAGTGGACGGCCGATCACGGGACTACCCTCAGTGATCCGGCAGCCCGTCGCGTCCACGGTGACCTCGGTGGGCCCGTAGTAGTTGACCGCCATCAGACCCGGCCGGTCGGCGAGCGCCTGCCACAACGTGTCGGTCGCCGCCTCGCCACCAATCATGATCATCTGCAGGCCGGCGTCGCCCAGCCCGGCGGCCATGAGCTGGGTGGCGTAGGTCGGCGTGAGGTCGACCGCGGTGATCCCGTTGCGGCGGAAGTACTCCACCAGCGCGGACGGGTCGAGCCGCAGGTCCTCGTCGATCACGTGCAACTCGTGACCGGCCGCCAGGAACAGCAAGCCCTCCAACGACGTGTCGAACGAGAACGCCGCCGTCACCGCGAACCGCTGCGGCCCCTCCAGCTGATCGATGATGTCGAGCCGGTTGGCGTGGTACAGCGCCGCCACGTTGCGGTGACTGACCACCACGCCCTTCGGGCGCCCGGTGGAGCCGGAGGTGTAGATGACGTACGCGGCCTGGTCCGGTCGGACCGGGACGTCGGGATCCGCGTCCGGGTACGCCGACAGATCACCCAACTCGTCAAGGACGAGCACCGGCCGGGCATCCGACAGGATGAACTCGACCCGTTCGGCGGGCAGGCCCGGGTCGATGGGCAGGTACGCGGCACCGGACTTCAGCACACCCAGCATCGCGACCACGAAGTCCACCGAGCGCGGCAGCCGCAGCCCGACCACCCGGTCCGGCCCGGCGCCCTGCTCGATCAACCGGTGGGCGAGCCGGTTCGCGGCGGCATCCAGCTCCGCAAAGGTCAGCGTCGTCGCCCCGGACACCACCGCCGTGGCGTCCGGCACCGCTCGGAAGGAACGGTGGAACAGCGGCAGTTCCCCGATCGCGGCGTGGTCAGGCAGAACAACCGCACGGTCCCCGGTGGACAGCCAGGGCAGCTCCCCCAACGGCCTGGCCATGTCCTCGGTGAGGCCGGCGACGATGTCCCGCAGCCACCCGGCCACCCGCCGCGCGGTCGTCTCGTCCAGCAGAGCCGGGTCGTAGGCCAGTTCGAACCGCACCCGCTCGTCGAGGTTCACGGAGAGCGCGAGCGGCAGGTTCGTGGTGTCGATGGTGTGCACCTCGGCCACCCGCAGTCCATCCACGGTGGACGTGTCCTCGAACGGGTAGTTCTCGAACACCACCACGCTGTCGAACAACGCGGTACCAGGCGCCAGGTCGGCGTGCGACTGGATCCGCGTCAGCGCCAGGAAATCGTGCCGGCGTGACTCGCTCTGCGCGGCCTGCAGCTCCCGCAACCACGGCTCGGCCGGACGACGCGGGTCGACGGTGACCCGCGTGGGCACGGTGTTGATGAACATGCCGACCATCGACTCGACGCCCGGCAGTTCGGCCGGGCGGCCGGACACCGTGCTGCCGAAAACGACGTCGTCCGTGTCCGCCCAGCGCGACAGCAGCAACGCCCACGCCCCCTGCACGAGCGTGTTGACGGTGAGCCCGGCACGCTGTGCGGCGGCCCGCACCGGACTCGCGTCGAGGTCGACACGAACGCCGGCACTCGACTCGGTGCGGTGCGCCTGGGTGGGTGGCCGGTCGTACGGGACGGCGACGGGAGTGTCGAAACCGGACAGCACGGACCGCCAGTACGCGTCGGCCGCCGTGTCGTCCTGTCCGGCGAGCCAGCCGAGGTAGTCACGGAACGGCCGGCGCGAGGGCACGGCCGCCGGCAGACCACGGGTGATGGCCGCATGCCGGGCACACACCTCGGCGAACACCTGCCCGGTGCTCCACCCGTCGAGCAGCACGTGGTGGGTGGACCAGATCAGCACCACCCGATCGTCGCCGGTGCGCACGATCGTCAACCGGGTCAACGGGGCTCGGGCCGGGTCGATGCGGCGCGCACGGTCGCGGGCCACCAGCTCGTCCAACGACGTGTCACGCAGGTCGTGCACCTCGATGTCGAGGGCGACGTGGCGGTGCACGACCTGCACCGGCTCGTCGACGCCTTCCCACACCACGCTGGTGCGCAGCACGGGAGTCCTGGCGACGACCTGCCGGAACGCCTCGGCGAGCGCTTCGGGGTCGGGCACGCCGTCGAGGACGAGGCGTACCTGGTCGACGTACGCGCCGCTGTCCGGGTCGACGAGGCTGTGGAAGAGCATGCCCGTCTGCAGCGGGGTGAGCGGGTAGATGTCGACGACGTCCGTGCCGTCCCCGGCGATCGCGTCGACCTGTTCCTGGGTGAGGCGGGCGAGGGGGAAGTCCGACGGGGTGCGGCCACCGGAGTGTGCGCAGTGCTCGGCGATCTCCCGGCACGCGGTGATCATGGCGTCGGCGAGACCGCGGACCGTGTGCTCGTCGTGGAGGGCGGTGGAGTACTGCCAGTTCAGCACCAGCTCGCCGTGTTCGACCAGACCGTTGATCTCGAGCGGGAAGTCGAGGGGCGAGCCGGGGTCGATCTCGGCGCCCGTCGGTTCGTGCCGGATGCGGAACGTCGAGGCGTCGTCGGAGTCCCAGCGGCCGTGGAAGTTGAAGCACACCTCCGGCAGCGCGGGCAGGTCACTACCCGGCCGCAGGTAACGCAGGGCGTCGTAGCTCATGCCGCGGCGGGGCACGCCACGGACCTGTTCCTTGACCGCCTTCAGCGTGGCGTCCCAGTCGTCGGTGGACACGGTCAGCGCGAGCGGGTACTGGGTGGTGAACCAGCCGACGGTGCGGGACAGGTCGGCGCCGGGGATGATCTCCTCGCGGCCGTGGCCCTCCACGGTCACGGCGACGGTGTCGCGGCCGGTCCAGCCGGCGAGAACGCGGCCGAGCGCGGCCAGCAGCACGTCGTCGGCGTGGGCGCGGTAGCGCTCCTCGGCCAGGCGCAGGAGCGCGGTGGTCGTGTCGCGGTCCAGCCGGGCGGTCACCGAACGGGCCGTGGCCGCCGTGGCCTCCGGTCGCGGCGGCGGCGCGGGAACGGCCTGCCAGTACGGGAGATCGTCGTCGAACCCACCCGCGGCCACGTGGTCCCGCAGCCGGTGTGCCCATTCGCCGAACCCGGTGCCGACCGGCGCGAGCCGCACCGGTTCCCCGGACAGGGCCTGTGTGTAGGCGGTGCGCAGGTCCTCGACGAGTACCCGCCAGGACACGCCGTCCACCACGAGGTGGTGTGCGATCAGCAGCAGCCGCCCGTCCATCAGCAGCGCCCGGAACACCTGACCGGACGCGAGGTCGAGCCCAGCCCGTGCCGACCCGGGGTCACCGACCTCGATGTCCACTGTGGATTGACCGGGTTCCTGGCGCCAGCTCTCGCCGCGGCGCGCGAACCGCATGCGCAGTGCCTCGTGGTGGTCGACGACCGCGGCCACCGCCGTCGCCAGTGCCGCCCGGTCGACGTCCTCGGCCAGTTCCAGGAGCAGCGACATCGTGAAGTGCCGGCGGGCGCCGTGTGTGGCGAAGAACCACGACTGGATCGGTGTAAGCGGCGCCGGCCCCGTCGGGGTAGGGGTGATCGCGGTGGGTTCGGCGGTGGTGACGACGGTCGCGAGTTCCGCGATGGTCTGGTTGGCGAACACGTCCCGCGACGTGAACCGCAGTCCGGCCTGGCGGGCGCGGGACACGAGCTGGATGGACAGGATCGAGTCGCCCCCGAGGCCGAAGAAGTTGTCGCCGGTGCCGACCCGCTCGACGCCAAGGACCTCGGCCCACAGCGCGGCCAGGCGGACCTCGACATCCCCTTGCGGTGCTCGGTAGTCGGAGTCGTGACTGATCTCCGGCGCCGGCAGGGCTTTCCGGTCTACCTTGCCACTCGGGCTCAGCGGCAGCCGGTCGAGCACGACGAACGCGGACGGCACCAGGTAGTCGGGCAGCACCTTCTTCAACTCGTCACGCAGACCGGCCGGGGTGACCGTGGCCGTTGGCACGACGTAGCCGACGAGCCTGCGGTGACCGCCGTCCTCCCTGGCCACGACGCAGGCCTCGCCGACACCGGCACAGCCCAGCAGCGCGGCCTCGACCTCCCCGGGTTCGATGCGGAAGCCGCGGATCTTCACCTGGTCGTCGGCGCGCCCCAGGTACTCCACGGTGCCGTCCGGGGTCCACCGCACGACGTCACCGGTCCGGTACATCCGCTCCCCCGGCGCACCGTACGGGTCCGCGACGAACCGGCCCGCGGTCAGGCCGGGCCGGTTCAGGTAGCCGCGCGCGACCTGCGGGCCGGCCAGGTACAGCTCGCCGAGGACGCCGACCGGGACCGGCCGCAACGCGTCGTCGAGCACGTAGGCCCGCAGGTTCGCCAATGGCCGGCCGATGACCGGCCGCTCCCCCGCGACCCGGGTCGACAGCGCGTCCACAGTGGCCTCGGTGGGGCCGTAGAAGTTGTAGACGGCCGTGTCCGACAGGGCAAGCTCCCGCCACAGCGGCGCGTCCAGTGCCTCGCCGCCCAGCATCAGCACGGCCGGGCGGTGGGACGGGTTGGTGAGCAGGCCGGCGGGCAGCAGGCGGCGCAGGTAGGACGGTGTCAGGTCGAGGAAGTCGATGCGGTGGCTGACCACGTAGTCCACCAGGGCCTCGGGGTCGAGCCGCACTTCGTCGGTCAGCAGGTGTAGCTCGTGGCCGTCGGCCATGAGCACCGGGCCTTCCCACGACGTGTCGAACGAAAACACCGCCGACAGCGCGGCACGCAGCGGCCGCCCGCCCGTGTCCGCGACGAACCCGGCGCGGTGGTTGTGCAGCAGGTTCACCAGGCTGTGGTGCGCGACGACCACGCCCTTGGGCCGGCCGGTCGAGCCGGACGTGTAGACGACGTAGGCGGCGTGGTCGGGGCGGGGACCGGGCACCGGTGGGGTGTCCGGGAACCCGTCCGTCTCCAGTGGACCGTCCACGACGAGCACGGCGCCGGAGTCCTCGACGAGCTGGGCGCGGCGGGCGGCGGGTAGCGACGGGTCGACCGCCAGGTACACCGCACCCGCCTTCAGCACGGCCAGTTGGGCGACGATCGCGTTCGCCGACCGCGGCAGCGCCACGGCAACGACCCGTTCCGAACCGGCGCCGCCGGCCACGAGGCGGTGCGCCAGCCGGTTGGCCCGCCGGTCCAGCTCGGCGAACGTCAGCCGCTCCGCGTCGCACACCAGCGCGACCCGGTCCGGGGTGCGCCGGGCCTGCGCCTCGAACAGGGCAGGGAACGTGGTGGCCGGGACGTCGAGGTCCGTGTCGTTCCACGTGTACAGCAGGATTTCCCGCTCGGCGGCGGTCAGCCACGCCAGCTCGGACAGCGGGTGGTGGGGCGTCGCGGTGAGCGCGTCGAGCAGCGCGAGCAGATGGCCGGCCATCCGCTCGACGGTGGTCGCGTCGAACAGGTCGGTGCTGTACTCCAGCCGGCACTCGATGCCGTCGGCGCGTTCGGTGAAGTCGAAGCTCAGGTCGAAGTTGGCGCTCTGGCGCCGCAGCGCCACCTCCTCGACCGCGAGGTCCGCGAAGTCGGGCAGGCCCTTGCGTTCGTTCTGGAGGGTCACGAACACGTCGAACAGCGGGTTGCGGCTCGGGTCGCGGGGTGCGTCGACCGCCTCGACCAGCCGGTCGAACGGCACCTCGTCGTGGCTGAACGCCTCGAGCGCGCCGGCGTTGACCCGAGCGAGGAACTCGGCGAAGGACGCCGAGGGGTCCACTGTGGAACGCAGCACGACCGTGTTGACGAAGAACCCGACGACCCCGTCCAGCTCTGGCCGGGTTCGCCCCGAGGTCACGGTGCCCAACGACACGTCCTGCTGGCCGCTGTAGCGCGCCAGCAGGACCGCGCAGGCCGCTGTCAGGGTGGTGAACAGCGTCGTGTCGTTGTCGGCCGCGACGTCCCCGAGTCGGGACGCCAGCGACCGGGGCACCGTGAACTCGAAGGCCGCGCCGCTGGTGGAACGCATGGCGGGGCGCGGCCGGTCCGAGGGCAGGTCGAGCGGGACGGCGTCGTCCAACACCCGGCGCCAGTAGGCGGTGTGCTCGGCCATCGCCGGTCCGGTGAGCCGATCCTGTTGCCACACCGCGTAGTCCACGTACCGCAGCTCGGGCGCGGCCGGGGTGTCGCCCGCGTAGTCGGCGGCCAACTCGGTGAGCAGGACCCGCAGCGACCACCCGTCGACCACGATGTGGTGCGCGGTCAGCAGCAGCACGTGGTCCCGGGGCCCGGTCCGGACCACCAGCGCGCGGAACAGCGGCCCGGTACGGAGGTCGAACGGCCGGGCGTACTCCGCGTCGAGCAACGCGCCCAGCTCCTCGACCGGACAGTCCACAATGGGCACGCCGACGTCCCCGGCCGGGTGCACCATCTGCACCGGGCGCCCGTCGACCTCGGTGAACGTGGTACGCAGCGACCCGTGCCGGCGGACCAGGCCAGCCACGGCGGCACGCAGCGCCGGCAACCGCGGCTCGCCGGTCAGGCGCAGCGCGATGCCGCTGTTGTAGTCGGTGCCGCCTGGTGTGAACTCGCTCGCGAACCACAACCGTTGCTGCGCGGAGGAAAGCGGCAGCGGGCCGTGGTGCGCCGCCGTGGGGATCGTCGGCTCGGCGGCGGGCGCCGAGCCGCCCGCCAGTCGCTTCGCCAGCTTGATCCGCAGGTGCTCGGGCAAGGCGTCGATGCGGCGCTGTCGGGAGGAGGTCATCAGTGCGCGGTTCCTTCAACGCTTCGGGCGAGGGTTTCGAGCTGGTCCAGCACGCGTTCCTCCACCAGGTCCGCGAGCGCGCGGACCGTGCGACCGGCGAGGACGTCCCTCGGGGTCAGGTCGAGGGAGAACGCGGCGTTGACGCGTGCGGTGACCCGCAGGCTCAGCAGCGAGTCTCCGCCCAGGGCGAAGAAGCTGTCGGTGACCCCGACGCGGGGCAGCTCGAGCAGCTCGGCCCAGATGTCCGCGACGACCTGTTCGGTCGCGGTGCCGGGGGCGACGTACGCGGCGATCGGGGCGGCGTAGTCCGGGTCCGGCAGGGCGCGCCGGTCGAGCTTGCCGCTCGGGGTGAGCGGCAGCCGGTCGAGTGGGACGACCGCCGAGGGCACCATGTGCTCCGGCAGCGTCGCCGCGGCCGCCTCACGCAGTGCCGTCGTGTCCGCGGTGACGGGCGTGACGTAGCCGACCAGCCTGCCGTCCCGCGCGACCACGGCGGCGTCGGCCACCCCGGGCTGACGGGCAAGCACGGCCGCCACCTCACCCGGTTCGATGCGGAACCCGCGGATCTTGACCTGGTCGTCGGCGCGGCCGAGGTACTCGACGGTGCCGTCCGCCGTCCACCGCGCGAGATCGCCGGTGCGGTACATGCGAGCACCTGGCGCGCCGTACTGGTCGGCCAGGAACCGCTCGGCGGTCAGCCCGGGCCGCTTCAGGTAGCCGCGGGCCAGTTGAATGCCCGCGAGGTACAGCTCGCCGGTGGCGCCGGGCGGGACCGGGGTGAGGTCGGCGTCGAGGACGTACAGCCGCGTGTTCCACGCCGGCCGTCCAATGGGGACGGTCAGGTCACCAGGGGCGCACCGCACGTGGGTGACCTCGATCGACGCTTCCGTCGGGCCGTACAGGTTGTGCAGCTCGACATCGAGCCCGTCGAACGCGGCGTGGAACTCGGCGGCCAGGTCCGCCGGCAGCGCCTCACCACTGGCGAGGACCCGCCGCAGGGACAGGCACTGGCTCACGTCGGCGTGCGCCAGGAACGCCCGCAGCATGGACGGGACGAAGCGGACGGTGGTCACCTGCTCGGCGGTGATCAGGTCGGCGAGGTAGCCGGGATCGCGGTGCCCGTCCGGCCGCGCCACCACCAGCGTGGCGCCAACGGCCAGTGGCCAGAAGAACTCCGACACCGACACGTCGAAGCTCGCCGGGGTCTTCAGCATCACCCGGTCGTCGGCCGTCAGCCCGAACCGCTCTTGCGTCCACAGTAGATGGTTCACCACACCCCGGTGCGGCACCACGACACCCTTGGGCCGGCCGGTCGAACCGGACGTGTAGATCACGTACGCGGCGTCCGCCGGCGTGATGTCCACCTCGGGTGCCGTGTCGTCGCCGCCGCCGACCAGCACGTCGACGGGGTCGTCGAGCACCACCACGGCTTCCGCGTCGGCGACCAGGAAGTCGATGCGCTCCCGCGGCAGGGCCGGGTCGATGGGCAGGTACGCGGCGCCCGACTTCAGCACGGCGTACAGCGCCACCACCAGTTCAGCCGAGCGCGGCAGCGCCACCGCCACCACGCGACCCCTCCCGGCGCCACAGGCGATGAGCCGCCGCGCGAGGCGGCTCGCGTTGGCGTGCAGTTCGGCATAGGTGAACGTGCGACCCTCGGCGACCATGGCGATGGCGTCGGGAGTGCGGTCGGCCTGCTCGGCCAGCAACGCCACCAGCGTCGTGTCCGGCACGGGTGCGGCGGTGTCGTTCCACTCCCCCAGCACCTGCGTCCGCTCGGCCGGCGTGAGGGTCGGCACCGCGGACACCGGGCGGTCCGGGTCGGCGGGCAGCACCCGCAGCAGGTGCGCGAGGTGTTCGGCGAGCGTGTGGACGGTGCGCGCGTCGAACAGCGCCGGCTCGTAGCCGACCAGCAGCGACAGCCGTTCGTGCGGGTAGACGGTCACGCTCAGCGGGAACGTCGTGCTCTCGACGGCGGCCAGCTCACCGATCCGCAGCCCGTCGGTCTCCGCGACCGGGTAGTTCTCGAAGATCACCGCGCTGTCGAGCAGGTCGACACCGCCGGGCACCTGGCTCCACGCCTGGATGCTCGTGAGCGGCGTGTGCTCGAACCGGCGCGCCTCGACCTGCGTGTCCTGCAGCTCCCGCAGCCACCGCGCCACCGGCACGGCGCCGTCGACAGTGGCGACCACGGGGATCGTGTTGACGAACATGCCGATCATCGCGTCCACACCAGGCAGGTCGGCCGGGCGGCCCGAGACGGTGGCGCCGAAGCACACGGTCCGCTGGCCGCTGTAGGTGGCGAGCAGCAGCGCCCACGCGCCCTGCACAACGGCACCGGGGGTGAGCCGGTTGGCCCGCGCGAACGCGTACAGCGCCGTGCTGTCCTCTTCGGATAGTCCGATGTGGAGTCTGGTGGCGGCGCTGGGTTCCAGGACCGTGGACCTCGGCCGGTCGTAGGGCAGCGGGGTTGGCGCCTCGATCCCGGCGAGCACCGCGCGCCAGTGTCGTTCGGCCGCCGCGTCGTCGTACCGGGCGAGGTGGCGCAGGTAGGCGGCGAACGGGGCCCGCTCCGGCAGCGGCTCGCCTGCGTGCGCGGCGGCGACGTCGGCCAGCACGCCGAACACGCTCCAGCCGTCCAGCAGCACGTGGTGGAAGGTCCACAACACCTGGACCTCGGTGTCCGACAGGCGCGCGATCGTCACCCGCATCAGCGGTGGCCGGGACAGGTCGAGGCCCTCGGCCCGGTCGTGCGCCAGCAGTTCGGCGAGGCGCGTGGCCCGGTCCTGGCCGGTCCAGTCCAGCAGCCGCACCGGCAGGTCGACCCGGTCGTGCACCACCTGCACCGGCGTTGGCACGTCCGCCCACACCACGGCGGCACGCAACACGGGTGTGCGGTCGACCACCTGTC
Source organism: Actinophytocola sp. (assembly GCF_036378875.1). GTDB lineage: Bacteria > Actinomycetota > Actinomycetes > Mycobacteriales > Pseudonocardiaceae > Actinophytocola. Next base: position 16,475 of record NZ_DASUVO010000014.1, read on the forward strand.
GCCAGGCGTCGGCCAGCCGTGCCGGGTCGGTGACGCCGTCGAGGACGAACGAGGTCTGCTGGAAGTAGGCGCCCCGGCCGTCCTGCGACAGGCTGTGGAACACCATGGCCGCCTGCATCGGGGTGAGTGGCCAGATGTCGGCCACGTCCGCGTGCGCGAGCCGGTCCACAGTGGACTGGTCGAGCCTGGCCAGCGGGAAGTCGGCCGGGGTGCGGCGGGTCGCGGTTGGCCGGTGCGCGACGATCGCACGCAACGCGTCCGCCATGGCCGCCGCGAGCCGGGCCACGGTCGCCTTGTCGTGCCGGTGCACGCTGTAGTGCCAGGTGAGCTGGAGGCGGTCCTGCTGGACCCTGGCCACGACGTCGAGCACGTGTGGGCGCGGCGCGTCCGGGTGGGCCGCCAGCTCCAGCTCACCGGTGGTCGCGGTGAACTGCCCGAGGTAGTTGAAGCTGACCTCGGCGTCGGACGCGAGGCGGTCGTCACCGGCCTTGTCACCGCCGGGCCAGCGCAGCGCGCCGTAGCCGATGCCCCGGTCCGGCACGGCACGCAGCCAGGCACCGGTCGTGGCGAGCGCGGCGGCCCAGTCCGGTCCCGGCGTGTGGAGCACCACGGGGAACACGGTGGTGAACCAGCCGACCGTCCTGGACAGGTCGACGCCGTCGAACAGTTCCTCGCGTCCGTGGCCCTCCAGGTGCACGAGGACCTGGTCACGGCCGGCCCACGGACACAGCGCGGCGGCCAGCGCGGTCAACAGGACGTCGTTGACCTCGGTGCCGAACAGGCGGGGCACCTCCCGCAGCAGCGCGGTCGTCGCGTCCCGGTCCAGCGCGACGGTCACCGACCGTTCGGAGGCGGTGGTGTTGGCGCCGTCGTGGTCAGCCGGCACGGTCCCCACCTCGCGTGCCACGGCGGCCCAGTAGTCGCGCTCGGTGGTGAAGTCGTGCGCGGCGAGGCGGTGTGCCCAGTCGCGGAACGCGGTCGTGCGCGCGGGCAGGCGGATCTCGACGCCCTGCGCGGCCTGCTTGTGCGCGGCCCGCAGGTCCTCGGCGAGTACCCGCCAGGACACGCCGTCCACGACGAGGTGGTGCGCCCGGCACCGCACGCCGCGCTCGCCGATGATCCGCGCGTCGAACAGCGGGCCGTGCCCGACCATCGAGCCGTCCTCGCCGGCCGGCAGGTTCTCCTGCTGCCACGTGCCGTCGCGGGTGAACCGCATCCGCAGCGCGTCATGGTGCTCGGTGAGCGCACGCACGGCGGCGGCCAGCGCCTCCGGGTCGGCGGGCATGCCCAGGTCGACCGTGCAGGACTGGTGAAACCACTCGGGATGGACGGTGTGGGTGTCGAGGAACCATCTCTGGATGGGGGTCAGCGGCACGTCGCCCGCGACCGGACCGTCGTCCATGTGCCCATCCCCCAATGGTTGGGCGCGGGTGGCGAGTTCCGCGACGGTCTGGTGGGCGAAGATGTCCCGGGAGGTCAACACGAGCCCCGCCGCACGGGCGGCGGTCACCACCTGGATGGACAGGATCGAGTCACCGCCGAGCGCGAAGAAGTTGTCCCGCACCCCGACCCGCGCGGCGCCGAGCACCTCGGCGAACACCGCGGCGAGGATCGCCTCGACGGGTGTGCGGGGTGGGACGTACGGGGCTTCCTCGGGTGCCACCTTCGCGGGCGTCTCGCGGTCCCCGTCGAGCGGCAGGAGTGTCCCGAGTGGACTGTCCGGTCGTTCGGTCACGGCACGCAGCAGCCCGTCGAGGTCGGCCGCCAGTGCCGCCATCCGGTCGGCGTCGAACAGCGCGGCGTCGTACTCGACGGTCAGCACGAGGTCGTCCCCGGTCGGCCAGAACTCGACGGTCACGTCGAACCGCGAGGCGGGCCGGGGCAGGTGGTGCTCGGTCAGGCGCAGTCCGGCGGTCTCCCTGGTGCGCACCAGGGGCTGGTGCAGTGCGACGGCCGCCTGGACCAGCGGGGTGCGGCTGGGATCCCGTTGCGGGGCAAGGGCTTCGACGACCCGGTCGAAGGCGGTCCCGTCGTGGGCGAACGCGCCGAGCACGGTCTCGCGGACGTCGGTGAGGAACTCGCTGAACGGCTGCTCGGCGGTCACCCGCGACCGCAGCACGACGGTGTTGACGAAGAAGCCGACCACGTCGTCCAGTTCGGCCCGGGAGCGTCCGGCCCGGACCGTCCCGACCGCGACGTCCCGCTGTCCGGCCCGACTGGCGAGCAGTGCCTGCACGGCGGCGGTGAGGGTCATGAACAGCGTGGCGTCGTGCGCGGCGCCGAGGGTCGTCAGTCGCTCCACCAGTGCCGCCGGCAGGCGGTGGTGGAGCACCGCGCCCGCACCGACCCTCAGGTGCGGGCGCGGGCGGTCAGTGGGCAGGTCGAGCACGGGCGATCCGGCGAGCCTCTCGCTCCAGTAGGCGAGGTCGTCGGTGTTCTCGCGCCGGGTGGCGTGCCAGGCCGCGAAGTCCGGATAGTCCAGTGGCCGCTCGGCCAGCGCGGCGCGTGGCCCGCCCGCGGCCTCGGCGTAGCAGGCGGCGAACTCGTCGAGCAGGACGGCCATGGACCAGCCGTCCGTGACGAGATGGTGTTGGGCCAGGAGCAGGACATGCTCCTCCTCGGCCGTCCGGACCAGCAGGGCCCTGGTGAGCGGGCCGGTGTGCACGTCGAACGGACGGGCCAGCTCCTCGGCGAGAACCGCATCCAGCCGGTCCTCGTCCGCGGCCGCGACACGCAGCGGTACCTCGCCGGTCGGGTCGACCAGCTGACGTGGTTCGCCGTCGAACACGGCGAACGTCGTGCGCAGCGCGTCGTGGCGGGCGGCGAGGCGGTCCAGCGCGTCGCACAGGGCGTTCTGGTCCAGCGCGCCGGTGAGGCGGATCGCCGCCCCGGTGTTGTTCGCCACGCCGCCTCGGGTGATCTCCTCCAGCCACAGCCTTCGTTGCGCGGGAGCCAGCGGCAGCGGGTGCTCGCGGGACACGTGGGGGACGCGTTCGGTCTCCTCCGCGCCGGGGAGCGACTCGGCGAGGGCCGCGACCGTGCGGGCGTCGAAGATCGCGCGGCCGGAGAGCCTGATCCCCTGTGCCGCGAGGCGGGCCTGTGCCCGTGCGGCCAGGATGGAGTCACCGCCGAGCGCGAAGAAGTCGTCGGTCGCCCCGACCTCGTCGACGCCGAGCACCTCGGCCCACACGCCGGCGACGAGTCGTTCCCGAGCGTCGCGCGGCGCCACCGACCCGGCCTCGGCCACGCTGCCGAAGACCGGAGCCGGTAGTGCCTCCCGATTGAGCTTTCCGTTGGGGCTCAACGGGAACCTGTCGAGCACGACGAACGCGGCCGGCACCATGTACGCCGGCAGCGTGCGGGTCGCCAACGCCCGCAGCCGGGCCGGCACCGGCCGGTCGGCGGCCGCGGGCACCACGTAGGCGACCAGCCGCTTCAGCCCGCCGTCCTCCCTCGGCACGACGACCGCCTGCCCGACCGTCGGGTCGGCCGCCAGCACCGCCTCGATCTCCCCCGGCTCGACCCGGTGCCCGCGGATCTTCACCTGGTGGTCGGCCCGGCCGACGAACTCCAGGTTGCCGTCCGGCTGCCGCCGCACCACGTCTCCCGTGCGGTACATCCGCTCACCCGGCACCCCGTACGGGTTCGCGAGGAACCGGCTCGCGGTCAGGCCGGGACGTTCCAGATAGCCACGCGCCAGCCCGATCCCCGCCACGTACAGCTCGCCGGGCGAGCCGTCGGACACCGGCCGCAGGTCGTCGTCGAGCAGGTGGACGACGGTGCCGGGGATCGGTCGGCCGATCGGCGGCGCGGCCGTGGCAGGCGCGAGTGGGTCGCTCCAGCTCGTGACCACTGTGGACTCCGTCGGTCCGTAGGCGTTGATCATCTGTCGTCCCGGGGCCCACTTGCGGACCAGCTCCGGCGGGCACGCGTCGCCGCCGACGACCAGCAGGCGGAAGTCCGGCAGGTCGGGGTCGTCCACCGTGGCCAGCGCGACCGGCGGGATGAGCGCGTGGGTGACGCGCCGCTCCCGCAGGACCTCGGCCAGGTGGTCGCCAAGAAGCGGCCCTGGCGGGGGCACGACCAGGGCCGCTCCGCCGGCGAACGCCATGCACAGCTCCAGCACCGAGGCGTCGAAGCTCGGTGAGGAGAACTGCAGCACGCGGTCGCCCGGCCGCACGCCGAACCGCTCGACCTCGGCGGTGGCGAACGTGGCGAGCCCGGCGTGTGTGACGACGACCCCCTTGGGCCGCCCGGTCGAACCGGAGGTGTAGATGACGTAGGCGGCGTGCTCCGGGCGGATCGGCCCGGTCTCCGGCGGGCCGACGACCTCACCGGCGTCGGCCACCCACGTCTGGTCGTCGACGACCAGACAGGGCCGGGCGTCGGCCAGCATGGCCTCGATCCGCTCCGCGGGGTAGGCGGGGTCGACGGGCACGTAGGCCGCGCCGGCCTTGAGCACGGCCAGCTGCGCGACGACGATCTCCACCGACCGCGGCAGCAGCAGTGCCACCACCTTCTCCGGTCCCGCCCCTCCCGCGATCAGCTTGTGCGCGAGGCGGTCCGCGCGGTCGTTCAGTTCGGCGTAGCTGAGCGCGGTGCCGTCGGCGAGGACCGCGGGCAGGTCCGGGTCAGCGGCCACTCGCGCGGCGAAAAGGTCGAGCAAGGTCGTGGCACCCATGGCGTACGGGAACCTTTCGGGGGACGAGGGATCAGCCGACGAGGCGTGCGCGCTCGAGCTGCTTGCTGGCGAGCCGGCCGCCGACCTGGAGGCCGGCGACGTGGCCGTTGCCGTCGAGGACGAACCGGCCGGCCTGGTCGGTGACTCCGGTGTCGCAGTCGCGCATGGTGAACCGGTGTCCGGAGTGGACGGTGAGGTCGGCGAAGGGTTCACCGTCCACGGTGAGCCGGAAGCCGCCGTTGTCGTTGTGTGCCACCGCGTACTCGAGGTCGCCGTTGGTGTAGACGCCGGTGCACCCCTGGGGTGCGTCGACCGGTTCGCCGACGGCGAGCGGGTCGTGGTCGTCCACCGGCACGCCGAGTGCTGGCAGGTCGGGCGAGAGCTCGCGCCACAGCGCGAACCCGGCGGCCGAGTTGGTGGTGAGCGCGACGACCGTGCCGGTGTCGCGGTTCATCCGCAGATGACAGGAGGTGCCGTCGCCGTTGCCGTCGTGGCCCGCGGTGCGGCCGCCGCCGAAGCAGGCGAGGCCCAGCCCCCATCCGTCCGCGAGGCCGAACGGGTCGGCGCCGGACACCGGGGCACACATCTGGTCCCGCACCTCGCGGTCCAGCAACGCGTCGGCGACGAGCAGGCCGCGTCCCAGCGCGACCAGGTCCGACGCGCTGGCGGCGAGTGCGCCGACAGCGGCCTCGGCGGCGGACAGGGACTGGACGACCGGGCGCTGGCGCCGTGAGTGCCCGCTGACCAGGTCCGCGGGCACGCGAGTGCCGGTGACGAACCGGGCGGGGACGCCGAGCGGGTCGAGCACGAGCGCCTGGACGGCCTCCCACCAGTTCATGCCCGTGACCGTCGTGACGGCCTGCCCCGCGAGCAGGTAACCGATGTTGGAGTAGGAGAACGACCGTCCCGGATCGAACAGTGGGCGAACGGCGCGACAGCAGTCCAGGACGTGCCGTCGTGCCGTCGCGGCATGGACGTCCACGTCGGACGGCAGCCCGCCGGTGTGGCTGAGCACGTGCCGCAGGGTGAGCCGGCCGCGGAGGCGACCCGGGAGCTCCCGCATCTCCGGCACCACGACGACCAGGGGCTCGTCCAGGTCGAGGTCGCCGTCACCGACGAGGACCAGCGCCGCGGCCGCGGTCACGACCTTGGTGATCGACCCGACCGGCACCGGCGCGTCGGCGGTCATCGGCACGCCGGCACTGGTTCTGGTCACGCCGTCGACCCAGGTCCAGGTCTCACCGCGACAGTGCACGGCGAACTGCGCGCCCGGCACACCGTGCGCGGCCACCAACTCCTTCAGGCGAACACCAAGCAGTGAGCAGTCCACGCCCCGACCTCTCTACGCCAAATTCGCTCAACTACCGTGACGCATTCCGGAAAGGCAAACCGCAGGGGGTACCCCATTGTCGGACACTCTAAACATCCCGACTACAAGTTCATTTAGTGTGGCATTCCCCGACAATTTACCGACGATCACCTCAAGCAGTCTGACCTGCGCAAAGTGTTAGTGAGGCGCATTGAGTCAATAGCGGACGCGCCTTCTCGATCGCCCTGAAATGGTCATGCCAGTCAAGCTAACAAGTTCGCACCAGAGCAGCTAGTGACGATCGTCATCTCAATTTCGATACACCGTCATAACCGTTCATTGAATCGGCGTGCCACAAAAGGGATTCGTACCTTTTGTACACCGCATTCCCGCGATGTGGGAGGCGCGCGAATCGGGTTTGACGAGCCGGTTCCGCGCTGCGATCGTGGTGATCGTGACCGCTACCGCGACCCTCGTTCGCCGCCAGCATGTCGACTTCCGACTGCGGGCGAGCGCGATCTGTCCCGCGTCCTAACTGACGCGCGTCGTTTCTTCGGCGCCCACGCGCGGCGAAGTGGCCGAGAGGACAGGCAGAGGTCTGCAAAACCTCCCACACGGGTTCGAATCCCGTCTTCGCCTCTTTACCCATGGTTCATCAGCTTGTCGAGTTGACCGTCCACAGCGGACAGTGCGACATCGACCGCGGGGTGGCCGAGCAACACAGCCTGACCGGCGGATGGCGCGCCGCTCGTGCCTGCCCGGCTGGGCAGGCACGAGCGGTCATGTGGAATCGCGGCGCTCGCCGAACAACACCCGGTCCACGCGGTCGACCTGCTCGGCGAGTCGGGCGGCAGCGTGCGGTCCGCACCCATCCGCGACGCCGCCGACCAGGCGGCTGGCTGTCCGATGTGCTGGCCGCGCTCGATCTCGACCGTGTGCACATCGCCCGCGAGTCACCCGCCGAGGTGAACGACGCGTCCTGCGGTTCGTACGGCAGAACTCGTGACCGGCTTACTCTGCGCGGGCACGGATCCCCGCGAGTATCGACTCCACGTCCTCACGTGGGCCGGTGGCGTCTTCCGGGAGATCGCGCAGCGCGGCCTCCAGCAGACCGGCCGCCTCGGCGAGGTGGCCGAGGTCGGCCAGTAGGCGGCCGTGCAGGACGGTGGCGAAGGCGGACTCGGTCGTGGCGTCCAGTGACCGGAAGCCCTCGGCTGCCTCGGCGGCGCGGGGCGCGGCGTCGGCCAGACGTCCCGCGTCGGCGAGGATGCGGGCCGCGTCGTAGGACAGCGACGCCTTCTCCCACACCACATGCGGCTCGTCGCCGTCGATGCCGGCGGCCACCTCGTCGGCGATGGCCAGTGCGGGCAGGCATCTGTCCAGGTCACCGGCCCACCGCCACGACACCGCGGCCTTGCGGCGGTTGGCCAGCTCCTCGAGCGGGAAGTCGTGCCATGCGACAGCGGCCAACGTGTACTGCTCGGCGGCCAGCGCGTCGCGGTCCAGCTCGTCGAGGATGTCGCCCGACATGGCCCGCATCTGGCCGACGCCAGGCTCGTTTCCCTCCTTGGCGCACTGCTCGGCGACCTGCTCCAGCAGTGTCAGCGCCTGGTCCTGCTGCCCCAGCGCGCGGTACGCCCTGGCCAGCAGGAACCGCGCCTGGTTGGTCTCCTCTTCGTCCGGTGGCAGCTCGGCCAGGGCCTCCTCGAGCGCGTCCGCGGCCTCGTCGGCACGCTCGGACATCAGGCTGGCCGCGCCGAAGTCCACCTTGGCGTATGCCGAGGGACCTCCCGCCGCCTCCAGTGCCGCGATGGCCCCGGCCAGTGCCTCACCGGCCTCCTCGGCACGGCCCAGGTCCAGCGCCACCTTGCCCCGCAGGTGCAGGGCCTGCCCTCGCAGCTCCGGGGCCTCGGCCTTCGCCGCCTCGCCGAACAACGGGTACGCCTCGTCCAGGTCGCCGCCCGACGCGTGGAGCTGCCCGGCGAGGAACTGGGCCATGCGCAGGTCGCCGCAGGGTTCGAGCGTGGCGTACGCGGCCACCGCCTGGTCGGCGTACGCCACCGCGGCCGGCGCGTGCTCCTCGCCCATCCTGGCGTGGGTCTGCGCGAGACACATGGCGGCCTGGCCGGCCAGTGCCGCGGAGCCGACCCGCTCGGCCTCCTCCACCGCCGCGCCGAAGACAGCCAGCGCCTCCTCGACACGACCGACGAGCTGATAGGCGTAGCCGAGCTTGACCCTGCCGAGGATCCGGTCTTCGTCGTCGCCGACGACCATCAGCCCCTCGGCGCTCGCCTCGACATCGGCGAGCCCTTCGGCCTCACGCCCGGCCTCGCACCGCAGGATGCCGAGGTGGCCGCGTACCACCAGCCGCCGCACGTCGTCGCCGACCTGTTCGTACAGTTCCATGGCGCGGAGCATGATCTGCTCGGCCTCGCCCGGATCCTCCTCGATCGTGTGCAAGGCGCGGTCGACGAGCCGAGGTGCCAGCAACGCGGGCTCCGGGTCCGGGCACACCTCGTCGAACCGGCGCCAGACGGCCGCCACGACGTGGTGGTTGCCGACGCGGGACTCCGCCCTCACCAGTGCCAGGAGGTCGGCCGGTGACTCGGGCAGGTCGACCGGCGCTGGCTGGGGCGGCCGGACCTCGCGCCGCGCCTGCCCCGACAGCGGCAGGTGTTCGACGATCGGCTCGGCCGCCAGCGTCTCGGCGATCAGGTCGCTGATCGCGGTGGTGCCGTTGCGCGCGTCGAACCGTCGCGCCAGCACGCGGGCCCGCTCGGCGAGCTCCTCGTGCAGTGCGCTCACCGGTACCTCGCGCACCTCGTCGCCGTCGAGCGCGGGACGCCGCACCGGCGTGTCCCCGTGTCCGACCTCCATGACCCGCCGCAGCACCAGGGCCGCGGCCGCGGAGAACCCCATGTCCGCGGACGGGGACGGCGGCTCGGCCAACCAGCCGACGTGCCGCTCGACCAGCTCGAGCCCGCGCGCGTGGTTGCCGCTCATGGCGCAGAACTCCAGGTTGGTGGCGAGCGTCTCCATGTCGGCGCGGTTGGCCTGGATCGCCCGGTACGCACGGCGGTGCGCGTCGGCCGCCTCGGTGTGCCGGCCGGTCCGCAGATACGGCATCAGCAGGCTCGTCAGGATCGCCTGCGGCTGTTCGACACAGGTCAGTGAGCCGTCCAGGACCGGCACGGCGACCGCGACGGCGTCCTCGTCCCGGCGCTGCCACGAAAGGTGGTACGCCTTGGACGTCGGCTCGCACCCGGCGCAGTCGGACATCTCCCCGCGCGGAGCGGCACACCACAGCCGGTACTGCTCGGCCGCGGCCGCCACGTCCCCCACGTGCCGCGCGACCCGCTCGCGGTGCTGGTGCACCGGGTTCATCGTGTGCCCGGCGACGCGGTAGCGCCGCTCCATGTCGTCGAGCACGGCGTGGGTCCGGTCAAGGGGCACCTCGGGGAACTTGGTCATGGCGCTGACCATCCACTTGAAGGCCCAGTAGAGGTTGTGGTCGAACCGCGGATCCGCGTCGCCGCGGTCATAGGTGGCGAGGCACCAGGCGAACGGGACGAACGCCTTCGCTGGCTCGCCGCCGTAGACGTAGGCACTGACCGCCAGGATGCGCGCCTGGTACTGGGCATCCGCGAAGCCCTGCGCGTCCGCGTGCCTGATCACGTCCTCGACGGCGGCGGTCTGCGCGCGCCCGTACGGCATCCGCCACGCGGCGGCCACCTTCTCCAGCAGCTGCTGTTCGCTCTGGCTCAAGACGCCCCCTCACTCGCTGCGTGGCGCCGGAACGCTCCGCAGGCTCCGCTCCTCCGGCGCCCTCCGCGGGTTCGGCGGCGTCCTGATTGTGGATGGTTCGCTCCGCAAGCTCCGCTCACTGGACGTCCTCAATGGTCGGGACGGCCTGGTCGAGCAGGCCGAGGAACGAACGGTTCAACAGCGCGGCGTCCGCGGGCCGGATGGGGTGGTAGCCGAGCAGCAATGCCTGCCCGTACAACGACTCCACGGCCAGGCGGACCAGGTCGGGGTCCTCCAGCCGGCAGATCCGCCGCACCAGCGGGCTGCGGTGGTTGAGCACGAGCTGTGGTCTGTCCTCGACGGGCTTGTCGAACGCGGACAGCACCCCGGCCCACAGCGTGTCCACCTTCTCCCGGGTGGCACGCAGCTCGGCCTGGAACGCGGCCGCGCGGTCGGAGAGGAACAGCACCGGCAGCGACGCCGGTTCGTAGGACCGCAGCACCACCTCGCAGCCCAGCGGGTCCATCCCGCGCTGCGCCGCGGTGAGGAACGGCCGCAGCGTCAGCTCGGTGCCGGGGTCCAGCGCGTCGAACCGGGTGGTCAGGTCGGTGGGGTCGAGCCGAGTGACGGTCAACCCGCGGTCCAGTGCGGGCAGCCGCTCGATGATCTCGGTGTCGTAGGTGTAGCCGGCGTTGACCAGCGGCAGGTCCTGGGCCGCGGCCACGGATGCCAGCTGCCGGAAGTCGTCGATGGTGGCGCTGTAGCGCACGCAGCCGTACCGGGACCGGAACTCGGCCAGCGTCATCCGCCCGACGTTGGTCTCCATCGGCCACCACTGGTCGACCAGGCGCAGCATCTCGTCGTCGTGCAGCGCCAGTGCCTTGACCCCGAGGTGGTGGATGTCGAGGAACTGGTGGAGCCGCTCCGGGCTGGTCCGCGCGAGGTCGACGAGCCAGCCACGCAGCGCGTCGCCGAGCGCCTCGCGGGTGCTGTCCAGCAGACCGTCGGCGTAGAGCGCCTCACGGCTGGCGGTGGGCCGCAGCTCGCCGGAGTCGACGACGCAGCGGGCGAAGAAAGCCCAGTCCGGCAACAGGTCCGTGGCGGACTCGGACAACAGCATCCGCTTGAGGTACACACGGTGTCCCGCCCGCTCGGCGGGGTTGGCGGGGAACGGCAGCACGTAGGCGACGCCGGTCAGGTCCGCCTCCGGCACGTTCAGGTGCACGATGTCGAACGGCGTGAACCCGAGGGTGTCCTGCGCGTGCCCGACGAGGTCCGCCTTACGCTGCCCGGCAGGCCGTTCGTCGCGTGCCCACGGCACGTCGCCGCTGATCCGCTGCCCGTCCACGGTCACCGGGAACGGCAGCAGCCCGCCGTACAGGCGCGCCAGCTCCAGGACCGTGGGCCCGGCGAACCACTGCTCGCAGCCCGGCCGCGCGTTCAGCGTGACCGTCGTGCCAACGTCGTCCCGCTCGCCAGCACCCACCGAGTAGGTGCCGTCGGAACGGCCGACCCACGTCACGGCGGGCGTGCCGGCCGCGCGGGTGAGCACCCGGACCTCGTCGGCGACGAGAAACGCCGACAGCAGCCCGATCCCGAACTGCCCGAGGAACTCGTGGCGCGCGAACCCGAGCTCGTCCCGTTTGGAGCTGCGCCCGATGGTGGCCAGCAGCTCGTGCACCTGCGCCTCGGACAGGCCGATGCCGCTGTCGGTGATCGTCAGCGTCGGCCCGTCGACGCGGATGGCGATCCGTGTCGGCGCGCCGTCCGCCACCGCTTGCCGGGCCGTCACGGCGTCCACGGCGTTCTGCAACAGCTCTCGGACGTACACCCGAGGGCTGGAGTAGAGGTGATGACTGAGCAGGTCGACCACGCCACGCAGATCGACCTGAAAGGTCCGGTTCACCAGTGTCGTTCCCCAGTTGAACAGTCGGATGGAAGCTCGGTCGCCCCGCCGACCGCAAGATCCTCGCATCCTAGCGGGCCCAACCCAGATGATCACGCCGATTAGACTTGTTGAGAATCCTTCATGTTGGCAGGATGCCACCGTGCTCGACATGGACGTTTTCAGAGACGCTCTCCACGGCAACGGCAAACGGCTGCGGAAGGCGGCTGAGCCGGACGGCGTCTTCTGCGTCGCGGCGGAGCCGCACAGCGTCTTCCTCGTCCAGAACTCCGACGACGGGACGCAGTCCGCGACGGTCGGCAGCTGCGGCCGCGTCAGCATCGTCGAGCTGCCGAGGTCGTTCCGGGTTCAGGACATCGCGTACGACGCGGGGGAATTCGTCCTGACCAGCGCCGACGGCCAGGTGGCGCACGGCAGCCCCGACCAGTTCACCGCACAACCGAGGCTCGTCGCGGAGGAGCACAACCCGCGTTACCAGGAGCAGTTGACGGAGATCTTCCTGCGCACCCACCAACTCTCGGAGCTCACGCAGTCGGACAAGCCCTATCCCCCGCCGTCGGTCGGTCCGGAGCTGGCCGGTCCGGAACTCGCCGATATCCTGCGGGTGGGCCAGGCGTTGGTGCCGCTCGGTGAGCACGAGGTGTGGCTGAGCTTCGACTACGCCGGTCCGGAGAAGGTCGCCGACCTGCTCCCCCTCGCCCGTGAGCTGCTCGCGGACTTCGATCGGCTCAGCCGTGCCGGCGCCGAGCTGCTGTGGGACAGGACCACGGAGGGTGAGGAGATCGAGTCGGACCGGGCCGGGTTTCTCGCCGAGATGATCGCCACCAGCCTCGTCGTGTTACTCAGCGGGGATTTCGAGCTGCACTACGAGGGCGCCGAGGATTTCTTCATGGAGGGCTACTGGCCATCGGTCCAGTTCCTGGCCGACCGGACCCCCGTCGACTACGTCATCGAGGCCTGACCGTCCCCAGTGGACAGTTTGTGATCCGTCCCGATCGGGGTACCCCCGGGGGATGGACGAGAAGACCCTGCTGTACACGCTGACCAAGGTGGTGAACACCCTCGCCGAGGCGGGCATCGACTTCGCGGTCGCCGGGGGCTGCGCGGTCTACGCCCGCGGCGGACCGCCGTCAGACCACGACATCGACGTGTTCGTCCGCGAGGACGAGGCGAGAGCGGCACAACAGGCACTCATCGCCGCCGGGATGCGGGGCGAGGAGCCGCCGGAGGACTGGCTCACCAAGGTCTACGACGGTGACGTGCTCGTCGACATCATCTTCCGGCCCAACCACCGCACGGACATGGCTGAGCTGCTCGCCCGCGCCGAGGAGATGCGGATCGGGCCGGCACGGGCGCGGGTGGTCACCGGCACCGACCTCATGGTCGACAAGCTGCTGGTGCTCGACCCCCACCGCTGCGACTTCACCCCGCTCCTGCCGATCGCCCGCGACCTGCGGGAACAGGTCGACTGGGACAAGGTCGCGCGGGAGACCGCGTCGTCGCCGTACGCCAGGGCCTTCCTGACGCTCGTGGAGGCGCTGTCCGTCGCCGAACTGGAAGAGAGCGTGAAATGACCGACGAGAGTCCCCAGTACCGGGTGGCACACGTGCGGCGTGCGCTGGCCGAGGACCCGCGCACCGCGGAGTTGGGGGTGCGGGTGAACGTGCGTGGCGACCACGTGCACCTGTCCGGTGAGGTCGCCACCGAGGAGCGCCGTGGCGCGCTGGAGCAGGTGCTCGCCGAGGTGGCGCCGGACGTGGAGGTGCACAACGACGTGCGGGTGTCCGACACCCGCGAACCGGCGCGGCGGGAGGAACTGCGATGATCCGGATCGCTGCCGTCGGGGACGTGCACCTCGGCGAGGACGCCAGGGGCCAGCTGCGGCCCGCCCTGGAGCACCTGCCCGACCACGCCGACGTCCTGCTGCTGGCCGGCGACCTGACCAGGCACGGCACGGTGGACGAGGCCCACGTGGTGGCCGACGAGTTCGGTGAGCTGGCGGTGCCGGTGGTTGCCGTGCTCGGCAACCACGACCACCACAGCAACGCGGCCGACGACGTCGCGAAGGTACTCGAGGACCGCGGCATCCACGTCCTCGAAGGCGACACGTTCACCATGACCGTCGACGGCCAACGGCTCGGCGTCGCAGGCGTCAAGGGCTTCGGCGGCGGGTTCGCGGGAAAGTGCGCCAGCAACTTCGGCGAGCCCGAGATGAAGGCGTTCGTCAACCACACGATCGACCGCGCCGAGCGGCTGCGTGCCGCACTGGCGAGCCTCGACACCGACGTGACGATCGCGCTCACGCACTACTCGCCGATCCCGGAGACACTGCGCGGCGAGCCACCGGAGATCTACCCGTTCCTCGGCTGCTACCAACTGGGCGAGGTGATCGACGCGTGCGACGTGGACCTCGCCGTCCACGGACACGCCCACTTCGGCTGCGAACAGGGCGTCACCCCCGGCGGCACCCGAGTACGCAACGTCGCCCAACCAGTAATCCACAGCGCCTTCGCCACCTACGGCCTAGCACTCTAACCCCGCGAGTTGCGTTTTCGTGTACACGCCGGCGAGCCGTGCCCAGGGCACTGACGGGGCCTCCCCCGCCGGAACGTCAGCAGCACTGTTATCGAATCTGGTTGTCGATACCAGCAGTCTCAGCTGCCTGGTTGACACTGCCAGGCATCTGTATGGTCATCGCGTGGTAGAGAAGAAGCCCCGCCGGTCGCCCAAGCCGGGTGAACGCCAGCGCGACCCGGAGCGCACACGCGCACAGATCCTGGCCGCGGCGACCGCCGAGTTCGCCGCGCACGGGTACGCCGGCGCCCGCATCAGCGCGATCGCCGGTCGGGCGGGCGTGAACCAGCAGCTCATCTCGTACTACTTCGACGGCAAGGAAGGGCTCTACCGCGCACTGTCCGACAACTGGGCGCAGCGGCAGAACGAGCTGGCCGCCCCGGGCACCCCGGTGCCTGAACAGGTTCGCCGGTTCGCCTTGGAGGTACTGGAAAACCCGGACGGCGTGCGGCTGATGGCGTGGAGCGGCCTGGAGTTCGCGCGTCCCGACAGCGACCCGGACCAGGAACCACGCGCGGACAGGCTCCAGGGCGCCGTCGAGGAACTCCGCGCACTACAGAAGGCGGGCCGGCTACCGGAGGAGGTGGACCCCGCCTGTCTGCTGGTGATACTGATGGCCGCCGGGATGGCGACCACCACACTGCCCCACGTCATCGCAGGCCTGTGCCGGGTCGACCCGGGCTCCCCCGAGTTCGTCCGCCACTACGCCGACCAACTCACGATCATCGCCCGCCTCATCGGGTTGGGCTAGGCGCGGCAGCGGGTGTCCTGAAGCCACCCCCTTCAGGACATGCGGGGTGCGGGCAGCCGCACGGTGAAGGTCGTCGAGCCCGGTTCGCTCCTCACCGTCAGGTCGCCGCCGTGTGCTCTGACCAGTGAGCGCGCCACGGACAGGCCCAGGCCGCTGCCACCGCGGTCGCGGCTGCGGGTCTTGTCGACGCGGTAGAAGCGATCGAAGATCGCGTCCAGGTCGGCCGGCGGGATGCCGGGCCCCGCGTCGTGCACGTCCACCGCGCCAGGGCGGACCGTCACCGACACCGGGGTGCCGGGCGGGGTGTGGACGGCGGCGTTGGTGAGCAGGTTGTCCAGCACCTGCCGGATTCGCAACGGATCCAGTCGCAGGATCACCGGCTCGGCGGTGATCGTCAGCGGGTGTTCCGGGTGCCCGGCACGGAACGCCTCCGCGGCCTGGGCAGCGAGCTCGGCGAGGTCCACCTCGACCAGCCGCAGCGGGGTGCCCGGTTCGTCGGCGTCGAGGCGGGCGAGCAACAACAGGTCGTCGAGCAGTGCGCTCATCCGCGTGGCCTCCGCACGCAGTCGCGCCAGGTGCTTGTCGCGTTCGCCGGGAGTGTTGGCCGCCGCGTAGCCGAACAGGTCCGCGTAGCCGCGGATCGACGTCAGCGGGGTGCGCAGCTCGTGTGAGGCGTCCGCGATGAACCGGCGCAGCCGCTGCTCCGCCTCGGTGCGGGCGGCGAGGGAGTCGTCGATGTGCGCCAGCATCGTGTTGAACGCGGTGCGCAGCTCCTCGACCTCCGCGCCGCCGCCCCCACCAGACGCGCGCACCGGCAGGCGGGCCGAGTCGGTCAGGTTCTGGGAGGTGATGTCGTGGGCGGTGTGTGCCATGGCGGCCAACGGTTTCAGCCCACGCCGCAGCACCGCGCGGCCCACGAGGACCAGCGCGAACAACGCGACGCCGAACGCGACGGCCTCGACGACCACCAGCTCCCGCACGGTCTCGTCGATGTCGTCGACCGGCGCGGCACTCACCAGCACCACGCCCGGCTCGACCTCGCAACCACGCAGCCGGTACGTGCCGAGCCCGCGCAGGTGCACGGTGCGGTAGAGCTCGTCCGAGCCGGCGACGTCCGTGGCGACCTCGGCGAGGTCGTCGGCGTCCTTCGGCAGATCGCTCGGCGCGTGGGGCACGGCCCGACCGCTGGCCACCGAGTACACGACCGTGAACCAGCCGTACGTGGTGCGCTTCAGCCCGCCGTACTCCTTGAACTCGTTGGTCAGCTCCACCTGCGCGTCGCCCATCCTGACGTCGAGCTGGCGCTCCAGGTAGTGCCGCATGACCGACACCATCGTGGCGCCCACGACGGCGAACACCACCAGCGCCAGCGCGGCGAGGCCGAGCGCGAGCCGGGTGCCGAGCCGGGAACCGCGGTAGGCCCGTACGTACCGGGAGATCACGTGGCGGTCCGCCGCAGCACATAGCCGACGCCGCGCACCGTGTGGATCAGCGGCTCCTCGCCGTGGTCGACCTTGCGGCGCAGGTGCGACACGGCCAGCTCGACCACGTTGAACCGGCCGCCGAAGTCGTACTCCCACACGTGGTCGAGGATCTGGGCCTTGGTCAGCACGGTCGGTGACCGGCGCATCAGGTAGCGCAGCAGCTCGAACTCGGTGGGCGTCAGCGAGATCGGCCGGTCGCCGCGCCGCACCTCGCGGGTGTCCTCGTCCAGCGCCAGGTCCGCGACCTCGAGCACCGACCGCCTTGCCTCGGACCTGGCGGTGCGGCGCAGCACGGCCCGCAGGCGAGCCATCAGCTCCTCCACGGCGAACGGTTTGACCAGGTAGTCGTCGCCGCCCCGGGTGAGGCCGGCGACCCGGTCGCCGGTGCCGTCCCGTGCGGTCAGGAACACGACGGGCACCATGGTGCCCGTCGAACGCAGCCGGTCGAGCACGCTGAAACCGTCCAGATCGGGCAGCATCACGTCGAGCACCACGATGTCGGGCTGGAAGTCCGCGGCCTGGCGCAACGCGTCCTCACCGGTGTTGGCGGTGATCGCCTGCCAGCCCTCGTACCTGGCGACGGTCGCGACGAGGTCGGCGATGGGCGGTTCGTCGTCCACGACGAGCAGGCGCACGTTGTCCACGCGTACATGGTGCGCCACGAAGCCCGCCCGCCGACGGCATCGACAGCATTTCGACAGATCACCAACAGGGACGCCTCAGCTTCGGTCAGCAGTCTCGATGTTGTCCCCGAAGTCGATCGAGGAGCCATGACCCCATGACGACCCTCCAGCTGACCGCCCCCGCGGTCCGTCCGCGGGTGCTGGCCCGCACCGGGCTGTACGCCGTGCTCGGCGTGAACGTGGCCGTGGTGACCGCGTTCTTCCTGCAGGCCGGGCTGGGTGACAACACACTGGTCATGCTCGGCCGCCTGGCCGGCCTCTACGGCGCGCTGCTGATGGCGTTCCAGCTGGTGCTGGTCGCCCGGCTGCCGTGGTTCGACCGCCGGATCGGCATGGACCGGCTGACCAGCTGGCACCGGTTCACCGGGATCACGCTGCTGTGGCTGCTCGTGACGCACGCGGTGTTCATCGTCTTCGGCTACACGCTGTACTCGTCGCTGGGGCCGGTCGACCAGCTCGTGCACCTGGCGACGACCATCGAGGGTGTGCTGCGGGCGGTCGTGGCGCTCGTGCTGATCATAGTGGTCGGCGGCGTGTCGGCCCGGTTCGCCCGGCGCCGCCTCGCGTACGAGACCTGGCACTTCATCCACCTCTACACCTACCTGGCCGTGCTGCTGGCGTTCTCACACCAGGTGGCGGTCGGCACGACGTTCACGTCCTCGCCGGCGGCGACCGCGTACTGGTGGGGGCTGTGGGCCTTCGCGCTCGGGTCGGTCGCCGTGGGTCGCCTGGTGCTGCCGCTGTGGCGCAACCTGCGGCACCGGCTGCGGGTGGCGGCGGTGGTGCCGGAGTCCGACGAGGTCGTGTCGATCTACGTCACCGGCCGCGATCTGGACCGGCTGCCGGCGCGGGCCGGGCAGTTCTTCCTGTGGCGGTTCCTCGTCCGGGGCCGCTGGTGGCAGGCCAACCCGTTCTCGCTGTCGGCCGCACCGGATGGTCGGACGCTGCGGCTCACCGCGAAGGCACTCGGCGACGGCAGCGCCGGACTGCGGAACATCAGGCCGGGCACCCGGGTGTTCGTCGAGGGCCCGTACGGGGCGTTCACCGCGATGCACCGGACACGGCCGAACACGCTGCTCATCGCGGGTGGCGTCGGCATCACGCCGGTGCGAGCCCTGCTCGAGGAGCTCGACGGCCACACGGTGCTGATCTACCGCGTCAACGAGGCTCAGGACGCGGTCCTGCTCGACGAGCTGCGGGCACTCGCCCACGGCAAGGGCGCGGTGCTGCACGTGGTGACGGGCCCGGCGGTGCCCGACCGGTTGGCACCGGAGGCGCTTGCCCAGCTCGTGCCTGACCTGCGGGACCGGGACGTGTTCGTGTGCGGGCCGCCCGGGATGACCGGTGCCGTGATGCGGAGCCTGCGTGCACTGCGGGTGCCGAAGCCACAGATCCACGCCGAGCGCTTCAGCCTGGCCGCGTGAGGAGGACATCGTGAAACGAGCGATTCCGATCATGATCCTGACCGTCGCCGGGCTGATCCCGCTGTGGCGGTTCGAGCCGACGCCCGAGACGACCAGCACCGCGAACGAGTCGACCCAGTCGCCGTCCACGTCAACGGATGGCAACACGCAGGTCGTCGCCGGTTCGACCGTGACCACCCGGTACGGCGACGTGCAGGTCGAGGTGACCTTCTCCGGCACGGAGATCACCTCCGTGCGGATGCTCCAGCAGCCGGACAGCGGCCCGACGAGCAAGGCCGTGCCCGAGCTCATCGAGGAGACCCTGACCGCGCAGAGCGCGGACGTGGCCTCGGTGTCGGGCGCGACGACCACGAGCGAGGCCTACGTCGACTCGCTGCAGGCGGCCATCGACGGGCGGGACCAGTAGTGCGCCGCGTCGAGCACATCATGGGGTTCCCGATCTCGGTGCGGGCCGACGGCGATCCGGGCCTGTCGTACACCGCGGCCGACCGGGCGTACGCGTGGCTGCGGGAGGTGGACGCGCGGTTCAGCCCGTTCCGTCCCGACAGCGAGGTGTCCCGGCTGGACCGGCGTGAGCTGGCCCCGCACGAGGTCAGCGCCGACCTCGCCGAGGTTCTCGAGCTGTGCGAGCGCTACCGGGTCGCGAGCGACGGCGCCTTCCAGGTCCGGCTGCCCGGCCGGGGGCTCGACCCGTGCGCGGTGGTGAAGGGCTGGTCGGTGCAGCGTGCCGCGGACCTGCTCGCCGCGGCCGGTGTGCCGGCGTTCTGCGTCAACGCCGGCGGCGACGTGGTGGCGTCCGGCGCGCCGTGGCGGGTGGGCGTGCGACACCCCGAGCAGGCGGACAAGCTGTGCGTGGTGCTGGAGGTGGCCGACGGCGCCGTGGCCACGTCGGCCAGGTACGAGCGCGGCGACCACATCATCGACGGCCGCACCGGCCGTCCGGCCACCGACCTGCTCAGCCTCACGGTCGTCGCGCCGTCCCTGACGGAGGCGGACGCGACGGCGACGGCGGCCTTCGCGATGGGCACGGACGGCATCGAATGGGCGGCCGCCCGCGAGGGCTGCGAGGTGTTCGCCGTGGACACACGGCACCGCGTGTTCCGCACCCCCGGCCTGCCCGCGGCCGCGTAGGAAGTCGATCTTTCGGAGGGGGCGGTCGCCTGGCAGAGTCGTGTTGGTGCCCATCGAACCCTGCACGAAGGAGCGCCCATGACCAGTCGGCGAGGTTTCCTCCTCGGTTCCGGCATGCTGGCGGCAAGCCCATTCCTGGCCGACGCGGCCGCGGCCGACCCGGCCGCGCCGTTGATCGCCTACGTCGGGTGCCGGACCACCAAGCTGCGCAACGCATCCGGCAAGGGCATCACGGTGTGGCGGGTCGGGCGGGATGGCTGGGAACAGATTCAGCTCGTCGAGGCCGAGGACGACGACCCCACCACCCCGCACGGACCGGACGCCATCCCGATCAACCCGTCGTTCCTGGCGCTGGACCCCACCGGGCGCTTCCTGTACACGGTCCACGGTGACGCCACCAAGGTCACGTCCTTCGCCGTCGCGGCGGACGGGACGCTGACCCGGCTCAACACGGTCGACACGGGGCGGCCCAACGGTGTGCATCTCGCGGTCGACCCGAGCGGCCGCTGGTTGGTGGTCGCCCATCTCAGCGCGGCTGGTTCGGTCACCACGCTGCCGATCCACGCCGACGGCTCCCTCGGCGACGTGGCGGGTTCGCTCGTGCCGCCCGGCACACCCGGTCCACACAAGACCGCGCAGCTCGGCCCCAATCCGCACCACGCGCCGTTCGACCCGACCGGCCGGTGGGTGCTCGTTCCCGACCGGGGTCTCGACCGCGTGTTCGTCGCCAAGCTCGACGCGGCGACCGGCGGGCTCACCGTGCACGGCTGGGGTTCGTCGCGGGAGCTCGACGGGCCGCGGCACGTCGCGGTCAACCCCGTCCTGCCCTACCTGTACGCGATCAACGAGCTGCGCTCGACGCTCACCGCGTACCGCTGGGACGCGGCGGCCGGCACCCTGAGTCCACATCGGACCGTGTCGGCCACCGCGCCGAACATGGTGACCAACAGCCGCGGCGGGGAGATCGCGGTTTCGCCGTCAGGTCGCTTCGTCTACGTGTCCAACCGAAGCGGCACCGGCGACGAGACACCGGGCGGCCCGGACCCCGACACGATCGGCGCGTTCCGCGTTGACCGCGCCACCGGCGACCTGACCCCGGTCGAGTGGGTGTCCACACAGGGCATTCGCCCGCGCCACTTCGGTTTCGCCCCTGACGGCCGCCGGCTCTACGCCGCGAACGAGGTGACCCACACGATCGTCGAGTTCGCCGTCGACCAGGGCTCCGGCCGTCTCCGCCCGACCGGCGAGGTGATCGAGACCCCGTCGCCGGTGTGCGTGTTGTTTCGTTCGGTGAGGTGAGGTGCTATGTGAGCAGTTTGTCCAGTGTGATCGGGAGTTCGCGGATGCGTTTGCCCGTGGCGTTGTGTATCGCGCCGGCGATGGCTGACGCCGCGCCCACGATGGCGAGTTCACCGATGCCTCTGGCGCCCAGCGAGCTGAGGGTGCTGTCCGGGTAGTCGAGGAAGTGAACGTCTATCGGCGGGATGTCCGCGTTGACCGGGACCAGGTAGGAGGCCATGTTGGCGTTCGCGAAGCGGCCCGTTGGTTCCATGCGGGCGTCTTCCAGCAGTGCGTGGCCGATGCCCATGATCACGCCGCCCACGATCTGGCTTCGGGAGGTCTTCTCGTTGACGATGCGGCCCGCGTCGACGACGGTGAGCCAGCGGGAGACGCGTGCTTCCGCCGTCCAGCGGTTGACCCGGACCTCGCAGAAGTGGGCGCCGAAAGAGCGGTAGGCAACCGTGCGGTTCTCGTTGCGCGGTGAGGTCGCGGTCGCCTCGACGGCCGGTACGTCCGCTGTGGACAGCAGCGTGCCGAAGCTCATCGTCAGGCCGCCCGCTTTGAGGTCGCCGTTCTCGTAGCGGACGTCGGTCATGCCGTGGAACGGGGAGCGTTCGTGTTCGACGGCGAAGCGCAGCAGTGCGTCCCGTGCCGCCGCTGCGGCCAGCTGGACGGCCGGCCCGTTGGTCGACGTCGAGCCGGAACCACCCGCGTTGGCGGCCGTAGGCGCGGTCGAGTCCCCGATGTCCGGGCTGACCCTCCGCACCGGAATGCCCAGGACCTCGGCCGCCAGGATCGCGAACACCGTGCTCTGCCCGGTGCCCAGGTCGGCTCCGGTGCCGGCGACCACGGCCGTGCCGTCGGCCAGCAGACGCACCTTGATGCTGGCGCTCGACCGCGACGCCGAGTACGTGCAGGTCGCCATGCCCATGCCGACGAGCCAGTCGCCGTCGGTCACCGAGCCCGGCACCGGGTTGCGGCGTGACCAGCCGAAGCGGGCCGCGCCGAGGTCGTAGCACTCGTCGAGGTGCTTGCTCGACCACGGCAGCTTGTTGTCCGGTTTGACCGTCGCGTAGTTGCGTCGCCGGATCTCCAGCGGGTCGACGCCCAGCTGGTCGGCCAGTTCGTCGAGTGCGCTCTCCTGTGCGAACGCGCCGTTGGACTCGCCGGGCGCCCGCATGATCGTGGTGACCGGCACGTCCAGCGTCACGACCGCGCGTCCTATGTGGAGGTTCGGGGTCGCGTAGGTGCTGAGCGAGGTGCTGG
Organism: Actinophytocola sp.; assembly: GCF_036378875.1. Classification (GTDB taxonomy): domain Bacteria; phylum Actinomycetota; class Actinomycetes; order Mycobacteriales; family Pseudonocardiaceae; genus Actinophytocola. The sequence goes on from NZ_DASUVO010000014.1 coordinate 38,709, forward strand.
CGACCGACTCGGTGAAGCCGTTCGACGCGGACTTGCTGGAGACGCCGTCGTGCTTCACCGCGATCAGCGTGCCGTCGCGGCGGGCGCCGAGTGACACGGTCTGGCTGGTGGCCGGCCGGTGCCCGACGATCGTGAACACCTGCTCACGCGTGAGCGCGGCCTTCACCGGGCGGCCGAGCACGCGTGCGGCGGCCGCGGCGAGCGGCATCTGCGCCCACATCCCCCACTTGTTGCCGAACCCGCCGCCGACATGGGGGTTGATCACGTGGATCCGGGACTGGTCGATGCCGAGCGTGCTCGACAGCCGCTCCTGCACCAGCCGAACGCCCTGGCTGACCGTGTGGACGGTGAGGTTGTCGCCCTGCCACGCGGCGACCGTCGCATGTGGTTCCATCGCGACGTGGTCGTTGCAGGGCGTCAGGTACGTGGCGGTGACGACCACCTCGCTCGCGGCCAGCGCCGCGTCGATCGTCGCGAACTCCGGGGCGAGCACGTCCACGGTCGGTGCGCCGCTCGGCGGTGGAGTCGCGCCGCCCAGGTTGTCCACGAAGGACGTCTTTGACGGCTGGGCGTCGTAGGAGACGGCGACCAGCGTCGCGGCGTCACGGGCCTGCTCGAACGTCTCCGCGACGACGAACCCGATCGCCTGACCGTAGTAGCGCACGTTCGCGTCCCGCAGTGGCGCGTGGACCTCGTCGTTCTGTTCCCGGTTGTAGGTGAACAGCCCGAGGGAGTTGAACGGTGTGTAGACCGCGAGCACACCCGGCGCGGAGGCGGCCGCGGTGGTGTCCATGCCGGTCACCGTGCCCCGCGCGATCGTGCTCGTGATCAGGTATCCGTAGGCGAGGCCGGCCGGATGCCGGTCGGCGGCGTACGCGGCGGCGCCGGTGACCTTGGGCCGGCCGTCGACGCGATCCGTGGCGGTCATCGCCGGCCTGCCAGGTTCAGGACGGCACGGGTGATGGTCCGCTGCATCAACGTCACCTTGAAACCGTTGTGTGCCAACGGGCGCGCGCCCTCGGCGGCACGTGCCGCGGCGGCCTGGACGTGGTCTGCCGTCGGCCGGTGTTGGCGCAGCGCGTCCTCCACGGCGGGTAGTCGCCACGGTCTCGCGCCGACTCCGCCGACCGCGATCCGTGCGTTGTGGACGGTCCCGTCCCGCAGGTCCAGCGCGACCGCGACCGAGGTGAGCGCGAACTCGTACGAGGAGCGGTCGCGGATCTTGAGGTAGGTCGAGCGGCGGGCCCACGACAGCGCCGGCACGAGCACCTCGGTGATCAGCTCACCGGGCCGCAGCTGGTTCTCCAGGTGTGGGGTGTCGCCGGGCAGCCGGTAGAACTGGTCGAGCGGGACCTGCCGCACACCCTCTCGGCCGCGGAGCCGGACCGAGGCGCCCAGTGCCACCAGCGCGACGGCGAGGTCGCTGGGATGTGTTGCCACGCAGGCGGTGCTGGTGCCGAGGATCGCGTGGTTGCGGTTCTCTCCGGTCTGGGCTGGACAGCCGCTGCCGGGTTCCCTTTTGTTGCACGGGGTTCGCACGTCGCGGAAGTAGTCGCACCTGGTGCGCTGCAGCAGGTTGCCGCCGACGCTCGCCATGTTGCGGATCTGCCCGGACGCGCTGAGCAGCAGCGCCTGTGTGAGCATCGGGTAGCGGTTCGCGACCTCGGAGTGGTTGGCCACGTCGCTCATCCGTGCCATGGCCCCGATCCGCAGCCCGTTGTGGTTCGCCGTGATGCCGCACAGGTCCAGGCCGTTGATGTCGATCACGTGCCGCGGTGTCATGACGTCGAGCTTCATCAGGTCGACGAGCGTGGTGCCGCCTGCGAGGAACGCCGAGTCCGGGTTGGCCAGCTTCAGCGCCCGGTCGACACTGTTGGTCGCGACGAAGTCGTAGGCGTGCATCAGGCCTCCTCCCCCGACTCGCGCACCTGTTTGATCGCGTCGACGATGTTGGGATAGGCGCCGCAGCGGCAGATGTTGCCGGACATCGCCTCGCGGATCTCGCCGTCGTCGCGGGCCCGGCCCTCCCGGATCACCGCGACCGCCGACATGATCTGTCCCGACGTGCAGAACCCGCACTGGAAGGCGTCGTGCGAGATGAACGCCTGCTGGACGGGGTGCAGCTCGTCGCCGGCGGCCAGCCCCTCGATGGTGGTGACCTCCTTGCGGTGCACCGAAGCCGCGAGGGTCAGGCACGACAGCACCCGCCGGCCGTCGACGTGGACGGTGCAGGCCCCGCACTGGCCGCGGTCGCAGCCCTTCTTGGTGCCGGTCAGGTCCAGTCGCTCGCGGAGTGCGTCCAGCAGGGTCACGCGCGGGTCGACGGTGAGCTCCCTCCGCTCACCGTTGACCTTCCACGCGACCGTCACCAGGTTCTCCCCCGCTGGCGGCGAGGTCTGTGCCGCCGCGCCGACCGCGGGCGCGGCCAGCACCGTTCCGGCGGATGCCACCGCCGCTTTCCCGAAGAAGCTCCGCCTGGACAGGCCGTCGGAGGTCATAGCGACACACAACACCGAGAGATCAGACGAGTCAATACCGAATCGTTGAAGTAAGCGTTTTCCTAGTCAGTGTGGTCCAGATAGATCAGACCTGTGGTCGCAAGAGCCTCGCGTGTCCAACACTCAGTACCGGTGAGTTCAACAAACCGGTGACCGAGCGATGGCGCACCTCAACCCGCGAGGGCCGGGCGGACGCTACGCGCCCACCCGGCCCCGTGAAGCGAGGCTCGCCGGCCAGGCCCTCGACCCTGCCTTCGAGGGCGTACCCGAATCGCCCCGCGACGCCCACGGCGTCCCGCTTCGCGGACCGCCCGTCTGGGCGAACCTTCGCGGTCTCCCGCTACCGCAGCCCGTATGCGCGCTGGGTGGTCTGGTCCACCGTGTTGCCCTTCTCGTCGACCGCCCGGACGCGCAACGTGACCGCACCGGCCGTCCGATCGAGCGGTGGGTGCACGACGGTCGCGGCGAACTGTCCGCCGCCCTTCGGAGACGTACGCACGGCCTTCCACGTGGTGCCGTCGTCGTAGCTCACCCAGACGTCGAGGTCGCGGATCTTCGGCGCACGCTCGAGCAGCGAGCTGTGGTAGGCGCTGATCGTCACCTGGTGTGCCCTGCCCGCGCGGGCCGTGTTGTCCAGCCCCAGGGCGAGGTCGTAGCCGACGAACAGCTGGCTCGTCGCCTGGCAGACGTCCTTCGTGCCCAGGGTGATGTACCAGCCCATGCAGTTCCCGCCGTCCTCGGGCGAGGTGAACCCGCTTGTCGGCCGGCGCGAGGTGAACGTCCACTCGGTGTTCACGGTCCGCGCGTACTTCTGCATCGCGTAGTCCGAGGTGAACCGTTCGGTCAGCCGGTAGTTCGCCTGCTCCGGCGGCAGCGTGAAGTACTCGTTCAGGTAGCCGAAGAACGGCGGCAGGATCCACACGATCCCTTGCTGCGACTTGATCTCCACACCGTTGCGGTACAGGTGCAGCTCGGTCTGGTCCGTGCCGTTCTCACCGCCGCTGATGTCGTAGGCCTGGTAGCCGGAACCGCCGTTGGCGGAGAGCACGTGCACCGGGTTGAACATGTCACCGTTGCGACAGGACAGACACGTCGGCGTGAAGTAGCGCGCGACGTTCGCCGAGTACCGGGTGGTGTTGGACACCAGGGGCGCCATCCCGGGGTCGTCGGTGCGCTTGCCGGCCCGAGGGAACTCCTCGATCCCGCCGTCGGACCAACCGTTGCGTGCGTAGCCGCTGACGTCGTCCGGCGCGTCGTAGTACAGGCTGGCGGCGTGGTTCCATCCGACCCCTTGCCGTACTGGTCCGAAGTGGACGGAGATGGTGCCCGGCGCGCGGACGTCCAGGCCGTTGCCCTGCCCGATCCGTCGGATCGGGTTGATGCCGGGCAGCTGGGCGTTCCAGCTCAGGCTGGCCACGCCGGGACCGTCGGCGTGGAGTCGCTTGTCCACTGTGAACACGTCGTGCGCGCCGACCTTCGACTCGAGCGACGCCGGGATCCGGTCGAGGTACGGGTAGCTCAACGCGTACACGTACTCCGGGTCGGTCGACCCGGCGATCTCGACGGCACGACGCGAGTCACGCAGGGCCTTGCCCTGGTCGGGTGGCAGGCTGACGGTCGGGATCGGGTAGGCGGGCCACACGCTCCGGCCGTACGGCACGGGATCGAGGAAACCCCGGCCCTCCGCGCTGAACCCGAGCACGCCGACCGCACCGGCCGTCTGCGCGTTGCGCACCCGGTCGAGCCCGTCTTTCGTGCAGGTGGCGGCGCAGATGTCCGACAGGTCGAGCAAGGCGAGCTTGCCCCGCACGTCGATGCTCGCGAAGTCGGTGCCGTTGCCCGCGAACACCACAGGGAGCTTGTGCCGGCCGTCGAACCTGGCGATCTCGTCGTCACCGACCGCCGCGTTCGGCGTCGGGTACCGGGCGTCCAGAGTGGACTTTCCGGTGCGCATCGTGAGCAGCGGTTGCGTGTAGACCCGTTGCGAGTAGGCGTAGAACTCGCCGAGCGTCGGCTTCTGGGTCGGCAGTGACCACAGCGTGTTCGCCCCGTACGCGCGGTACTCGGTGCGTGCGCTCACCGCGCCGCCCTCGCTCGTGCTCACGAAGCCGAACTGCTGCGTGTGCCGCTCGGCCGGTTTCGGCAGCGTGGTGCCGATCTTCTTCGCCTTGCGCAGGTCGAAGACGACCGAGGCGTTCTTCGTGGCGTCCACGTCGGGGTTGGCGATCAGCGCGGAGTGCGGGGCGCCGTCTCGGTCGCGCCACTGCGCGAAGCTGCGCACCGCGTACCGGCCGGCGTAGATCTCGCCGCCGACCTCCGGCAGCTCCGGCCCTTCGCCGATCGGCTCCACCTCGTCGCGGCCGTCGATTCGCACGAGGACCCAGCCGCCCCAGAACAGGTCCGTGGCGCCGTCCGGCGGGATGATCTTTCCGGTGAACGTGACCCGTTTGAGGTCACGGGACACACCGAGGGTGGTGGTGAGCGCGACGCCGGTGCCGCTGGCCCGGACCGCACCCTGGTACCAGGTGTCCGGTCCACCGGTGGGGTTGAAGGTGACCTGCGCGGTCGCCGTGCCGTGCGCGGGCACCGTCACCGTGTCGCGGTCCAGCCGCAGCGCACCTGGCGGCACGGTGCCCTGGCGGGCGCTGATCGTCGCGTCGAGTGCGAGGGTGACCGGGGCGTCGGTGTCGTTGGTGTAGGTGATCGCCTTGGTGACAGGCGACGTCTGGGCGTACGGCAGCTTGCCGAACTGGACGCTGCCGGTGGCACGCACGCCCTGGTCGACCGCGCGGTGCACGTCGACCCGGCCGGTGCCCTGCTCGTATGCGCCGTAGCCGTCGTCCTTCGCGCTGCTCATGAGAGCGTCCTTGAGCTGCGAACCACTCCAGTCGGGGTGTCGCTGGGCGAGGATCGCGGCGGCGCCGGACACGTGTGGCGTGGCCATCGAGGTGCCGGACAGGGTGGTGTAGTGCTCGCCGACAAGAGGGCCGAGCTGGGTGCCGGCCGCGCGGGCCGCCGTGATGTCCACGCCAGGGCCCGCGATGTCCGGCTTGAGCCCGAAGTCGCCGAGACGTGGGCCACGGCTGGAGAAGCTCGCGAGCTTGTCGGACTTGTCGACGGCGGCGACGGTCAGCGCGGCGTCCGCGACGCCGGGGGTGCCGACGGTCCGGTCGCCGCGCGCGCCGGAGTTGCCCGCCGCGACCACGAACAGCGTGCCGGACCGCTCGGACAGTGTGTTCACCGCCTGGCTCATCGGGTCGGTGCCGTCGGTGCAGCACCCGCCGAGGCTCATGCTGACCACGTCGGCGCCCTCGTCGACGGCCCACTGCATGCCGGCGATGATCTGTGAGGAGCTGCCGTTGCCCTCGTCGTCGAGCACCTTGCCGACCAGCAGCGACGCGCCCGGCGCGACACCCTTGTACTTCCCGGCGGACGCCGCGCCCGACCCGACGACGGTGGAGGCGACGTGCGTGCCGTGCCCGTTGCCGTCCGCGACGGTCTGTCCGCCGACGAAGTTCTTCGTGCCGGTGACCTTGCCGGCCAGGTCCGGATGGGCGGCGTCGATCCCGGTGTCCAGCACGGCGACGGTGACACCGCTGCCGTCGTAGCCCTGCTCCCACGCCGAGGGCGCCCCGATCATGGGCACGCTGACGTCGAGGCTGGCCTGCACCGGGCCGTCGAGCCACACCGTGGTCCCGCCGGCCCGGGCGGTCTCCACACCGGCCCAGAACTCGGCGGCCCGCGACTTGTCGACGGTGACGGCCGACCCGTCGACGCTGGGCAGCGCGAGGGTCTCGGCGGCGGCCGGCAACGCGGCGCGGGTGTTCCCGTGCTGCACGATCAGCGGCAGCGTCGGGGTGGTCGAGTCCGCGAAACCGTTGCGCACCAGGTATTCCACGTCGAACAGCCGCCGGTCCAGCCGCCCGGCGGCGATCAGCCCCATGGCGTCGGAGGGGTACACGTAGAGGGACTCGTGGTCGCGCACGGTGGAGTGGAGCACCGGCCGCCCGTCGCGCCGCTCCGCCTCGTCGGTGACGTCGGCGGTGAGCTGCCCGTTCGGCTCGACCCCGACGGACACGGTGTCCCCGGTGATCAGCGTGACCTCGGCGACCTGCTGGACCTCGCCATAACTCGGCGACGCGGCAACGGTTTCAGCCGATGCGACAGGCAACCACGTCGACACCACAAGCCCAACGACCGCGACGGCACGCATCCATCTCATGGGTCCTCCAGGACTCCGACAGGCGAGGTGATCAACAATCACCATGTGCCGGCCGACGCCGCAAGAGATTCACCACGGCCAGTTCCCGCCATGGCAGGAATGCGCCAGCGCCTACCGCGGGCCGAGTCCCGGGCAGCACACGGCGTCATCGCGACCGGCACAGCCGGTCACGATGACGCGGAAACGGGTTAGAAGGGGGTCAGTCCGGTGGCTCCGCCGGTGGCGGGGGCAGGTAGTGACTGCCCCGCTCCGGGTGCTCGTAACGGAACACCGCGCCGTCCACCAGATGCGTCGTCGTCTCCTCGACGCTCCGGTGCGACGATCGGGCCGCACGCCTCGCGAGGTCGGCTCGCGCCTCTCGGGCCGCGCGGTAGCTGTCTGAGTCGGGCATCGCGCTCGCCTCCGCCCTTCGGACGGACTATCACGACACCTTCAGAGTCCCACCGCTTCGGCCTCGCCGCACCCTCGAACACGAAAGTGGACCGGGGGTGTCACGGTCAGTCAGTGCCCGACTCCATGGCGGCACGATCGAGTGCCTCCGGCTCCACGATCTCCTCGTCGGTGGCGGCGATGGCCGCGGCGCCGCCGGGCGGCAGCTCCCCGATGAGCCCGTCCCACGGGGTGAGTTCGCCCTGGGCCGTGTACTGCTCCAGCTTGCCGCGCGAGTCGGCGATGTCGAGGTTGCGCATGGTCAGCTGTCCGATGCGGTCGTCCGGGCCGAACGCCGGGTCCTGGCTGCGTTCCATCGACAGCTTCTCGGGGTGGTAGGACAGCTGGGGGCCGGTCGTGTCGAGGACGGAGTAGTCCTGGCCCCGGCGCAGCCGCAGCGTGACGGTGCCGGTGATCGGCCAGCCGATCCAGCGCTGCAGGCTCTCCCGGAGCATCAGCGCCTGCGGGTCGAACCACCGGCCCTCGTACAGCAGCCGACCGAGCCTGCGGCCCTGCGTGTGGTAGGTCGCGATGGTGTCCTCGTTGTGGATGGCGTTGATCAGCCGCTCGTAGGTCACGTGCAGCAGCGCCATGCCGGGAGCCTCGTAGATGCCGCGGCTCTTGGCCTCGATGATGCGGTTCTCGATCTGGTCGGACATGCCGAGCCCGTGGCGGCCGCCGATGGCGTTGGCCTCCCGGACCAGCTCGACGACGGAGGAGAACTCGCGGCCGTTGATCCGCACCGGCCGGCCGTGCGCGAACTCGACGGTGACGTCCTCGGTCGCGATGTCCACGTCGCCGTCCCAGAAGGGGATGCCCATGATCGGGGACACGATCTCCATGGACGTGTCGAGGTGTTCGAGGCGCTTCGCCTCGTGGGTGGCGCCCCAGATGTTCGCGTCGGTGGAGTACGCCTTCTCGGCCGAGTCGCGGTAGGGCAGGCCGCGCTTCACCAGCCACTCGGACATCTCGTGCCGGCCGCCGAGCTCCGCGACGAAGGCCCTGTCGAGCCACGGCTTGTAGATCCGCAGGTTCGGGTTGGCGAGCAGGCCGTACCGGTAGAACCGCTCGATGTCGTTGCCCTTGAAGGTGGACCCGTCACCCCAGATGTCCACGTCGTCGGCGTGCATGGCCCGCACCAGGAGCGTGCCGACCACCGCGCGGCCGAGCGGTGTGGTGTTGAAGTAGGTCTGGCCGGCCGACCGGATGTGGAAGGCGCCGCAGGCCAGCGCGGCAAGGCCCTCCTCGACCAGCGCGGCGCGGCAGTCGACGAGCCGTGCCTTCTCCGCGCCGTACGCGAGGCCGCGGTCGGGCACGGCGTCGAGGTCCGGTTCGTCGTACTGGCCGATGTCGGCGGTGTAGGCGTAGGGCACCGCGCCGTGTTCGCGCATCCACGCGACGGCGACGGACGTGTCCAGCCCGCCGGAGAACGCGATGCCGACGCGCTCGCCGACCGGTAGCTCGCTCAGAACCTTCGACATTGATCCAGTATGGACGGGGGGTCGCGGCGGCCACGGCCGGCCCCGCCGTCAACCGATATGCCCGGTATCGTATGACGTGGCCAGGTCGGGGGACGGCCTCCTGGGGGATTCCGTGCAGGAAAACACTGCTGCGTCCCGCACGAAGAAGCGGGTCATCCTCACGGCGGGTGCCGTACTGGTGGCCGCGATCACCGTGCTGGGCGTACTCCAACTGCGACCAAGCGGCGCGCCTGCGCCCGCCGCCGACGACTCACCGCCGCCCGAGCTCACGGCGAGCGACATCACCAACCAGTTCCTCACCGCGCTCACCTCGGGAGACGCGGCCGGAGCCGGCAAGCTGACCGACGACCCGGACGCGTCAACCGCGCAGCTCGCCGCGGTGTGGCAGACGCTCCGGCCCTCGTCGGCGACGGCCGACCGGATCGCGCCCGTGGCACCCGCTCCCGACGCGACGGCGGTCGACGAGCGGTTCACGCTCACCTGGCAGCTGGGCACGCAGCGCACGTGGACCTACGAGAGCGCGCTGCGCGTGGTGAAGGCGGCGGCCGGCTGGCGCGTCCAGTGGCAGCCCACGCTCGTGCACCCCCGGCTCGCCGCCGGCCAGAGCCTGGCGCTGCGGGACGTGGCCGGGCAGCCTGCGGTGGTCGACCGCGACGGCACACAACTGGTCACCTGGACCACGAACGGCACGTCGGCCGCCGACCCGGCCGTGGCGCCGCTCCTGGTCGGCGGTCTGGGTCGGGTCGCCGCCGAGCAGGGCTCGGCGGGCGGCTGGTACGTGGCACTGGTCGACGCGGCCGGCGCCGATGTCGAGGTCCTTCACGGCACCCCGACGGCACCCCATGTCGCCACCCTGAGCGTGCCGGTGCAGAAGGCGGCGCAGGCCGCGGTGGACACCCAGCAGAACCCCGCGGCGCTCGTGGCCATCCAGCCGTCGACCGGCGACATCCTCGCCGTGGCCCAGAACG
>NZ_DASUVO010000015.1:0-100484 GCF_036378875.1 Actinophytocola sp.
ATCTACCAGAACTGCCCCATCTTCAACGACGGCGCCTTCGACGTACTGAAGGAACCCGGCGAGAAAGAGCAGAGGCTCATCCCGCTGGAGGACGGCAAACCCATCCGCTTCGGACCCGACGGCGAATACGGCGTCGTCCGCACCGAACTCGGCGGACTCGAGGTCGCGAAGATCAGTGAGGTCGGCGAGGACCGGATCGTGGTGCACGACGCGGGAGTCGAGGACCCGTCCTACGCGTTCGCGCTGTCACGGCTCTCGACACAGGACCTGTCCCACACGGTCACCGGCGTGTACCGCAACGTTCAGCGGCCGACGTACGACGACATGGCGCGCCAGCAGGTGGCCGCCGCTACCGAGGCGAAACCGCCGAACCTGCAGGCGTTGCTGAACGGCAACGACACCTGGACTGTCGGCTGAGAAGAGGCCCCGGCCTTGCCCGGGGCCTTTCTTCTACTTCTTGGCCGCGGCGCGCTTCTTGTGGTCCCAGGCCTGGAAACCCGCGCTCTCCGCGTCGGCCTCGCTCTTGAACCAGACGTCGGCCTTGGTGCGGGTGAAGTACGGGGACTTCTGCGTGTGGAAGAGCTTCGAGGAAGCCTTGGCCTTGACCGTGAAGTCCGCGGAGGGAGCGGAGCCGTCGGCGGTCGGCTTGCCGGAGCCGGGGCCGTAGGGGCCTTCTGCGATGAGCTCGGCGGTGCGGCCGTCGTCGTCGAGCGTGTTTATCGCGGGGTTCGCGGCCTCGACCGGAACAGCCTCGGCGTCCAGGACCGCCTCTGCAGCCCCGGCAACGGACGACTCCTCAGCAGCAGCGTGCTCAGGCTCCGCGTCAACGACGGAGTCGGGGACGGCCGACTCCTCGGCGGGCTCCGGCTCGGCCACCGCGGCAGCGGGTTCCACCTCGGCGGGTTCTGCCTCGGCTTCCGGCTTCGCGTCGACGACAGATTCGGTGACGGCCGGTTCCTCGGCCGCCGCTTCTTCGCTGGCGGCAGCGGAGTCGGAGGCGGCAGGCTCGGCGATGTCAGACGCGGTGGCCGGCTTGGCTTCCGTTGCGGCGGCCGGCTCGACGGCGACCGTCTCCTCTGCGGGAGCAGGCTTTTCGGCAGCTGCCTCCGGGGTGACGTCGTCCGGGACGTCCTCAGTGAGGACCGTGGTCACGGGGGCGGCCTTCTCCGCGGCTTCAGGGCTCCCCGCCTTCACGGACGTGCCCGCCGCTGTAGTCGGCTCGCCTTCGGCACCCTTGCGCCGCCCGACCGACTTCAGCTTGACGACAAGTTGCTGCAACCAACTCACGGCGTCTGCCTCCTCGCGGATAACGCGGTAACGATCACCGGTTGGCGAGAAGAATAGGGTATTTGCAACCACGTCCGGAGACCGGCCGTCAAGTCAGTGTCGAGAAGATCATCCAACCGGACGAAATCCCACCCGTTCGGCGTCAGCGGCGGTGCGGAACCAGACCTCGGCCACCGTACGGCCGAACTGCGGAGACTCCGGGGTGCAGTACCGCAGGGCCGCGACACTCGCCTTGATCGTGAACTCCGGCGACGGGGACGCACCGCCCGGCAACGGCATCGCCGAGCCTGGGCCGAACGGGCCACGGCCGCCGCCACTGCCCTGCCGCAGGCGGTGTGGAGGTGGTGGGGTGGCCATACCTTCATCGGTCGCCGGGATGATCGGCTCGAACAGCGATCGTGGCGCCTCGTCCACGGCGGCGGCGACGGCGGCGGGTGCGGCGACGGGCTCCGGGGTCGGCTCCACGCCGAACGGGAGGTGGTGCCTCGGCTTGCCCGGCACCCGCTTCGGCAGCGCGTTCGGGGTTGGTTCCACCTTCACCGCCACGCCCGGCGTGATCCGGTTCTGCTGCGGCACACGGCGCGGGAGGTCGCTGGCCGAACGCGAGGGTGCCGGCTCTTCCTCGACCGCGGGGGTCGTCGCCACGACCTCCGTCTGTTCCTGCGGCTGCTCCGGTGGCACGTCCGGTTCCGTGAACGCCGACGGCGCCGGCTCGGCGAAGGGCTCGCGGTCGGCGAACGCCGGCTCCGACTCGTCGGCGGTCTCGGCGTCGGAACGTTCGCTGGACTCCGCCGGCTCGTAGTCGTCCTCGGCGGCGACCGGCTCGGGCTCGTCGGTCCGCTCACGGTGGTCGGCGTCGAACTCCGCCGGCTGCTCGTCCACGCGGTCGTCGGCCTCGGCACGCGCCAGCTCTTCCTTGCCGGCCTCGTCGATCTGGCGGATCAGCTCACCCGGGATCGGGTGCGTCCGCTGGGTGAACACGGTGCCGCCCGAGTCGTCCTCGATGGCGGACCTGGGCTCCTCCGCCCCGTCGAGGGCGCTGCTGATGCCCGAGCCCTCATCCGCGTCGTCGGCAAGGCGGGAACCGAACGGCTCGTCCGGCTCGGCCAGGTGGTGGCGGTTCCTCGGTACCGCCGGCTGGTCTTCCGGCGCCTGGTTGGCCGCGTCCGCGTCGAGCTCGTCGTCGAACCAGCCGCGGTCCGATGGCGGCTGGGACATCGTCGGGACCTCGGGCGGCGCGGTGAGGGAACCGGCCGAGACGTCCAGGTACTGGGTGGCGACCGCACGTGGCTGTTCGGCCAGTTCGGTGTCGGGGATCTCGGGCGGTGCGGTCAAGCCACCACCGAACGAGGGTTCCTGCGACGGCGGGAAGTCGCGGTTGGGCGGGCCGTCGTACGGGGCGAGCCGTTCGCGCTCCGGCGGCAGCGGCGGCGGGACGTCGTCCAGCCGGTACCCACGCGTCAGCTGGTCAGAGGAGTCGTCACGATCGCCGAATCCTGGTACCACGGAACGTAGGTCGTCACGTGTACCGAGGGACTCGGGGCGCGCCGGTGCCGATGGACGGCGCGACTGCGTGGCGAGCTGAGCCTCCAGCTCACCGACGCGGTTGCGAGCCGGTCTGGCCACCAGCAACCAACAGAGCAGCGCTCCGAGCAGGAAGGCCAGCGAACTCCACAACCAGACCTGCCCAAAGATCGGCATCGATCGAACTCCCTTCGCGCGACGCGCGAGCGCACAAGCAGGGCGGTGACAGGCTACTGCGGTCGGCATCCGCGTGAGCACCGCCCACGCGGATTCGGCAAGGCCAACACGCCGAGCGTCACCTACCGCGTACGTGCCACCACGTAGCGTGCCAGCATGTCCAGTGCGTCGCGTGCTGAACAGGCCGGAAGCGTGGCCAGCTCGGCGCGCGCCCGATCGGCGTAGTCACTGAGTGTGCGGGTCGCCTGCTCGAGGCCCGGCGACTTGCGCAACAGGATGAGGGCCTCGTCGACGGCGTCGTCGTCGGTGATCGGACCGGCGAGCAGCTCCGCGAGCCGTGGGTCCGGGTCCTGCGCGAGCGCGTAGAGCATCGGCAGGGTCCGGACGCCCTCCCGCAGGTCGGTGCCCGGGGTCTTGCCGGACTCGTCGGCCGGGGAGGCGATGTCGATGATGTCGTCGGAGATCTGGAACGCCGCGCCGATCAGGTCGCCGTACCGGTACAGAGCCTCCGTGTGCTCGGCCGTCGCGCCGGAGAACATGCCCCCGTACCGGCCGGACGTCGCGATCAGCGAGCCGGTCTTCTGGCCGATGACGTCGAGGTAGTGCCGCACGGGGTCGTCGTCCGGGCCGGGTCCGACGGTTTCTCTCATCTGGCCGGTGACCAACTTCCCCATGGTCTCCGCGATGATGCGCGCGGCATCGCTGCCGAGGTTCGCGACGAGCCCGGACGCGTGGGCGAACAGGAAGTCGCCGGTGAGGATGGCGATGGTGTTGTCCCAGCGCGCGTTGACGCTCTTGGCGCCGCGCCGCATGGTCGCCTCGTCCATGACGTCGTCGTGGTAGAGCGTCGCGAGGTGCACCAGCTCGACGGCCGCCGCGGCCGTGATCACCTCGTCGGTGCCGCCGTCGGCGAACTGCGCGGACAGCAGCGTGAACAGGGGGCGGAAACGCTTGCCGCCCGCCTTGACCAGGTGCAACGCCGCCTGGTTCACGAAGTCGACGTCGCTCTGCACCACCGTACGCAGGACTTCCTCGACCTTGATCAGGCCGGCGGTGATGTTCTCGACAAGCTGCGGATCGGCGTCGTCGAGCCCGAGCGACGCCGGAAGCCGTGGCACGGTTTGGTCAGCAGTCACTCGGCACGCTCCCCACGAAGAAATCCCTGGGTACAGCCTAATGTCCTGGGCTTTCAGCCACTCCACGAGTGTGCTGTGACACAGGCGACTGGCACTGGTCAGCGCTGCGATTCCACGCAGAACTCGTTGCCCTCAGGGTCGGCCAGCACCACCCAGCCCTTCCCTTGCGGTCCGCGCTGGTCCGCGACCAGAGTGGCGCCGGCAGCGGTGAGGCGGGCGACCTCCTCGTCGCGGGTGCGTTCCGTCGGGACGAGGTCCAGGTGCAGGCGGTTCTTCACGGTCTTGGTTTCGGGGACACGGATGAACAGCAGCTCCGCCATCGCCTTGTCCGGCGGCTCCAGCAGCACCTCGTCGTCACCTGGCTGGTCGATCTCACTGATCGGCCAACCCGTGGCCGTGCTCCAGAACCGTGCCAACTCGTACGGCTCGGCACAGTCGATGGTGATGTGTTGGACGCGCACGACACTCCTGGGACGAAGAACGGCGCCCGCCGGGACAACCAGCGGGCGCCGTCGATGAACGAGCGGTTACTGGATCGCGAACGTGCCGCCGCCCGCCCAGTCCAGGGCGAAGGCGGGCACGATGCCCAGCAGCAGTGTGATCACCACGCCGAGGGTGATGGCTGCCGTGGTGAAGGCGCCTGGGACCGTGACCGACGGGCCGTCGGGCGCCGGCTCGCTGAAGTACATCAGCACGATCACGCGCAGGTAGAAGAACGCCGCGATGGCCGAGGCCACCAGAGCGACCACCACGAGCGGGGCCATGCCGTCGGCGAGTGCGGCCTGGAAGACCACGAACTTGCCGATGAAGCCGGACGTCAGCGGGATGCCGGCCAGTGCGAGCAGCAGGAACGTGAACACCGCGGCCACCAGCGGGGACCGCTTCGCCAGGCCCGCCCACTGCGACAGGTGCGTCGCCTCGCCGTCGGCGTCGCGGACCAGCGAGATCACGCCGAAGGCGGCGACCGTCGTGAAGCCGTACGCCAGCAGGTAGAACAGCGTGGAGGACACGCCCTCCGGCTTGAGCACGATCGCGCCGATCAGCAGGAAGCCGGCGTGTGCGATGGACGAGTACGCGATCATGCGCTTGATGTCGGTCTGGGTCAGGCCGAGCACCGCACCGATGATCATCGACACGATCGCGACGCCCCACAGGATGCCGCGCCACTCCCACTGCGTCGACTCCAGGCCGACGGACAGCACCCGCATGATCCCGCCGAACGCGGCCACCTTCGTGCAGGCGGCCATGAACGCCGTGATCGGGGTCGGCGCGCCCTGGTACACGTCGGGGGTCCAGGCGTGGAACGGGCCGACCGAGCCCTTGAACAGGAGGCCGACGATCAGCAGGGCCATGCCGCCGAACAGGAGCGTGTCGGCGCGGTCGGAGCCGGCGGCCGCGTTGGCGATGGCCTCCAGCTTCACCGAACCCGCGTAGCCGTACAGGAGCGCGAGGCCGTACAGGAAGAACGCCGACGCGAACGCGCCGAGCAGGAAGTACTTGACCGCGGACTCCTGCGACAGCAGCCGCCGGCGCCGCGCCAGGCCACACATCAGGTACAGCGGCAGGCTCAGGACCTCGAGCGCGATGAACATCGTCAGCAGGTCGTTCGCCGAGCAGAACACCATCATGCCGCCGAGCGCGAACAGCGTCAGCGGGAAGACCTCGGTCTGCATGCCGAAACGGGCCGCGTCACGGCGGTTCGGGTGGGCGCCCAGCCGCTGCTCACGGTCCTGGACCGTGCCAGGCCGGATGGCCGCGGTGGCCACGAAAGCACCGCCCGGCTCCACCGAGCGGTCCGCGATCATGAGGACCGCGCCAAGCGACAACGCCAGCAGCGTGCCCCACAGGAACAGCGCCGGACGGTCGACGGACACCGTGCCCGACAGCGTCACCTCACCGGTCGCCGGCGCGTCGGTCAGGTAGAACGCCAGCGCGATGCCGGCGCCGACCAGCGACAGCAGCGTCAGGAACACCTGGGCCGACCACCGCTGGTGCTTGGGCAGGAACGCCTCGAGCAGCACCCCGACGCACGCCGCGCCCAGGATGATCAACACCGGCAGGATCGCCGGGTAGTTGACCGGCGGCAGCGTCTCCTTGTCGGCGTCCTGCGCGAGCAGGATCACCGAAGACAGTGCGGACAACTCAGTTGCCTCCGTCCGAGATGCCGACCGACGACAGTGTCGCGTCCACGGTCGGCGTGATCACGTCGAGCACGGGCTTCGGGTAGATCCCGATGCCGACGACCAGGACCAGAAGCGGTGCGAGCACGAGCTTCTCGCGGCCGCTCAGGTCGAGGATGGCCTTGCGGGCGCCGACCTCGGGCGCGATCGCGGTGCCGGGGCCGCCCGCCACGTCCACGAGCGCGTTGCCGCGGACCGGGCCGTGGAACACGCGCTGGTACAGCCACAGCACGTACAGCGCGGCCAGGATCATCCCCACGGTCGCGAGGATCGTGTACACCGGCTCCCGCCCGTACGAGCCGATCAGCACCAGGAACTCCGAGATGAACGAGTTCGTGCCGGGCAGCGACAGCGAGGCGAGACCGGCCACGAAGAACACGCCGGCCAGCGCGGGCGTGATCTTGGCGAGGCCGCCGTAGTCGGCGATCAGCGACGAGCCACCCCGCGCGATCACCATGCCGATCACCAGGATCAGCATGCCGGTCGAGATCGAGTGGTTGAGCATGTAGGACACCGCGCCGACCTCGGACTGCGCCGAGAACGCGAAGATGCCGATCGACATGAAGCCGAAGTGCGCGATGGACACGTACGCGATGAAGCGCTTCATGTCCCGCTGGCCCGTGGCGAGCAACGCTCCATAGAGGACACCCGCGACACCCATGACGAGCACCAGCGGGGCAAGCTCGACGCTCGCGTCCGGCGTCATCGGCAGCAGGTAGCGCAGGAAGCCGAACGTGCCGACCTTGTCCAGGACGGCGATCATGATCACGGCGACGCCGATGGGCGCCTCCGCGGCCGCGTCCGGCAGCCAGGTGTGCAGCGGCACCAGCGGCGCCTTCACCGCGAACGCGAGGAAGAAGCCGAGGAAGATCCAGATCTGGTTCTCGAGCGGCGCGTTCGACACGACCCGCACCAGCGTGGCCCAGTCGAACGAGCCGGAGCCCAACTCCTCGGCGGCCAGCGAGTAGGCGCCGATGGCCGACGCCAGCATGATCAGGCCGCCGAGGAACGAGTACAGGAAGAACTTGACCGCCGCGTACTGCCGCCGGGCGCCGCCGTAGCTGCCGATGAGGAAGTACATCGGGATCAGCATGACCTCGAACAGCACGTAGAACAGGAACACGTCGGTCGCCGCGAACACGCCGATCGTGATGGCCTGCGTCAGCAGGATCAGCGACCAGAACCCGCCGGCACTGCGCTCGGCCGGCAGCTTGTCCGCCCAGCCAGCACCGATCACGATCGGCACCAGCAGCGCGATCACCGCGATCATCACGAGCGCGATGCCGTCGATGCCGAACGCCAGGTGCACGCCGAAGGCCGGGATCCAGTCGATCGAGAACGCCTGCTGGAGCCGAGCGCCGGACGGGTCGTAGGAGATCCAGGAGATCACCGCGACCACGAACTCGACGAGCGAGACGCCGAGCGCCACCTGCTTGGCGAGCTTGTCGTTGTCCCGCAGGAACGCCACCACGATGGCGCCGACCAGCGGGATCAGCAGGAGCGCGACCAGCAGGGCCGCACCGGATGTGGAGGTCATGCTGATGCCCCCTGTGTCAGAGCCGCATGCTCCCCGACCGCACCCAAGGGGAACGGGACGCAAGCCAGCCACAAGTACGTGATCAACGGGACCGTCGAGTCCCGACGGAACCAACAGTCAAAATCGCGGGGAGGCGGAACAGCGCTCACGCGTACCTCACCGCCAGGAAGGCAATCAGCACCAGGATGGAGCCGGCGAGCATCGATGCCGCGTAGGAGCGGACGAAGCCGGTCTGGAGTCTGCGCAACCGGCCGGAGCTGCCGCCGAAGCCGGCGGCGATGCCGTTCACGAGCCCGTCAACTCCCTTGTTGTCCACGTACACCAGCGCCCGCGTCAGCCAGGTGCCCGGCCGGGCGACCAGGACCTCGTTGAGGGCGTTGCCGTACAGGTCCTTGCGTGCCGCGCGGACCGGGAACGACACCGGCTCTGGCTTGACCACCGGCACGTCGCGGCGGCCGACGACCAGCCACGCGACCAGCACACCCAGCAGTGACAACGCGATCGTCAGGTACGGGATGAGGCTGTGGTCGATGGCCGTGTGCTCGGCCTCCTGGAGCGTGCCGAGCGACGGGGACAGCCACTCGGCGAGCAGGTCACCGGAGGAGAAGAAGAAACCGGCGCCGACCGAACCGATCGCCAGGATCGCCATCGGCACCCACATGACCGGACCGGACTCGTGCGGGTGGAAGTCCCTGCCGTCCTCGGACTTCAGCTCCTTCCACCGCTGCTTGCCGAAGAACGTCATGAACATCAGGCGCGTCATGTAGAAGGCGGTGAGCCCGGCACCCAGCAGCGCGGCGAGGCCGAACGCCCAGCCACGCCAGCCCTCGGCGCCGAACGCGGCCTCGATGATCGCGTCCTTGGAGAAGAAGCCGGAGAACGGCGGGATGCCGATCAGGGCCAGGTAGCCGAGGCCGAACGTCACGAAGGTGATCGGCATGACGCGAGCCAGGCCGCCGTACTTGCGCATGTCGACCTCGTCGTTCATGGCGTGCATGACCGACCCGGCGCCGAGGAACAGCCCGGCCTTGAAGAAGCCGTGCGTCAGCAGGTGCATGATGCCCAGCGCGAACCCGAACGGGCCGAGGCCGACGGCCAGCATCATGTAGCCGATCTGGCTGACCGTGGAGTACGCGAGGACCTTCTTGATGTCGTCGTACGCGCAGCCGATGATGCAGCCGACCAGCAGCGTCACCGCGCCGACGATCGTGACGACCAGCCGGCCGTCCTCGCTCTGCATGTAGATCGGGTTGGCGCGGGCCACCAGGTACACGCCCGCGGTCACCATCGTCGCCGCGTGGATGAGGGCGGAGACCGGGGTCGGGCCCTCCATGGCGTCGGGCAACCACGCCTGCAGCGGGACCTGGCCGGACTTACCGCAGGCGCCCAGCAGGAGCAGGATCGTGATCGCGGTGATCGACGCCGGCGACAGCTGGTCGAGGTTGGCGAACACCTCGGTGTACTGCGTGGTCCCGAGCTCCGCGAAGAGGATGAAGATCGCGATGGCCAGGCCGACGTCGCCGACCCGGTTCATCAGGAACGCCTTCTTGGCCGCGGTCGCCGCGGACGGGCGGTTCGTGTACCAGCCGATCAGCAGGTACGAGGCGAGACCCACGCCCTCCCAGCCGAGGTACAGCGACACGAAGCTGTTGCCCAGCACCAGGATCAGCATCGCGGCGACGAACAGGTTGAAGTACCCGAAGAACCGCCGCCGGTCGGGGTCGTCGGCCATGTAGCCGATCGAGTAGATGTGGATCAGCGAGCCGACGCCGGTGATCAGCAGTACGAAGCTGATCGACAGCGGGTCGATCCGGAGTCCGAAGTCGACCTGCAACTGTCCGACCGGGATCCAGTCGAACACGTGCAGGTTCTGCACCCGCTCGCCCTCCGGCAACCCGGTGGAGGAGAAGAACAGGATCACGCCGTACACGAAGGACGCGACGACCGTCGCGCAACCGAGCAGGTGACCCCACGCGTTGGTGGCCTTGCCGCCGAGCAGCAGGACGGCCGCGCCGATCACCGGGAAGGCGATCAGCAGCCAGGCGCTGCCGGCGGCACCGCTGGCCGCTGTAACGCCCCCGACCTCCTGGGCCAGCTGGAAAGTAGACGACACGGATTACCCCTCAGTACTTCAGCAGGTTGGCGTCGTCCACAGAGGCCGACCGGCGGGTACGGAAGATCGACATGATGATCGCGAGTCCGACGACCACCTCGGCCGCCGCCACCACCATCACGAAGAAGGCCATGATCTGCCCGTCGAGCGAGCCGTTGATCCGCGCGAAGGTGACCAGCGACAGGTTCACCGCGTTCAGCATCAGCTCGATGCACATGAACACGACGATCGCGTTGCGCCGGACCAGCACACCGACCGCGCCGATGGTGAACAGCAGCGCGGAGAGCAGTAGGTAGACCGTTGGGGTCACTGGGTTTCCCCTTCCCGAGTCGGGTTCAAGGCTCGGGCTTCGGCGGCGTGGGCGCTGCCCGCGACGGCCTTGCGCTCGTCGTCGAAGGACTCCGCGGCGGCCGAGTCGATGAGCCGCGACAGCGACTCCGGCGCGACCGAGCCGTCCGGCAGCAGGGCGGGCGTGGCGACCGACGACGACGTGGCGAACACACCGGGCCCTGGCAGCGGCGACGGGCGGTCGTGCTCGCCGCGGAAGCGGGCCTCGACCGTTTCCTTCTGCGTCTTGCGGCCTCGGGTCTGCCGGTCGACGTAACCGAGCACCATGGCGCCGACGGCGGCGGTGATCAGGAGCGCGGACGTGAGCTCGAAGGGGAACAGCCAGTCGGTGAAGATCGACCGGCCGATGTTCTCGACGTTCCCGTTGCCGCCGTTGGCATTGCTGCCCTGCAGGCCCACCGGCGTCACCGAGGTGAGCGAGCGGGCCAGCGCGGTGACGATCAGGACGGCGAGGCCGATGCCCAGGAGCGTGGCCAGCAACCGCTGTCCACGAAGGACCTCGACCACCGAGTCCGACGAGTCCCTGCCGACCAGCATCAGCACGAACAGGAACAGCATCATGATCGCGCCGGTGTAGACGATGATCTGCACGAAGCCGAGGAACGGCGCCTGCTGGACCATGTACAGCACACCGAGGGACAGCATCGCCAGCACCAGGAACAGCGCCGAGTGCACCGCGTTGCGCGCGAAGATCATGCCGAGCGCGCCGAGCAGTGCCAGCGGGCCGAGCACCCAGAACGAGATGGCCTCACCGGTGGACATCACGTTCTGGACGTCCTGAGCCAGTACGAAAGCTGCGCTCACTTGGCCGCCTCCTTCGTCGGGTCGGGGTAGCCCCACTTCCGAGCGAGCCGAGGCGCGTCGACGTAGTAGTCCTGCTCGTTGTCGCCGAGGCGCATCGGGTGCGGCGGCTGCTCCATCCCCTTCATCAGGGGTGCCATGAGCTGTTCCTTGGTCCAGATCAGGTCCTGGCGGTTGTCGTTGGCCAGCTCGTAGTCGTTGATCATCGTCAGCGACCGGGTCGGGCAGGCCTCGACGCACAGGCCGCAGCCGATGCACCGCAGGTAGTTGATCTGGTAGTCCATGCCGTAGCGCTCACCGGGCGAGAACCGCTCCTCGTCGGTGTTGTCCCCGCCCTCGACGAAGATCGCGTCCGCCGGACAGGCCCACGCGCACAGCTCGCAGCCGACGCACTTCTCCAGCCCGTCCGGGTGCCGGTTGAGCTGGTGGCGACCGTGGTAGCGCGGCGCGGCCGGCGCGCCTGCCTCCGGGTACTCCTCCGTGACGACCTTCTTGAACATCGTCGAGAAGGTGACCCCGAAGCCCTTGAACGGATCAAACATCCCCATCGGTGGACTCCTTCGCAGTGTCGCCGGCCGAGCCGGTACCCACGGTGGCCCGCTGGCGACGGCGTTCCCGGCCGCGGACGGCCTTGCGTTTCGGCGGCCCCGGGATCTCCAGGTCGAGCGGCGGCACCGGGTACCCGCCACCGGTGATCGGCACGCGGTCCTCGTCGTCCTCGATCTTGCGGTCCGGCAGCAGCAGCGTCAGCAGGATCAGCGCCAGCACGCCGAGGCCGAGCCAGAGCACCCACTGGCCGGTGGACACGTTGTTCTCGCTGCGGAACGCCCGCACCGCCGACACCAGCACGATCCACACCAGGTTGGCCGGGACCAGGATCTTCCAGCCGATCTTCATGAACTGGTCGTACCGGAACCGGGGCAACGTGGCGCGGACCCAGATGAACGCGAACAGCAGCAGGAAGGTCTTGGCGAAGAACCAGAGGACCGGCCACCAACCGGTGTTGAAGTAGTTGTCGTTGATCAGCGAGATCGGCCACGGGGCCATGTACCCGCCGAGGAACAGCGTGGTGGCGAACGCCGAGACGATCACCATGTTGACGTATTCGGCGAGGAAGAACAGCGCGAACTTCATCGAGCTGTACTCGGTGTGGAAGCCGCCGACCAGCTCCGACTCCGCCTCCGGCAGGTCGAACGGCGCGCGGTTGGTCTCGCCGACCATCGACACGAGGTAGATCAGGAAGCTCGGGATCAGCAGGTAGAAGTACCAGCCGCTCTGTTGCGCGTCGACGATGTCGCCGGTGGACAGCGACTGCGCGTACAGCACGACCGCGACGATCGACAGACCCATCGCGATCTCGTAGGAGATCACCTGCGCGGCTGAGCGGAGCCCGCCGAGCAGCGGGTACGGCGACCCGGACGCCCAGCCGGCGAGCACGATGCCGTACACGCCGAGCGAGGAGCACGCGAGGATCACCAGCACGCCGACCGGCAGGTCGACCAGCTGCAGCACAGTCTCCTCGCCGAAGATCGACACCTTCCCGCCGATCGGCATCACGGAGAACGCCGTGATGGCCGGGATCGTCGAGAGGATCGGGGCGAGGAAGTAGACCTTGCGGTCCGCGCCCTCGGGGATGATCTGCTCCTTGAACGGGAGCTTGATCGCGTCCGCGACGGACTGGAGCAGGCCGAACGGACCGACCCGGTTGGGGCCGGGGCGCTGCTGCATGCGGCCGATGATCTTTCGCTCGGCCACGATCAGGATCATGGTCATGATCGGCCCCAGCAGGAGCAGGATCACGACCTTGATCAGGATGAGCCAGAGTGGGTCGTCGGCAAGTAGTGCTGCCCTGTCCATAACTCACTCGCCTCCCGAGCTACCGGTAAGCAGGTTCTCGGCGGTCACGGTGACCACGTCGCCGTGACCGGCCCGCAGCACACGCCGGAGCTTCGACGCACCCGAGTTGCCGGGAAGCCAGACGACTCCGTCCGGCAGGTCCGCGTGCTCGACCGGCAGGGTGATCGACCCGTGCTCCGTCTTGACCGTGGCGCTGCCGTTCAACCCGAAGCGGCGCGCGGTCTCCACGGACAGCCGGACCACCGCCGGGCGCTGGGTGCCGGCCAGGTGCGGCTCGTCGGACTGCAGCGAGCCGTTGTCCAGCAGCTGGCGCCAGGTGGCCAGGACCGCCTGCTTCTCGCCGAGCGACGGCGCGGGAGCGGCGACCTCGACGGGAAGCGACGCCTTGCGGAGCACCGAGGGCAGCTTGGCCAGGTCGCCCGCGGCGGCCTTCGGGGTCTGGGTGAACAGGTCGACGTCCATCTCGACGCCGAGCGTGTCCAGCACCCGGCAGTCCGGCAGCGTGCCAGTGCCCTCGAGGGTCTCGCCGAACTCGCGGCGGCGGCCCTCCCAGTTGACGAACGTGCCGGACTTCTCGACGGCCGGGGCGACCGGCAGGACCACGTCGGCGAACTCGGTCACCGCGCTGGCCCGTAGCTCCAGGCTGACGACGAAGCCCGCCGTGCGAAGGGCTTCCTCGGCCAGTGCCGGGTCGGGCAGGTCGTCGATCTCGACGCCGCCGACCAGCAGCGCGTCGAGCCGGCCGCCGGCCGCCGCGGCCAGGATGCCGCTGGTGTCGCGGCCAGGCGCGGACGGGAGCGTGCCGGCCGCGAGGCCCCAGGCCTGCTCGACCTCGGCGCGGGCGCCGGAGTCGGTGACCAGGCGGCCACCCGGCAGCAGAGCCGGGACGGCGCCCGCCTCCAACGCGCCCCGCTCACCGGCGCGGCGCGGGATCCACGCGAGCTTGGCGCCCGTGACCTCGGCCAGCTTGACCAGCTCGGTCAGCAGGCCGGGCACCTGGGCGGCGCGCTCGCCGGCGAGGATGACCGCGCCAGGCTTGGAAAGGGCTTCGGAGACATCCGGCGCGTGCGTGACGAGGCCCTCGACCGCGGCGGTCTCCCCGCCGGGCGGGCACGCGAGCAGCGTGCCGATCGAGCCTTTGTCCACACTGAACGGACGGATCGTCTTCTCGACACCCGGCGACGTCCACTGTCCGATGTGGAAGACCTGCGCGCGGTGCTTGCGGGCCGCCTTGCGCAGCCGCAGGAACACGATCGGCGCCTCTTCCTCCGGCTCGAACGCCACGCACAGAACGGCCGGCGCGGCTTCGATGCCCGAGAAAGTGACCCCGTCCGCCGGCGTGGTGCCGACGACGCGGGAGGCCAGGAAGTCCAGCTCCTCCTGCGAGTGCGGGCGGGCCCGGAAGTCGACGTCGTTGGTGTTCAGGGCGACGCGGGCGAACTTGGCGTACGCGTAGGCGTCCTCGACGGTCAGCCGGCCGCCGGGCAGGACACCCGCGCCCTTGCCGTCACGGGCCTTCGCGAGGCCCTCGGCCGCCACCCGCAGCGCGTCGGTCCACGACGCCGGGGCCAGCTCACCGGTCTTGGCGTCCCGCACGAGCGGCCGGGTGATCCGGTCGCCGGCGGTCACGTACCGGAACGCGAAGCGGCCCTTGTCGCAGATCCACTCCTCGTTGACCTCCGGGTCGTCGCCGGCGAGCTTGCGCATCACCTTGCCGCGCCGGAAGTCCGTGCGCTCGGCGCAGCCCGACGAGCAGTGCTCGCAGACGCTCGGCGTGGACACCAGGTCGAACGGGCGGGACCGGAACCGGTACGCGGCGCTGGTCAGTGCGCCCACCGGGCAGATCTGGATGGTGTTGCCCGAGAAGTAGGACTGGAACGGCTTGTTCTGCGCGATGCCGATCTGCTGGTGCGCGCCGCGCTCCAGCAGGTCGATGAACGGGTCGCCGGCGACCTGGTCGGAGAACCGGGTGCAGCGCTGACAGAGCACGCACCGCTCACGGTCCAGCAGCACCTGCGTGGACACCGGGATCGGCTTCGGGAACGTCCGCTTGGTCTCGACGAACCGGGAGTCCGCGCGGCCGTGCGCGAGCGCCTGGTTCTGCAGTGGACACTCGCCGCCCTTGTCGCAGATCGGGCAGTCCAGCGGGTGGTTGATGAGCAGCAGCTCCATCACACCCTGCTGGGCCTTGTCCGCGACCGGCGAGGTCACCTGCGTCTTGACCACCATGCCGTCGGCGACGGTGATCGTGCAGGAGGCCTGCGGCTTCGGCATCGGCCGGCCACCCATCTCCACCTCGACCAGGCACTGGCGACAGGCGCCTGCCGGGTCGAGCAGCGGGTGGTCGCAGAACCGCGGGATCACGGTGCCGAGCCGCTCGGCGGTGCGGATCAGCAGCTCGCCCTTGGGCGCGATGACCTCGACCCCGTCGATGGTCAGCCGCACGTGCCCCTCGGGTACGGGAGCCGCCTCCGGCTTTTCTTCAATGGCAGTCATTTAGTGGGCTCCCGCAAGCGCAGGGGTGGTCTTGTTCTGGTCGCACAAGGCGAGGAACTCGTCCCGGAAGTACTTGATGCCGCTGGTGATCGGGCTGACCGCGCCGTCGCCCAGTGCGCAGAACGAGCGGCCCAGGATGTTGTCGCAGATGTCCAGCAGCGTCTCGATGTCGGACTCGGTGCCCTTGCCGTCGACCATCCGCTCGAGGATGCCGGCGAGCCAGTAGGTGCCCTCGCGGCACGGGGTGCACTTGCCGCAGGACTCGTGCTCGTAGAACTGCGTCCACTTCATCACGGCCCACGGCACGGACACGGTCTCGTTGAACACCATGACCGCGGTGGTGCCGAGCATCGAGCCGGCCGCCGCGGCGCCCTCGAAGTCCAGCGGGGTGTCCAGGTGCTCGGCGGTGAACATCGGCGTGGACGAACCACCCGGCGTCCAGAACTTCAGCGGGATGCCGTCCTTCATGCCACCCGCGAGCTCGAGGAGCTGGCGCAGTGTCGTGCCGAGCGGCGCCTCGTACTGGCCGGGGTTCTCGACGTGGCCGGAGATCGAGTAGATCTTCGGGCCGGGCGAGCGCTCGGAACCCATGGTGCGGAACCAGTCCGCGCCACCGTTGACGATGAAGGGAACCGACGCGATCGTCTCGACGTTGTTCACTGTGGTGGGTGCGGCGTAGAGGCCCGCCGCCGCCGGGAACGGCGGCTTGAGGCGGGGCTGACCGCGGCGGCCCTCGAGCGAGTCGAGGAGCGCGGTCTCCTCACCGCAGATGTACGCGCCGGCGCCGGCGTGCACGGTGATCTCCAGGCCGAAACCGGAGCCGAGGATGTCGTCGCCGACGTACCCGGCCGCCCTGGCCTCGCGGATCGCCGCGTTGAGCCGGCGGATGCAGTGCGGGACCTCGCCGCGGACGTAGATGAAGGCGTGGTGCGACCGCATCGCGTACGAGGCGATGATGACGCCCTCGATCAGCGAGTGCGGGTCCGCCATCATCAGCGGGATGTCCTTGCAGGTACCCGGCTCGCCCTCGTCCGCGTTGATCACGAGGTAGTGCGGCTTGTCCTCGTTGGGCGGCATGAACGACCACTTCACGCCGGCCGGGAAGCCCGCACCGCCCCGGCCCCGCAGGCCGGAGTCCTTGATCAGCTGGACCAGCTGCTCCGGGGTGCCGCCCAGCGCCTTGCGCAGCGCGGTGTAGCCCTCGAGCTTCTCGTAGGTGGAAAGCCGCCAGGAGTTCGGCGACAGCCAGCGCTTCGTGAGCACCGGGGTCACCGGGTCGGGACGGTTCTCTGTTGTCGTCACTTCTTCTCGACCTCCGGAAGCTCCGGCGCCTTCTCGGGCATGGCCGGGGCGGTCCAGCCGCGGTCCGCGGCCAGCTTCGCGCCCCGCAGGGTCTCCACAGCGGCCGACGGGCCGTCGATGCGAGCGCGGAAGTCGGCCTCGTCCTCGGGATAGAAGCCGGCCAGCTCCAGCTCGACCGTGCGCAGGTCGGTGAGCGGTGCGCCACGGGTCGGCGCGGGCTTCTCGCCGCGCCGCAACGCGTCGACCAGCTCCACCGCCGACTCAGGAGTCTGGTTGTCGTAGAACTCGTAGTTGACCTGCAACACCGGACCGAGGTCGCAGGCCGCGAGGCACTCGGCGTGCTCGATCGTGATCGAGCCGGGCTCGCCCGGGGTGCCGGAGGTGTCCTCGTGCTTGAGCGGCGTGCCGTCGTCCGACAGGTGCTCGGTGAGGCGCTTGTAGATCGCGTCGCCACCCAGCACCGCGCACAGCGTGTTGGTGCAGACGCTCACCAGGTGCTCGCCGCACGGCCTGCGCTTGTACATCGTGTAGAACGTGGCGACCGCGGCGACCTCGGCGTTGGTGAGGTTCAGCTGCCGGGCGCAGAACTCGATGCCCGCCTGGCTGACGTACCCCTCGACCGACTGCACCAGGTGCAGCATCGGCAGCAGCGCGGACCGGGACTCCGGGTAGCGGCTGATCTGCTCGGCCGCCTTGGCCACGATGTCCGGACCGAACACCGAGAGGTCCGGAGTGGACAGTGTGGTCAGAGCCTCGTTCTCGGCCGTGCTCAGCGGGGACGCGGCGTTCAGGTCCGTGTCGGGCCCGCCGGCGGCGTAGGTCTCCCCCGCGCCGACGCTAGAACCACCGTACGTAGCGCCGGTGCTCATCGGTTCGGTCACCGGTCCACCCCTCCCATCACCGGGTCGATCGAGGCGACGGCCGCGATGACGTCCGCGACCAGGCCGCCCTCGGACATCGCGGGCATCGACTGCAGGTTCACGAAGCTGGGCTCGCGGACGTGGACCCGCATCGGCCGGGTGCCGCCGTCGGACACCAGGTGGTAGCCCAGTTCGCCGCGCGGCGACTCGACCGGCACGTACACCTGACCGGCCGGCACCTTGAAGCCCTCGGTCACCAGCTTGAAGTGGTGAATCAGGGCCTCCATCGACTGGCCCATGATCTTGCGGACGTGGTCGAGCGAGTTGCCCATGCCGTCGGCGCCGATGGAGAGCTTCGCGGGCCAGGCGATCTTCTCGTCCGCCACCATGACCGGGCCCGGCTCGAGCTTCTTCAGTGCCTGCGTGATGATCCGCAGCGACTGGTGCATCTCCTCGACCCGCAGCAGGTACCGCGCGTAGGAGTCGGCCGCGTTGGAGGTCGGCACGTCGAACTCGTAGTCCTCGTAGCCGAGGTACGGCTCGGTCTTGCGCAGGTCCCACGGCAGGCCGGCGGAACGCAGGATCGGCCCCGTGACGCCGAGCGCGAGGCACGCGTCGACCGGCAGGTAGCCGATGCCCTTGAGGCGGTTCTTCCAGATCGGCTGGCCGGTGAGCAGCTTGTCGTAGTCCGGCAGCCTGCTGTGCATGACCTTGATGAAGTCGCGGACGACCTGCTCGAAGCCCTCCGGCAGGTCCTGCGCGACGCCGCCGGGCCGGATGAACGCGTGGTTCATCCGGAGACCGGTCAGGTACTCCAGCAGGTGCAGGCACTCCTCGCGCTCGCGGAAGCCCGCGGTCATGGCGGTCATCGCGCCCAGCTCCATGCCGCCGGTCGCCAGTGCGACCAGGTGCGAGGAGATGCGGTTGATCTCCAGGAGCAGGACCCGGATGATCTGCGCGCGGGGCGGCGCGGTGACGCCGAGCAGCTTCTCGACGGCCAGGCAGTAGGCGGCCTCGTTGGACAGCGGCGCGAGGTAGTCCATGCGCGTCACGAACGTGACGCCCTGGGTCCAGGTGCGGTACTCGGTGTTCTTCTCGATGCCGGTGTGCAGGTAGCCGATGACCGACCGGGCCTGCGTGACCGTCTCGCCCTCGAGCTCCAGCACCAGCCGCAGCACGCCGTGCGTCGACGGGTGCTGGGGACCCATGTTGATGACGATCCGCTCGTCGTGGATCGCGTCCTCGAGCGCGGAGTCCCAGTCGCCACCGGTGACGTTGTAGATCGTGCCCTCGGTGGTGTCGCGCGGAACCGCGTACTGGTCGGTTTGGTCACTCACGAGTACGACCTCCGCTGATCGGGCGGTGGGATTTCCGCGCCCTTGTATTCCACGGGGATGCCGCCGAGCGGGTAGTCCTTGCGCTGCGGGTGGCCGTCCCAGTCGTCCGGCATGAGGATCCGGGTGAGTGCCGGGTGTCCGTCGTAGACGATCCCGAACATGTCGAACGTCTCGCGCTCCTGCCAGTCGGCGGTCGGGTAGACCTCCACGACCGACGGGCAGTGCGGCTGGCCGTCCTCGTCGCCGTTCCACTCGATGGCGACCTCGAGCCGGATCCGGCGGCGGTAGGTCATCGAGGTGAGGTGGTAGACGGAGTGCAGCCGCTGCGGCACGTCCACCCCGTAATCCACACCGGACACAGAGCTGCACAGCTCGAAGCGCAGTGCCGGGTCGTCGCGCAGCATCTTGCACAGGCGGACCAGGTACGCCGGGTTGACGTAGTAGGTGATCTCACCGCGGTCGACGGTCACCTGCAGGATCGCCTCGGCCGGGATGCTCCGCTCGCGCATGGCGGCGAGCAGCTGGTCGGTGAACTCGTCGAACCAGCCGCCGTACGGCCGCTCGGCCGGCGCGGCGACGTGCGCCGGCAGACGCAGACCGCCGAAGCCCGAGGTGTCGCCGGAGCCGGAGACGTTGAACATGCCCTTGCGGGCCTTGCCGGTGACCAGCGGGTCGGCCGGCTTCGGCAGCGCGTCCTCGCCGGTCGGGCGAAGCTCTGCCTCTCGCTCGGCGCTGGACCACTTCTCGCCGGGCGCCGGTGTGGTGGGTTCGTCAGCCATGTCCGTTCACTTCTTCGCGTACTTGACCGAGGAGGCGATCATTTCGGTGCGCTTGCCCTCGGCCTCGCGCAGCGCCGCGCGGCGGGCGCCCAGCGGCTCGTCCTGGATCTTCGCGTGGAGCTTGAGAATCGCGTCCAGCAGCATCTCGGGGCGGGGCGGGCAGCCGGGCAGGTACATGTCCACCGGCACCACGTGGTCGACGCCCTGCACCACCGCGTAGTTGTTGAACATGCCGCCCGATGACGCGCAGACGCCCATGGCGAGCACCCACTTGGGCTCGGCCATCTGGTCGTAGATCTGACGCAGCACCGGCGCCATCTTGTTGGTGACCCGGCCGGCGACGATCATCAGGTCGGCCTGGCGCGGCGTGGCGCTGAAGCGTTCCATGCCGAACCGGGCGATGTCGTAGCGCGGGCCGCCGGTCGTCATCATCTCGATCGCGCAGCAGGCCAGGCCGAAGGTGGCCGGCCACAGCGAGTTCTTCCGGCCCCAGTTGACCAGCTTTTCCAGGCTGGCCAAGAGGATCCCGTTGGGAAGCCGTTCTTCGAGTCCCACGTTTCGCCTCCCGTCAGTTCCAGTCGAGCCCGCCGCGCCGCCACACGTAGGCGTAGGCGAAGCCGAGCGTCGCGATGAACAAGAAGATCTCCACCAGTCCGAACAGCCCGAGCGCGTCGGCGGAGACGGCGAACGGGTAGAGGAAGACCATCTCGATGTCGAACAGGATGAAGAGCATCGCCGTCAGGTAGTACGCCACCGGCACGCGGCCCCCGCCGACCACGGGCTGCGGCGACGGTTCGATGCCGCACTCGTAGGCCTCGAGTTTCGCCCGGTTGTAGCGCTTCGGGCCGACGAGCGGCCCGAGGAGCGCGGAGAACGCCGCGAACCCCGCGGCGAGTACGAAGAGCAGGAGCAGCGGGAGATAACTTCCGAGCCCCGCCGACACGTTCTCGTTCTGTGCTACAGATGTGCCGACAGCCGCGAGTGACACCTTCGCCGTCCTTTCCCCGTGAGCGGAGCTCACCATCTGGCACTACTCGTCGGGCACCCTATGGGGCTTCCCGACGCCGCTGCTGGTTAGGCAGCCCTAACCGCAGCTTGTGAAAATCTTCACAAGCGCTCCCGTACTGCGTGTGAAGCGCTTCACAAGCCCGGCGCTCAGTGTAGAACTCGTAAAATCCCGCCGTAACACGGCATGGCCATTGCTGTTTCAGTTGTCCAACTCACGCGTCTTTCGCAGTGGCGAAGCCAGAATCGGGACCCAGACCAGCGCGATGGCCACCGCACCGGCGGTCAGCGCGGCACGCGGTGAGGCCACCTCGCCGATGGCGCCAGCGGCCGCCGCGCCCACCGGCAGCGCACCCGTCAGCAAGAAGCGGAACGACGCGGTCATGCGGCCAAGCAACCGGTCTGGCGTCACGGCCTGGCGGAAGCTCACCAGGAGCACGTTGTTGGCGCCAACGACCGCGGTCAGCACCACCCAGCCCGCACCGGCCAGCCACATCCTCGGCCCTTCCGCCACGAACGGCGTACCGAAACCGCACGGCGCCGCGACGAGCGCGCCCAGCAGTGACAGCCGGCCCGCGCCGACGCGGTCAGCCAGTCGGCGGGCCACCAGCGCACCGAGCAACATGCCCACGCCGCCGGTCGCCAGGAACAGGCCGAGCAACGCCGGGGACATGCGCAGCTCGTCGACCAGCACGACCGGCAGCATCGTCACGATCAGCACGATGCCCAGGTTGACCAGGGATCCGGACATCGCGATGGCCCGCAGTACGGGGTGGCGGGCAACGAACGCGATCCCCTCGGTCATGTCGCGCCAGAGCGCGGTGTCGGTCCGGGTAGGCGCCGGCTCGCGATGGCGGACCCGCAGCACGCACCACGCCGACACGAGGTAGGTCGCCACGTCGACGAGGACCGCCACCGGCGCGGTCACCAACGCGACCAGGTAGCCCGCCACGCCTCGGCCGGCGATGTCGTTGACCGCGTCGACACTGACGAGGCGGGCGTTCGCGGCCAGCAGCGCCGAGCGGCCGACCACCTGCGGCACGTAGGACTGGTTGGCCACGTCGAAGAACACGGTGCCGACGCCACACAGCAGGACCACCGCGTACAGCTGGCCGATGTGGAGCACGCCGAGCCACCACGCCACCGGCACCGAGCACAGGACGACGGCCCGCGCCACGTCCGAGGCGATGAGCACGCCGCGGCGGCGCACACGGTCGGTCCACGCTCCCGCCGGCAGGCCGATGACCAGGAACGCGATCGTGCTCAGCGTCGCGAGGAGGCCGACCTCGCCCGGGGTGGCGTGCAGGGCGGTGACCGCGATCAGCGGCATGGCGACGTAGCTGACGGAGGTGCCAAGGCGGCTGACCGCGGAGGCGGCGAAGAGCAGGCGGAAGTCTCGGTTCACGCGGCCGAAGGTCACACGCCCGCCGCGCTCGCTCCGATTGATTTAGCCTTGGCTAAATGTTGGAGCTGTCCTTCACCGCGGCGGACGTGGCGTACACGCGGTTCGCCCTGTCGCCCCTCTGGGAGGTCGTGGCGTCGGTGCGAGTGCTCAAGAGCGCCGTGACACACGACCTCCACGGCCGCTGGGTCGTCCAGGCGCGGGACCGGCTCAGGGGCTTCGACTGGCGGCCGCTCGGCGACCTGGTGCCCACGCGGGTGATCCCCGGGTTCCTGTGCCCGCCGCCCACGTCTCCCCTGCCTGACCTCGACAGCGAGCTGGCGATCCTGCGGGCGACGCCGGCCGAGCAGGTCGCCCGCGAGGTGGCGGTGATTCCCGAGATCACGTCGGTGCCGCCGGAGGTGGACGCACTGGCCGAGATGATCGAGGAGTACTGGGACCGGGCGCTCGCCCCGTTCTGGCCGAGGATCCAGCGGCTGCTGGAAGCCGATGTGCAGTACCGCGCGCGGCGGCTGACCATGGGCGGCGCGTCCGCCCTGTTCGCCGACCTCAACCCCGCGGTGCGGTGGCGGGAGGACCGGCTGTTCATCGACCATGTGACGTTGTCGGCGCGGCGCGGGCTGCGCGGCAAGGGACTGCTGCTGGTGCCGTCGGTGTTCGCGTGGCCCCGGGTCTCCTCGATCACGGTGCCGGGGTGGCAGCCGACGCTGCGGTACCCGCCACGTGGCGTCGCCGAGTTGTGGGTCGACCGAAAGGTGACACCACCACAGGCGCTCGTGGGCGTGTTCGGGACGACCAGGGCCCGACTACTCGCCGAGCTGGACAACCCGGCGTCGACCACGGACCTGGCTCGACGGACCGGGCTCACGGCCGGTGGCGTCAGCCAACACCTGACCGCGTTGAAGGCCGCCGGCCTGCTGTCCGCACACCGCGTCGGCCGGCAGGTGCTCTACTCGCGGACGGCCGTCACGGAGGAACTGTTCCGGACATAGCGGAAGGGACGCCCTGCCCGCACAGCAGAACGCCCCTTCCTGGGGTCCGGCCACGACAGACCGGCAAGACGACAGCCGGGTCAACCTGGCCAGCCCGGCGGATGGGGGTCCGGGGGCTCGCCCCCGGCTGGGGGTGTGGGGGCTCGCCCCCCACAAGACACGACGAAGGCCGACTCAGGCGAAGGTGGCCTAGCCACCGAGCAGGGTCGGCCTTCGGTCGAGGGCAAGGACTCGTTCAGTCCTGGTTCAAGTAGTAGAGCAGGCGAAGGATCTCGAGGTACAGCCACACCAGCGTGGTCATCAGACCGAACGCCGCGTACCACGCCCACTTGGACGGCATGCCCGCGCGGATCATCTGGTCGGCCATGTCGAAGTCCAGCAGGAAGTTGAACGCCGCGATGCCGATCACGATGATCGAGAAGATGATCGCCATCGTGCCGCCGTCACGCAGCATGTTCAGGCCGAACAGCGAGGTGATCAGGTTGATCAGCATCAGGCCGGCGGCCGCGACCGTGGCCCCGATGATCCACTTGGTCAGCTTGGGCGTGACCTTGACCGCGCCGGTCTTGTAGACGACCAGCATCACGACGAACACCAGCCCCGTGCCCAGGATGGCCTGGAACGCGATGCCTGGCACGAATGCCTCGAACACGCCGGTGATCGCGCCGAGGAACAGACCCTCGGCCGCCGAGTACGACAGCACCAGCGCCGCGCTCGGCTTCTGCTTGAAGATGATGACCAGGGACAGCACGAGGCCGACGATGAGACCGATGATCATCGGCGGGAACGGGCTGAGCGCGCCGGCGAGCACCGCTACCGCGGTGGCGACACCGACGACCAGCGCGAGGCCGAGCGTCAACGCGGTCTTGGTGACCACGTCGTCGACGGTCATCGGCCGCTCACCGGTGGTCGGCGGCGCCTGGTAACCGCCGTATCCCGGCATGCCTGGTTGCGGCTGGGTCTGGAAGCCCGCGTAGCCGCCGCCGAACCCGCCCTGGGGCAGGTTCCGGAACGCGGGATTACTGGTAGAACGCACCTGTTCCTCCTGGGCCTGATGGCTCCTGCACCGGCTTCAACGACCAACCATGCCGGTCAGTTCCCGATGAGTAAAGCAGACTTTACCCGCCGAACCTGCGAGGTGTCGCTGAGCCTGCGCGAAGACTAATCGTGACCGCACCACCCCGACCAGCGGTCCCCGGATCAGGGACTACTCTCCGTTAGCCTTACGGAGCATCACTGGGGAGGCGCACATGAGCCGGCGCTGGGGTCCGATAAGC
The DNA here is from genome assembly GCF_036378875.1 of Actinophytocola sp. Lineage (GTDB taxonomy): Bacteria > Actinomycetota > Actinomycetes > Mycobacteriales > Pseudonocardiaceae > Actinophytocola. Next base: position 24,411 of record NZ_DASUVO010000015.1, read on the forward strand.
ACGGGGGTCGCGCTCGCCCTCACCTTCCTCGTCCTCATCGCGCTCGGCACGGTCGGCGGACCCGAGCCCCCACGGCCGGCCGGCGAGGAGTCGGTCGCCCAGGGCAAGGCAGCGCCGCCGGACTGGATGCGCAAGCTGCGACCCGGTGAGAAGCCGCCCCAGTTCGTGCTGTTCTCGTTCGACGGCGCGGGCTCCCACCCGCACTGGCAGCGGCTCCTCCCGCTGGCCGAGAAGGTGAACGCGCACGTCACCGGCTTCCTGTCCGGCATCTACCTGCTGCCCGACCAGCTGCGCGGCGAGTACACCGGACCCGGGCACGCCACGGGCCGCGCGTCGATCAGCTTCGGCGGCGCGGAGGCCGACGTCGCCACCCGCATCGCCGACCTGAACGCGGCGTTCGACCAGGGCCACGAGATCGGCACCCACTTCAACGGGCACTTCTGCACCGGCAACGAGCCGAGTGGCCGCGTGTGGTCACGGGCCGACTGGACCGCCGAGCTCGACCAGTTCTTCACGTTCGTGCGTGGCGCGGCCGCCCGAGGGCTGCGGGTGCCGGAGACCTCGATCAAGGGCGGCCGGCTCCCGTGCCTTGAGGGCGACCCGAAGAAGTTCCTGCCGGCCATGGGCGAGCGGGCGATGACCTACGACAGCAGCCTCACCGTCGACGGCATCGCGTGGCCGCACGAACAGGACGGCCTGTGGGAGTTCCCGGTGCCGATCGTCCGGGTGCCCGCGCTGTCCGGCAAGAAGGTCGTCATGCAGGACTACAACCTCTGGTACGCGCTCAACGGCGCGAAGGAGGACCCGTCCCGTGACGCCGAGTTCACCGCCGCGACACTCGACACCTACCGAGGCGCCTACCTGGCCGCGTACAACACCAACCGGGCGCCGCTGACCGTCGGCACCCACTTCAACGACTGGTCAGGCGGCGCGTTCAGCCAGGCGACCGAACAGTTCATGGCCGAGGTGTGCGTGCGGGCCGAGACGGTCTGCGCCACCTACACCGAGGTGCTGCGGTGGATGCGGCTCCAGGATCCGACGGTGCTCGACAACTTCCGGGCAAAACCACACGCGCAGATCTCGTGACTCAATGGGATGCTGTGATCCGTTCGGAGAGGAGCGGGTGATGGCGACCTACCTGGTGACCGGTGCGACCGGTCTGATCGGCCGGCATTTCATGGCGGAGATACTGGCGCGACCGGACACGGACCGGGTGTGGGTGCTGGTGCGGGAGCGCTCACGCGACCGGCTCACCGAACTCACCCACGACTGGCCGGGGGCGGACAAGGTGCGTCCCCTCGTCGGCGACATCCGCGCCGAGCGGCTCGGCATCACCGACGAGCAGGTCACGGAGCTGTCCGGGACCATCGACCACCTCGTGCACCTCGCCGCCCTGTACGACATCGCCGCCGACGACGACGCCAGCATCGCCGCGAACGTGGCCGGCACCCAGCACGTGCTTGCGCTGGCCGGCGCGATCCGGGTCGGCTGCCTGCACCACGTCTCGTCGGTGGCCGTCGCCGGTGACCACCGCGGCCGGTTCACCGAGGAGATGTTCGACGCGGGGCAGCGCCTGGTCACCGCGTACCACCGGACGAAGTTCGAGTCCGAGCGGCTGGTGCGCACGCAGTCGGACGTGCCGTGGCGGATCTACCGGCCGGCGATCGTGGTCGGCAACTCCGTGACCGGCGAGATGGACAAGATCGACGGGCCCTACTACTTCTTCTCGGCGCTGCAGCGGCTCGCGTCGCTGCCGAGCCTGCCGTTCGTGTTCCCGGACATCGGCGACACCAACATCGTGCCGGTGGACTACGTCGCGGCGGCCATGGCGAGCCTGGTGACCGCGCCGGACCTGGACGGTCGCGCGTTCCACCTGGTCAACCCGGCCCCGCAGTCCGCGCGCGAGGTGTACAACGCGTTCGCCCGCCCGGCCGGGGCGCCGCTCGCGACCGTCGAACTGGGTGCCGGCTTCGCGAAGCCACTGGTCAACCTGGTGAAGCTGGCCGAGCACGTGCCCGGCGTGACGATCGCGCGGGACGCCGTGCTCGACCGGCTCGGCATCCCGCCGGTGCTGCTGTCGACGGCGACGTTCGACCCGGTCTTCGACTCGACGGAGACCCGCAAGGCGCTCGCCGGCTCCGGTGTGGACGTGCCGCCGCTGGAGGACTACGCGGACGTGCTGTGGCGGTACTGGCGCGAGCACCTCGACCCGTTCCGCGCGCGGCGCCACGGGCAGCGCGGTGAGCTGGACGGCCGGCGCATCGTGATCACCGGCGCGTCGTCGGGCATCGGCCGGGCGACCGCGCTGAAGATCGCCGAGGCCGGCGGCGTTCCGCTGCTCGTGGCCCGGCGGCAGGCGGAGCTCGAGGAGGTCCAGGCGGAGATCGCGGCGGCAGGCGGACAGGCGTACGTCTACCCGTGCGACCTGACCGACGACGAGTCGGTCAACAAGACCGTGGAGCTGATGCTGGCCGAGCAGCCCGGCATCGACATGCTGGTGAACAACGCGGGCCGGTCCATCCGGCGGTCGGTGCAGCTGTCCTACGACCGCATGCACGACTACGAACGCGCGATGGCCATCAACTACTTCGGTGCCGTTCGCCTGATCCTCGCGTTGCTGCCGCACATGATCGAGCGGCGGTTCGGGCACATCGTGAACGTGTCGTCCATCGGCGTGCAGGGCATCGCGCCCCGGTTCTCGGCGTACGTGGCGTCGAAGGCCGCGCTCGACTACTTCTCGAAGATCGTCGCGACGGAGACGCACGGCGCCGGGATCACGTTCACGACCGTGCACATGCCACTGGTCAGGACGCCGATGATCCGTCCCACCAAGATCTACGACGCGTTCCCAACGAAGGCGCCGGAAGAGGCCGCGGACATGGTGATGGACGCGCTCGTCAAGCGGCCGAAGCACATCGGCACGCCGACAGGCCAGATGATCGCGGCGGCGTACGCGGTGGCACCGGGCCTGGTCGACGCCATCGCGTACCAGGGTTACCGGGTCTTCCCCGACTCCACCGCGGCTGGCGGCTCGGGCCGTCTGAAGATCGGCAAGGGCGACCGTCACCTGGGCGCGGCGGCGACGGCGCTGGCCCGACTCACCCGAGGCTTCCACTGGTAATGTCCAAAATGGACATAGGATGAGTGTTGCGGTCTGTGGCTATCCGGGTACGGTGCCAACATGGCAGTTGCCGACGACCGGGACCCCGTTGGTTTCACAGTGGTACGCCACGGCTTCGATCGTGGACAGGTCAGACAACGCCTTGCGGAGCTGACCGAGGCGGCCGAGAAGGCGGCCGGTGAGCGCGACGAGGCGCTCGAACAGGTGGCCGAGGTGCGAGGCGAACTGGAGATCGCCCGCCGCGAGGTCGCCGCGCTCACCGAACGGCTGGAGACACAGGCCGACGAGGAGAGCGCGACGAGACTGCTCGCGGTGGCGAAGTCCCAGGCCGCGGAAGTGACCGCACGAGCGAAGGCAGCCGCGGAACAGACGTGGACGGCGGCCGAGCAGGCGTCGGCGGAACTCCGCGACCACTACCGCGCCCTGCTGGCCAGCCTCGACGAACAGCACGCCGAGCTGACCAAGACGCACCACTCGATGATGACGTCGGCGAAATCACAGGTCGACCGCATGACGACCGAGGCGGAACGCCGCCGCGAGGCCATCGACAAGGAGGCCGAGCAGGACCGCGTCCGCATCGACCGCGAGTTCTCGGAGTCGATGGCCGCGAAGCGCGAGGCCCTCAAGCGCGAACTGGAGGAGGCCAGGACCGCCAACGAACGCGAGGTGGCCGAACGCCTGGCCGCCGCCGACGAGGAGGCCCGCCGCCGCGTCGACTCAGTGGCCGACCAGGTGCAGCGCCTCGCGTCCGTGCGGAACCAACTCAACGAGCGACTGCGCGACACGAAGGAACTGCTGGACCTGAGCACGTCACTACTGGAACCGGTAGACGGCGAAACCACCACGGCGCCGGAAGAGGACCCGACGACAGCCGACGCCACCCCGACAAAGCGGACGGTTCCCCCACAACGCAACCAGAAACGCCAACCAGCAAAACGCTGACCCGGTCCCGAGAGGCCCGACAGCGTTAGTTGGGCGCACGAGTGTCCCATTCGCTCGGACTGGCCACCGAAAGTTGTCCACAGGGGCCCGCGACCAGGGGTTTTGTCGGTGTGGCTTGGTACGATGGCCTCGGGGTGGCCCCCCGGGTATGGGTGGGGGATGCCTGCGCAACCATCTGTGTTGGCGTTGATCATGAAAACGGTTTCGGGTGATGTCGCGGGCCATGCGGCGCAGTGTTGGGGCGATGTTGGTGGCGCTGGTATGGGCGAACGTGTCCCGCAACGACTTGTCATCCACTGCGATGACCAGCGGCACCGGCACCGGCAGTTGCGGCGGTGCTGAGGCCCCCGGACACGGCATGAGCGGCGGCATCAGCACGCGTCGTAACGTGGCCCCCCGGCACGACAAACCGATTCCGGTGCGGGCTCCAACGCGCACCCAGCGCCCGCAGCGCGCCCCACTGCGGCAGGTCATTGACCCAATCCCAGATCGCCAACATCGACCGCGCTCCCGACGCGACCGCAACCGCCGCAATGGTCAACATCGAGGCCAACGAATGCCGAGTACCCCGCCGAGCACGCCGATCGGTCACCCGCCCCAGACACACCCGCAGGCACAGCTCTCTCACACGATCGTGCGACGTAGACACTCACATGATCAACCAGAGACCGCGCCCGCACTCAGACGGGTGATCGACTTTGACGAACCCCTGCGGGTACGGGTGGGGATGCCTACGCAACCATCTGTGTTGGCGTTGATCAACGATCGCGACTTGCCGAAGCCTGAAGGTGGACCCGCCGCGCGGTTTCGGCCGGCGGCCATGCTCAGGTCGTGCTGGCCGCGCGCGCTCCACGGGCAATGTCCTGAAAGACGCGCTCATGTCGTTGACCGTCCCCATCGCGTCTTTCAGGACACGAGCCAGGGGCGCTACGCCATCCCGTAGACGCGGGTCACGGGAATGCGCAGCACCAGGCGCTCGTCGGCGACCATAGCGGCGCGGTACTCGGCCCAGTCCGGGTGCTCGCCCGCGATCGCGCGGTACACCTCGACCAACTCGTCGGCTGTGGCGTCGTCCGGGGACTTCGTGACCGGGGTCAGCTCCGCCTCGCCTTCCGCCACCACGTAGGACCGGAAATCGGGAGCGCTCACGTAAAAGCTCACCCGAGGGTCGCGGCGGAGGTTCTTCGTCTTCGCGCGGCCCTCCGTGATGGAGACGCGGATGAGGCGCGTCTCCGCGTCGTAGGTGTAGCCGACGTTGGACAGTTGCGGCCGACCGTCTCGTTTGAGGGTGGTCACGACCCCGCTGCTACGTTCGGCGAGCAGTGCCAGTAGGCGATCTTCCATACCGCTGATTCTGCTACCTCCAGCGAAATCGAGGTCAAGCCGCGCGGTCGGTCGCCGCGGCCGCGCACGTCGACAGGATCAGCGACGCGACCTGCTCCGGCTCGTCGATCATCGGGACGTGGCCGGCCTGGTACAGCCACACGTGCCGCGCCTTCGGCAACAGCGCGGCCGCCCGCCGCGCCTGCCTCGGCCACAGGATGCGGTCCCGCGTCCCCCACGCCACGGTCACCGGTACGGTCGGCTCCGGCGAGGAGAACACATAGCCCCGACCCGCGTCCGCCACCAGGTCGAAGGCCTTCGCGCCGACCATGGACAGCAGGTCGGCCAGCATGATCTCCTCGGTCATCCGGGACGGGTGCCCGTACAGCAGGCTGCCAGCCGCCATCCGGCAGAGCCGGTTGCGGATGAACGCCGTGCGCAGCGTCTCCGGCGCGCGACCGCTCAGCCTGATCAGCTTCAGCACCCGCAGCGCCCACGCCCGGTCCCTCGGCGTCCAGAACCCGGCCGGGGCCAGCGCGGTGGCGGACGACACCAGCCCACGCGACGCCAGTTCCAGGCCGATCACCCCGCCGAGCGAGTTGCCGGCGACGTGCGGGCGGTCGAGGCCCATGTCCGCGAAGATGTCCGCGCACGCCTGGACCGCGCTCGGCATGTCATAGCCGCGGCCCTCGGGCAGCAGCGGCGACAGTCCGAAACCCGGCAGGTCCACCGCGATCACGTCGTGCTCGGCGGACAGCGCGTCCAGCACCGGCGCCCACGCCTGCCAGCGGTGGCCGATGCCGTGGAGCAGCACCAGCGGGCTGCCGTTTCCGCTCCGTTCGAACGCGACCTCGATGGGCTGCCGAGCCATCCGCCACCTCCACACTGAGTGTTACCGCGATTAACAGTAACTCAGCATCCGCCCCTGTGTCGCGCAGGGTTAGCGCTTTCCTCGTCGCGGAACGCGATCAAGCGTGTATTCAGCGTGTTGACAACGCGCTCACCTGCATAGATGGCAACGTTTGCAGGAAATGAAACAGGAAATGCAACACACTACGTATCAGTACAATTGCTGGGAGTCGCGAAGAACGGGCGAGAAACCGCCGCGTGTGGTGCCCCCGACCGGATTCGAACCGGCACTCCACCCCTTTTAAGGGGGCTGCCTCTGCCAGTTGGGCTACGGGGGCAGCCGCAGCTTAGGACGAGATCATGCGTCTACGGAGCGGTTTCCGGAAAATCCGTCCGCTGGACCAATCCGCGATACGCCGTTTAGCTCTATCCACGCTGGATGAGTAAGGCTACCCGACGCGTTAGCCGAAATCGTTATGTCAGCTTCGTGACACGCGGTCGAACTCGGCTCGCGGATTGTTGATCTGACCCATCGAGATGACCTCGCGGCGTAACAGTCCACTCAGTAACCAGTCGGCTACTACACGGAATTTCCGGTTGAAGGTGGGGACGCGCGAGACGTGGTAGCCGCGGTGCATGGCCCACGCGACGAAGCCCTTGGCCTTGCGGTTGTAGACGTCCGCGACGCCCTTGTGCAGGCCGAGGCTCGCCACCGAGCCCACGTTCTTGTGGAAGTACTCCTTGGGCTGCTTGTCCCGCAGCACGGCCACGATGTTCGCGGCCATCTGCTTCGCCTGGCGCACCGCGTGCTGCGCGTTGGGGGCGCACAAGGCGTTCGGGTCCTCGTCGATGCGCGACAGGTCGGGCACCGCGGCGTTGTCGCCTGCGGTCCACACGTCCGGCACGCCGTCCACCTGGAGCGTGGCGGTCGCCTTCACCCGGCCGCGCTCGTCGAGCGGCAGGTCCGAGGTGGCCAGCACCGGGTTGGCCTTCACGCCGGCGGTCCACACGATCGTGTCGCTGTCGAACTCGGTGCCGTCCGACAGCATGACGTGCCCGTGCTCGAACGACTTGGCGAGCGTCGACAGGTACACCTCGATGCCGCGCTTCTCCAGCTGCAGCACCGTGTAGACGCCGAGGCTCTCGCGGACCTCCGGCAGGATCCGGCCCGCGGCCTCGACGAGCACCCACCTCAGGTCCGACGGCTCGATGTTCTCGTAGTACCTGGTCGCGAACCGCGCCATGTCCTCGAGCTCGGCCAGCGCCTCGATACCGGCGAACCCGCCACCCACGAACGTGAACGTCAGCAGCTTGCGCCGCAGCTCGGTGTCCCGCGTGCTCGACGCGGCGTCCAGTTTGGACATCACGTGGTTGCGCAGGTAGATGGCCTCACCGATCGTCTTGAACGCGATCCCCTGCTCGGCGAGCCCCGGGATCGGCATCAGCCGCGCCACAGACCCGAGCGCCACGACGAGGATGTCGTAGTTGATCTGCTCGTGGTGGCCGTCCGGCGCCTCGATCTCCACGCTCTGCTCGGCGTGGTTGATCTTCGTGACGCGAGCGGTCAGTACGTGGCAGCGCTTCAGCGTCCGCCGCAGCGGAACCACCACGTGCCGCGGCTCGATCGCGCCGGCCGCCGCCTCGGGCAGGAACGGCTGGTAGGTCATGTGCGGCTGGGGGTCGATGACCGTCACGGACGCCTCGTTGCCCTTCAACTTCCGCTGCAGGCCCAACGCCGTGTAGAGGCCGACGTAGCCGCCGCCCAATATCACGATCCGCTTCGGTTGCGAAAGTCCTCGACCCATATCCCCATGGTGTCACCTCGGTCTTGACAACGCCCGCCACCCCGCCCCAGGTGTTACCTAACACTCATTTCACACGCTGCAACCAGATGACCAGCACCGCCACACCCGCGAGCCCGGCTAGTCCGAGTGCCTCCACCAGCGGGTGTGTGCGTGTGGTGGGCAGCACAGCGGCCAGTCCTATGAGGACCGCCATGACGGCCTGAACGGACACGAACCGCAGCACCGGCGCCCGAAGGGCACTGAGGTGCACCCGCCCGCTGACCGGCACGACGCCGGCGAGCCCGCAGGTGATGTGGAACAGGTGGACGAGCGGGACGAGCATGAGCACCTCGGCCCGCAGGGGGTCACCGCCGGAAAGCGTGACGAGCACGGCGGCCGACACGACGACCCCTGCCGGCGCCGGCGAGGCGGGCGCGTACACGGACGCGATCACGGCGGGCAACAACACGACCAACGTGCCGACCCCCGCCCCTTCCCGCCACGGCACGAGCACGATCACGGCCCCGACCAGAAGGATCACGACCCGCAGGACGACGGCGGGCATCCCCCGCCCGACGAGCAACGCCGATGTCCTGAGGGTGCCCTTCAGGGCGTCCGGGGTCTCCCGCGCCGCGCTCACGATCGGCGCCTCCTTCTCACCGCGCGCAGTAGTGCGCCGACCGGGGGGCCGCTTTCCCACTTGAGCACCACCACGCCGTGTTCCTCCAGCGCTCGGATCCGCACCTCGTGCTCCGCGCGGAGGATCGACACCACGGCCGGTCCCCACGGGGTGGTCCGGTCCGGGGTGAGTTCCGCCGGCAGCAGGTCGATCGCCACCACGAGGCCACCTCGGCGGGTGAGGCGGGTGACCAGCCCCACCAGTTCGTCGTCGAGGAACGGGGACAGCACCATCACTGTCGCGCCCTTCGGGACCTGGGCCTGGTTCAGGATCGGGTCGCCGCTGCCCGCGACGCGCCGGGCGGTGTGGACCAGTTGGTGGCGGATCCGCTGCAGGTGCCGGCGGCCCGAGCCAACCGGGACGCCGCCGCGCGGGTGGCCGAGGTCGATGAGGCCGACCCGGTCGCCCTGCCGAAGGAACATGGCCGACAGCGAGCTTGCCGCCCGTACGCCCAGGTCCAGGCTGCCGCCGGGGCGCGTGTCCGCACCCACTGTCCGAGCGTTCCACTGCTCCACCGACCGGTCCACGTCCAGGCGGGTGTCCAGTGCCACGACGATGTCGGCGTCGGCTTCGGCGTGCCGTTCGCGGACGTGCAGCGTGCCGGGGGCGAGGGTGCCGTCGCTGGCCGCCGCGGCTCGCAGTGACACCCGCCAGTCCACGCGTCGCAGGCGGTCGCCGGACCGGAACGGCCGGATGTCACGCAGCTCCATGCCGTCACCGGGCCGGGCGGAGCGGTGCGCGCCGACCAGACCGGCCGCGCGAGGCGGCAGCGGGCCGGGTGGGATCGGGTCGACCGGCGGCAGAACGGTGTGGTGGGCGGCGACGCCGACGACCGGGCCGAACATGTACAGCCCGTCCTGGCCGGCGAACAGGTAGTCCGGCCGCAGGTAGATGCTGTGGCCCCACGCCTGCCACACGGCCTTCGTACGCACCTCGCCCTCGACGGCCGGGAGCAGGTGGACCGGGCCGGTGCCCGGTGTGGCGGGCATCGGCATGCGCAGTGCCGTGAACGCGGCGCCCTCCCCCGGCGCGACGGTCACCGCGACCGTGGCGTCGACGGCGGCGTCGACGGTGTCGGGATGCGGCCTGGACACCACGGTCGGCGTGCCGACCGGTGCTGGCGTCAGCAGGAGGCCGATGACCAGCGGCAAGCCGACCAGCACCAGCTCCAACCGGTGGAAGAGCATCCCGACGGTCACCAGGCCGAGGCCACACACGACGGCCCGGACCAGCGCGTCGGTCCGCCGCCAACCCTCGGTCCGCGCGGCACGCCGGGCCTTGAACCACTCGCGGGCGCGGTTCATGGTCGGGTGGTGACCGGTGCGCTGGCCGGCCCCGGAACCTGGTCGAGCAGCTCGGTCACCACCTGTATGCCGGTCACGCCCGAGGTCCACGTCTCGGCACGCATGGTGAGCCGGTGCGCGAGGGCGGAGACCGCGCAGTCCTTCACGTCCTCCGGCAGCACGTACTCGCGGCCGTCGAGCACGGCGAGGGCCCTGGCCACCAGCAGCAGCGCCTGGGAGCCGCGTGGTGAGGCGCCGACCTCGACCGCGCGGTGCGCGCGGGTGGCGGCCGCGAGGTCGACGCAGTACCGCAGCACATCCTCGTCCACGTCGACGCGTTCGAGCGTGGCCTGCAGCTCGGCGAGGCGGGTGGCGTCGATGACCGGGGCGAGCACGGTTTCCTCCCGCTGCCGGGCGATGCGGCGGCGCAGCACCTCGACCTCCTCCTCGGCGGGCGGGTAGCCGACGTCCAGCCGCAGCAGGAAACGGTCGAGCTGGGCCTCCGGCAGCGGGTAGGTGCCCTCGTACTCGATGGGGTTGGCGGTGGCGAGCACGTGGAACGGCCGCGGCAGGGAGAACGTGCGGCCCTCGACGGTGACCTGCCGCTCCTGCATGGCTTCCAGCAGCGCGGCCTGCGTCTTCGGCGGCGTGCGGTTGATCTCGTCGGCGAGCAGCAGCCCGGTGAACACCGGGCCCTGGCGGAAGTCGAAGTCCCGCTCGGTCGGGTCGTAGACGAACGAACCGGTGATGTCGGCCGGCTGCAGGTCGGGCGTGCACTGGATGCGGCGGAACTCGAGGCCGAGTGCCTGGGCGAGGCTGCGGGCCATCAGCGTCTTGCCGAGGCCGGGCACGTCCTCGAACAGCACGTGCCCGCCGGCGAGCACCGCGGCGAGCGCGAGCCGCAGCGTCCGGTCCCGGCCGACGACGACTTCGCCGACGGTCGCCAACACGGCGGTGGCCTCGGCACGGATGTCGGTGGTCAACAAAGGTCCTCCAGGCGTCGCATCAGCGTGGCGAACGTTTTCGGGTTCGGCAGCTGGGCGTCGGGCGCGGTGAGCAGGTGATGCAGCTCGGGGCCGAGCTTTTCCTTGGCCCCCGGCGTGTTCAGGTCCCCCCGGAGCGCGGCCGTTGCGATACGGCGCAGGCGCGGCTGGACACGCGAGGTGAAACGGTACTGGTCGATGACGGAACGTTCGAGGCGTTCGGTCAGAAACGTCGCGTGCAGGGTGACGCTCGCGGTGGGCGGCTCCGGCTCGGCGGTCCAGTCGGCGTCGAAGTTGCCGGAGAGCAGACCACCGGCGAGCGTGACTGACCCCGCGGGCAACGCCATGAGCACGGCCCAGTGCACGGGCACGTTCACCGCGACGACCGCGACGACGCCGGTGAGCACGGCGACGACGGCGGCGAGGATCAAGGCACGAAGGAAGGTCATCGGATCGTCGCCAGGATGCGGTCGAGGGCGTCCCGTGCGGCGGCCGCGTCGCGCTCGTCGCTGCGGTGGCCGAAACGGGCGCGGTGGTAGAGCGTGCGCAGTTGCCGCACGGCCTCCTCGTCGGCGGTTTCCTTCGCCAGCAAGGAGATCGTGAACTCGGTGGCGGTCTGGTGCGGTGCGCGGGTGTGCTCGCCGGCATGCTCGAGGGTCACCCAGGCACGGATGACGGCGTCGCCCGGTTCGCCTTCCGGCCGGGCGAGTGTCTCCCGCGCCTGCTCGGCGGCTTCCTTGAGACGCAAGCGAAGCACGGTGTCGATCGTGCCCTCGACAGGGTCGATGACATCCCCGACACCGACGCGGTTCCGTTTGCGGGCACGCAGGGCGGCGAGCACGGACAGCACCAACGCGAGCACGAAGAGACCGCCCGCGACCCAGGCGACGATCGCCCCGAACGTCACGGGGTCGTCCACGACGTACTGCAGACCGTTGTTGGGGTTGCCGGGATCACTGGCCTTGGCCGGCGGCAGGCCGTAGTCGATCTGCACGTCGTTCAGGTGGCTGGGCACCGCCGACTGCCCCCGCGCCGCGACGACGACCAGCAGGAGCACTGCGGCGGCAGCGAGCAACAACGCCGGCCGGGATCCCCTCATCCGGGAAAGCATGCCTGACCGGTGACCACCCCGCGAGATGTTGTCCGGATCGAGACCTACCGCGGCAGCCACCGCTCCACCGAGGCCAAATCGGCGTCGGTCACGCCGACCGCGGGGTCGATCGGCACGAGCAGCGTCGGCACGTCCCGGCGCGCGAGAAACTCCTCCTTCGCCCCGGCGCGCAGGTCGAAGTCGTCGTCGAGCCAGGCCAGCGGCCGCCCGTAGGCGAACCGCGCCACCGCCCGGTACTTCCACGCCGGCCCGGTGTCGGCATGCGGACCGGCGAACTCGATCACTGGCAACGGCGGAAGCCCGAGCACGGCGCCGACCGTGATGTTGGCGTCGTGCGCCCAACTGCTGGCCCACACGAGTTCAGCACCCGTCCGCTCGGCGAGCCCCCGCAACGCGGGACCGTGTTCGGGCCGCAGCCACGCTTGCCTGCGCTGCCCCCACCACCCACGCCTGAAGTGGTGCGCGACATAGCCCGGCGGGCACGTCCGCGCGGCCCACGGGTTGAGTACCCCGTCGATGTCGAGCAGCAGCAGTGCCCTCATGCCCGCGTCAACACCACTTGTCGGGGCGGCGGTAGGCACGGCCCTCCCTGCCGGCCACTTCGTCAGGCAACAAGGAATCCCGGAGGTGATCTCTGTTGATCAGAAAGGAGGTGACATTGGCCGACAGACGGAGTTGGGGAGGTTGACGGCCAGGCGGACAAGCTAGGTAATTTGGTCTCGTGGGCGCTAGTTCGGCCGTGGCGTGAACGGCCGGAGTCAATTCAGTATCCGTGGTTACCAAGACTGTTGGATCCCCATAACTAACCTCCCACGCACCACCTCGACCTCAGGCCGCAAGGCGGTCAGCGCGGCCAGGTAGGTCTCCTGCCGACGAGCCGCCTCGGGCTCACCAGCCACGATCGTCGTGAAGCACCGAACTCTGACGGCATTGTTTACTCTGCGTTCTCCTGAGTACCGTCTGTGGTTGCGTACTCTAAACACATACGACGCCGATCATGGCCGGCAGGGTGGCCCCTTCAGGGGCCACATTTTTCTCGCGAATGCGCTCACTCGAGGCCGGCGACCTTCTTCGCCTCTGTCAGGACGGTTTCCAGCATCGCTGGGGTCAGTTTGCCGGTGAACGTGTTCTGTTGGCTCACGTGGTAGCAGCCCAGCAGTGTCAGTGGGGCTGGGCCGCTCAACGGGACGGTCGCGCCGTGGCCGAACTTCGGGCGGGGTACGGGGATGTGCCAGCCGGCGGCCGCGAGTACCGGTAGCAGGGCCTGCCAGCCGAACGCGCCGAGCACGACGATCACGCGGAGCGTCGGTGCCAGTAGGGCCAGTTCGGCGGCGAGCCAGGGGCGGCAGTTGTCCCGTTCGGTCGGGGTTGGTTTGTTCTCCGGTGGGGCGCACTTGACCGGGGCCGTGATCCGCACGCCGTACAGCTCCAGGCCGTCGTCCTTCGAGACGGCTGTCGGCTGGGAGGCGAGGCCAACCGCGTGTAGGGCCGCGTACAGGACGTCGCCGGAGCGGTCGCCCGTGAACATGCGGCCGGTGCGGTTCGCGCCGTGGGCCGCCGGGGCCAGGCCGACGATCGCGATGGACGCGTCGGCCGGGCCGAAGCCCGGTACCGGGCGGCCCCAGTAGTCCCAGTCCGCGAACGCGGCGCGTTTGACCTGGGCCACCTGCTCGCGCCAGGCGACCAGGCGTGGGCAGCGGCGGCAGGTCGTCACCTGTTGATCGAGTTCTGCCAGGTCGGTCACCCGACCCAGCTTGCCAAAGCCGTAATCTGCGGCGCATGGCAGACAGCGAAGAAGAGAGTCGCAACCCACCTGACCCCACCGACGACCTCGTCACCACCTCGCACACGCTCACCGTCAAGCGCCGCAAGCTCAACTACACCGCCACCACCGGCCGGCTCGTGCTGCGGCAGGAGGTGTTCACCGACGGCAAGTTCGACGGGCACCTGCCCAAGGCCGAGGTCTTCCTCACCGCGTACACGCTCGACGACGCCGACCCGACCCAGCGACCCGTCACGTTCGCGTTCAACGGTGGGCCCGGCTCCTCCAGCGTGTGGCTCCACCTCGGGTTGTTCGGCCCACGCAGGGTCGTGTCCGGCGACGCCGGGGACCTCGCGCCGCCGCCCTACGGGCTGGTCGACAACCCCGAGTCGCTGCTCGCGCACAGCGACCTCGTGTTCATCGACCCCGTCGGCACGGGCTACTCGCGGGCCGTGAAGAACGAGAAGCCCGCCGACTACCACGGGTTCCAGGCCGACCTCGACTCGATCGGCGAGGTCATCCGGCTGTGGACCACGCGCAACGGCCGCTGGCTGTCGCCGAAGTTCCTCGCCGGCGAGTCCTACGGCACGACCCGCGCCGGCGGGCTCGCGCACCACCTGCAGCAACGCCACGGCATGTACCTCAACGGTCTCATCCTGATCTCGGCGGTCCTCGACTTCGCCTCGCTCGACTTCACCAAGGGCAACGACCTGCCGTACTCGACGTTCCTCCCCACCTACGCGGCCATCGCGCACTACCACGGGCTGCTCGGTGACCGTCCGCTCGCCGAGCTGCTGTCCGAGGCGGAGGAGTTCGCCGCCCGCGACTACCCGTGGGCACTGTCGCAGGGGCACCGCCTGTCCGCCGAGGACCGGGCGGCGACCATCACGAAGCTCGCGTCGCTGACCGGCCTGTCCGAGGACTACCTCGACCGGGTCGACATGCGGGTCGAGCACGTCCGCTTCTACACCGAACTGCTGCGACACCGCCGCCAGGTCGTCGGGCGGCTGGACGGCCGGTTCACCGGATGGGACCCCGACTACGGCCGCGAGCACTGGGAGGACGACCCGTCGTTCACCGCGCTCACCGGCGCGTACACCGCGGCGCTCAACCACTACGTGCGTGCCGAGCTGGAGTACCCGAACGACCTGCCCTACGAGGTGCTGAGCCTCTCCACCCACGAGGCGTGGTCGTACAAGGAGTTCGAGAACAAGCACGTGACGGTCGTCGACAAGCTCGCCACCGCGATGCGGGCCAACCCGCACCTGAAGGTGCACGTAGCGTCCGGCTACCTCGACGGCGCGACGCCGTACTACGCGACCGAGCACGTGCTCGCGCGCCTCCAGCTGCCGGCTGACCTGCGGGAGAACATCGAGATCGCGTACTACGAGGCCGGACACATGATGTACGCGCACGAGCCGTCGAGGGTCCAGCAGTCGAAGGACATCGCGGAGTTCATCCGCTCGGCCGCCAACCGTTGACAATGGACTGAACGAGTTATAATCACCCAACTTTTTCACTGGGGTGATGTTTCGTGCGTTCTTTTCGTGGTCCGTTGGCCAGATTCGGCCTGTTACTCGCCGCGGCGGTCCTCGGTCTCGTCACCACCACGACCGGGGCCGCCGCGGACCCGACGGAAACGCCCGAGACGGTAGAGACAACAGAGACGCCGACGGAGGCTCCCGCCGAAGGGCCCAGCACGAAGTCCACCGTCTACGACCTCGCCATGACCGCCACGTTCGACAAGCCGTCCTACGACACCGGCGAGAAGATGGTCATCACGGTGACCGTCACGAACAACGGCACCGGCGCCGTGAACACCCGCGCGAGCTTCTTCCGCCAGATGCCGGACCTCATCCGGATCGACGCCGAGGGCCCCTTCGTGAACGGGGAGCGGTTCGTCCTCGAGGCCGGTGAGACCGTCACCCACACGCTGACGGGCCAGATGCCCAACCCGGACATCACGACCGGCACGCTCTACGGATGGCTGACCGACGAGACCGGCGCGACACAGCCATATCTGTTCACCGTGCCGATCGAGCGGACGGTCACGCACGCGGCGGGTGTCGTGTACTACGACAAGAACCGCAACAAGCAGTTCGACGAGGGTGAGGGACAGCGTGACGTCATGCTGACCTGGACCCTCATATGGCACAACAGCTACAACCGCCCGGTGACGACGGACGCGAACGGTGTGTTCCGGTTGGACGACCTCCCGACCGGGGCCTACGGCGTGGGCGGCACGGGCCTTGGCGGGTTGCAGGTCGGCTACACCGCGGTGGACGTCGGCAAGTCCGGTGTGGACGATCTGGCGCTCCGTGGCACCGCACCGGTCTACGGGCTGACCCCGAAGCTGGAGTTCACAAAGGACAGCTACGCGGCAGACGAGTCCCCCGTGGTGCGGGTGACGCTGACCAACACGAGCGACGTGAAGCTGACCGGGATCGTCGCGACCTGCAACCGGGCGGCCATGCCCACCAGCCTCAACGGCACGGGCGACGGCTGGGGCGCCCTGCGGGACGGGGTGGATATCCCGCCGCACTCGACGGTGACCTTCGAGGTCACCGAACCCATGCCGCCCTTCTCCCCCGCTCTCGGGCTCGTCACCGTCGGCTGCGAGTTCCGTTATCCGGAGGTCGAGTCCTCGCACAACCCGTACAGCTTCGACCGGGCCGCGGTGCCCGGAGTACAGGGACGCCTCAGCGGCACCGTGACCAACGACTACTCCGGGCCAGGAGTCGGCGGAGTCCGGCTCGTCATGGTGCCGGACCTGGAATACATGCCGGCGACGTGCGCGATCGTCGCCGAGACCACGACCGCCGCGGACGGCACATTCACGTTCCAGCAGGTGCCCGTCGGCATCTACCTGATCTACATATTCCCGCCCCCGGGCTTTCGGGCGGAGCACGGCAACCCGTGGGGAACCGACGTGTACGGCGACGGGGACAACCGCATGGGCATCGTGGTGGTGCCGGGCGAGGCCCGGGCGCCGGAACTGCCCGCGTGCGTGTCCGGCACAGGCGGACCAACCCAAGCCACCACGACCACACCGAGGACACCGGTCACCACGACCAGGCCGGCCCCGCAGGGCGGGCGCGTCCCAGCGCTGGCCAACACCGGCGCGAGCATCCTCACCCCGGGCGTCACCGGACTGCTGGCCCTGCTCGCCGGCACCGGACTCGTGGTCACGTCCCGCCGACGCAGAACGAACTGATTTCACTGGGGTGATGTCTCGTGCGTGGTCCCTTGGCCAGACTCGGCCTGTTACTCGCGACGGCCGTCCTCGGTCTCGCCACGACCGCGACCGGTGCCGTCGCGGACCCGACGGAGACGACCGAGCCACCGGGCACGCGGTCGACCGTGTACGACCTCGAGATGACCGCCACGTTCGACAAGCCGTCCTACGACACTGGTGAGGACATGACGATCACCGTGACCGTCACGAACAACGGCACGGAACCGGTCACCGCGCGGACGAACTTCTTCACCTTCGGACCGGGCTCGGTCACGGTCAATCCCGAGAACCCCTTCGAGCAGAACAACCCCGTCACGTTCGAGCCCGGCGTGAGCGTCACCCACACGATCGTCGGTGCGATGGGCGACCCGAACGTCACGACCGCGACGCTCTACGGCTGGCTGTCCGAGGAGTCGGGCACGACACAGCAGTTCACCTTCACCGTGCCGATCGTCCCGACACTCGGGCACGCCTCGGGCCTCGTGTACTACGACAAGAACCGGAACGGGAAGCCCGACGATGGCGAGGGACAGCGGGGCGTCACGCTGAGCTGGACCAACCAGCTGCACTACGAGACCTCCCTGACCGTGACGACGGACAAGAACGGCATGTTCCTGCTGGAGAACATCCCGACCGGGCCGTACGGCGTGTCCGGTGAGGGGCTGGGTGGGCTGCAGGTCGGCTGGGAACGCGTCGTCATCACCGAGTCCGGTGTGGACGATCTGCTGTTCCGGGGCGCGGCGCCGCTGCACGGGCTGATCCCGAAGGTGGAGTTCACGAAGGACAGCTACGCACCCGACGAGGACCCGGTGGTGCGGGTGACCCTGACCAACACCGGCGACCTGCTCCTGGCCGGGATCGTCGCGACCTGCAACCGGGAAGGCAGCAGCGGGAGCCTCAACGGCACGAGCGAGGGGTGGGGCGACCTGGCACAGGACGGCGTGAACCTCGAACCGCACTCGACCATGGTTCTCGAGGTCACCGAGCCCATGCCGCGCCGCGCACAGGCCTACGGTGTCGTGACCGTCTACTGCGAGTTCCGCTTCCCGGAAGTCGAGTCCTCGCACAACCCGTACAGCTTCGACCGCGCCGCGGTGCCCGGGCTACAGGGAAGCCTCGGCGGCACCGTCGCCCACGAGGAGGTCGGCGTCGGCGGTGTCCGGCTCGTGCTGGTGCCCGACCTCGAACGCATGCCGGGGGCGGTCTGTGGGATCGTCGCCGAGACCACGACCGGCGCGGACGGCTCCTTCACGTTCGGGCAGGTGCCGGCGGGCCTCTACCAGATGTACCTGTTCCCGCCCCCGGGTTATCAGGTGCAGTTCGACAATCCGACCCAGCTCTACGTGTTGGGCAACGACGAGGCCATGGTGCTCCCCACGGTGGTGCCGGGCGACGCGCCGGCCCCGAAGCTGCCGACCTGCGAGTCCGGCGCCGGCGGTCCCACGACGGCCACGCCAACCACCACGACGACACCGAAGACGCCGGTCACCACGACCAGACCCGCACCGCAGGGCGGGCGCGTCCCCGCACTGGCCAACACCGGCGCGAGCATCCTCAACCCGGGCGTCGCCGGACTGCTGGCCCTGCTCGCCGGCACCGGACTGGTGCTCGTTTCCCGCCGGCGCGGGACGAACTGATCGTCCAGCGTTCTGTCGCGAGAAGACGGGTCGCGCGCTGACGGAGTTACGCTCGCGCGAATAGTGTCGCTGGCGGTCGCGGGGGTTCCGACCGCTCCCTTTCCCCTGGGGTGATCGCTGTGCCTTCCTCACGCAACCCGTTGGCCAGACTGGGTTTGGCGTTGACCGCCGCCGTGCTCGGTCTCGGCGTGGCCACGGCGGCGGCCGTCGCCGACCCGACCGAGACCACCTCGCCGCCGGTCGAGACAACAGAGACCACACCAACCGCCGAGCCGACCGAGGAGTCGACGGAACCGGCGACGACCGAACCCACCGAGCCGTCCACCCAACCGTCCACATCGGACCCTACACTGACGCCGACCGAGGAGCCGGAACCCGGCCCGGCAAAGGAAGAACCGGCCGTGGCGTCCATTCTGGACGTACAGATGACGACCGTGTTCGACAAGCCGTCGTACGACACCGGCGAGCAGATGACGATCAAGGTGACGGTCCGGAACGCCGGCGCTGACCCGGTGGACGTCCGCGTGGACTTCGTCCCGTTCGGGGCGGACGCGATCCTGGTGGACTACCCGAACCCGTTCGATGGCGGGAACCTGTTCACCCTCGCCGCCGGCGCGGAGCGAACCCACACGATCACCGGCGCCACGGGCAACGCGAACATCACGAGCGCGAAGCTGCACGGTTGGGTGTCCGCCCCCAACGGGCAGACCCGGGCGTTCTCCTTCGCCACGCCGATCGAGCAGACGACCGGACGCGTGGCGGGCACCGTGTACACCGACCGGAACGACAACGGCAGGTTCGACGCCGGCGAGGGACAGGGCGGAATCACCCTGACCTGGGTGAGCTGGTGGCAGCACGGCCCGACGCTGACCACCACGACCAACGCGACCGGCGGCTTCTCCCTGAACCTGCCAACGGGGCGGTACAGCATGAGCGGCACCGGGCCGGACGGGCTGCGGGTCGGTTACCAGCAGCTCACCATCGACGAGTCGGGCATGGACGATCTGCTGCTCCGCGCCGTCGGACCACTCTCCGGGCTGACCGTGGACATGGAGTTCACCAAGGAGACGTACGCCAGGGACGAGGCGCCCGTGGTTCGGGTGACGCTGGTCAACAGCGGTGACCGGACACTGCACGGGATCGTCGCGAACTGCAACCGCGGCGGCTCCAGCCACGAGTTGGCAGGCACCGGCCCCGGCTGGGGCGCCCTTGCCGACGACGGACTGACCCTCGCTCCACACTCGACCACGGTCCTCGAGGTGACCGAGCCGATGCCGGAGTTCGCCTACGAGTACGGCGACGTGTTCGTCCTGTGCGACTTCGGCTACGAAGGCGTCGACGAGCTGAGCAACCCCAGCGACTTCGACCGGGCCCTGGTGCCGGGCCAACGTGGTGACGTCGAGGGCTCCATCCGTGCCGAGGGCACCGGCATCGCCGGCGTGCGGGTCGTGCTGGTGCTCCAGGACGGCGCCTGCCCGGTCGCGGAGACGGTGTCCGACGCGGCGGGCAGGTTCGCGTTCAAGCTGGTGCCGGTCGGCATCTACGACGTGTACCTGTTCACGCCCACCGGTTGGCGGGTCACCTATGAGAACCCGACCAGCATGCAGGTGATCGGCCACGGGACGGCGTCCCTGTACCTCGAGGTGGAGCAGGGCACCGCGGTACCGCCGACGCTGCCGAACTGCCCGTCCGGCACACCGGCACCGGCCAACCCGGCCCCGGTGGCGCAGGCCCGACCCGCGCCAAAACCGGCTCTGGCGTACACCGGGGCGAGCATCGCCGCACCGGCGATCGTCGGTGGACTGGCACTGCTCGTGGGCACCGGCGCGGTGGTCGCGACCCGCAGGCGCAAGCCAGCTGATGAAAACTGACCGACCAGGCAACCGGACGCACGGTTTGGGCGTGCACCTCGGGAGACACTGTCACGCGACCGAGGTGATAGCCGTGCGTTCCTCGAACAGACGCGTGTCCAGACTGGGGTTGGCAATAGTCGCCGCGATACTCGGTCTGGTCACGACCACAGCACTCGCGAGTGCAGACCCGACGGACACTCCGTCGACACCGCCGTCGACGGAGTCCTCGGCACCCACCCAGCCGTCGGAACCATCCGAGCCGTCCGAACCGTCGACACCGCCGTCGTCGGAGACCTCGCCACCGCCGGGGTCCGACGAACCACCGGCGCCGAAGTCGACGACGAAGGACGTCACGGTGACCGCCGCGTTCGACAAGGCGTCCTACGGCACCGGAGAGGACATGACGATCGGCCTGGCGCTCAAGAACACCAGCGCCGACGACATGAGAGTGTCGGTGTCCTTCGACCGGCGGGCATCGAACCCGAACTCGGTCTACGTGACGGCCACGACCACGTTCAAGGAGTACGCGGAGTTCACCATCGCCGCCGGCGCGACCGTCACCAACGTGCTGACGGGCACCGTGATCAACCCGAACGCCACGGCCGGCACACTGATCATCTCGCTGGCCGGTCCTGGCGGACCAACGGAGTCCACCTTCACCGTGCCGGTGACGAAGAAACTCGCGACCGCCGCCGGAACCGTGTTCTACGACCGCAACGGCAACGGCGAGCAGGACCGGGGAGAAGGCGTACGCGCCACGCTGTCGTGGGAGAGCAAGGTCGACCTGCAGTACGAGCCGACGACCACGGCGGGCGCGGGTGGCGCCTTCTCGGTCGAGCTGGTTCCCGGGAAGTACATCGTCCGAGGCACCTCGGGTGACTTCCTGGTGACACCGCAGGAGGTGACCGTGCCGGCGTCCGGTGTGGACAACCTGGTGTTCGAGGCACGCCCGACGCTGACCGACCTCGACGTGGAAATGGTCTTCACCAAGGACACGTACAAGCCGACCGAGGCGCCGACCGTCCGCGTGACGCTGACGAACAACGGCAACACACCGGTGAGCGAGGTCATCGCGGACTGCTTCCACAGCAGCGACTGGCCGGGCCTCACGGGCACCGGCGCTGGCTGGGGCGACCTGGCCGGCGGCGGTGTGGCCGTGGCGGCGAAGTCGACGAAGGTCCTCACCGTCACCGAGTCCATGCCGGCACAGGCCGAGAACTTCGGTTACGTGTCGGTCGACTGCGTCTTCGCCTACGCGGAGCTGACCGGGGACCTCGACAACCCGCGAGCCGGCGACAAGGCCACCGTGCCGGGCAAGTCCGCCGTCGTGAAAGGTGCGGTGAGCGTGGGACCCGACCTGTCCGGCGCCGGTTTCCGCGTGGTGCTGACCGGCGCGGACGGCAAGTGCCCGATCATCGCGGAGGCGACGACCGACGCGAACGGCAGGTTCACCCTTGGCGAGGTGCCGGTCGGGGAGTACATCGCCTACGTGCTACCCCCGACACCGCGGTGGATCTTCAAGGGCAACAACGACAAACCGGTGACCGTGATCGCGGGCAGGGAGAACTTCATCGGCTATGTGGCCTTCCCGGCCGAGGCCGACAACGACTTCCTGAAGCAGCCACCGACGTGCGGTGGCGGCGGCGGTGGACCGGGCGCCACTCCACCCGGCCCGCAGGGCAGCACCAAGCCGGGGCTGGCGTACACCGGAGCGAGCATCATCGTGCCGGGTGTCGCCGGGCTGCTCGCGCTGATGGCGGGAATCGGGGCGGTGCTGGTGACTCGCCGACGCAAGGCCAGTTGATCTGTCCATAGTGGAGGGCCGGTGTTGGCCGCCACCGGCCCTCGGGGCAACCACGAGCACGAGCGGTACGTCCACCACCCATGAGCACTCTCGAAGGTCCGCCGGTCGACCAGGATCTGCTCGACTTCGCCGTCGACCTCGCGTGCCGGGCCGGCTCGCTGGCAGCCGACCGGTTCTTCGCCGGCGACGCCCACAGCTCGGTCAAGCCGGACGGGACCGAGGTCACCGAGTCCGATCTCGCCGTCGAGGAGCTGATCCGCGGCGAGTTGGCCCGACAGATGCCCGGTGACGAGGTCTACGGCGAGGAGGCCGGCACGACGGCCGGCACCTCGGGTCGTCGCTGGGTGATCGACCCCATTGACGGCACCTACTACTTCGCCCGCCGGATCCCCATTTTCAACACCCGGCTCGCCTTCGAGGACGAGCACGGCCCCGCCATCGGCGTCATCCGGGAGCCGATCGCACAGCAGACGATCTTCGCGGCGCGCGGACGCGGGTGTTGGCGATCCACCGGCACGGATGCCACACCCATCCGGGTGAGTGACCGCACCAGGTTCGGCGGCGCCAGGACCGGCATGGGCAACCCCGGCACATGGCCAGAAGAGCTGCTGCTCGCCCTCCACCGCCGCGTCTTCCTCAGCACGAGCGGCGACGACGTCGGACTGGTCACCGGCCAGATCGACGCATACGTCATCGCCGGCTTTCCGATGGGCTACGAGGACCTCGCCCCGCTCCCCGTCATCGTGGGTGAAGCCGGTGGACGCGTCACCGACCTCGCCGGCAACCCCGTACTGACCGGCGACGGCACCGTCCTCGCCACGAACAACCACCTGCACGACGAGTTCCTCGCGCTGGTGGCCGGCCTCCCCACGGCCCGGGACTGGCGAGCCCTCAGCTGACCCGAGACACGCCGCGGGGCCGGGCGCGCGAGCACCCGGCCCCGTGACGACCGAAACCTAGTTCAGATACTGCTCACCGTTGGTCACCGCGGCCCAGGCGTCCACGTTGCCGTTGCCGTAGAAGCCGTTGAACTCCGTGGTGCCCGCGCAGGTCGCCGTGTACGAGTCGTCGCGGCCCTCGTCCAGGTAGTCGACCGTGCGAGGAGTGGGGCACGGCTTCGCGAACGCCGTGTTCTCCAGCACCGTCTGCACGTCGTCCGGGTCCATCGACACGCCACGTCCGGTGTACCGGCCGTACTCCGACACGATCAGCGCCGCGACGCCGGTCGCGTGCGGGGCGGCCATCGACGTGCCCTGCAGGAACTGGTAGTAGCCGCACACCGTGCCACGGCACGCCTTCTGCACGCCCAGTGCCACGCCGTCCGGCGTGATCTCGCCGGTGGCCGGGTCGATCGTGCCCTCGGCGATGCCGACGTTCTTCGGGTACGTCGAGAGGATCATGTTCTCGTTCGTCCGGAACAGCGGGGTGCCGAAGTAGTCCCGGAAGAAGCCGCCCGGTGCGGACACCGAGATCTGCTCCAGGCCGTAGCTGGAGTAGTCCGCCTTCGCGCCGGACGGGCCGTACGCCGAGACACCGATCGTGTTCGGGCCCTCGATCGGCAGGACCAGGCAGCTCGCGTTGTCGATGTCACGCGGGTGCGTGGTGCCCACCGGGAAGTTCGGGCTGCTCAGGTCGTCGTGCGGGTCGCCGTTGTCCTCGTGCTGGTTGCCGAGCGACACGACCTGGGTGACGCCCTTGCGGTGCGCGTAGTTCAGCGCGCGCGTCATCGCGGTGGTGATGGTGCGCTGCTGTGCCTGCTGCTCGGGCGAGTCCGCCGGGTTGGCCTGGCAGTTGTACAGCCACGGGTCGACGAAGAACGACATGTTCACCACGTCCAGGCCAGCGTCGCCGGAGTAGGTGATCGCGTCCACGACCGGCTGTAGGAAGAACGAGCCGGAGTCCTGGCCGCCGCGGATGTTCACAATGGACACCCGCGGGGCCACGCCGGAGACGCCGAGGCCGTTGGCCGCCGCGGCGATCGTGCCGGCCACGTGTGTGCCGTGACCGCCGTCGTCCCAGTTCGCCGGGTCGACGCAACCGCGGAACTCGCACGGGCCGTCGACGGTGTTGCCGTTCTCGTCGACCGGGATGTCGTGGGTGAAGTTGCGGGACAGCACCCGGTCGAAGTTCGGTGCGATGTCCGGGTGCGAGCCGTCGACACCGGTGTCGAGCACGCCGACCTTCACCCGCCGGTCACCGGCCTGCACCGTGCGCGAAAGGTCGGAGCGGACCGACGTCAGGCCCCACAGCTGGCCGTCCAGCGGGTCCATGCCGACCGGCGCGGCCCGCTTCTGGCCCTGCCCGGCCACGCCCGTGCGGTTCTCCTTCTCCACGGCGTTCTCGTCGGCCAGCGCCCTGGTGGTCGGCGCGTGTCCGATGGGGACGGTCCGGCTCGTGTACAGCACGTCCGGCACGCTCGCGAGCCGCTCGGCGAAGCCGTTCTCCGGTGCCGTCACGGTCAGCAGGCCGGCCACCGCGTTGGCACTTCTCACCGTGCCGCCGGCGGCCCGCACCACCCTCGTGACGGAGTCGACCCGCACCCCGTCCCTGGCCAGCACGCTGTACTCGACGGTGCTACCGGACAGCTCGGGCTGGGCGGCGGCGGTGGCGACAGGCAGCGACATCACGGACGCGGCCATGGCCACCGGCAGTGACAACAACGACGCCAGCAACAACTTCCGTTTCACGCACTTCCTCCTCGCGGTTGGTTCAGGGCACGACAGATCTTTCCTCAGCGAAGTGACATGCGCTCGGGTGACCACCCTCACGCGGAACCAGTTCCGGCACCTCCTGGGCACAGATCTCCTGCGCTTTCCAACACCGGGTGCGGAACCGACACCCGGATGGCGGATCGACCGGGCTCGGCACGTCACCCTCGAGGCGGATGACCTGTCGCTGCCCGCGCACGGTCGGATCGGCCACCGGCACCGCGGAGAGCAGCGCCTGCGTGTAGGGGTGGGTGGGGTGGTTGTAGATCTCCTCCTCGGTGCCGATCTCCACGATCTTGCCGAGGTACATGACCGCGACCCGGTCCGAGAGGTGCCGCACCACGGACAGGTCGTGCGCGATGAACACATAGGACAGTCCGAACTCGGACTGCAAGTCCCCCAACAGGTTCATCACCTGCGCCTGGATCGACACGTCGAGGGCGGACACCGGCTCGTCGCAGATGATCACGTCCGGCCGCAGTGCCAGCGCGCGGGCGATGCCGATGCGTTGCCGCTGCCCGCCGGAGAACTGGTGCGGGTACCGGTTGATGTGCTCCGGGTTGAGCCCGACGACGTCCAGGAGCTCCCGGACCTTACCGGCACGGGAACCTTTCGGCGCCACTTCCGGGTGAATCTCGAACGGCTCCCCCACGATGTCGCCGACGGTCATCCTCGGGTTGAGCGACGTGTACGGGTCCTGCAGCACGATCTGGATGCTGCGCCGCAGCTTGCGCAGCTCGGCGCCCCGCATGGCGAAGATGTCCCGTCCCTGGAACAGCGCGCTGCCGGCGGTCGGCGGTTCGAGCCGCATGAGCACCTGCGCGAGCGTGGACTTGCCACAGCCGGACTCGCCGACCACACCGAGCGTCTCGCCCTTGTTGAGCTCGAACGAGACGCCGTCGACGGCCCGCACGTGCCCGACCGTGTGCTTGAACATCACCCCGACCCGGACCGGGAAGTGCTTGACCAGGTCACGAACCTCGAGGATCGGCTCAGCACCCGATGTTTCGCTCCGCTCAGACACGGCTGACCAGCTCCTCGGCGAAATGGCACTTGGACGTCCGCCCGAAACCAAGACCGTGATCCCCTGGCGCGTCGGTCGAGCATTTGTCCTGCGCCATGAAACAGCGCGGATGGAACGGGCAGCCGGGCGGAATGGCGAGCAGGCTCGGCGGTAGGCCCTTGATCGTGTTGAGCGTCGCGCCCTTCTGGTCCAGCCTGGGCAGCGACTCCAGCAGCGCGGCCGTGTACGGGTGGCCCGGGTTGCGGTACAGCGACACCGCGTCCGCGTGTTCCACGATCCGGCCCGCGTACATCACCGCGATCCGGTCCGCGACCTCCGCCACCACCCCGAGGTCGTGCGTGATGAGGATCAGCCCCATCTTCCGCTCGACCTGGATCTCCTTCAGCAGGTCCATGATCTGCGCCTGCACGGTGACGTCCAGCGCGGTGGTCGGCTCGTCGGCGATCAGCACCTCGGGATCCAGCGCCAGCGACATCGCGATCATCGCGCGCTGCCGCATGCCACCGGAGAACTCGTGCGGGTACTGCCGCACCCGCCGTGCCGCGTTGGGGATCCGCACCAGGTCAAGCAGCTCGACCGCACGGGCGCGGGCGTCCTTGCGGGACATGCCGAGCCGCACCCGCAGCTGCTCCTCGATCTGGAAACCGACCGTGTAGACCGGGTTCAGTGCGGACAGCGCGTCCTGGAAGATCATCGCGATGCCCTCGGCGCGGACCTCGTTGCGCCGCTCCTCGCTCGCGACCAGTAGGTCCTCGCCGTGGTAGCGGATCTCGCCGCCGGTGAGATGCGCCGGTGGCATGTCGAGGATGCCCATGATCGCCTGCGCGGTGACGCTCTTGCCGGAGCCGGACTCGCCGAGCACGGCCAGCGTCTCGCCGGCGGCCACGTGGTAGCTGACCCCGTTGAGCACCTTCGCCACGCCGTCCCGCGTGCGGAACTCCACGAACAGGTCCTCGACCTCCAGCAGCGGCGCGTCCGTCAGCGCGCCTGGCTCGTCGAGCATGATCACCTCAGCTTCGGGTCGAGAGCTTCGCGGATCGCGTCACCCAGCATCACGAACGCCAGGACGGTCACCGCCAGGAAGCCGGCGGGGAACAGCAGCATGTGCGGTGCGACGCGCAGGTAGGTCTTGGAGTCGGACATCATCACGCCCCACGACACCGCGGGGTCACGCAGACCGATGCCGAGGAACGACAGCGTGGCCTCCGCGCTGATGAACGCGCCGAGCGCGATGGTGCCGTACACGAGGACCGGCGCGAGGCAGTTCGGCAGCATGTGCTTGAAGATGATCCGCGAGGAGCTGGCACCGAGCGCGCGTGCCGCCTTCACGTAGTCCTGCTGCTTCGCCGTGATCGCCGCGGACCGCATGATCCGCATGGCCACCGGCCACTGCAGCACCGCGATGGAGGCCACCACCGCGAACACGATCGGCAGCGCGCCGCGGATCTCCGCGTTGCGGACCAGGTTGAGGATCACGATCGCGCCGAGCACGAACGGCAGGCCGAAGAAGATCTCGCCGATGCGGGACATCAGCGCGTCCACCCAGCGACCGAAGAACCCGGCGAGGATGCCGAGGATGCCGCCGAGCAGCACGGTGAGCACGCTCGCCGCGATTCCTACCAGCAACGTCCATCGCGTGCCGTAGATGACGCGGGCGTACACGTCCCGGCCCTGCCCGTCGTAGCCGAACCACGCGTCGCCGGACGGCGGCTGCCGGAAGAAGTCCAGGTCCTTGTGGTTCGGGTCCGCCGAGGTGAACCAGCTCGGGAAGATCGCGATGACGACCAGCAGCACGACGATCCCGCCGGCGACGAGGAACATCGGCCGGCGCCGCAGGTCACGCCACGCGTCGGCCCCGAGGCTGCGTGGCTTGCCCGGCCCGGACTCCTGGTGCTCGGGCGCGGTCACGTAGGCGGCCGCATCCGTCCCGGTGACACCGGTACTCGGGTCAGTCATAACGGATCCTCGGGTCGATGACGGCGTACATCAGGTCGATGAACAGGTTGACCAGCAGGAACACCAGCACCAGTAGCACGACCACGCCAGTCACGATGGCACCCTGCTTCTCGAGGATCCCGTCGTACACGAGCCGGCCGATGCCGTGGATGCCGAAGATGCCCTCGGTGACGATCGCGCCGGCCATCAGGTTGCCGATGTCCGTGCCGAGGAAGGTGATCACCGGGATCGCTGAGTTGCGCAGCAGGTGGACACCGACGATCCGCCGTTTCGGCTGGCCCTTGGCCAGCGCGGTGCGCATGTAGTCGGCACGCAGGTTCTCCGCGATCGACGTCCTGGTCAGCCGCGACACGTACGCCATGGACAGGCTGCCGAGCACGAACCCCGGGATGATCAGCTCACCCCACGTCGCCTCGGACGACACGGTCGGGGTGAGGATCTCCAGCTCGAAGCCGAGCACGATCTGGATCACGAACCCGATGACGAACGTGGGGATCGCGATCAGGAACAGCGTCGACACCAACACCAGGTTGTCCACGAATCCCCGGCCCCGCAGGCCGGTGAGGATGCCCGCGGTGACACCGATGACGGCCTCGATGGCCACCGCGACGACCGCGAGCCGCAGCGAGACGGGTGCCGCGTTCCCGATCAGCTCACTGATCTCCTGCTCGGCGTAGGTCTGCCCGAAGTCGCCGGTGAGCAACGCGCCCATGTACTTCAGGTACTGCACGACGACGTTGTCGTTGAGGTTGTACTTGTCGGTCATCGCCGCCACGAACTGCGGCGGGCACGGCCGCTCGCCACACATGCCCGTGAACGGGTCGCCAGGCACCGCCCACACCAGGAAGAAGATGAGGAACGTGGTCCCGATGAAGACGGGTATGAGCTGTAACAGGCGGCGGAGAACGTAGCGCCCCATGGAGTCTCCCTAGAACCCCCGAGGGGCCGGCTCTCGCGAAAGGAGAGCCGGCCCTGTCTGCCAGCGGTTACTTGACCTCGACGAAGGAGAGGTCCAGCTCACGCTTCGGGGTCAGCCGCACGTTGGTGAGACGCTCCGACCAGCAGGCGATGGACGGGGTGTTCCACAACGGGATGACCGGCATGTCCTCGGCGATCATCTCCTCGGCCTCGTGGTAGAGCTTGTAGGCCTCGTCCTCGGTCTCCGCCTGGTCCGCGGCGGCCAGCTTCGCGTCGACCTCGGGGTTGGAGTAGCCGTTGTCGTTCGAGGAGCCGCCGGTGCGGTACAGCGGGTTCAGGAAGTTCTCGATCAGCGGGTAGTCGGCGAGCCAGCCGGAGCGGTAGAGCGTGTCCAGCTCCCGCGCCTCGATCGCCTGCCGCGCCTGGCTGAACTGCTGCACCGGCTCGAAGAGGCACTCGACGTCGAGCGCCTCGGAGATCGAGCCACACACGGCCTCGATCCACTCCTTGTGGCCACCGTCGGCGTTGCTGGTGATCTCGATGGGGCCGGACCAACCCGACTTGGCGAACAACTTCTTCGCTTCCTCGGGGTTGTACTCGCAGTACTCGCCACAGGCGCCTGGCTCGAAGCCCGGCACGAGGTCCATGCCGTAGCCGGTGAGCGGCTGGCGGTTGCCCTCGTAGATCGTCTTCGTGATCTTCTCGCGGTCGATAGCCATCGAGACCGCGTGCCGGAAGTCGACGTTGCCGTACTTGGTGTGGTAGATCGGGAACGCGATCCCCTGGATCGCCATCACCGGGTAGGCCTTGGCACGGCCGGGCAGGTCGTCCTGCCACACGTTGCCGGCGATGGCCTGCGGCGGCGCGGTGTCGAGGAAGTCGAGCTGGTTGCCCTTGATGTCGGCGTAGGCGGCGTCGGAGTCGGTGAAGACGAACTTCACCTTCTTGATCTTCGGCTTGTCGTCGCCCTGGTAGTCGTCGAACCGCTCGATCTTCAGTTCCTGGTCAGGCACCCGCGAGACGTACTTGAACGAGCCGTTGCCGACCGGGTTCGCCTTCCACGCCTCGGCGTCGGCGAAGAACGAGTCGGGCATCGGCATGTAGGCCGCGTAGCCGGTCT
The DNA here is from genome assembly GCF_036378875.1 of Actinophytocola sp. Lineage (GTDB taxonomy): Bacteria > Actinomycetota > Actinomycetes > Mycobacteriales > Pseudonocardiaceae > Actinophytocola. The sequence continues at coordinate 54,503 of NZ_DASUVO010000015.1, forward strand.
TCACCTTGAAGATCGCGTGCGGCGCCGTGAACTTGATCTTGAACTGGTAGTCGTCGACCTTGGTCAGGCCGGACATCTCGGTGGCCGCGGGCGTCGCGGGCTGCTCCGGGCCGTCCGGGCCGTCCGGGTCCGGCGTGTTGACCTGGTCGAAACCCTCGATCTGCGCGAAGAAGCTCGCGTGCTGCTGCGCGTTGGGGCTGTAGGCCGTGTAGTTCCAGGCCTTGATGTAGTTGTCGGCCTTGACCTCGGTGCCGTCGTGGAACTTCCAGCCCTTCTTCAGCTTCACCGTGTACTCGTCCGGCGCGCTCAACTCGAAGGACTCGGCGTGGGCGAGGCCCGGCTCACCCGAGACCGGGTCGTACTCCATCAAGCCGGTGAACAACGCGTCGACGATCTTGCCGCCGCCGGTCTCCGCCGTGTCACCCGGCACGAGCGGGCGAGCCGGCTCCGTGCCGAACACGTTGATCTCGACCGACTCGTTCTTCGCCGGATCACCGCCGCCGCTCTGCTCCTCGCCGCCACCCCCCTCGTCACCGCTGCTGCAGCTAGAGATGGCGAGTGCGACCGCGAGCGGAATCACTCCGGCCGTCACCCAGCGCGGTTTACGCATCAGGTACTCCTCCCAGTCTGACACCCTCGGCGCTCCGCCGTCCGCGTCCTGATCCCCAAGCACGCCCGTGCTCTTCGGAATGGGGGGACGCTAACGGGCTTAACCACACCCGCCCAGGCGCACAGGCGTCACAAAGGAATCACAATCTTGGGCGAACAGGCCAAACCGGGCCCCGTTGCACCGCAAGGACTAATCGCGGGAGGAGTACGGGTTAGCGCAAGGAAAGCGCGATCCCATCGAGGATGTCGTGCTCGGAGACCAGCAGCTCGCCGATTCCCGCTGTCTGCCAGAGCTTTTCCGACAGAACCTCGGTGATCAGCGCACCGCCGGCGATGACGTCCACCCGGCCGGGATGAATCGTCGGGTTCGCGGCCCGCTCCTCCTTACTGGCAGCCAGAAGCCGCTGGGCCGTTCGGGTGATCTCGGCACGCGAAAGGCGGGACAGGTGCGTGCGTTCGGAGTCATACGCCGGAAGTTCTTGTGCCACAGCGGAGATCGTGGTGATGGTCCCCGCGACCCCGACCCAGGTGCGGGCGTCCGCGACCGGCACGGCGTCGAACGCCGGCTGGAGCGTCTCGGCGGCGAACGCGTGTGCCTGCGCGATCTCCTCGGCGGTCGGCGGATCGCTGGGCAGGCAACGCTCGGTGATCCGCACACAGCCGATGTCGACCGACAGCGCACCGGTCACCTCGGCCCGCTTGCCGTCCCACGTCCCGACCACCAGCTCGGTCGACCCACCGCCGATGTCCGAGACGACGAACGGGCCGTCCTCCGGTTCGAGGTCCCCGACCGCGCCGGTGAAGGACAGGCGGGCCTCCTCGTCCCCGGAGATCACCTCGGCCTCCACTCCGAGAAGCTCGCGGGTCATGGAGAAGAACTCGTCCCGGTTGGTGGCGTCGCGCGTGGCGGAGGTGGCGACCATGCGCACCCGCTCCGCCCCCTTGCGGCGGCAGATCATCGTGTAGTCGGCGAGCGCGTCCCTGGTGCGCTTGAGCGCCGCGACGGACAGCCGCTTCGTCGCGTCGACCCCTTCGCCGAGCCGGACGATCCGCATCTCGCGGTGCACGTCCCGCAGGCTCGCCGTGCCGTCCTCACGTTCGGTGAGGTCCGCGACCAGCAGACGGATGGAGTTGGTACCGCAGTCGATCGCCGCAACGCGTGCCATGCCGTCAGCGTAGGCGAACGCCATGGCGACTTCCCGCCAGCACCTCGGCTCCGCCTCGGTGAGTCTGGTTGTCATGGATCTCAACCTGAAGGGCAAGACCGCCCTGGTCACGGGCGGTACCAAGGGCATTGGCCTTGCCATCGCACAAACGCTTGCGGCAGAAGGTGTCTCGGTCGTCGCCGGCGCGCGGTCGGCCGTCGACATCGACGGGGTCACCGTGGTCGAGGCGGACCTGGCGACGCCGACCGGCCCGGAGTCACTGGTCGCCGCGGCCGTCGACGTGCTGGGCGGTATCGACGTGCTGGTCAACAACGTGGGCGCGAGCGAGCCGGCGGCCGGGGTGCTGGCGTTCACCGACGAGGTGTGGCAGCGGATCTTCGAGGTGACGTTCTTCTCGACGGTCCGCACCGTCCGGGCGGCGGTCCCGCACATGCCAGAGGGCGGCTCGATCGTGAACGTCGGCTCGCTGAACGCACGGAAGCCGGCCGGCATGATCGCTCCGTACAGTGCGGCCAAGGCGGCACTGACGAACTTCGGCACGGCGCTGGCTGAGGAGCTCGCGCCGGCGATCCGGGTGAACACGGTGTCCCCTGGCCCGGTGCGCACCCCGATGTGGACGGCGGAGGACGGCTTCGCGCGGCTGTTCGCCGAGCAGCTGTCCACCACCGTCGAGGACGTGATGGACCGCGCCATCCCGGAGATGATGTCGATCCCCGCGGGCCGGGTCGGCGAGCCGGCCGAGGTGGCCGACCTGGTGGCCTTCCTCGCCTCGGACCGCGCCGCCTACATCACGGGCGCGGACCACATCATCGACGGCGGCATGCACAAGACGGCCTGACACGACTGATCGGGCGGCCCTGTTCTGGACCGCCCGATCGGTCAGGCTTCGTGCGCGACGATCAGGAGCAGGTCGGGCTCGTCGTCGTGGGTGGTGTCGTCGTGGACGACGTCGGCTCCGACGGCGGAGTCTCGCTCGAGGTGGTCGGCGTCGGCTCCGTGGTGGTCGGGCTGGTGGTGGTCGGGATCGGCGGGATGCACGGTGTCGAGGTCGGCCCCGGTTGGTTTGTCAGGGTCGGCGAGATCGACGTGGGTGGCGTCGTCGTGGACGACGTCGGGCCGCCGTCCGGCGACGTGCCGGGCGGCGCTGGTGGCGGCGGCTGCTGTGGGTTCTGCGGGTTCTGCGGCACGACGGGCGGCGGTGGGTTGTTGCCGACCGACGGCGGGCCGAGCGCGTCGAAGTCGTCCTCCGACGGCACGAAGTCGTCCTCGAGCGGGGTGACGCCGTCCGCGTACGCGTCCGCCCACAGGAGGACCGTCGCCACGTAGCTGTCCGAGTGGTTGTAGCGGAACACCGCGGCCGCGCGGTCCTGCGGGTTCGACATGTCGAGACCGCCGGAGCACAGGTACTTGCCGGCCGCCACGGTCGCGTCGAACACGTTGTGGGGACTCATCTCGCCGTCGCCGTTGCCGTCGGCCTTGTAGGCCGACCACGTCGACGGGATGAACTGCATGGCGCCGACCGCGCGGTCCCAGCGGTTGTCGCCGTCGTACCGGCCACCGTCCGAGTCGCGGATGGCCGCGAAGCCACCGCCGTTGAGCACCGGCCCGAGGATCTGCGGCACCGTGTCGCCGTTCTCGTTGACCTTGCCACCACGCGCGTGGTTGGACTCGATGCGGCCGATGCTCGCGAGCAGCGACCAGTCCAGGTTGCAGTTGGGCTGCGTCGTCGCCAGCGTGTCCGCCGCCGACTGGTACGCGTCGTACATCGACGCGGGGATGCCCAGTTGATCGTCGGTCGGCCCGTCGCCGCCCAGTTTCAGCAGGTCGTCCGGATCATCGGCGTTGTCGAGCAGGTAGTCGCCGATCTTGTCGTCTTCGTTCATCCGACCAGAGGCACCGACCTTGCTCGGGTCGGTCATGCCCTTCAGCCCGCCGCCGACGCCACCCGCGACCTGGGTGGAACTGGCCGCAAGACTGATCGGCTCTCCCGCGACCGCCGCCGCTACCAGCAACACCGTGCTGGTTGCCGCCGCGAGCTTCCGGCGTCGCCGCCGTAGCCGCCGCTCGGCTGATCTTCCGTTCGCCGCACTCACCAGTCCTGACCCCTTCCGGACAGGTCGCCGTCCGTTCCGCCCTGTGTGCCGATAGCCACCGTCTCACGAACCACTATCACAAGAAAGGGGTCAACCGACCGTCAAGTCGTGACCGTTCGTATGACAGACAGGGATATACCCGACGCAGGTGGACCTTTGGGGGGACAAGGCCTTTCGTGCGGGAAACTTGCCGTTTACCAGTTAGCGGGAGCAGTCGCCGGTGGGCCAATCGGCCCTGAGCAGCTCGACCGCCTCGTCCCCGAACGGGTTCACGCCCGGGCCGACGGCCAGCGCGTGGGCCACGTGGACGTGCAGGCACTTCACGCGGCCAGGCATGCCACCCGCGCTCACGTCGGTGCCGAGCGGCTCGATCGCGTCCCGCTCCGCGAGATAGGACCGGTGCGCGGCAAGGTAGACGGCCGCCAGCTCCTCGTCGTCCGCGAGCCGCTCGGTCATCTCCTTCATCAACCCGCTCGCCTCGAGCCGGCTCGTGAGCGAGGTCAGCCGAGGACAGGTGAGGTAGTACAGCGTGGGGAACGGGGTGCCGTCGTCCAGCCGCGGCGACGTCTGGATCACGGCTGGATGCCCGCTCGGGCAGCGGTACGCGACCGCTCGGATGGCCCTCGGCGGCCGACCCAGCTGGTCGGCGACCGCGGCCCGGTCCGCTTCAGTGACCGTCACTTGTCCGACACCGCGTTCCACAGCAGCTGGTACCACGACTCGTCCTTCACCTTGCCCTGTGCGGGCTCCGCGTCCGTGTCGCCGCCCGTGTCACCCGGCAGCTCCACCATGTACGGGGTCTCCCCCGGCATCACGTACCGCAACCGGCGCCTGGCCTCCGCCTCGACCTGCGCCGGGTCGTCCAGCTGTGCCTTGCGCTCCTCGAGCGCCTCGACCTGAGCACGCAGCTCGGCCTGCCGCTGTTCCTCCAGCGCCACGTCGTCCCGCTGCCCGAGATAGGTCCGCAGCGGCACCGCGACCGACAGCGCGAGCGCGCACACCACGATCGCGAACACCGCCGCCCGCCGGGTGGTCGACAACCCGAAGGCGGCGGCCGCGCGGACCGTCCTGCCGCGTGCCGAGCGGCCCGGGAACACCGGGCGGGCGGGCCGTCCGTCCCGGGGCCGGCGCACGCTCTGCGGTCGCCGGCCACCGGTGGTGCGCCGCCGTTCTGGCTCCCGTAATGGCTCGCGGTCGGCCATGGGCTAGCTCTCCGGGTTGAACCTGGGGAACGCGAGGTCGCCGGCGTACCGCGCGGCGTCGCCGAGGATCTCCTCGATGCGCAGCAGCTGGTTGTACTTGGCGGTCCGCTCGCCGCGGGCCGGGGCACCCGACTTGATCTGCCCGACGCCGGTGGCGACGGCCAGGTCGGCGATCGTGGTGTCCTCGGTCTCGCCGGAACGGTGGCTCATCATGCTGCGGTAGCCGTACGAGGTGGCGAGGTTGACCGCGTCGAGGGTCTCGGACAGCGTGCCGATCTGGTTGACCTTGACCAGCAGCGCGTTGGCCGCCCGGCGGGCGATGCCCTCCTCGAGCCGCTCCGGGTTGGTGACGAACAGGTCGTCGCCGACGATCTGCACGCGCTCGCCGATCTCGTCGGTGAGCCGCACCCAGCCGTCCCAGTCGTCCTCGGACAGCGGGTCCTCGATCGACACCATCGGGTAGGAGTCGAGCAGCTCCGTGTAGTACGCGGTCATCTGCTCCGCGCTGCGCTTGGTGCCCTCGAACACGTACGTGCCGTCGGAGAAGAACTCGGTGGCCGCCACGTCCAGCGCCAGCGCGATGTCCCGGCCGACCGTGTAGCCGGCCTTCTCGATGGCGGTGACGATCAGGTCGAGCGCGTCGCGGTTGCTGGGCAGGTTCGGCGCGAAGCCGCCCTCGTCACCGAGGCCGGTCGAGAGCTTGCGGCTCTTCAGCACCGACTTGAGCGAGTGGTAGACCTCGGCGCCCCAGCGCAGCGCCTCGCGGAAGGACTCGGCGCCGATCGGCGCGATCATGAACTCCTGGATGTCCACGTCCGAGTCGGCGTGGGCGCCGCCGTTGAGGATGTTCAGCATCGGCACGGGCAGCACGTGCGCGTTCGGGCCACCGATGTACCGGAACAGCTCCAGCCCGCTGGACTCCGCGGCCGCCTTCGCGACGGCGAGTGAGACACCCAGGATGGCGTTCGCGCCGAGCCGCGACTTGTCCGTCGTGCCGTCCAGGTCGACGAGCTTCTGGTCGACGATCCGCTGGTCGACCGCGTCGACGCCGTTCAGCTCCGGCCCGATCTCGTCGAGCACCGCTGAGACGGCCTTCTCGACGCCCTTGCCCGAGTAGCGCTTGGCATCCCCGTCCCGCAGCTCGACGGCCTCGTGCTCGCCCGTGGAGGCACCGGAGGGCACCGCCGCGCGAGCCAGCGTGCCGTCGTCGAGTGCAACCTCCACCTCGACGGTGGGGTTACCGCGCGAGTCCAAGATCTCACGCGCACCAACCTGCTCGATTACCGCCACGTGCTGCTCCTCAACCGGTTCAGGGATGACTCGCCAACGAGCGTACATAGCCCCCGGAGGCCCTCGTCGGAGGCTCGCTACGAACGCACTCTCACCCTCGTGGATCTTCTGGAACACCCGTCGTCCCGGTAGCGTTGACGACACCATGACCGGAGACGCCCAGGACACTTTCGAGGCGTTCCGCCGCGCCGAGTCGCTGGTGGCACAACGCCGGCCCCTGGACGCCCTGGCTGAGCTGGCCCCGGTCCTCGACGCGGAGCCGGACAAGTCGTCGGTACACCTGCTCGCCGGTCGCGCGTACCTCATCTCGGCCCAGCTCAGGCGGGCCGAGATGGCTTTTCGGCGGGTGATCGAGCTCGACCCGACCGACCACTACGCGCTGTTCGCGCTCGGCAAGACCCTGCAGCGGATGAGCCGCCTCACCGAGGCGCAGACACAGCTGCGGCTGGCGGTCGCCATGCACCCGGACCCGGCCTACCAGGAGGCACTGGGCGAGGTCAGCGCACGCCTCTCGGTGGAACGCGACCGCTAGAGCTTCGCCGCTGCCTTCGCGTAGGCGTCGGCGCCGCTGAAGACGTTCCGGCCGTAGGCGACCGAGCGGTTGTATGCCAGCACGGCCTTCCACCAACCCTCTGCACTCGCCAGGTCGCCACCCCGGGCACACAGGTACGCGGCGGCGCTCAGGGCGGCGTCGTCCATGTTCTGCGGGTCGGGCGGGGCGCCGTCGCCGTTGGCCCGGACACCCCAGCGGGCCCAGGTGGCCGGCAGGAACTGCATGGCGCCGACGGCCCGGTCCCATTGGGGATCGCCGTCGAGGCGCCCGCCCTCGGTGTCGGGCACGGCCCGCACGCCGGGGGAACCGTCCAGGGGCACGCCGATGATCGGCGGGGTCAGCACGCCGTCCGCGCCGATGCTGGTGCCGTTGTAGCGACCGTGGTGCGACTCGACCCGGCCCACCCCGGCGAGCGTCGCCCAGGTGATCCCGCAGCTGGGGTCGGTCTGCCTGGTCGCGATCTCCGCGTTGGCGTAGGCCACCAGGCTCCGCGCCGGCACCTGCGTCTTCTCCGCGAGGCGCTCTGCCCACGCCGTCACGCTGTCGGCCCCGGACTCGATCGCGTGGGCGGTCGGCACGGCGGCGCCGGGTGCCACGTCCAGGTGCGGCACCTCGAACCTCGCCACCGGATCCGGCTGGTTCGTCCCGACCACCACGACCACCACTCCGGCGACGAGAGCGGCCACGAACACGATCACTCCGCCCAGCCTGCGGCGGCGTGGCGGTTCGGGCCTGGGTCTCGCGACGGGGAGGGACACGTCCTCCAGGCTACGTACGGCGCGGGGGTGGCGAGGCTCACGCGCGCCGAAAACGTCCGCTATCCGGCGGATCATCCCGTTCTGACCTGGACAAACGTATGAATCCGGGCATCTTGCAACGCGTTTTGGTCACGGCGGTTTTGTGCGACTGGACATCTGAGGCTAGGCATACCTATGTTCCGGAAGGTTAGGCAAACCAAATCGGGGAGGAAGTGTGCTGTTCAGCAGTGCGCTGATCGGGCTGCGCGAGGGGCTCGAGGCCGCTCTGGTCGTCAGCATCCTCATCGCCTTCCTGGTCAAGTCGGACCAGCGCTCGGCGCTCAAGTGGGTGTGGGCCGGCGTGGGCATCGCGCTGCTCGTCTGCGTCCTCATCGGCACGGTCGTCGCGTACACGATCGGTGAGCTGCCGTTCGAGCAGCAGGAGATCGTGGGCGGCTCACTGTCGATCATGGCCGTCGGCTTCGTCACGTGGATGATCTTCTGGATGCGCTCGACGGCACGCACGATCGCGGCCGAGCTGCGGGGCAAGCTGTCCGACGCGCTGGCGATCGGTCCGGTGGCGGTCGCGGTCATGGCGTGCCTCGCGGTCGGCCGCGAGGGCCTGGAGACGATGGCGTTCTTCTACGCCAACGTCCGCACCGCGGAGGCGGGCACGCACCAACCGCTGATCGGCTTCATCATCGGCATCGCCGTCGCCGTGGTGCTCGGCTGGCTGATCTACCGCGGCGCCATCCGGTTCGACCTCGGAAAGTTCTTCACGTACACGGGTGTGCTGCTGGTGTTCGTGGCGGCCGGCATCCTCGGCTACGGCCTGCACGACCTGCAGGAGGCGCGTGTCCTGCCGGGCCTGTCCACGCTCGCGTTCGACCTGTCCGGCCCGATGCCGGAGGACTCCTGGTACGGCGCGCTGCTCAAGGGCCTCCTCAACTACTCCGCCCAGACCACGGTCCTCCAGGCCGTCGTGTGGGTCCTCTACGTCACGGTCGTGCTGACCATCTTCGTGTGGCCGCGCAAGCAGACCCCCGCGGCCGCCACCCCCACCCCAGTTGCCGCCAAGGAGCAGTCGTGAGTTCGATCCCCGCCCGTGCGAGCGTCGTCGGTGCCGTCCTGGTGCTTGCCGCCTGTGGCACCCAGACCCCGTCCGAGGAGTCCGGCGGCGCGATCGCCGTGTCGGCGAACGACAGCGCCTGCGAGGTGGCGAAAAACTCGGCCGCGGCGGGCACGATCACGTTCGAGGTGACGAACAAGGGCAGCCGGGTCACCGAGTTCTACCTGTACGCCGAGGGCGACCGGATCATGGGCGAGGTCGAGAACATCACGCCCGGCCTGACGCGGCGGCTGATCGTCGAGGTGTCCGAGGGTGGGAAGTACGAGACCGCGTGCAAGCCGGGCATGCAGGGCAAGGGCATCCGAGGCGACTTCACGGTGACCGGCGACGCGCAGAAGGCCGTGGACACCGACGAGAAGCTGGCCGAGGCGACGCAGAGCTACCAGCGGTACGTGAACTCGCAGTCGGTCGCGCTGGTGGACAAGACGAAGGAGTTCGTCGAGGCGGTCAAGGCCGGCAAGGTCGACGAGGCGAAGGCCCTGTTCCCCGTCGCCCGCATCTACTGGGAGCGCATCGAGCCCGTCGCGGAGAGCTTCGGCGACATCGACCCGAAGATCGACGGCCGCGAGGACGTGATCGAGGAAGGGATGGAGTTCACCGGCTACCACCGGCTGGAGAAGGACCTGTGGGTGTCGGGCCTGCAGCCGGACTCGAACGCGATCGCCGACCAGCTGATGTCGGACATCGAGGACCTGGCCGGCCGCGCCAAGACGGTCGAGCTGACCCCGCTGCAGCTGGCGAACGGCGCCAAGGAACTGCTGGACGAGGTGGCCACCGGCAAGATCACCGGCGAGGAGGACCGCTACTCGCACACGGACCTGTGGGACTTCCGCTCCAACGTCGACGGCTCGCAGGCGGCGGTCAACGCGCTGCGCCCGGTGATCGAGGAGCGGGACGCGGAGCTGCTGACCACCCTGGACAAGCAGTTCGCCGCGGTCGACGCCGTGCTGGAGAAGCACCGCGTTGGTGACGGATTCAAGCTGTACACGGAGCTGACCGAGGCCGACATCAAGGAGATGGCCGAAGCGGTGGACGCTCTCGGCGAGCCGGTCAGCCAGGTAGCCGAGGTGGTGGCGAAGTGACACTTTCCCGACGCAGGCTCCTTGGCGCGGTCGGCGCCGGCGCGGCGGTGGCCGGTGTTGGTGCGGCCGCGGGTGTGCTGGCGACCGAGGCACTGTCCGACGACGCCCCGGTGACGCCGACGTCGGGTGCGGCGGGGGCTGTGCCGTTCCACGGCCGCCACCAGGCCGGGATCATCACGCCCGCGCAGGACCGCATGCACTTCGTTGCACTGGACGTCCGCACGTCGGACCGCGCCGAACTGGTCCAGCTGCTGAAGGACTGGACCGTGGCGGCGGAACGCATGACGAAGGGCCTTGAGGCGAAGCCGGACGGTGCCGTGGGTGGCGTGCCGGAGGCGGCGCCGGCCGACACCGGCGAGGCGCTGGACCTCCCCGCGTCGGCCCTCACCCTGACCATTGGTTTCGGCAAGTCCCTGTTCGACACCCGCTTCGGTCTGGCGGACAAGCTGCCTGCCGCGCTGGAGCAGCTGCCCGCGTTCCCGGGAGACGACCTGGACCCGGCCCGCTCCGACGGCGACATCTGCCTGCAGGCCTGCGCGAACGACCCCCAGGTGGCGGTGCACGCGATCCGCAACCTGGTGCGAATCGGCTTCGGCAAGGTGGCCGTCCGCTGGTCACAGCTCGGCTTCGGCCGCACGTCGTCCACGTCGAAGGCACAGGTGACCCCGCGCAACCTGTTCGGCTTCAAGGACGGGACGAGAAACGTGAAGGCCGAGGACGAGGCCGCCCTGAACGAACACGTGTGGGTGTCGAAGTCCGACGGGCCGGACTGGCTGGTGGACGGCAGCTACCTGGTGGCCCGCCGCATCCGCATGCACATCGAGATCTGGGACCGAACCCCGCTGCTGGAGCAGGAAGCGATCGTCGGCCGCACCAAGGGGACGGGCGCCCCACTCGGCCAGGTGGCGGAGTTCGACAAGCCGGACCTCCACGTGCGCGGCGAGGGCGGTATCCCCGTGATCGGGGAGATCGCCCACATCCGCCTGGCCTCACCGGAGTCCCTTGGCGGCGCGAGGATCCTGCGGCGGGGCTACAACTTCATCGACGGCTCGGACGGCCTTGGGCATCTGGACGCGGGCTTGTTCTTCATCTGCTTCAACAAGGACTCCCGCAAGCAGTTCGTCCCGATGCAACAGGCGTTGTCGGCGAAGGACGACATGATGGAGTACCTGGAACACACGGGTTCTGGACTGTTCGCGGTCCCCCCGGGTGTGTCGAAGGGCGGCTACTGGGGCGAGACACTCTTCGCCTGACTCTTCACGCGGCCGGCTTGCGGGCGGCCACGGCGTAGAGCAGCGGAATCCGCGGCATCGAGTCGGGCAACCGGAACCACCCGTCGTCCCCCCGAACCATCCCGGACCACCGAGGCCAGGGAAGAGCTGGCGACTCCCGAAGGACGTCGATGCCCAGCCCTGCTCCGACGAGCGCGGTGACGACCTCCCCGACCTCGTGCTTCCACTCGTAGGAGACCCGCGCGTCGGCGAGGGGCGGCCCGTCGGTGTAGGTGTAGGTGGAATCCCGCTCCTCGGCTCCCCGACCGCCGAGATAGTCGTTACGCAGCAACAGTTCCTCACTGCCATCCTTGGGCGGCACGACACCGAGCGAGTAGAGCAGGGGGTGAAACTCGATCAGGTAAAGGAATCCGCCGGGTCGCAGCAACCGAGCGACGACATCGGCCCAGGCCGGGAGGTCGGGTAGATAGCACACAGCGCCTTTTCCCGTGTAGATCCGGTCGAAGGTCCGCCCGTCGAGTGCCTCGACCGCGTCGTAGACGTTGGCCTGCACGTATTCGATATCCACCCCGAACCGGGTGGCCACGGAACGGGCCTGGGTAACGGACTCCCCCGAGATGTCCACGCCGACCACCCGTGCCCCACGTCGAGCGAGCGCGATGGTCTCCACCCCGAGATGACACTGGAGATGCAGGAGATCGACATCCCGCAACTCCCCCAGATCAGGCCATTCGTAGTCGGCGAACCACGTGTCGGGATCCCGCGAACCGTCAACGCCGTAGAACGAGCTGGCGAGGTGAACCGGCGTCCGATGGTCCCAGTTGGCCTGGTTTGCCAGCATCATCCGCTCGACTTCAGGCTCGAATCCGCGCACGGTCCCATAAAGCCACAAAACGCCGCACCCGTCCACCGACGTCTGTCGGGTAAGGAAAAGAACACCCGAAGGTGCCTCGTCAAGGCCGCTCGCGTAACACGTCGCGCAGCAGCGCGACGGCCGGCGGAATCTCCGGATCGCTGATGTTGCCGTACCCGAGGACGAGCGCACGTTCCGCCGAGGGCGTCGCGCGGTAGTCGTCCAGGTCCGCCAACCGAAGTCCGGCGACGGCCGCGGTCCGCACCGCCCCGCGTGTGTCGGTGCCGTCGGGTAGGTGGAGCAGGATGTGCAGCCCGGCGGCGGTCCCGGCGACCCGGCCCTCCGGCACCTCCGCACCGAGAGTTCGGACCAGCAGATCCCGGCGTGCCCGGAACCGTCGCCGCGCCGCGCGCAGGTGCGCGTCGTACCAACCGCGGTCGATGAAGGTGGCGAGCGCGAGTTGGTCCAGCACGGGCGGCGCGGCGGCGACGGGGTTCGCTGCTCGAAGCGCCTGCGTCAGCCCGGCCGGCGCGACCAGCCAACCGAGGCCGAGTGCCGGTGACAGCGTTTTGCTGACGGTGCCGAGGAGGAAGACCCGGTTCGGCGCCATGCCCTGCACGACGGCGACCGGGTGGTGGTCGTAGCGGAACTCGGCGTCGTAGTCGTCCTCGATGACGAAGCCGTCCACCTTCCGGGCCCAGCGAACCAGACGTGCCCGGCGTTCCGGGGACAACACCGTGCCCGTCGGGAACTGGTGTGCGGCACCGACAAGGACCGCCCGGGCCGGCGTGCGCGCGAGATCGTCGACACGAAGTCCGTCCTGGTCCACGGGAACCGGGTGCACACGCAGGCCGGTGCTCGCCGCGGCGTCCCACAGCCGTGCCCACCTCGGGTCCTCGACGGCCAGGTCGGTGATCCCGTCCGCATGCAGTGCTCGGCAGGTACGCACCAGCCCGTCGGTGACACCCGCGCTCACGAACACGGCCTGCGGATCCGCGCCACGCGAGCGCCGCAGGTACTGCGCGACGGTGGTGCGCAGCACCGGGTGCCCGGCAGGGTCAGGCAGGCCGAGGTCGTAGTGCACGGCCGAGCCGATGACGGCCCGAACCGCGTCCGCCCAGCGGCGGCGCGGAAACGCCCGCAGATCAGGCAAACCGGGTGCGAGGTCGTACCGGATCGGTTGCGGTACAAGGGCGCTCCGCACACGCGGCGGTGCCGGCGCGGTGTCCGGGGACCACGAGACACGGGTGGCGGAACCCACCCGCGCGGAGAGGTAGCCCTCGGCGATGAGCTGTCCGTACGCCTCCGTGACGACCCAACGGGAGCAGCCCAGTTCCTCGGCGAGTGCTCGGCTCGGTGGCACGGCCGCGCCTTCCGCCAGCCGACCGTCCCGAATCGCGGCACGCAACGCCCGAGCCAGGCGATCGTGCCGGCGTCCGCGCTCCGCGGAGCCGACGTCCAGCAGCGTCGCCCACGCCGAATTGGTATGGGAAACTGCCACAGGATTGGAGCGTAGTGCCGATCCGAATCCGCCTACCGTGGCAGACATGATTGAGAACCTGGCACTGGGCGCCATGCTGTTCGGCACGGTCACGGAGGAGCGCCGGTCGTTCGAGCTCCTGGACCGTTTCGTGGACGCCGGCGGCGTCTGGATCGACACCGCCAACTGCTACGCGTTCTGGGAGGACCCGACCGGCTTCGGCGGGAAGAGCGAAGCGTTGCTCGGCCGCTGGCTGGCGCGCCGCCCCGGCGTCCGCGACCGCGTCAGGATCAGCACCAAGGTGGGCTGCGAGCCGACGGTTGCCGGCCAGTTCCCGGAGTCGGCCGAAGGCCTCTCGGCCGCGGTCATCAAGAGCGGGATCGAGGGCAGCCTCACCCGGCTCGGCACGGACCACGTCGAGCTGTACTGGGCGCACAAGCCCGATCCCGTCACGCCGCTGGACGAGACCGTCGCCGCCTTCGACGAGCTCGTGTCCGCGGGCACGGTCGGTCGCCTTGGCTGCTCCAACTACCCCACCTGGCAGGTCGAGCGGGCACGTCAGCTCGCCAAGGCAGGCGGCGGCGTCGGCTTCACCGCGGTGCAGCAGCACCACACCTACCTGCAACCACGCCCCGCGACCCAACCCACGGTGGTGCACCGCTTCGGCGCGGTCACCGACGAAGTGCTCCACTACCTGGAGCACCACCCCGACATGGCGCTGTGGGCGTACACACCGTTGCTGAGCGGCCGCTACACCCGCGCGGACAAGCCGCTGCCGGCGGAGTACGACCACTCCGGCACGACCCACCGCCTCGCGGTGCTCGACGAGGTCGCCGCCGAGACCGGCACGAACCGCAACCGAGTGGTGCTGGCATGGCTGACCGGTGGCAACCCGGCCGTCACCCCGATCGTCGGCGTCAGCACGGTCGAGCAGCTGGACGAAGCGATCGCCGGCGTGTCGCTGGAACTGACCGCCGAACAACGCGAACGCCTGGCCTCCGCGACGTGACCTGCCCCGATGGACGCAGCCGCCTCGCTTGAACGGGTGCGAGTGCGAGGTCTTGTCCTGATCAGTTCATCGTCGCCTCGCCGGCGCAGGCGACGAATGCTCGCACCAGGTCGGCTTTGTTGTTCTCCAGCCAGATCGGGGCCCATTGCACCGGCGGGGCGTCCGAAATCGGGATGTAGGTGATGTCGGGTCGCGGGTAGAAGCGCGCCGCGTGCTCACCGACCGGGAACACGCCTTTCCCGCGGCGACCAGGGCCAGGATTTCGGGGAAGGTGTCCGCCCCCAGGCCGTGCCGCACCGGGCGGCCGCTGGGCGTCGTCTGCGGGACGCGGTACAGCCTGGTCTCCTCCGGAAAGGTGTCGGGCATCTGGACGACCGGGTGGTCGGCCAGCACTTCGCTGGTCACTTCGGTGCACTTGGCCAGTCGGTCGCCGGAGGGAACGGCGAGGAGTTGCGGTCGGAAAGCAACACCGGCCCCACCTCGACTCCCCGTACGGGCAACGCGGTGATCAAAACGTCCACCGCGCGACTGGCCAGGCGTTGCCGCGCGTCATGCACCTGAGCTTCGTGGATGTGCACTTCACAGTCGGGGTACCGGTTGCTGAACAGCGCCACCGCCTTGATCAGGAGTTGGCCGGCGGCTGCGCCGAGGAACGCGGCCCGCAGAGTGCCGCCGACCCCTCGCGCGGCCTCCTTGGCGCACCGCACCGCCGCCTCAACGCCCTCGATGTGCGGCTTGACGTCGTCGACGAGCCTCCCGCCGATCTCGGTGAGAGCGACGACCCGACTGGTACGGGTGAAGAGGGCCGCCCCGATCTGTCTTTCCAAGCGTTTCAGTATCCGGCTGACCTGACCGGTGGACAGCCGCAACCGTTCCGCCGTGCGGCCGAAGTGCAGCTCCTCGGCGAGCGTGAGCAACACCTCGATCTCGACACGTTCCAGCACATGACCCCCATCGTTGCGTCCGGCGCAACGATCGTACCCGGATGCGTCCTTGATCCAGTTGCCATGCTGACCGACAGTTGAACCATGAACAGTGTTGGTGATCGGTTGGCGGTCATCGAGGTGTGCACCCGGATGGGTTGGCATGCCGACCAGCGTGAGTGGGCCGAGTTGCGGGGCGTCTTCGCCGACCAGGTGGCGTTGGACTACACGAGCCTGAACGGTGGTGAACCGGCCACGGTGACACCCGATCAGATCGCGGACGCGTGGTCGACGGTCCTGGGTGGTTTCGACGCGACCCAACACCTCATCACGAACCACCTGGTAACCGTGACCGGTGACACGGCGGTGTGCACGGCGTCGTTCCAGGCAACGCACCGGCTGGCCAACCCGTTCGGAAGTCCGTTGTGGACACTCGGTGGCACGTACCGGTTCGACCTGGTCCGCAACGGTGGGTCCTGGCGGATCGCCGGAGTGGTGATGACGACGACGTGGGCCGATGGCAACAAGGACCTGACGGCGTTGGCCGCCGAGGCACGACGTTAGGAGTCCGGATGTTTCTCGTCACGGGCGCAACCGGCAACGTTGGTGCCGAGGTGGTTCGCGCCCTCGTCGGGTCGGGCGTGCCGGTGCGGGCGGTGACTCGCGACCCGGCCAAGGTCGCGCCACTGTCCGGAGTGGAGTACGTCGCCGGAGACCTGAGTCGGCCGGAGTCCCTCGAACCCGCGCTTGACGGGGCACGCGGGCTGTTCCTGCTTCCCGGGTACGCGGGAATGCCGGCGCTGTTGGACAGCGCACGCCGGGCGGGTGTCCAGCGGGTGGTGCTGCTGTCGGGTAGTTCGGCGGGCAGCGGTGACCTGAGCAACGCCATCACCCGCTACATGGCCGAATCCGAGCGGGCGGTGCGTGCGTCGAGTCTGCTGTGGACGGTGCTGAGGCCCAGTGGGTTCATGTCCAACACGTTCCAGTGGGTCGGCCAGATCAAGGCCGGCGACGTGGTGACCGTCCCGTTCGCGAATGTCCCCATCGCCAACGTCGACCCGCACGACATCGGCGCGGTCGCCGCCCGGGCGCTGGTGACCGACGGGCACGACGGCCGGATCTACCAGTTGACCGGGCCGCGGGCGCTGCTGCCCGCCGACCGGCTACGGGTCCTCGGCGCCGTGCTTGGCCGGGACCTGGAACTGCGGGCGCAACCCGACGACGAGGCCCGCGCGGAGATGCTCAAGACCACTCCCGTGGAGTACGTCGACGCGTTCTTCAGCTTCTACGTCAAGGGTTCGCTCGACGATTCGGTGGTCACGTCCACGGTCGCGGACGTGACCGGGGTGCCGCCCCGCACGTTCGAGCAGTGGGCGGTCGCGCACGCGGACTCGTTCCGATGACCCTGCGCCGGACCGCCCATCACCAACGCCGACCTCACGTACACAACTAGTTGCAAGGAAGCATGTGAAAGTCACCTTCGCCAGCCACGGCAACACCCTCACCGGCAACCTGTTCCTGCCCGACGGCGACACCCCGGCGCCCGGCATCGTGGTCGCCGGCACCTGGACCAGCGTCAAGGAACTCATGGCCGACCGCTACGCCGAACGTCTCGCCGAACGCGGTTACGCGGCCCTGTCGTTCGACTTCACCGGCTACGGCGAATCCGGCGGTGAGCCCCGCGACGTCGAATCACCCGAACAGAAGGTCCGCGACATCCACAACGCGGTCACCTTCCTCGCCGACCACCCCGCCGTCGACGCCGACCGCCTGGGTGTTCTGGGCGTCTGTGCCGCCGCGATGTACATGAGTGCCAACGCCGTCGACGACCCGCGCATCGGCTCGCTCGCCCTGGTGGCGCCCTGGATACACGACGCGGCGGTCTGCCGTGAGGTGTACGGCGGCGAGGAGGGGGTTGCCGCCAAGCTCGACGAAGCCGCCCGAGCCCGCGCCCGCTACGAGGCGACCGGAGAGGTCGACTACGTGCCCGTGGTCAGCGGCACCCATCCACGCGCCGCGATGCCGTACGACATCGACTTCTACCTCAACCCCCAGCGCGGCGGCATCCCGGAATGGCCGAACCGCTTCGCCGTCATGGCCTGGACCGACTGGCTCACCTACGACGCCATCGCCCTGGCACCCAAAATCGATCGACCGGTGCTGCTCGTGCACAGCGAAGACGCGGCGATCCCGCACGCCGCTCGCCTCTTCCACGACGAGCTCTCCGGCCCGGCGCAGTTCATCTGGACCCCGGGCACCCAGTTCGACTTCTACGACCAGGAACCCAATGTCACCATCGCCACCGATGCCGCGGCCGCGCACTTCGCCGCCACGCTCTGAAGCCCGACGTCCACACATCGGCGGACGTTGACCTGTTGGTCCGGTGTTGTGGCCGGCACGTGCCGCCCGGGGTCGTAGCGGATGGTGTGCCGGCGAGGCCACGCGCGTGAGCAGCCGCATCCGCGACCTGCTCACCCGGGTCCACCCCGCGCTCGTCCTTCCCCAACTCGCCGACAACCTGAAACCGTTCTCCAGCAACGCAGACAGATCGCTATCGAGCTACATGACTCGGCACGCTGCGAGCCCGCTGCTGCCCGTATCGGCCGAGGGGATCCTCAATACCCACCCCCTTGCCAGGTTTTGACTCCATACCCGGCATCGAGGTCAGGACCACCGTCCACATCCCCCGCCGTCGGCGGCCCCTCCGCTTTCGCCGCCTTCGGGCACCTCGCCGCCTACGCCGGCATCGCCCCCGTCACCCCACCACTCAGGCACCTCCATCCGCGGTGAACACCCAGCCCGCACCGGCAACCGCGCCTCACCGTCCTTTCTCCTTCCCACCCGTTCGGCGAGACCCACGACCCGCGCCATAAACTCACGACAACGGTGGCAACTCGGGCTGAACAGCGGCCGGCGTTTCCGCCAACCTGGCTAACGCCAACCGAATCGCCTCGTCCAGTTGTGGGTCTCGTCCCGCGGCGTGGTCCTGCGGCGTCATCACCACCTCGATGTCCGGGTCGACGCCGTAGTTCTCCACGCTCCACCCCGGACCCTGCATCCACGTGGCATACCGCGGCTGTGTGACCAACGTGCCGTCCACCAGGTGGTAGCGCATGTCGATCCCGATGACGCCGCCCCATGTGCGGGTGCCGACCACCGGACCGATGCCCAACGCCTTGATCGCCGCGTTGACGATGTCGCCGTCGGAACCGGAGAACTCGTTCGCCACGGCCACGACCGGGCCACGCGGCGCGTCCGCCGGATAGCTCTCGGCCGCATTGCCGTCACGGGTGATCTGCCAACCGACGATCTTGCGCGCCAGCTTCTCCACCACCAGCTGCGACAGGTGTCCGCCGCGGTTCTCCCGAACGTCGACGATCAACCCTTCACGCAGCACCTCCAATCGTAGGTCCCGATGCAGTTCCGCCCAACCGCTCGCGATCATGTCCGGTACGTGCACGTAGCCGAGCCGGCCCTCGCTCGCCCCGTGCACGTACGCCCGGCGCTCGGCCACCCAGTCGTGGTAGCGCAGCGGCATGTCGTCCAGCAGCGGGACCACCACCACGCTCCGGTTGGCACCGCCACCGCCCGGCGCGATCACGAGCTCCACCGGTTTGTCGGCGGTACCCGCCAACAGCGGTGACGGTCCCACCGCCGGATCCACCGGTCGCCCGTCGACCGCCACGATCCCGTCTCCCGGGCGGACCGCCACCCCGGGTGCGCGCAGTGGCGACCGCGCACGTGGATCGGACGACTCGCCAGGCAGGATCCGATCGATCCGCCACACGTCACCGTCACGAACCAGGTCCGCACCCAGCAGACCGAGCCGGCGCGCGGACTCCACCCCGCCGGCCGGTGGTGTCACGTACGCGTGCGACGTGCCCAGCTCTCCCTGCACCTCCCACAACAGGTCGACCAGTTCGTCATGGGAGTTGACCAGGTCGACCAGTGGCCGGTACCGGTCGAGCACCCCGGGCCAGTCGATCCCGTTCATGTCCGCCCGCCAGAAGTGGTCCCGCATCAGCCTTCCGGCCTCGTCGAACGACTGACGCCACTCCGCCGCGGGGTCGACCCGCACCCGCACCCGCGACAGGTCCACCCGCACCTCGTCGCCGCTGTCGTCCGACGAGTCGGACTTGTGGTCGGCCGCCTGCACCCGCAGCCGCCTGCCCTCCCGGACCACCAACCGTTCGCCGTCTCCGGTGACCCACACGTTGTCGACGCCGTCGGCAAGCGCCTCGAGCTTGTGCTTGGTGAAGTCGTACCGCTCGAGTTCGGTCTTGTCCTCGTGATCGCCGTCCCCGTCGTGACCAAGCACTCCGGTTAACGGATAACGCAGCCACACCAGACCGTTCTTGACCGCGCGCAGGTCGCCGTAACGCGCGGCCTCGACGGGCAACGCGACCACCCGCTCACCAAGACCGTCGACGTCCACCTCGGTGCGGGGTGGCGCGTCGTCGTCACCGTCCTTGTCCTTGGCCGGTTCGTCCTCGACCGGCCTGCCACGGAGGTGGGGCGAGAACGGTGACGGCGTGGTGGCCGCGAGCGGCACCAGATGCGGTCGCGAGCCATACGGGAACGACATGTCGAACACGTGGGTGTCGTAGACCGGGTCGAAACTCCGCACGGACAGGAAAGCGAGGTGCTTGCCGTCGACGGTGAACTCGGGATCGGTGTCCACGAACCGCAACGGCGTGACGTCCACAATGGACAGATCGGTGGTGCTGGCCATCCTGATGTGGCGCAACGGACTCGGTCCCGGGTGTGACCACGCGAGCCACGCCGAGTCCGGGGAGAACGCCAGATCGCACGGATCGCCCTTGGTGGTGTGCACCAACTCGTGGAACTCGCCGCTGTCGACGTCGGCCAGCAGCACGCGACCGTCATGGGTGGCGACCGCGACCCGCCGCCCGTCCGGCGCCGCCGCGAGTTCGAGCACACGACCGAGCCGCCCCGCACCGATGCGTCGCGGTGTCGTCCCCGCCGCCCCGTCGACCGGGGCGATCTCCAACGCGTCCTCGCCTTCCGCGTCGGTGACCCACACGACCCGTTCACCCAGCGTGCGGGGATGACGGGCACGCACACCCGGCACCGCCGACAGGGCACGGACCGGTCCGTCGCGATGAGTGAGCCAGTGCACCGTGCCACGCACCTCGATCGCACTCGCCCGACCGGTGTGGTCCGGCCCCACGTCGCCGATCTCGTCCGCGGCACGCACCGGGTACGGCTCCCGGGCAAGTCGCGGCCCACCGAGCCGGATGTCGAGATCGCGCGGCTCACTGTCCAACCCGTCCACCAACCACAGCCGCCCGGCACGGTGGAAGATCACCCGGCGACCGTCGGTGGTGGCGTTGCGCGCGTAGAACCCGCCGGGCGCGTCCACCGCGTGCCGGCGCAGATCCGAACCGTCCGGCAGACACGAGTACAACTCGCCGACGCCCTCGTGGTCGGACAGGAAGGCGACGCGGTCACCGACCCACATCGGTGCGGCCACGTTGCCGTCGAGGTCCGGCAGGAACCTGTTGAACTCGCCGGAACCGTCGAGGTCGAGCCACAGCTTGCCCACCGTGCCGCCGCGATACCGCTTCCACCACGCGGGTTCGCGCGATACCGCGCCGATCAGCAGGACGGCACCGTCCTGCCTCATGGCCACGCCGGCGACCGGGCCGTACGGCAGCTTCCTGGACTCGCCTTCCAGGTCCACCGCGTACGCCCAGGTGCGGCGAATGCTCGGCTGCCCCACCGTGCTGATGGCGAGCACCTCGCCATCAGCCGTCCACCCGAGCACCTCCGTGTTGACGTCCGCCCAGTAGGTGAGCCGGCGACTCGGCCCGCCGTCGGTCGGCGCGACATGCACCTCCGGCTCGACGTCACGCCAGCTGGTCCATGCCAGGTGAGTGCCGTCGGCCGAGAACCGCGGCGAGCTGACCGTGGCCTGGTCGGCGGAGACCCGCCACGCACGGCCACCACCGAGCGGAGCCAGCCACACGTCGTCCTCGGCGACGAAGGCGACCAGTTCGCCGTGGAGGTGAGGAAAGCGGAGGTACGCGTCATTCACGGCCGCCACGTTAGCGCCGATCACCGACAACACCACGCCCGAAAGGGATACAACGTGGGCCGAGCCCGAGCGAAAGGTCCATTCGTGCACCACGTGGGGCGGGACAGGCGGTTATGCGACGAGCAGGAGCACGCTGATCGCCAGCATCACCACGGCGGTGGCCCCGTGAACGCCGTAGGCGGTCGCCCTGGGCCCGTTGCTGCGCAACACGATCAGCGCGTCGCCGACGGGGATGCCGGCGGCGGCCAACATGAACCAGCCCAGCACCTGGGGAGTCGCCGCAACCAGCACGATGACGATGAAGACCCCCGAGGCTATGTCGCGCACGGCCTTGACGGACAACCAGGCCTGGAAGTTCGGGTCCTCGGTACGCGTGCCTGGGATGCCGAAGCCGACCGCGGCCTGCGGCGCCCAGAAGAAACTCGCGCCCATGACGATGACGCCTACGCCGATCAGTCCGGCGAGCACGTTGGCGACGGTGGTGAGCACAGGTTGTTCCCCTCTCGGTGACAGCGCCGATTTCTAGCGGCGCTAGCAGTGAGAGCGACGATAACAGTAGCCCCGACAGGATGTCTAGCAATGCTAGAATTTTCACCATGTCCAACCTAGCCATGCCAGGCTTCGAGGTCACGCCGATAGGTACGGTCCGGAACAACCGGACAGACGTCCAGTTCGCGGAACTCGACGATTACCGCGAACCCCGCCCCTACCGCGGCCGCTCCGACCTCCCGCCCGCGCTCACCACAGGTCTCCTGCAGAGCGCGGGCATTTCGCCTACCCGGACGACGTGGGGACGTGACCGTCTGGTGTGGACTCCAGTCGGTAGGCCAGGCTCGGGGCATCGGCGCGAGCCCGAGCGAATGGTCCATTCGCTCGGGTCCGTTGCTGACAAGCGGTGGCCACGCGCCGCATGGTGGGTGCATGACACCACCGCAGCAAACCAGCACAACTGTCAGCGTGGCCAGAATCGACGCCAGTCCGAATCGTCCATGTCAGCGGGATCCACGCCCTCCGAGCGGGCCGCCTGTTCCGCGGCACGCACGTCCGCGGCGAACCGACGGGCCTCCACGCGCAGCTGGCCCTCCGGGTCCTCGCCGGAGAGCTTCGCCCGCGCCGCGGCCGCGAACAACGGAGAGTCCGGCAACAGCTCTCGCGGTAGACGCGCGCGTGCCGTGCGCTGCACCAGCTTCGCCGCGAGCGCGAGTGCCGGCTGCCCCATGGCTACTCCGTCCACACTGGACTCGCGCTTCTTCTCCTGCTGCTTCAACTGCTCCCAGCGATGCTCCTGTGTGTGGGCATCCCGCACCGCCGGGTCACCTCCGGCGAACACGTGTGGGTGTCGGCCGACGAGTTTCGTCACCAGCTCGGTGGCGACATCGTCAATGGAGAACGGGGCTTCCGAAGACTCCTGCGCCACCCGCGAGTGGAACAGCACCTGCAGCAGCACGTCGCCGAGCTCTTCACGCAGAGCGGTCCGGTCGCCGTCCTCGATGGCGTCCAGCAGCTCGAAGCATTCCTCGACGAGGTACTGCCGCAACGACTCGTGCGTCTGCTCCGCGTCCCATGGGCACCCGCCTGGTGAACGGAGCCGGTCCATCACCGCGACGGCGTCGAGCAACGCACCGCCGTACACCGGCTTTGGTCGAACGATCGACGCGCCACGAGCGAGCAGAGCGCCCGCGGCCGCGTTGTCCAGGTCCGCGGTCAACAGCACGACAGACCCGGACAACGCCTGCTCGGCAAGCAGGGTGGGTGGTGGCGCCTCCGCCGTCGTGTACACCGCGACCGCGGCACGAACCAGCGGTAACGCGTCGCCGGGGAGCGAACCGTCCGGCCCCAGCAGCACGACGGCCGAACCCGACGAGGTGGGCGCGGCCACCGGCTCTGACATCGTCACGACTGGGCGGTCTTGGGCAACACCAGGAAACCGGAGACGTCGGACTCGGCCTTGGGCACGACGTTCAACGTCGAGTCGTTCCAGACGCCGTACCGCGGGCTGATCTTGATGTTGTTCTCGATCACATAGGGCCTGAGCACGAACCGGCCGAGGGTCGGCAGTTGGCTCGAGTCCAACTGGCTCAGGTCGACGTCCGGGGACGTGGTGGACGCGACCTCGGTGGAGAGCACGTGCACGACCTGGTAGCCGCCTCCGCCCTCAGCACCCTGGCCGGCGGGCAGCACGAACACGGAGTTGTCCGGCGCCGAGAGGTACACACCGTCGGGAGTCTGGCCGGTGTCCTGGTTCACCTGCGGCTCACTGCCGGTCTTCGCGGCGGCGGCCCGCATCAGGGCGGCGGACTCGTCGGGATTCGCGGCGATCTTCTCGGCGAGATCGCGTGCCTCGTCCTCGTTCTGCACGGACACCAGGTTGTACCTGGCGCTGTCCCGGCCGATGTGCTTCTTGGCCAGCTCGGCGAGCAGCAGCTGGTCGTTGGCATAGGCATCGAAACCGCGTGCCCGGTAGACCAACTCAGGGACCAGCTGGTCCGCCGGCTGGCCGCTGTCCGCCGCCAGCTTCTGGCTGAACGGGTTCTGGGATCGCAGGTCGGCGAGCTCGCTCTGGTCGACCCGCACCCCTTCGCGGCGGGCGACGTCGGCGAGCATCTCGTGCACGACCAGCTGCCCCACCACCTCGCGTGCGACGAGGTCGAGCTTGTGCTGCTGTGCGAGCGACCGCGCGGCCGGCTCTTTCACGACCTTGTCGACCAGGCCCTGCACCTCGTCGACCGTGATGACGCGGTCGCCGAGGATGACGGCGGAGTTGACCTGACTTGGCCCGGTCCCACACGCGGACAGCGCTGCGACCAGCGCGGTCACGACGGCGAACGGCGCTACGACACGGCGAAGGACACTCGTCACGGTCGCCAAGCCTCTCACAGCCCGCTACCCCACCGTTGCGGGGGCAATCACGAGCGAGTCGAGAGCCTTCGCGCACCACTCCAACAACTCGGCGTCACGCAGCGGCGGGGCACCGATCCGCCCTCCGGCGGCGCCCTCGGTCGGCCGCGGCAGGGTGACGAGCTCGCTCACCGGCTTGTAGTTCGCCTTGGGATACAACCGCTTCAGCCGCACGATCTGGGAATCGCGCAGCGGGAGCGGCGCGAAGCGGATCGAGTTGCCCTGCAGGCTCACCTCGGTGACACCGTGCCTGCGGCACGTCTGCCGGAAGGCGGCCACGGCGAACAGTCGCTGGACAGGTTGCGGCGGCGTGCCGTAGCGGTCCTTCAGCTCGTCCTCGACGGCGGCGAGCCCGTCGGCGTCCGCCGCGGCGGCGAGCTTGCGGTACGCCTCGAGCCGCAACCGCTCGCCCGGCACGTAGTCGTGCGGGATGTGCGCGTCCACCGGCAGGTCGACCCGCACCTCGGCGAGCTCTTCCTCCTCCTCGCCCGGCTCGGCGCCGGCATGCGTGCGGAAGGCGTCGACCGCCTCCCCGACCAGGCGGATGTACAGGTCGAAGCCGACGCCGGCGATATGGCCGGACTGTTCTGCGCCGAGGATGTTGCCCGCGCCGCGGATCTCGAGGTCCTTCATGGCCACGGCCATGCCGGCGCCCAGTTCGGTGTTCTGCGCGATCGTGGCGAGCCGGTCGTGGGCGGTCTCGGTGAGCGGCGCCTCCGGCGGGTAGAGGAAGTAGGCGTACCCCCGCTCGCGCCCACGGCCGACACGTCCACGCAGCTGGTGGAGCTGGGCGAGGCCGAGGAGGTCACCGCGCTCGACGATCAGCGTGTTGGCGTTGGCGATGTCGAGGCCGGTCTCCACGATCGTGGTGCACACCAGCACGTCGAACTCGCGGTTCCAGAAGCCCTCGATGATCTTCTCGAGGCGGTCCTCGTTCATCTGGCCATGTGCGGTGACGACGCGGGCCTCTGGCACCAGCTCGCGAAGCCGGCGGGCGGCCTTCTCAATCGACGAGACCCGGTTGTGCACGAAGAACACCTGGCCGTCGCGCAGCAGCTCGCGCCGGATGGCGGCGCCGACCTGCTTGTCGTCGTAGCCGCCGACGTAGGTGAGGATCGGGTGGCGGTCCTCCGGCGGGGTGAGGATGGTCGACATCTCCCGGATGCCGGCGAGCGACATCTCGAGCGTGCGCGGGATCGGGGTGGCGGACATGGTCAGCACGTCGACGTGGGTGCGGAGCGACTTGATGTGCTCCTTGTGCTCGACGCCGAACCGCTGCTCCTCGTCGACGATGACGAGGCCGAGGTCCTTGTAGCGGATGCCGGTCTGCAGCAGGCGGTGGGTGCCGATCACGATGTCCACCTCGCCTGCGGCGAGGCCCTCGACGACGGCGTCGGCGTCCGGGCCGTGCGTGAACCGGGACAGACCCTTCACGGTGACCGGGAAGGAGGCCATGCGCTCGGTGAACGTGTTGAGGTGCTGCTGGGCGAGCAGCGTGGTGGGCACCAGGACCACGACCTGCTTGCCGTCCTGCACCGCCTTGAACGCGGCACGGACGGCGATCTCGGTCTTGCCGTAACCGACGTCACCGCAGATCACGCGGTCCATCGGCACGCCACGCATCATGTCGGCCTTGACCTCGTCGATCGCGGCCATCTGGTCGGGGGTCTCGGTGAACGGGAAGGCGTCCTCCAGCTCGCGCTGCCACGGGGTGTCGGGGCCGAACGGGTGGCCGGGTGCCGACTGGCGGGCGGCGTAGAGCTGCACGAGCTCCGCGGCGATCTGCTTGACGGCCTTTTTGGCCTTGGCCTTGGTGTTCTTCCAGTCGGAGCCGCCGAGCTTGTTGAGCGTGGGCAGCTCGCCGCCGACGTAGCGGGAGATCTGGTCGAGTTGGTCGGTGGGAACGAACAGGCGGTCACCGGGCTGGCCGCGTTTGGAGGAGGCGTATTCGAGCAGTAGGTACTCACGAGTCGCACCACCGACGGTGCGCTGGACCATCTCGACGTAGCGGCCGATGCCGTGCTGCTCGTGGACCACGTAGTCACCGGGCCTCAGGGCCAGCGGGTCGACCGCGTTGCGCCTGCGGGAAGGCATCTTCGTGGAGAGGTCCCGGGTGGACGTACCGTGCCGGCCGCCGGTCAGGTCGGTCTCGGTGAGCACCACCAGGGCTCGCTCCGGGGCGAGGAAGCCTTCCTCGAGCGAGCCGCGGACGACGGTGACCAGACCGCCGGCAGGTGGTTCGGTCAGCCCGTGCTCGGCGAAGGTGGCGGGGACGTCCGCGTCGGACAGCTGCTCGACCGCGCGGCGGGCGGTACCGGCGCCGGGGACGACGAGCACGGCGGCACCGCCGGTGGCGGTGTGGGCGCGGAGGTCGGTGAAGGCGCGGGTGATGTCGCCGCGGTAGCCCTCCACGGCCGCGATGTCGAGCTGGACCACGTGCTCGTCGGGGGTGGTGAGCTGGGAGAGCGTCCACCAGGGGTGGGCGGTGTCGCGGGCGTGCCGCGCGATGTCGCCGAGTTCGCGGTAGGCCGAGGCACCCAGGTCCAGTGGCGACTTGCCGCCACCGGCGGCCGCCATCCACGCCGCCTCGAGGAACTCCTGGCCGGTGCGGACGAGGTCGTGGGCGCGGGTGCGGACCTTCTCGGGGTCGATGACGAGGACGTGTGCGCCCTCGGGCAGGACGTCGGTGAGCAGGTCCAGATCGCCGTCACACAGGACCGGGATGAGGGCCTCCATGCCCTCGACCGGGATGCCGTCGGCGAGCTTGGCGAGCATCTCGGCGAGGTGGGCGTCTGCGGCGTGTTCCTCGGCGAGTGCCATGGCGCGGTCGCGCACGTCCTCGGTGAGCAG
The DNA here is from genome assembly GCF_036378875.1 of Actinophytocola sp. GTDB lineage: Bacteria > Actinomycetota > Actinomycetes > Mycobacteriales > Pseudonocardiaceae > Actinophytocola. Next base: position 81,667 of record NZ_DASUVO010000015.1, read on the forward strand.
CAGCTCGCGGCAGGGCGGGGCGTTGACCTCGGTGATCTCGCTCGGTAGCGAGCGCTGGTCGGCGACGGCGAAGCAGCGGATCTCCGACACCTCGTCACCCCAGAACTCGACGCGGGCCGGGTGCTCGGCGGTCGGCGGGAAGATGTCGAGGATGCCGCCGCGGACGGCGAACTCACCGCGCTTCTCGACCATGTCGACGCGGGTGTAGGCGAGCTGGACCAGGCGCTCGATGACGTCGTCGAAGTCGTGCTCGGCACCGACGGTGAGGTGCACGGGTTCGAGGCTGACCAGGCCGGGGGCCATGGGCTGGATGAGGCTGCGCACGGTGGCGACGACGACCTGCGGTGGGCTGTCCCCGCCCAGCCGGTGGAGCACCTCGAGGCGGCGGCCGACGGTGTCCGCGCGCGGGGAGAGGCGCTCGTGCGGCAACGTCTCCCACGAGGGGAAGTTGACGACGGCGTCCGGGCCGAGCAGGTCGCTGAGCGCGGCGGTGAGGTCATCGGCCTCGTGCCCGGTCGCCGTGATCGCGAGGACTGGTTTCCGGACGGCCAGGGCGGCGGTGACCAGCGGCCGGACGGCGGTTGGGCCCTCCAGCTCGAGGTCGGTGGCCCCAGCGGCTTCGGTGATCTTTGTCAGGGCGGGGTCGGGCAGCACTGCTTGGAGCAGACCGGACAGCGACACTGGAAGTAACCCCTCGGAGCACGCACGGACACACCCCTGCCCGGGACGAGCCCGGCAAGGGTTCTCGGCCCCAGCCTACGTGCCTCCATCCACGGATTTCATGCCGCTTGTCGCCCGAGCGTGCGCGGCCTCGTACTTGTGCATGTGCGCGGCGTGAACTCAATTCGGGCGGCGCGCGGATATCGGTGGTCCCTGGGCGCCGACGAAAGAGGAGTCAATGCACCATCCCGACGAGGACGACGCGGCGATCATCGAGCACTCACGGCAGTCGCCCGAGCGGTTCGCCGCCATCTTCGACCGGCACGCGCCGCACATCCAGCGCTACCTGGCGCGCCGGCTCGGCCAGCAGGTCGCCGACGACCTGGTCGCCGAGACGTTCGTGGTCGCGTTCGGCAAGCGGTCACGCTACGACCCCACCCGGCTCGACGCCCGCCCGTGGCTGTACGGCATCGCCACGAACATCGCACGTCAGCACCAGCGCGAGGAGGTCCGCGAGTACCGGCTGCGCGCGGCATTGGCCCCCGAACCCGACCAGGACGGCCACGCCGACCGGGTCGCGGCGCAGGTCACCGCGGCAGCGATGCACCGGATGCTGGCCGCCGCGCTGGCCGACCTGTCCGTGGGTGATCGCGACGTGCTGCTGCTCATCGCCTGGGAGTCCCTCACGTACGAGGAGGTCGCCGAGGCGCTCGGGATCCCCGTCGGCACCGTCCGATCCCGCCTCAACCGCGCACGCCGCCAGGTTCGCGCCGCACTCACCGCATACTCGAAGGAGACCATCAACCATGGATGACCTCACGCTGCTCAAGGACATGGCCGACCGCACGCCACTGCCGTCGGCCGACGACCTGGCCCCTGCCCGCGCCCGCCTGCTGGCCGCGATGACGCAGTCCGACGGCGCGTCGATCGAGCGTGCCCAACTGAACGGCGCATCGGTCAAGCCGGCCCGGCTGGACACCGCCACCGGCGCGCCGGCACGCCTGGACACCGCGGCCGGCACGCCGGCTCGGCTGGACTCCACGGTCGGCACGCCGGCTCGGCTGGACACCGCGGCCAGGCCGGCTCTGCTGATCTCCGGGCTCGCCGCGGCTGGGCTGGCCGCGGCCATCACCGGCGTGGTCGCGCTCGGTGCGCTCGAGCCGGTCGGTGTCGCGCCGGCCAAGGCGAGCGCGGCCGACATCCTGCACGAGGCGGCTGCCACGATGCGGACGCTGCCGAGCACGCCACCTCGGCCGGACCAGTTCATCTACACCAAGTCCCAGTCCTCCAGCGGGACGTTCGGGGAGTCGTGGCTGTCCGCGGACGGCACCCACGACGGGCTGGTTGTCCAGGGAGACGTCCGCGACGTCATCCCCGGCTGCCGGGACGGAAAGGCGCAGGCCTACAAGGGCAGCGAACCGATGCCCGGTGTGTTCGATTCGTGCACGCCCGTCCCCGCGTACCGGACAGACCTGCCGACGGACGTCGCCGGCATGCGCGAGTACCTCAACCAGAACCCCCAGTCAGCCGGCAAGGAGATCATGTACCTGGTCGACGGCGCCTACGTCCCACCTGCCTCAATGGCGGCGATCTTCGAAGTGATGGCGGACTTCCCCGGTCTCACCGTCAACGAGAACGCGAAGGACGGTGCGGGGCGGCCCGGAATGGGCGTCACCTGGACCGGCCCGGGCGGGGGCGAGCCCCTCACCATCGTGTTCGACAAGCAGACGCGGGCCTACCTCGGCATGTCGGGCTACACAGCGGTGGTCGAGCAGGCGATCGTGGACCAGCCCGGACAACTGCCCTGAGCGCGCGTCGAAAGTGCACGGAGCTTTCGGGAGCGGCGCGGGGAGGCTCCGGAGGCACGCTGAGGTTTCGGGAGTGCGCTGAGGTCGCCGATCTTTGGTGAGGGCGGCCGCCGCACGATGCCAAGGGCAGGGGCGAGGAACGAGCCCCTGGCCGCGGGCATCGTTAGGTGACCATCTACAGCAAGCAACCACGCACACCGGCCCGCAACCACCCCAGCAAACGACCCGAGGCCGCCGCCGAAGGCGTCGGCGGCCCTGCCCGAGCTAGAAGACACAGCCGCTCGCCGAAGGCGATCGGCGGCCCTGCCCGAGCTAAGAACACAGCCCGAGTTAGAAAACTCAGAAGCGGGGCGGGCGCTTCTCCAGGAACGCCCGCACCCCTTCCGCGTAGTCGTCGCTGGTCACCGAGGCCTCGTAGAGCGCGAGGATGGTCTCGTCCTCGTCGAGGTCGGACTGGCCCTCGGTGATCCGCGTGATGATGGTCCTGGCGCCGCGGAGCGAGATCGGGGCTCGGCTCGCCATCGTCTCGGCCATGGCCGTCGCGCGGGGCACGACCGCGTCGGTCGGGTGTAGTTCGTTGACCAGGCCGATGCGCAACGCCGTCGAGGCGTCCACCAGGTCGGCGGTGAACAGGATCTGCCTCGCCCACGACGGGCCCACGGCGTCGACCAGGCGCTTCGTCGAGGTCGCGTTGTAGACGATGCCCAGCTTGGCCGGGGTGATGCCGAAGCGGGCGTCATCGGCGGCGACCCGGATGTCGCAGGCCAGCGCGATCTCGCAGCCGCCGCCCACGCAGACGCCCGTGATCGCGGCGATCGTCGGTTTGCCCAGTTCGGCGATCGCGCGTTCGCCCGCGTGGACGGCCGCGCCGTAGCGGCGGGCGCCTTCCGGGTCGTTGCGCAGCGTCGTGAACTCGCTGATGTCGGCGCCGGCCGAGAAGTGGTCGGTGCCTCGGATGACGACCGCGCGCACCGACTCGTCCGCCTCGACCTTGCCGAGCAGGTCCGGTATGGCGGACCACATCTCGAAGCTCATCGCGTTGCGCTTCTGCGGGCGGTCGATGGTCAGCACCGCCACCGCGCCCTCGATCTCGAGCCTCAGCGTCACTCGGTCACCGTAGCCAGCGCGGCCCGCAGCGCCGCCATGTCCTCCGTCACGGTCACCTGGCGGTCCCGCAGCTCACGTCCCGTTTTCGCGAACTCCTCCACTTGTTCGGCCACCTCGTCGCGGAGGCCCTGCTTCAGCTCCACCGCCCTCGCGGCCGCTTCGCGCCTCTCCTTCGCGTCCGTGAGCCACTGGTACAGGCCCACCCCGGCCGCACCCAGCGCCACGAACACCCAGCCCCATCCCGCGACGAACGTCAGCACCAGGAACAGCACGGCGGTGACCGCGGCGCCGTACGCGATCGGCCGGCGCTTCGACTCGACCCTCGACACCATGTCCACCATCGCCACCGCCTTCGACAGCGACGCCTGGTCCGGGGCCGTCGGGGAGATCGTCACGTGGCCGTAGTGGGTGCGGATCTCGATCGACGACGGTGGCTCGACGCGGGCGGCGGCCTCGAACTCCGACGCCAGCGACAACACGACGGGAGCGGCCGCCCGCACCGCCAGCGCCCGGCGGCCCGGATGCTCCGACGACAGGTCCTCACGCAACAGCTCGACGGCCGACCCGACCGGGCTGTCCCAGGTGGACATACCAGCCTCCCTGCCCTCGATGACCGCGCGCAGTTCCCGTTCCCGCGCGAGCAGCGGCAGCTCGACCGGGCTGCCCTCGTCGATCAGCAGGTCCAGTGACCGCCGCACCAGCGGGTCGACGGCCTGCGCCTGCGCACCCCTGTCCAGCGCCTCGGCTACCCACGCACGCAGGGCGGTCAACTTCTCGCACGCCCCCAACGCGGCGGCCAACTCCTTGCCACCTTGTTCCTTCGAGGGCCCGCCGGTACGCGGCGCCGCGAGGGACCGCACCGTGTCCGACAGCTCGTCGCCGGTCACCGCCGAAGCGCACCGCTCGCGCACCAGGTCCCAGCCCTCCGGACCGGCGAAGCCATCCGCAGCCAGCAACCACAACGCACGCTGGTACATGGGCACCGGATCGGTCAGCGCCGGCAGTGCCGCCGAAAGGGACAGTTGCCGGCCACCGTGCACCGCCGCCAGCAGAGCGTGGAACACCTTGGTGCGCAACGGGTCGCGAGCAACCGCGAGCGCCAGCGCGTCGGCGTCGACCGCGCCGTCGGCGATCCCACGCAACGCGACCAGTGCGGGCGCGAGCCAGTATCCCTCCGCATCGGACACATCCGTCGCGGCCGAACCCGCCAGCAGCTGCTTGGTCTGGTGCCGGATCCGCCCATGCGAGTCGAACAACCCGAGCGTCACCCGCAGGTCGCTGATCTCCACGAACGCGTCGAACGCCGCGGACAGCCGGTTCAGCCGCTGCTCCATCGAGCCACTGACCTTCGACAGCTCCGCTTTCAGACGGCTTTGCGACGCGCGGGCCTGCGACAACGAGGAGCTGACGTAGCTCAGGTCCTCCTCGAGCCCCCGGATGCGCTTGTTTTGCGCATAGTCGGTCCACCAGTTGTCACTCATCGACGCTCCCTCCGCCACCACACATGAGTGCGACGCGCGTCCGGGCATTCTGGACCCATGCGAACCCGCACGAGTTTCGTCGCGATCGCCGCCACCCTCGCGACGCTCACCGCCTGCACCGACAGTCCAGCGGTGCGCGAGGTCGGCCAGGTCCCCGTCACCGGCACTGGCACCGGTGAGCCGACCCAGCCGAGCAGCGCCGAGACGCCACAGCTCAAGGTGGAGACGGTGGCCGGTGGTCTGACCCACGGCTGGGACGTCGGTTTCCTCCCGGACGGCAAGGTCCTCGTCTCGCAGCGCCCCGCCAAGCTCGCGCTCCTGTCGAGCAGCACACCCGGCGCGACGGTCACCGAGCTCAAGGCCGACCTGTCCGACGTCCACGTCCAGGGCGAGGGCGGCCTGATGGGCCTGGTCGTGCATCCCGACTTCGAGCGGTCCCGCCAGTTCACCACCTGCCAGACCCACACCGAGAACGGCGAACCCTCCGACGTCCGGCTGGTCACGTGGCGCCTGTCCGACGACGAGCTGGTCGCGACCCGCGTGAAGGAACTGCTGACCGGGCTGCCGCTGAACCCCTCAGGGCGTCACTCCGGCTGCCGCCCCACATTGGCCCGGGACGGCGCACTGCTCGTCGGCACCGGCGACACCGCGCGGGGCGCCTTCTCGCAGGACCGCACCAACCTCGGCGGCAAGGTGCTGCGGCTCGACCTGAAGACCGGCGAGCCGTTGCCGGACAACCCGTTCATCGGCTCGGACAACAAGCGTGAGCGGCTCGTCTACACCTACGGCCACCGCAACATCCAGGGCGTCGCGCTGCGGCCGGACTCCGACCAGGTGTTCACCGCCGAGCACGGCCCCAGCAAGAACGACGAGGTCAACCTGCTCGAAGCCGGTAAGAACTACGGCTGGGACCCGTCGCAGGGCGGCACGGTCGGCGGCTACGACGAGAGCGTGGAGATGACCGATCTGCGGCGGTTCCCGGACGCGGTGCCCGCGAAGTGGCAGACCGGCGAGATCACCGAGGCCGTGTGCGCGGCGACCTTCCTGGAGGGTGACCAGTGGGGCGCGCTGAACGGCGCACTGGTGATCACCGCGTTGAAGGGCGAGAAAGTGCTCATCCTGTCGCTGAATGAAAGTGGCGACGTCACGTCGGTGGCGGTGCCGAAGGAGTTCGACGACACGTTCGGCCGTTTGCGGGCGGCACGGACCGGCCCCGACGGCGCGCTGTACATCACCACGAGCGACGGTGCGGACGACCAACTTCTGCGTGTTACTCCCGTCTGAACCCTCTGCGTGTGTGCCGCGTAACACACCGCATGCGAAGGTTCCCGCAGCCGTTGCTCGACGAACTCACCGCCGATCCCGCGCGCATTGTCTTCGAGCACGGCGAGCGGCGAGTGTCCGCCGCTGAGCTGCTCGCGACGATCAGGCGCATGGCCGGCGGGCTGAAGGCCGCCGGGCTCCGCCCCGCGAGCGGCGTCGCCATGCTCACCAGCACCACGCCGGAGGCGTTCGCCGCGTACATCGCCGCGAACACGATCGGCTGCCGCGTCGTCGGCATCCGCCCCGGGTACTCGCAGGGCCAGCTCGAGCACATGATGAAGGCCGGCGTCGACGCGGTCGTCACGGACGGCACGATCGCGCAGCTCAACCGGAGCGTGCCGATCGACGTGTGCGCCGGCGGACGGCCGAACGACGCCGCCCGCCTCGTCTACACGAGCGGCAGCACGGGCACGCCGAAGGGCTGTGTCCAGACCTTCCGGGCGATGTCCGCCCACTGGTCGTGGACGCCGGAGATGCGGGACGAGGACATCGACGACCTGGCCGCCTGCGGCGAGCGGTACCTCCTGTCCGGCACGCTCGCCTCGGCCGTCGTACAGGACTTCGCGGCGCTCGCGCTCATGGCCGGCGGTACGGCGGTGATCCCCGACCACGACGAGCCGCTGCCGTACCTGGTCCAGCGGTACCGGATCACCGGTGCGACCGTGGACGTGCCGCGGCTGTACCAGTTCCTCGACATCGAGCGCACGGACGACGTGGACACGTCATCGCTGAAGGGCATGGCCGTCGTCGGCTCGCCGCTGCCGCCGCAACGCCTCAAGGAGGCGTACGACCGGCTCGGTCCGGTGGTGTACCAGGCGTACGGCCAGAGCGAAACCGGCAACCTCACGATGCTCACCCCGCGGCACCTCGAGACGTACGGCCCGGACGTACTGTCCACAGTGGGCCGTCCGCATTCCCATGTGGACATCGCGGTGCGGGCCGGCGAACTGGTCGCACGCACCCGCTACCAGATGTCCGGCTACTGGCAGGACGCTGAGCAGACCGCCGACGTCATCGCGGGCGACTGGGTGCGCACCCGCGACCTCGGTGACCTCGACCCACACGGCTTCGTGCGCCTCACCGGCCGGGCCCGCGACGTGATCATCGTGAACGCGTACCCGTACTACGCAGGCCCGATCGAGGCGGTGCTGGCCAGGCAGCCGGGCATTCGCCAGGCATACGTCGTCGGCACACCGGACGAGCAGACCGGCGAGGCCGTGCACGCGTTCGTGGTCCCCGGGTGGGGTCACACCCCGTCCGACGCCGTGCTCCGCGACGCCGTGCGCACCAGACTGGGCGAGGGAAGCGTGCCGAAGACGATCACCTACCTGGCGGCGGTGCCGGTCGCGCACAGCGGCAAGCCGGACAAGCGGGCGCTGCGGGCATCACTGCGGTGACTCCGACAAATTCCGTGGCGCCAGCGCGGCCGAGCCGATGTGATGTCACACGTGCCAGATCCACAGGACATCGAAGCGGCGTTCGTCAGCCGGCTGGTCGCCGGGCAGTTCCCGCGGTGGGCGGACGAGCCCGTGCGGCCGGTCGGCAAGCCGGGCGTTGACAACTCCACGTTCCGGTTGGGCGAGGACAAGATGGTGCGGCTGCCTCGGTTCGAGCGGTGGATCGGCCAGGTCACGCGTGAACAGCGGTGGCTGCCGGTCCTCGCCCCGCACCTCCCGCTCCCCATCCCGAAACCGCTGGCACAGGGCGAACCCGCCGACGGCTTCCCGTATCCGTGGTCGGTCTACGAGTGGCTGCCTGGCGAGCCGGCGGACCCCGCTGAGCTGGACTCGCGGCAGGCGGCCGCGGACCTGGCCGAGTTCCTGCTGGCACTGCGGGCGATCGACGCCACGGACGGTCCTCCGCCGGAGTCGAGCAACGGCTTCCGTGGCTGCGACCTGGCCGACCCGCGGGACTCGCCGGTCGTGCCGCACTACATGACACGGCGGATCGACGCGCTGGACGGACTCCTCGACACGAAGCCGATCCGTGAGCTGTGGGACCACACGCTGGCCACGCCGGTCTGGTCGCGGGAGCCGGTCTGGGTGCACGGCGACCCGGCCCCGGCCAACCTGCTGGCGACCGACGGCCGGCTCAGCGCGGTGATCGACTTCGGCACGCTCGCGGTCGGTGACCCGGCGGTCGACCTGATCGCCGCGTGGTCGCTGCTGGACGCGGACGGCCGGACGGTGTTCCGCGACAAGCTGGGCGTCGACGACGACACGTGGACCCGCGGCCGCTGCTGGGGTCTGTCGTCGGTGCTGCCGAGCCCGGACAACCTCACGGAACGATCGGTCGCGGCGCTGGAGGCCGTCCTCCTCGACCGCTAGGAGTGGAGCGACTCATCGAACTCAGTGGGACTCGATCAGTGACGGCGCGCCCTCCAGGTGCGACAGGCCGTTCCAGGAGAGGTTCACCAGGTGCGCGGCGACCTCCTCCTTGCGAGGCTTCCGCACGTCGAGCCACCACTGCCCGGTCAGCGCCACCATCCCCACCAGCGACTGGCTGTACAGCGCGGCAAGCTTCGCGTCGTACCCCCGCGCGCTGAACTGCCGTCCGAGGATGTCCTCGACCTGCGAGGCGATGTCGTTGAGCAGCGACGAGAACGTCCCGGTGGCGGAGGCCACCGGCGAGGCACGCACCAGGATGCGGAACCCGTCCGCCGAACCCTCGACGTAGTCGAGTAACGCGACCGCGGCCCGTTCCAGCAGCAGCCGTGGGTGCGCCTCCTCGGCCAGCGCGGAGGTCATGCTGGTCAGCAGGTAGTGCATCTCACGGTCGACCACGACCGCGTACACGCCTTCCTTGCCGCCGAAATGCTCGTAGACCACCGGCTTCGACACGTTCGCCCGGTGGGCGATCTCCTCGACGGACGCCCCGTCGAACCCCTTCTCGGCGAAGAGCGCCCGTGCCACGTCGAGCAGCTGCTGTCGCCGCTCCTCACCCGTCATCCGCACACGCGGCGACGGCGCCTCCCCTCGTCGAGGAGGCGCCGTACGTGCACGTTCCCGCCGCCTTGCTGCCATTTGCCTCACCCTAGAGGCTAGGACCGACAGCAGGCGGGCGAAATCACGCTTCCGCGCCAGCCGTGATCTTCGCGAGGCGCTGTGGCGTCGGCCAGCGGACGCTGTGCACCCAGCCGAACTTCTCGAACAGCCAGATGAACCGGGCAGAGGTGTCGATCTGCCCCTTCTTCACGCCGTGCCGGGCGCAGGTGGGGTCGGCGTGGTGCAGGTTGTGCCATGACTCACCGAAGGACAGGATCGCGAGCGGCCACACGTTGGCCGCCTTGTCCCGGGAGACGAACGGCCGGTCGCCGATCATGTGGCAGATCGAGTTCGTGGACCAGGTCACGTGGTGCAGGATCGCGACCCGCACGAGGCCGGCCCAGAAGAACGCGGTCAGCGCGCCCCACCACGACCAGGTGATGAGCCCGCCGAGGATCGCGGGCAGCAGGAACGTGGCCGCCGTCCAGATCGCGAAGGTGTTGTTGACCTTGACGATGTCCTTGTCGGCGAGCAGGTCCGGGGCGAAGCGCTCCTTGTTGGTGATGTCACGGTCGAACAGCCAGCCCATGTGCGCGTGCCAGAAGCCCTTGGCCAGCGCCAACGGCGAGGTGCCGAACAGCCACGGTGAGTGCGGGTCGCCCTCCTTGTCGGAGAAGGCGTGGTGGCGGCGGTGGTCGGCGACCCAGACGATCGGCGGGCCCTGCACGGCCATGCTGCCGGCGATCGCCAGGGCGATCTTGAGCGGCCGCTTCGCCTTGAACGAGCCGTGCGTGAAGAACCGGTGGTAGCCGATGGTGACGCCGTGGCCGGACAGGTAGAAGAACACGAACGCGAGAATCACGTCGACCCAGGTCAGGCCCCATCCCCAGGCCAGTGGCACGGCCGCGATCAGTGCCGCGAACGGCACGATCACGAAGATGTACACACCCAGCTGGACGGTGTTGTTGCGCTGGCCCACCGTGACCGGCTTCGGCCCCTTACCGGGTGGCGCCGCGCCTCCGGCTGCCTCGTCGAGGGTCGTCGTCATCCCTTGCTACCTCGTCTTCTACTCCAAGTTAGGCGGTCCTCGCCTACGGAACCGTAACTTACGTGTCCCAATGAACCAGGCGAGCGGCCGTCCGACTACTCTCGTGATCCACGTCACACCCATTTGGACGCGCTTGCGCCGTGTTGGGCGGGTACCACTGCCACCGTGTTGGCATGCATGCCACGATGTTCCCGGCGAGGGCGGGAACCACCGGCCTCGATCCGCCGTGGTGTAAAGGCAGCACCTCAGATTTTGGTTCTGATGGTCCAGGTTCGATCCCTGGCGGCGGAGCTGCTCGTGCACGGCGAGCAGCGGCTCAAGGCGTGAAGGTAGGACGGCCACGGTGGATGGCGATTTCGTCGCGTTTGACGATCGCTCAGACGCGTGGTTGGTAGGCCGGTCAAGAGAGCTGCTCGCGATCATCCAGGCCGGTGAGCGCACGGACCTGAGCCGCCACATCGCCGAGATGGACCGCCTCCTGGAAGCGGCCCGCCAGCGCGGCGAGCCCAGGATGATCGCCCAGCTGCTGCGTGCCGCCACCGCCATCCGCGTCGTCGACCCCACCACCGCAGAGGCCGCGAGCGACATGGTCGAGGAGTTCCTCGTCCACTCGCGCAAGCACAACCTGCTGGTGCTCCAGGCCGACGCGCACGCGCTGCGAGGCCTGCGCCTGCTGCTCATCGGCAACGAGGACGACGCGCTGTCCGAGGTCGCGGTCGGCCTCGCGATGCTCGACGAGAAGATCCCGCCGGACCCGACGTTCGACAGTCGCGTGTGGCACGTGCTCATGGCCTCGACGCTCATGGACCTCGGCACCGTGCTCGGCCACCTCGGCGTGTACGAGGTCGCCGACCAGGTGATGAAGAAGGCCAACCGGCACATCCGCAACGGCGCCGGCTCGCACGACATCTCCGTGCACCTGCTCACCCGCACCCGCCTGCAGCTCGGCTGGGGGCTGCGGCTCGAACGCGCGGGCGAGGACGACGCGGCCGCCAGCCACTTCGCCGAGGCGGCGGCCATGGCGGAGGCCATCGAGCTGCCGTTCCGCGAGTCGCTGTTCCGCCGACGGTCCGACCTGCCGGCCGCAGACCAGGTCCCGGTGATCGGCGCGGCACACGCGCTCGCCGACCCGTCGGTCGACCACCTCGAGCGCCTGGTCGGGCTGCTGGAGATCGCCCCGCAACGCGAGCTGCTCTTCGTCGGCGTCGCGCTCGGCCGCTGCCTCGAGGCCTGTGGCCGCATCGAGGAGGCGATCGAGACGATCGGCGCCGTGCAGAAGCGCCTGCACAACACGCCGACGGAGCAGGGTCTGTACCTGTGCGTGATCCGCGAGTTCGCCCGGCTGTCGGCCTCCGACGCGGACGACGGCGGCGAGCGGTACACGAGCGCGCTGTCGCTGTACGTCGCCGAACTGGAAGCACAGCTGTCGGACAACCGTGCGTCCACCAAGGCCACTCTCGACACGCGGCGCGAGCACGAGCGGTTGTCACGGCGGCACGGCACGATCGCCAAGCAGGCACTGCAGGACCCGCTCACCGGGCTGCCGAACCGGCGGGCACTTGACGAGCGGCTGGCCGAGCTTTCCACGCAGATCGGCGAGAAGCCCCTCGCGATCGCGCTGGTCGACCTCGACGGGTTCAAGGGCGTCAACGACCGCATGTCCCACGCCGACGGCGACGACGTGCTGCGGGTGATCGCGAGCACGATCCGCGACACGCTGCGTGGCTCGGACATGGTGGCCCGCTACGGCGGCGACGAGTTCATCGTGCTGCTCCCCGGCGCCCCGCTCGGACCGGCGACGGCCGCGCTGCGCAGGTGCGCCGACGCGGTCGACAGGCTGCCGAAGGACCTCTCGCACGGAGTGACGCTGTCGGTCGGTGTGGTGTCACTGCGCCCCGGCGAGTCGACCACCCGGGCTCTCGCTCGCGCGGACGCGGCCATGTACCAGGCCAAACGCAGCGGCGGCAACGACGTGGTGTCCGAATCGGGCGAAGAGCCGGAACCCGAGGCACCCACCGAGGAGGAGCCGGCCAGCGCTCTGCCGGAGGCCACGTAGGATCGAAAAACCGGGCCGACCGGCCTGGATTCGATCGCGCCAAAGGGAGACGGCTGATGCCGGAGAGCCGTAGTGGGCTCGGTGAAGTCAGCACGATCATTCTCGCCGCCGGCGAGGGCACCAGGATGCGTTCCAGCACTCCGAAGGTCCTGCACCGGTTGGCCGGCCGCTCGCTCGTCGAGCACGCCGTCCGCGCCGCCGCCGGGCTCGGTCCGGTGCGCGTGGCGGTGGTCGTCGGCCATGGCCGGGACGCGGTCACCGAGCACCTCACCGAGGTCGAGAAGAGCATCGACACGGCGATCACCGTCGCCGTCCAGGACGAGCAGCACGGCACCGGGCACGCGGTCCGCTGCGCTCTCGACGTGCTGCCCGGCGACCTCGCCGGCACCGTGCTCGTCACTTACGGTGACGTGCCGCTGCTCGACACCATCACGCTGTCCGCGTTGCTCGCCGAGCACGCGACCGCGAACAACGCCGTGACCGTCCTCACCGCGAACGTCCCGGACCCGCACGGCTACGGCCGGATCGTGCGCGACGCCGACGGCACGATCGCCGAGATCGTCGAGCAGAAGGACACCACGCCGGAGCAGGCGGCCATCACCGAGATCAACTCCGGGGTCTACGCGTTCGACGCGGCGGTGCTCGCCGGTGCGCTCACCGAGCTGTCCACCGACAACGCGCAGGGCGAGCAGTACCTCACCGAGGTGCTCGCCATCGCCCGAGGCGACGGGCACCGCGTCGGCTCGTGGACCTGCGCCGACCCGTGGCTCGTCGAGGGCGTCAACGACCGGGTGCAGCTGGCCGCGCTCGGCGCCGAGCTGAACCGGCGGCTCGCCGAGCACTGGATGCGTGCCGGCGTCACCATGGTCGACCCGGCGACGGTGTGGCTGGACGCGGGCGTCGAGCTGGCCCGTGACGTCGTGCTGGAGCCGAACGTGCAGCTGCGTGGCAGCACGAAGGTCGGCGAGGGCACGGTGGTCGGCCCGGACACCACGCTCACCGACGTGCGGATCGGCGCCGGGGCGAAGGTCGTGCGCACCCACGGCAGCGAGTCGGCCATCGGCGACGGCGCCAACGTCGGCCCCTACGCCTACCTGCGGCCCGGCACGGTGCTGCACGACAGCGGCAAGATCGGCACGTTCGTCGAGGTCAAGAACTCCGAGATCGGCACGGGCACCAAGGTCCCGCACCTGTCCTACGTCGGTGACGCCACCATCGGTGAGTACTCCAACATCGGCGCGGCCAGCGTGTTCGTGAACTACGACGGGGTGACCAAGCGCCGCACCGTCGTCGGCTCGCACGTGCGGACCGGTTCCGACAACATGTTCGTCGCGCCGGTCACGGTCGGCGACGGCGCCTACAGCGGTGCGGGGGCGGTGCTGCGGGCCGACGTGCCACCAGGGGCGCTCGCCGTGTCGGCCGGCGCCCAGCGCAACATCGAGGGCTGGGTGCTGCGCAAGCGGCCGGGCACACCGGCGGCGGACGCCGCGCGCCGCGCCCTCGGCCTGGCGCCTGAGGAGAAATGATGAATGCGAAGTCTGGGACGCCCAAGAAGAACCTGATGTTCTTCTCCGGCCGAGCGCACCCCGAGCTCGCCGAGGAGGTCTCGAAACACCTCAACGTGTCGATCACGCCGCAGTCGGCCTACGACTTCGCGAACGGTGAGATCTTCGTCCGGTTCGAGGAGTCGGTCCGCGGCTGCGACGCGTTCGTCATCCAGAGCCACTGCGAGCCCATCAACCAGTGGGTGATGGAGCAGCTGATCATGGTGGACGCGCTGAAGCGGGCGTCGGCCAAGCGCATCACCGTGATCATGCCGTTCTACCCGTACGCGCGGCAGGACAAGAAGCACAAGGGCCGCGAGCCCATCTCCGCTCGCCTGATCGCCGACCTGTTCAAGACCGCCGGCGCGGACCGGATCATGACCGTGGACCTGCACACCGCGCAGATCCAGGGCTTCTTCGACGGCCCGGTGGACCACCTGTTCGCGCAGACGCTGCTGTCGCACTACGTGCGGGAGAAGTACGGCGCGGAGAACGTCACGGTCGTCTCGCCGGACGCGGGCCGGACCAAGCTGGCGGAGAAGTGGGCGGACGACCTCGGCGGCGTGCCGATCGCGTTCATCCACAAGACCCGCGACCCGCTGCGCCCGAACGAGGTCGTCGCCAATCGGGTGGTCGGTGAAGTGCGCGGCCGGCTGTGCGTGGTGATCGACGACATGGTCGACACCGGCGGCACCATCGCGAAGGCCGTCCAGCAGCTGATCGACGAGGGCGCGGGCGACGTCGTCGTGGCCGCGTCCCACGGTGTGCTGTCGGGTCCGGCGCCGGACCGGCTGTCGTCATGCGGCGCCCGCGAGGTGATCTTCACGAACACGCTGCCCATCCCGGACGGGAAGCGCTTCCCCACGCTGACCGTGCTGTCCATCGCGCCGCTGCTGGCCAGGGCGATCCAGGAGGTCTTCGAGGACGGTTCGGTGACGAGTCTCTTCGACGGCAACGCCTGATTTAGGGGGCGTATAGCGGTCGTCGGGCAGACTTGTCCTTCTTCACCGTTCTACACAGGCCGACGCCGGGCGGAGACGCTTTCCGGCCGGCTTTCTCGGTGCCCGCCTGAACCCGTGCCACACCAACCCACGTCACGGGCCGGGCGGGCATCGTCTTCCCGCGAACCCCCGGGTGCACTTGCGTAATGCCCCGACGTAGACTATCGGGGTTGCCTCGGCGAGGGCGGGCATCGCGCCTGGCGTGATCGACGCGGCGGTCTTAGTGCCGCGTGCCCACCTGTCGCCGTAGGCCGACCGCCGCCCTCAAGGTTTTCACGCAACAAGGAGTGCACCACCGTGTCCGAGGTCCGTCTCGCCGCCGAAGCCCGCACCGAGTTCGGCAAGGGCGCCGCGCGCCGAACCCGGCGCGCCGGCAAGATTCCCGCGGTGCTCTACGGCCACGGTTCCGACCCGAAGCACCTGGCACTGCCGGCGCTCGAGTTCGCCCGCGTGGTCCGTGAGCACGGGCAGAACGCCGTGCTGACGCTGGAGATCGACAGCAACACCGAGCTGGCGCTCACCAAAACCGTCACCACGCACCCGATCAAGAACTACATCGAGCACGTGGACCTGCTGCTCGTCCAGCGCGGCGAGAAGGTCAACGTCGAGGTGCCCATCGTTACAACCGGTGACGCCGCGCCGGGCACGCTGGTCACGCAGGACCTGACCACCATCGAGGTCTCCGTGGAGGCGCTGCACATCCCGGAGCAGTTCGAGGTGTCGATCGAGGGCCTCGAGGCCGGCACGCAGATCACCGCGAGCGACATCCAGCTCCCGGCCGGCGCCGAACTGGCGACGGACGGCGACGCGCTGGTCCTGGCGGTCAACGCGGCCCAGACCGCGGCCGACGTCGAGACCGAGGGCGAAGGCGAAGCGGCCGCCGAGTCCACCGAGGAGTGAGAGCGACGACCGGGCGGTTCCTCCCCAGGAGGGCCGCCCGGTTAGTTTTCTGGCTATGACTTCCGCGGACGAGCCGCTTCTGGTCGTGGGTCTGGGCAACCCCGGCCCCAGGTATGTCGGCAACCGGCACAACGTGGGCTTTCTGGTCGTGGACGAGCTCGCGGCACGGGTGGGCGGCAAGTTCAAGGCACACAAGGGTGGCGCCGAGGTGCTGGAGTGCCGGCTGGCCGGTCGCCGGGTGGCGCTGGCCAAGCCGAGGTCGTTCATGAACGTCTCCGGCGGCCCGGTGGTGGCCACCGCCCGGTTCTACAAGGTGGCGCCGGAGAACCTGATCGTGATCCACGACGAGCTGGACCTCCCGTTCGCGGCGGTGCGCCTGAAACTGGGCGGCGGCGAGAACGGTCACAACGGTCTGCGATCGATTTCCAAATCCCTCAGCACGCGCGACTACCTGCGAGTACGGTTCGGCATCGGGCGGCCGCCGGGCCGGATGGATCCCGCGGACTTCGTGCTGCGGGATTTCTCGGCGACCGAACGCAAGGAGCTGGCGCTGGCCGTCGACCACTGCGCGGACGCGACGGAGGCGCTGGTGGGCAAGGGCCTGGAGGCGGCGCAGAACCTCTTCCATGCACGGTAGGAGCGGGCCTTGGACGTTGTTCCCCTCACCCCGGTGGTCGTCGACTGCGTGACGTTCGACCGCGCCCCACTGGGTCGCCGCGGTTACAACGAGGACCAGGTCGATGATTTCCTGGACCGCATACAGGCCACCCTGGAGGGCAAGGACAACCTGACGGCCCAGTCCGTCCGCGACGCGGTGTTCGACCCCGCCCCATTCATCCGCCGCGGCTACCACGAGGACCAGGTGGACGAGTTCCTCGACCTGGTCGTGGAAGAACTGACCCGCCGCGAAAGCAAGGCCCCGCGGGTGCGCCCCATCCCCGCCGCCCCGCCACCACCGACCGCGGCGGAGCAGACGGCCCCGATGCTGTTCGCGTTGCCCCCGTCCATGCCGTCGCCAAGCACACAACCGCTGACCCGCAAGCAGAGCGAGGACACAGCCAGCGCACCGCCGGCCACCGACAATTCCGGGCCGCACAAACCCGCCGACCACAACCCGGCGACCGCGAGCGAGGCACCCGCTGGCTCCGCCCCGGAACACTCCACGGCCACACTCCCAGAACGCCAATCCCCAGCGAGACCGAGTACCTGGGCCGCCAGCAGCCCAGAACCCCCGGTACCCCCGGTTCCCGCAACCCGACCGAACCCCGAGCCCACGCGGCCGGCAACCCTCACCCCGGCGACCACGGAACGCACCCCACAGGCCGCCGCCCTGGCGCCGACAACCTCGCCTGCGCCAGCCAGCGAACCCTCTTCACGGACCACTCAACCCCCGCCCGCACTCCCGCCGACCCCCGCTCCCGCAACGCCGGCCACTCCCCAACCCACGCCGACGACCGCCCAACCCACGCTCCCGGCGACCCCCGGACCCACACCGGCGGCGACTCCCGGCTCCACACCCCCGGCCGCACAAGAGGCTCGCGAACCCACGCCGCCGGGCGCCCTCGAGTCCGCACCCCCGGCTACGCACCAACGCACTCCCGCACCTCCCGGTGGCACGCCGCCGGAAACCCCCGAACCCGACCGCCCGGCCGCACAAGAGGCTCCCGAACCCACGCCGCCAGCCACCCTCGGGCCCGCAACACCAACCCATCAACCCACGCCAGCGACCGCCCAACCCACACCGCCAGCGACCCCCGAACCCGCAACGCCGAGTGCGCACCAACCCACGCTGGCAACTCCCCAACCCACGCCGTCGGTCGCCCTCAAGTCCGCACCCCCGAACCAGCGCACTCCTGCACCTCCCGACGCCACGCCACCGGAAACCCCCGAAGCCGCACGGCCGGCCGCACAAGAGGCTCCCGAACCCACGCCACCAGCCACCCTCGGGCCCGCAACACCAACCCACCAAGCCACGCCAGCGACCACCCAACCCACGCCACCGGCGACACACGAATCCACACCGGCGACAACTCCCGAACCCACGCCGCAGGGCGCCCTCGAGTCCGCACCGCCGGCTACTCACCGACCCACAGCGGCCACGCCCAAACCCGCCCTGCCGGCTACGGCCGAGCCCGCACCCCTGGCTACGCACCAACGCACTCCCGCGCCCCCCGCCGCCACGCCGCCGGAAACCCCCGAACCCGCAACGCCGGTCGCGCACCAACCCACACCGGCCACCGCCCAACCCACGTCTCCGGCGACCCCCCACCCCGCTGGGCCAGCCACTCACCAACCCACGCTGGCAACTCCTCAACCCACGCCGCCAGGCTCCCTCGAGTCCGCAACGCCGGCCACTCACCAACCCACACCGGCCACCGCCCAACCCACGCCGCCGGCCGTCTCCGGATCAACATCGCCGGCCGCTCAACAAACCACGCTGGCAACCCCCGAACCCACACTGGGAACAACGCCCGCACCCGCGACGGCAAGCAACGAACCCACGCCACAGGCCGCCCAGCAATCCACGCCAGCGATCTTCCCACCAACGCCCTCGGCGACCCACGAACCCGCGACACAGACCACGCACCAACCCACGCCGGCGACTCCCCAATCCACCCTGCCGGCAGCCCCCGAGTCCACACCGCCGACAACCCAACAATCCACGCCAGCGATCTCCCAACCGACGTCTCCGGCAACCCACGAACCCGCAACGCAGAGCGCGCAGCAACCCACACCGGCTACCCACCAACCCACCCTGCCGGCCACCCCCGAGTCCCTACCACCGACCGCCCATCAATCCACGCCAACGATCTCCCAACCAACGCACTCGGCGACCCACGAACCCGCGACACCTAGCGCACATCAACCCACGCCAGCGATCTCCCAACCCACATCTCCGGCGACCC
>NZ_DASUVO010000016.1:0-26714 GCF_036378875.1 Actinophytocola sp.
TCCTGCAATGCGTAGCCGAGATTCACCAATCGGCCGCCGAGGCGGCATTCGTCGGCTACTGCTATCTGTTCTCTCCGCCGGGCGTCTGTGTCCAGCATGCGTAGCACGAAGCGTGCGATCTGGTTATTCAAGCTGGATAGCTCAGCAACGAGTACCAGTTCGTCGTGCCAGTCATCCGCGGCCACCACATTCACCCCAAGGGAATCTGTCTTCAGCCTTTTCCTGACAATAGACAGTCTGCTCGAGGTAACGGTACCGAGACATCGGTCAAGTGACGGATGTCGGAAGGGCAGTTGCCGGAAGGTGCGTTTCGCCGAATGTGATCTTGTGGTGGTCTACGCTCCGTTACCGGACTCTGGGTTGCGCCATCCAAATGGCGCAGTGGTCCGTATGTGTTGAGGTCTGGTTCCTGATTCGCTCTTCCGTCAGGTCAGTGAGTCGCCGGGTGTGCCGTTCATCGCAGTCATGGTCGAGGCAGCTGGCAGAGGTCTGTCCGCATCAGTTGAGTCTGGCGCCCCGGTCGACGAAGACGCTGGTAGCGCGCCTGTCCGGCTCATCGGGCGCTCCTGACGGGTACCTTCATTTGCCAGGCACCAGTGCGCTTTGCGCACCTCGTGGGTGCCTTCGGGGCGGTGCGGCACGCATCGTGGTCACTTACCGTCCGTGGCTGCGACCTGTCGAGGTGTCTGCGCTGGCCGCGGCTCTCCCGATGCCGCTCTCGATCGTGCTGGGCGTCTCAGGTGGGAAGAGGTGGCAGAACTCGTCGTGCGGCGTGGCAAATGTCAGGCAATCGGGGCGCTGGTGACACCGGTGCCGACGACTCGACTGGGCCGCTGCTCGTCCGGCTCGTCGAGCGGCCGACTGGTCGAGGCGCTGGCACTTGACGCCTCGCTCGACAGCGTCCAGAGACGGCGCGTGCCACGAGCGGCGAGCTGATCGCGTTCGCCCCCACCTCATGCTTCGGCCGATGCCCGTGCTGAGAGGGCTGGCACATGCAATGTCGCCTCGCGGAGATCCCACTCGGTCACGGCGGATCGGCACCGGCCGCCAGCCCGCCCGACGCCCATGCCACCGCGACCAGTTCTCTGAGCACTCGCCGCAGCGCGGGACGCGCTCGGACTCACCGCGGTTCGCTGGCGAGCCGTTCGCCGTCGCTGCGCGAGCCAGGGGGAGGTCGCCAGACGTCCCGGGGGCCGCGAGTCCGCTGACGAAGTCCTCGCCGCCAGGGAGGCGACACCGACGGGCCGGCGACGGGGCTGGGTGGGTCATCGCCGCCACGGTCGGGCAGCGGGGCTTGCCGCACGGACGGCCGAGCTGAACCGGACACTCGCCGACGCTCGACGCTCGACGCTCGACGCTCGACGCTCGACGCTCGACGCTCGACGCTCGACGCTCGACGCTCGACGCTCGACGCTCGACGCTCGACGCTCGACGCCCGCTCCCGTCTCCGCCGTCTCCCGCCGCCTCCGCTCCCGGCGCCTCTCGTCGCCTCTCGTCGCCGGTGAACTGGACCGGGCCCGTGTGGTCCTCCCAACGCCCTCCCGGGCGACCACGCCACGCCCTTGCTCGCCGCGTCGATGGTGTGCCCCCCACTCGCGGGACAGGCGGTGGCTGGCGAGTCGGCGGCCTCGCGCGCCACCATGCATCTGAGTCTGTACGGATAGGACACAATCACCCGCCACTGTGGACGGATCCGCTGCACCAAAGAAAACCAGGAGCGCGCAAGGCCGATAATCGGCTCGGGTGGGAGGCTGCAAGATTTCCCCGAGTCGCCCCTGAAAGGGCTAATCCGATGCGGGGAGTCGTTTTATCGCGACTGTCAGCAACTCCAAGAGTGCGGTGCACGAGTCGGGTACTCCGGCACGCATGGTGGCCACGATGGCCTGATTCTGCGCAACACCCACGTCGTACCGGCAGAACTCGCCTCGCGCGGTGAAGGTTTCGAGCGCGGGGTAGCCGAGCACTCGCACTCTGCTGCTGGTGGAGTCGCGTCCCTTCGCCAGGTCCGACAGGCCGTCTCCGCTCGTGAAGGCGGTGAGCTGCGCTTCCTGTGAGTTCGTGCCTGTCCAGCGGCAGTTCGCGCCCAGTTCGTCCTGGCCTGGCACGCCCGCGTCGAGGCCGAACGTGGTGAGCGCGGCCTCGTCGAGGAGGACGCACGGATCAATGCCGACCAGTCCCTTCGGTGATTCCACTGGCGGCACGGTGGGTGCTGGCGGTGGTTCGTCAGCGCCGCAGCCGGCGGCCGCGAGTAGAGCGGCCGCGATGACCAGCAGGCGAATAATCACAGGATTTCCCTCCGCCATGTCATTTATCTTCCGATCGGATATTTCTGTAACGTTCTGGGGTCGCGACGCGTCTTCACTAGCAGCGTTTCGCTTGGAGGCGAGGATGAGTTACCGAGTCGGAATCGATTTCGGCGCCACATTCACCGCCGCGGCCGTGCACCGTGACGGTGAGCAGGCGGCTGAGCTCGTTCCGTTGGGGGACAACAGAGCCGCGGTCGCGTCCGTGGCGTACGTCGCGCCCGACGGGTCGCTTCTGCTCGGCGACGCGGCGGCGCGGCAGGCACTGACCGACCCGGACGGCGCCGTGCGTGAGGTCAAGCGCCGGATCGGTGACGAGACGCCCCTGATCCTGGCCGGCGAACCGATCGAGGCGCACACGATCGCGGCGTGCTTCATCCGGTGGGTCGTCGACCGGGTGGCCCAGCACGAAGGCGAGCCACCAGCAGGGTTAGCGCTCACATACCCGGCTTCGTGGGACCGCGACACGTGCGCCCTGTGGGTGAAAGCTCTTGCGGAACAAGAGATCCACGCGGTCCGACTCGTGCCGGAGCCGGCGGCCGCCGCGTTCGCCTACGCGGCCACCAGGGACGTCGCGCCAGGGGACGCGGTCGGCGTGTACGACCTGGGTGGCGGCACGTTCGACGCGGCGATCGTCCGCCGGCTCGACACCGGCGGGTTCCGGCTCGTGGGCCGGCCGGAGGGCATCGACTTCCTCGGCGGCGCCGACTTCGACGACGCGGTCCTCGCGCACGTGAAGAACAGCGTCGGTGCACTGTGGACAGAGCTGGACCTCGACGACCCCGAGATGAGCACGGCCGCGGCGGCGTTGCTGCGCGAGTGCGCGGCGGCGAAGGAAGCGCTTTCCACCGACGCCGAGGTGACGATCCCCGTCATGCTGCCGGGGCTGACCACGCGGGTACGGATGACTCGGACGGACCTGGAACAGCTGGTGGCGCCCGCCATCGCCGCGACCGCCGAGGTCATGCGGCGAGCGTGTTCCTCGGCCGGTCTCCGCCCCCAGGACCTGTCCGCCGTGCTGCTGACCGGCGGGTCATCGCGGATTCCGCTGGTGGCGCACCAGGTTTCCCAGACGCTGGACCGTCCGGTCACGGCGGACGCCGACCCGAAGGCGCTCGTCGCGCGCGGTGCGGTGTTGTCGATCGCGCCCGCGGCGGCCCCGCCGAAGCCGGTCCTCGTCGCACCGGTGGCGCGGCCGCGACGGCGCTCGCGACGTGGCGTGGTGGTGGGAGTGGGGCTCGCGGCGTGCCTGGCCGCTCTGGCCGCGGCGAGCACACTGGGATCGGACCTACTGCCGAGCACCGGCACGCAGGTGGACGCGGCGGACCAACCGGCCGGCCTGCCACGCGAGATCGTGGACCGGGTGCCGATCGGCACTCCCAAGGAGAACACGCGCGATCCGTGGACCGGGAGGCCCTACGAGGAGACCACACGACCCGGCCCGCACCGTCCGGGCGCCAGGCCGGCGGACGCGAGCCCGGCCGAGCTGTCCCCGTCCCCGACGACCGGCGGTCACCGAAACGCCCAGATCGCCGGCGAGCCGCCGTCGACCCAGACGGTCGGCACCGCGACCCCCACGACGGACATCGGCCGCGCCTCCACGACGGCCCCAACGGACCAGTCGACGGCCCCGACGGTCCAGCCGACCACGACGCCCCCCACGGTGACCACGACGGACCAGCCGGCCCCGACCACCACCGAAGAGAGAACGAACACGGACCCGCCGGTGCCCACGATCACCACGACCACCGAGCCGGTCGTCGATCCGCCACCCGCGAGTTCGGCGACGCCATGACGACGGCAACGGCGGGGTGACCGCGTGACAGCCGGACCGCCGCCACCCCGTCCGGACACCGTCCCGTTGGCCCCGCGGCCGTTCGCCGCCCAGGGGCGGCCTCGGGCGGTGACCGTGGCGGGCTGGCTCTGGCTCCTCGCCGGCGCGCTGGCCGTTGTCACCGTGGTGCTCGTGATCGGGCGGCTCGACGCCGTGCGGGCAGAACTGGAGCAGGCGGTTCGGGACAGGGACCCGTCCGCGCCGGCGGAGCGGGTCGCCCAGGTGGTGGACCTGTCCGTGCTCGTCATCGTCGGCGGGGGCCTCGTCTTCGGGATCACGGGAACGTTGCTCACCGTCGCGCTGCGTGGCGGGCGAAGATGGGCGCGGTTAACGCTCACAATCGTCGCGGTCCTGGTCGTGGCGTACGGCGTGCTCGTGTACTCGACGACCGGGTGGCTCGTCCTGGCCTACGCGGCGGCCGCCCTCGCCGCGACCGTGTTCATGTACCTGCCGGGCGGCGGCCGCTGGTTCGCCTGACTAGGCTTGGCGCTCGTGGAAGATCGAGTGCTTGGCAGGACCGGTCGGGATGTCGCGGTGGTCGGCCTGGGTTGCTGGCAGCTGGGCGCGGACTGGGGGCAGGTGGACGACGCCGACGCGCTGGCCGTCCTGCATGCCGCCGTCGACTCCGGCGTCACCTTCTTCGACACCGCCGACGTGTACGGCGACGGGCGCAGCGAGCGGCTGATCAGGCGGTTCCTCGCCGAGCGACCGGCGGAGGTCATGGTGGCCACCAAGTGCGGGCGCCGGGCCGACCCGCACGTGCCGGCGGCGTTCACCCCCGAGAACCTCCGCGCGTGGACCGACCGCAGCCGTGCCAACCTCGGCGTCGACCGGCTCGACCTCGTGCAGCTCCACTGCCCGCCCACCCCGGTGTTCTCGAGCGACGAGGTGTTCGACGCCCTGGACGACCTCGTCACCGAGGGGAACCTGGCCGCCTACGCCGTGTCCGTCGAGACCTGCGACGAGGCGCTCACCGCCATCGCCCGGCCAGGTGTGGCGAGCGTGCAGATCATCCTCAACGCCTTCCGGCGCAAGCCCCTCGAAGAGGTGCTGCCGGCGGCCCGCGCCGCCGGTGTCGGCATCATCGCGCGGGTGCCGCTCGCGAGCGGTCTGCTGTCCGGCAAGTACGACGAGCACACCACCTTCGCCGCCGACGACCACCGCACCTACAACCGGCACGGGGAGTCGTTCGACGTGGGGGAGACGTTCTCGGGCGTGCCGTACGAGGTTGGGGTCGCGGCGGCGCGGTCACTCGCCGAGGTGGCGGCCGGGCTCGGGGTCCCCACCGCCGCGCTGGCACTGCGCTGGATCATCGACCAGCCCGGTGTGAGCGTGGTGATTCCCGGCGCCCGCAACGCCGACCAGGCCAAGGCCAACGCCGCGGCCGCCGACGTGGACCCGCTCAGCGCCGAGACACTCGCGGCCATCGAGCGGATCTACGACGACCAGATCCGTGAGCACGTGCACGGTCGCTGGTAGTCAGCGCCTGCCTACCAGCGTGAGCACGGCCTGCATCTCGCGATAGGCGGGCTTCGCGGCGAAGGTCTCGTCCAGCAGGTTGGCCGCGCCCTGGCCCTCGAAGAACCCGGGCACCCACGAGTACTTGTCCGTGAAGCCCCACACCGTGAACGAGTTGCAACGCCGAGCGAGCAGGCACCCCTGCAGCAGCACGCTGTAGCCCTGCGCCTGCGCCTGTAGCTTCACGGTGTCGGGTGGCATGAGCATGCGCACGTCGACCTCGGTGATCGCGGTCTCCAGGCCCAGCGCCTCGAACCGACCCAGGTTCCCGGCCACCTCCGCGGCCGAGTGGAAGCCGAACTGCACGCCGTAGTGGCCCTGCGCGCCGAACCCGTGCACCGGAACCCCTTGTGCCAGCAGGTCCTTCGCGAGCGCGAGGTAGGCGTCGCTCTTCGCGTTGACGCCCTCGACGTTGTAGTCGTTCAGGAACAGCTTGGCCTTCGGGTCGGCCTTGTGCGCCCAGCGGAACGCGTCGGCGATGTAGCCCGGACCGAGCACGCGCAGCCACAGCGTGTCCCGCAGCTGCGCGTTGTCGTCGATGACCTCGTTGACGACGTCCCACTGGTAGATCCGGCCGCGGAAGTGCCGCACCTCGTCGGTGATGTGCTGACGCAGAATGCCGCGCAACTCGCCGGCGTCGATGTCACCGGACTCGACGCCCTGCGTGAGCCACGCCGGGAGTTGGTTGTGCCACAGGAGAGTGTGGCCGCGCACCTGCTGACCGTTCCGCTTGGCGGCGGCCATCAGGTCGTCGGCGGCGGAGAAGTCGAGACGGCCCCGTTCCGGCTCGACCACCTCCCACTTCATCACGTTCTCGGCCGTGATCGAGCTGAACTCCGCCCCGACCCGGTCGCGATAGGTCGTGTCCGAGGTGAACGCCGCGTGATCGACGGCCGTGCCGACCAGCAGCTCCCGCCCGGCGAGCTGCCGCAGCGGTCGATCGGACGAGGTGGCCCCGGCCGCCGGAGCGGGTGAGCCGGCGGCCGGGAGAAGCGAAGACACGGAAGCGGAGACCAGTAGGCCGACGAGGAGGCCGGCAGTGGCGACACGGGACACCTTCATGCGGAGCTCCTCGACAACAGCGGCGGGGTTCCGAAAATTTCGGCGATTTGTCGGTATCGCGAGCAGAAACGTTAAGGCTCACATCGGGTTCGGTCAAGCCCACGTAGGTATGGCACTCCGAAAGTTTCACTGGACTTGTGCGCGCGAACAAAAGAGGCCCTTCCGGCGGCACGCCGGAAGGGCCTCGAGCGGTCGGTGATCAACCCAGCGAGATGCGGTCCAGATCTGGTGCGGTGTCCGCGTCGTTGCTGATGGTGATCGTGTTCTGGCCGGCCTGCAGTGTCACCGGGATCGACGTGGTGGCGGGGGTGTTGTTGCCGATGCCGCTGACCGTGACCACGGACGGCGGGCCGCCGTTGACCGACACGTTGTACGAGCGCGTGCCGTTGACCGTGTAGTCGATGAACAGCGTGTACGTGCCCGCCGACGCGACAGACACCGCGGGGAACACGATCCGCGCGTCCGTGGCGCCGCCGAGGTTGCGGACCTTCTGCGCACCGGAACACGGCGAGCAGTTGGTGATGCCCGCGCTGCCGATGTCGTTGCGGAAGTCCTCCGCCTCACGCATGAACACCCGGCCCGCCGGCAGTGGCCGCACCCCCACGTTCCGGTTGACCGTCTTGGCACGGCCCACCACCTGGAACGACGCCCTCACCGGGATGTCCACAGCGGACACAGTGGTGGGGGAGGTGAGCGTCCACTTCCCGGTCAGCGTCTGGCCCAGCCGCAGCGACTGGGTGGTGGCCGGCGCGCCGGACAGCGTCCACCCGGCCGGCACGACCGGTGCCAGCTGGACCTGGTCGAGCGCGTCCTCGACGTCCAGTCGCAGCGTCGCGGTCACCTCGATCGACTGCTGCCCAGTGCCGACCCACTGCAGGCCGGACGGCACCACCTTCAACGTGGTGGTCGGGGTGTAGGACTCCGGTGGCAGCGGACCGACCGAGATCCGGTCAAGGCCGATGGAACCGTTGCCCGACACCGTGATCGTGTTGGCGCCGGCCTGGAGTGGGACGGCGACCGCGGTGCTCGTCGGCACGTCGGACGGGCCGGCGGGCGCGTTGACCGGCGTCACAGCGTTGTTCACCTTCACAGACAGCGCGCCGGCGCCCGTGTGGTCCAGCTGCAGTCGGTAGGTGCCCGCCTCGGCGACCCGCACGTCCCGGTAGGTGACCGTGCCGCGGCCGAGGCCGGTGACCGCCGCCGAACCCGAGCAACCCGCGCAGTAGTTCACGTGGGCGGTGCCGGACCGGCTGGCGTTCTCCGCCTCGAGTGGCAGCGGGCGATCCGTGGCCCTCGGGTAGCCGTACCCGACCTCGATCTCGTCGATGCGAAGCTGGTTGACGTAGATCGGGGCCTGCGCGCCGGCCCACGTGTTGTGCACGTCCAGCTTGACGTAGCGTGCTCTCTGCGCGCCCAGGTCGATCGGCCGCACACCGCGGGCACTGGGGAGAGCACCGGCGCGGACCTCACGCCACCGCCTGCCGTCGTCGCTCACCGACACCGTGAAGTCCTTGACGCGGGCCGAGTCCTCGGGCCGGCCGAACGACTCGCGGGCGTAGGTTGGCGACCATTCCCGTTGGTGCAGCGCGAGATAACGCACGTCACGCCGCTTGCCGAGGTCGAGCGTCACCGAAACGGGCAGCGTCTTGTCGCTGTCCCAGTAGCTTTCGTAGCTGCCGTCGACCAGGTCGCTCGCCGGATGGTCGGCCGCGGACGCCGTGGCGGTCGCCCGCACCGTGGACTGGGCGTACAAACCCTGCCGGCCAGCCGTCTCGACCTTGAAGACCGTGTCGTACTCGTCCCAGTTCCGGACGTCCAAGATGGACAGATAGCCACCGGACTGGCTGAACCGCATGCGTTCGCCGGTACGCAGGTCGGTCACCTTCGCGATCTGGTACCCGTTGTCCCGCAGGCGGACGAAGTCGGTCCGCGGTCTGGTCACCACGTGCACGTACTGGGTTCGCGTGCCCGGCTTGACCGTCGTCACGCCATGCGCGCCGTCGTTCCAGAAGCCCGGTTGCAGGCCGCCGAACATGTAGCCGCCGCCTTCCGTGCCGAACAGGGACTCGCGGATCGGCGGCACCCACTGCGCCATGAAGTTGTTGAACGCCTCCTGCTGCGGCGGGAACTTCCCGTTCACCATCGGGGTTTCCGCCATCAGCGACTTCATCGACGAGCCTGCGTTGGTGATGTAGCGACCGGTCGACAGACGGGTGTCCACTGCGGAGTCACCGCCGGAGAACCACCAGTCGCCGGTCGTCGGGAGCTTGTAGTCGGCCTCGACCAGGCGCGGCATGGGGGTCCACGCGGCCTGCGGGTAGTCGTAGGACGGCGTCATGCCGGTCTTCTGCTCGTTGCTGACCGTGTCCATGATCGGCGTGTCCTCGTTGTTGTTGCTCAGCAACCAGGACGGACGCTTCTCGCGGATCTGCTCGTAGAGCTTGTTGCGTTCCCAGTAGGCGTTGTCGTTGTCGATCCAGAAGCCCGCGAGGTCGGGGTAGTTCTCCATGACCTCGAAGAAGTTGTCGTAGCTGAACTGACCGAACCCGTCGCGGGTGGTCAGGTCGACCTGCTGGCCCTTGTACGCGGAGTAGGCGGCGGAGTCGAGGGTCTCGATGCCCTGCTCGTTGTGCCACTGCGGGTCGTCGGTCATGTAGAGGATGACGCGCACGCCCTTCGCCTTGCCGGCCTGGACCAGTTCGCCGAGGATGTCGCGTTGGGTCGAGCAGCTGCCGGGGATCTGCGACGGCCACGGACGCGCGTAGCCGAGCCTGCTGTGGAACGTGGCGAGCACGATGTAGGAGGCACCGAGCTTGTTCGCCTCGTCCACCCAGTAGTCGGGTGTCCAGCCGCCGCCGGTGACGTCACGTTCCCATTCGGCACAGTCGAGGTGGCGGGGCGCGGTGAACATGCCCCAGTGCAGGAACAGTCCCGCGGTCGACTGGCGCATCCACTCCTGTCGCGGATGCTCCACTTCGGAGGCTGCGCTCGGGGCGCCGAGCAGGCTCGTGACGAGCCCGAGCACGACGGCGGCGCAGGCGAGTCGCAGGTTGTTCCATCTGGTTCGGCCACGCTGCCGCGGTGGTCTCATGTTGCTCGTCCTCGGTTTATGTTAACAAGGCTGCATAAAAGACATCCGATGATTGCAACCGGGCAGGCGGGCGTCAAGGCTCAATATGCCTACTCAGGCGTGCGGGACGTGCAGCAGGTCCGCCAGCACCTCGTCGAGCGCGAGGCGGGCGGCGCCGAGCGCGACGGACTCGGCGCCCAAAGTGGACACCAGCACCTCGATCGGGAAGAGCGTCAGCGTGGCGAGCTCGCGGCGGAACAGGTCCGCGAACAGCGGGCCGCGCGACATCCCGCCGCCGAGGACGACGGCCTCCGGGTCGACGGCGAGCGCGAGGATGGCGGCGCCCTTGGCCAGCACGGCGGCGACCTCGGACAGCACCGCGAGACTGTCCTCGTCGCCCCTGGTCGCCGCGGTGATCACCAGCTCGCCCTCGCGCCCTGGCGGCAGCTTGCGGCGGGCGGCGAGTGCGGCGCCGCGGGCGTGGAGGCGGGCCATGGTCGACGACCAGCCGAGCGTGGGCAGCGCGCCGATCTCACCCGCCGCGCCGTGCTTGCCCTCGTGCACCCGGCCGCCGAAGAGCACCCCGGCGCCCGCGCGGTGGCCGGCGAACATGTAGACGAGGTCGGCGTGCTCGGTCGCCGCGCCCTGCCAGTGTTCGGCGAGCGCGGCGAGCTTGACGTCGTTGGCCACGGTGACCGGCCGGCCGACCGCCTCCGACAGCGCGGCGGCCACGTCGACGGCGGTGAAGCCCGGCAGTGAGTAGGTCGCCAGGCCTGAGCCGGTCGGGCCGCTCGACACGTCCCGCACCCGGTGTTCCGCGCGTACCGCGCCGGTCACCCCGCACCCCACCGCCGTCACCTCGTCGGCCGCCAGCCCGACCTTCGCCCAGCAGGCGTGGGCGGTGTCCGCGGCGGCACGCAGGCGACTCGGCGCGTCCAGCTCGGGGTCCAGCGGGACACGGTGCTCGGCCAGCGTCCTGCCGCGAAGATCGGTGACCACCGCCATCGCCTTGTGCGCGCCGATGTCCATGCCCGTCACGTGCCCGGCGCCCGCCCGGAAGCGGAAGTGCCGTGCCGGGCGGCCGCGTCCACCCGCGGGGCCGGCGACCTCCTCGACCCACTGGTCGGCGACGAGCGCGGCGAGCAACTGCTCCGCGGTGGGCCGGGAGACGCCGACGACCGCCTGCAGCTCACGGAGCGTGAGCGAGGGTGCGTCGAGCAACGCACCGAGCGCCGCGACCAGGTTCAACCTGCGCAGCAGGGACGGGTTGCCCACCCGCCCGACTCGGTGGTCGGGCACCTCACTCATGCGGGCGATTGGACCGCAGGTCGCCGTCGTGGGCAACGTGGGGCCAGGACCGAGGGATCACGGACCCGAGAGCATAGACGTCTGATCTATTTGCAGGAAAGCCTTTTCCTGTGAGCGTGTCCGGTTTAGGCTGCGGAGACATCCGATGTCTCGGGAGTGCCACGATGAGACGACGTCGTCTGTTCGGGCTGCTGCTGGTGTTCGTCACCGCAGCGGCCACCCTGACCGCCACCGAGTACGCCGCAGTCGCCACACCAGGCCGCGACCTGGTTCTTTGGTACGACGAGCCCGCTCCGGACACGGCCGAGGGGTGGGAAGGCCGTTCGCTGCCCATCGGCAACGGCGGGATGGGTGCCACCGTCTTCGGCGGGGTCACCGACGAACGGATCCAGTTCAACGAGAAGACGCTCTGGACCGGCGGCCCCGGTGTGCCGGACTACAACTTCGGCAACTGGGCGGCGCCCCGACCGGGCGCGCTCGACGGCATCCGGCAGCGGATCGCCGCCGAGGGGCAAGTGCGGCCCGAGGACGTGCTCGCCGCGCTCGGGCTGCCGTCGGACTCGCCTCGGCACCGCAGGTTCGGCGCCTACCAGAGCTTCGGCGACGTCCGACTGTCCATTCCGGACGCTGGACCGGTCACCGAGTACCGACGCGAACTGGACATCTCCCGTGCACTCGCACGTGTCACCTACCGTGCCGGCGGCGTCCGCTACACCCGCGAGTACTTCGCGACCGCGCCGGACGGCGTCGTGGTCATGCGGTTGACCGCCGACCGGCCGGGTCGCGTCGACGTCGGCACGCGGATCGCCGTGCCGGCCAACCGGACCAGCGCGGTGAGCGCTCACCGCGGCCGGATCACCGTCGCCGGCGCCCTGAACAGCAACGGCCTGCGGTACGAGGCGCAGCTGCAGGTGAGCGCCGACGGCGGCCGCCGTGTCGACAACGCGGACGGCTCGGTCGCGGTGACGGGCGCTGACTCCGTGACGCTCGTGCTGGCCGCCGGCACCGACTACGCCCCCGACTACCCGACCTACCGGGGCGCCGACCCGCACGAGAACGTGAACAACCTCGTGACCAGCGCGTCCCGCAAGGGCTTCCGGGACCTGCGCGACCGGCACGTGCGCGATCACACCAGGCTGTTCGACCGGGTGCGCCTCGACCTCGGCGGGCGGATGCCGGACGTCCCGACCGACGACCTGCTGGCCGGCTACGGCAGCGGCGGGCCCGCGGACCGGGCACTCGAGGAGCTGTTCTTCGCCTACGGCCGGTACCTGCTGATCGGCTCGTCCCGGCCTGGTTCGCTGCCCGCCAACCTGCAGGGCGTGTGGAACAACCTCGAAGCGCCGCCATGGCAGTCCGACTACCACCTCAACATCAACCTGCAGATGAACTACTGGCTCGCCGAGTCCACCAACCTGGCCGAGACCGCCGAGCCGTTCTTCGGTTACGTCGACTCGCTGCGGGAACCCGGCCGGGTCACCGCGCGGCAGCACTACGGGGTGTCCCAGGGGTGGGTCGCCCACCACGCGTCCAACATCTACGGCTGGACCGGCGCGTGGGATCACACCGCGTTCTTCTTCCCCGAGTCCGGGGCGTGGCTGTCCGACCAGCTCTACGACCACTACCGGTTCACGCTCGACAAGCGCTTCCTCGCGCAGCGGGCCTACCCGGTGATGAAGGAGACCGCCCAGTTCTGGTTGGAGTTCCTGCAGGTCGACCCGCGTGACGGCCGGCTGGTCGTCACACCGAGCCGCTCGCCGGAGCTCGGCCCGGCCACCGCGGGCACGTCGATGTCCCAGCAGATCGTCTGGCAGCTGTTCACCGACGTGCGGGAGGCGGCCGGCGCCGTGGGCGACACCGCGTTCGCCGCCACGGCCAAGGACATTCTCGCGCGCCTCGACCCCGGGCTGCGGGTCGGTTCGTGGGGTCAGCTGCAGGAGTGGAAGGCCGACCTCGACAGCCCCACCGAGACGCACCGGCACGTCTCCCACCTGTTCGCCCTGCACCCCGGCACACAGGTCTCCCCACGCACCACACCGGAACTGGCGGCCGCCGCACGTGTGTCCCTCGAGGCCCGGACGGACGCCGGCACGGGCTGGAGCAAGGCATGGAAGATCAACTTCTGGGCACGGCTGCTCGACGGCGACCGGGCGCTGAAGTTGCTCGGCGACCAGCTCACGACGAGCACGTTGCCGAACCTGTGGGACACGCACCCGCCGTTCCAGATCGACGGCAACTTCGGGGCCACCTCCGGTGTCACGGAGATGCTGCTGCAGAGCCATCTCGGCACGGTCGACGTGCTGCCGGCACTGCCGTCGGCGTGGCAGGACGGGCGCGTGGACGGCCTGCGGGCGCGTGGTGACCTGACCGTCGGCCTGACCTGGCGTGCTGGCAAGCCGACCGAGATCCGCCTGACCGCGGGACATTCCGGCGAGGTGAGCGTGCGCACCGGCATGGGCCCCGTCCGGGTGTACCGGAACGGGCGGGTCGTCGGGCACCGCGTGAGCGGCGAGGCGATCACGTTCTCGGCGAAGGACGGCGCGAGCTACCGCGTCGTGCCGGTCACATGAGCGGAGCTTGCGGAGCGAATCATCAGCACTCAGGCTGCCACCGCGCCCGCGTAGGGCGCCGGTGGAGCGGAGCTTGCGGAGCGTTCCGGCGCCGCGGAGCGGGCGAGGGGGCGGCATGAGAGGACGCATGCGCACGGTGCTCATCGCGGTGGCCGTGCTCACCGTCGTGGCGCCGGTGACTCCCGCCACCGCCGGTGAGCGTGCTCAGTTGTCCACAGTGGACCTGTCGGCGGCAGAGGAAGACCTGCCGCTCGACGGGGTCACCGCGTTGCGCGTGCGCGCCACGCTCAGCAACGGTCGCCCCGCCGACCTTGGCAGCGCTCACATCACGGTCACGAGCAGCGTGCCGGGCATGGTGACCGCCGACCTGCGGGGTGGGCGGGGCGTCGCCAGGGCCGGCACACTCGGTCCCGGCCCCACCACGCTGACGGCGAGCGTCACGCTGGACGGCGTCACGGTCACCGACGAACTGCCCATGCGGGTGCTGCCGCGACCGGCCCGCCCGTACCGGCGCGCCTACGCCCAGACGCTCACCATGAAGATGTTCCTGGCCGACAACCAGGGGCGGGTCGCGCTCACCTTCGAGCAGGCCCTCGACGTGATGCGGCGCGTCGACAACCTCACCCGCGGCATCCCGAAGATCTTCTACCTGGTGGGCTGGCAGTACGACGGCCACGACACGGGCTATCCGGCATGGGACGTGGTGAACCCCAAGCTCAAGCGGGAGCAGGACGCGAGCGCGCTGGACAGCCTGCGCTGGCTGATCGCCGAGGCCCGGACGTACCACACCACGGTCAGCTTCCACGTGAACATGCTCGACGCCAGCGCGAACTCACCGCTGTGGCAGACCTACCTGGACCACGACGTGATCGCTCGCAACGCCGACGGCTCGCTGCGTACCTACGTGTGGGGCTACCCGATCAGCTACACGCTCGAGTGGCGGGCCGGGCTGACCCAGCGGCGCATCGACTCGCTGTTCGACATGGTCGACATGCGGCGGATCGGCACCGTGCACGTCGACGCGTTCCACCAGTACATCCCAGGCTACGGCACCGAACCGATCAGCCCGTACCACGGGATCACCACCGACCAGGAGATCGAGACCCAGAAGAAGATCATCCGCTACTGGCGGGACCGCGGCGTCGACGTCACCTCGGAGTTCACCTACAGCTACCGCAAGGACCCGCTGCTCGGCCTGCAACCCATGGCCTGGCACTTCCGCAACGTGGACCAGATGGTCATCCCGCCGGCCCTGCACGTCGGCGGGAAGGGCGGTGATCCCCGCTTCGGCACGAGCATGCAGGGCGAGTCGATCATCCGGAAGGACCCGGCCGCCCTGCCCGGTTTCCTCGACGAGTTCGCCACCACCACCCTGCTGTGGCAGCACCTGAACCGGCTGGGCCGCGTCAGCGACACGGACGGCGCGGTCACGTTCTCCGACGGCACGGTGAGCGCCAACATCGACGGGAGGCTGCTGGTCCAGCGCGATGATGTCGTGCTGCGGGACGGAAGCGACCTGTTCGTGCCGGCGAACTGGGCGCGGCACAAGGAGATCGTGGCGTACTCGGGCGCCGGCTACGAGGCCCGCACGTGGGTGCTGCCAGCGCAGTGGCGGCGGGTCCGCCAGGTCGACGTGTACCGGATCAGCCAGGAGGGACCGGAGTTCGTCGCGCGGCAACCGGTCGACGGGTCGCTGACGCTCAGCCTGCCCGCCGGCGCCGCGGTCAGCATCGTCCCCGCCGGCACCCAACTCCGTTGAGATGAAGGAGTCCCCCACATGTACCGAAGAGTGCGCGGCGCCCTGCTCGCCGTGCTCGGCGCCGTCTCACTCGTGGTCGTCGGGCCCGAGACGACCGCATCGTCCACTGTGGAGAAACCGCCGCTCGCAGAGACCCCGCCGATGGGGTGGAACAGCTGGAACAAGTTCCATTGCGACATCGACGAGGAGCTGATCCGCGAGACCGCGGACGCGATGGTGTCGTCCGGCATGAAGGCCGCCGGCTATGAGTACGTGAACATCGACGACTGCTGGATGGCACCGCAACGGGACGCGGAAGGCCGACTGCAGGCCGACCCCGAGCGCTTTCCCAGCGGTATCAAGGCGGTCGCGGACTACGTCCACGCCCGTGGGCTGAAGCTCGGCATCTACTCGTCGGCGGGCACCAAGACCTGCCAGGGATTGCCCGCGAGCCTGGACCACGAGACGACCGACGCGGCGAGCTTCGCCGAGTGGGGCGTCGACCTGCTCAAGTACGACAACTGCAACAACGAGGGCAGGCCCGCGCTCGAGCGGTACACGGCCATGGCCGACGCGTTGGCGGCGACGGGGCGCGACATCGTCTACTCGATCTGCGAGTGGGGCGCCAACAAGCCGTGGGAGTGGGCTGCCGAGGTCGGCGGCCACTACTGGCGCACCACCGGCGACATCTCCGACCGGTGGGGCAGCATGGTGGCGATCCTGGACCAGCAGGTCGGGCTCGAGGCGTACTCCGGGCCGGACGCCTGGAACGACCCCGACATGCTGGAGGTCGGCAACGGTGGCATGACCACCGAGGAGTACCGGGCACACATGAGCCTGTGGAGCATCCTCAACGCGCCCCTGATCGCCGGCAACGACCTGCGTGCGATGGACGCCGCGACCCTCGCGCTGCTCACCGACCCGGACGTGATCGCGGTCAACCAGGACTGGGCGGGTGTCCAGGGGCACAAGATCGCCGACAGCGGCGACCTCGAGGTCTGGGCGAAGCCGATGTCGGACGGCGGCGCCGCCGTGGTGCTGTTCAACCGGGGAGTCGCGGGTGCGCAGGTCGGCACGACCGCTGCCGCACTCGGTCTGCCCGAGGCCCGCGCGTACGCCGTTCGTGACCTGTGGGCGGACACGACGGTTGTCACACGCTCACAGGTGCGTGCTTCGGTGCCGCCGCACGCCGCGCGCATGTTCGTGGTGAAGCCCGGACGGCACGGCGCCACGGCCGTGGCCAGCGACGTCGCGGACGACACCGGCGGTTACGTCGAGCCAGGCGAGACGTTCACGGCGCGGGTGAGCGTTGCCAACGACGGCCTGCGGCCGGTGACTGACGTCCGGGTCGCTCTGGCCGCCCCGGACGGCTGGACCGTGCGGCCCGACGAGAAGACGAAGATCCGAGTGCTCCGGCCCGGCCGGACCGCGACGGTGCGCTTCACGGTCACGGCTCCTGCCACGGCCGCGAACGGCACACACGCGCTGACCGCGGACGTCCGCTACCGGGGCGGGAGGCTGCCCGGGTACGGCGCGGTGTCGATCGCCACCCGACCCGTCGGCACACCGTGGGTCTCGGACCTCGCGCCGGTGAGCGCGCAGGTCGGTTGGGGCTCACTCGGCATCGACAAGAGTGTGAACGGTAACCCGCTGAAGATCGCCGGGGTGAGCTACGCCAAGGGCATCGCGCCGCACGCCGCGGCCGAGGTGACCTACTACCTGGGCGAGCACTGCACACGGTTCACCGCGGGTGCCGGCATCGACGACGAGACCCGCAACCGGGGCTCGGTGACGTTCACCGTGCTCGGCGACGGGAAGGTGCTGGCCGAGACCGGTGTGGTGCTCGGCGGGCAGCCTGCCGTGCCCGTGGATGTGAACGTGACCGGTGTGACCGAACTGGTCCTGGTCGCCGGAGTCGGCCCCGACAACAACAACAGTGACCACTCCGAGTGGGTGGACGCGAAGCTGACCTGCGAAGGAGTGTCGTGAAAACCGTTGTGGCAATGGCTCTTTTAGCCGGGGTGCTCGCCGCGCCGCCGGCCGCCGCCGAAGGTCGCGGGTGGACGGTCGGGTGGCACGGCGGGCCGACCGCGCACGTGCGCGTGGACGAGGGCGCGGTCACGCTGTCGGTCACCCGCGGCGGCGCCACCGTGCTCGAGCCGAGCCCGGTCGGCATCCGCACCGAACAGGCCGACCTGACCACCGGCCTGAAGTACCTCGGGCGCAAGGACCGGCGGATCCACGACTACTACACCACCACGGTCGGCAAGGAACAGCGCCGCCCGGTGGCGATGAACGAGACCCGGTTCGCGTTCGCCGGTGCCGGCGGCGCCAGGGTGAACCTGGTCGTGCGTGCCGCACCGGACGGCGTCGCCTACCGCTACGAACTGCCCGCCGACTACGGCGACGTGCTCGGTGAGGCGTCCGCCTTCGTGGTGCCGGACGAGGCGCCGGCGTGGCTCGCGCGGTACCGCAGGGACTACGAGAACCCGTTCGTCCGGTACACGGCCGGCACCGCGCCGGCAGAGGAGTTCATGACGCCGGCGCTGTTCCAGGTCGGCGGCAGCTACCTGTCCATCGCCGAGTCCGATGTGGATGGTCGGTACTCGGGTGGCCGGCTCGTGCACGGCGACGGCGCCTACCGGATCGGGCTGTGGGACGCGGCCGTCGCGGTCGATGGTCCACTCGCGACACCGTGGCGGGTGATGATGGTCGGCGACCTCGCCACCGTCACGGAGTCGACGCTCACCGACGACCTCGCGCCGCGCTCCAGGGTGCGCGACCGGTCGTGGATCAAGCCGGGCCAGGTGTTGTGGACGTGGCTCGCGGGCGGCCGTCCCGCCGGGCAGAGCCTGGAGATCCAGAAGGGCTACGTGGACTACGCGACGCAGCGCGGGTGGCCGTACGTGGCCGTGGACGCGGGCTGGTACTTCGACCCGCAGCAGTGGGACGTGACCGACCCCAACTGGTCGACCAACAGCTGGATGCCGCAGCTGGTCGACTACGCCGCCGAGCGGAACGTGCGGATCCTCGTGTGGATCCACTTCCGCGACCTCGACACACCGGAGGAGCGGGACCTCTGGTTGCCGACCCTGCACCGGTGGGGCGTGGCCGGCGTGAAGATCGACTTCATGGACTCGGAGGCGCAGGAGCGGTTGCGCTGGTACGACGAGATCCTGCCGGCGACCGCGGCGAACCAGCTGCTGGTGAACTTCCACGGCTCGACCATCCCGAAGGGCATCCACCGGACGTGGCCGCACGTGATGACCATGGAGGGTGTGCACGGCGGGGAGAAGCGGGTGCTGACCATCGACCACGTGACCACGCTGCCGTTCACGCGCAACGTGGTCGGGTCGATGGACTACACACCGGAGGCCTACCACCGCCCGCACCCGACCAGCGACGCGTACGAGCTGGGTCTGTCGGTCCTGTTCGAGTCGGGGCTGCAGAACCTGGCCGGCACCACGGCGTCCTATGACGAGCGCCCGGAGGCGCGTGCCTTCCTCGAACAGGTCCCGGCCACATGGGACGAGAGCCACCTGCTGGCCGGCGTGCCGGGGGAGAGCGTCGTGATGGCACGGCGTCAGGGGGACCGCTGGTTCCTCGGCGGCGGGGTGGCCGGCGACGCCAGGACACTGGACGTGCCGGTGGACTTCCTGAAGGGCCGCTGGCTGCTGGAGATCGTGCACGACGGCCCGACCGGCCTCGTCCGTGACACGCAGGTGGTCAGGGGCGGCACGGTTCAGTTGAACGTGCCAACGAACGGCGGGTTCGCGGCGGTCGCGTGCCGGGCAAAGCCCAACACCACCACCTGTTACCGCTGACAAACGTGGTGGGGTCGTTCCGGCACGACCCCACCACACCGCTCAGGACGCCCCTCGTCCGCTGCGTGGCGCCGGAACGCTCCGCAGGCTCCGCTCCTCCGGCGCCCTCCACGGTCGAGGTGTCGTCCTGAACATCGATGATTCGCTCCGCAAGCTCCGCTCACCGCCCCAGTAGCTCGCGCAGGTGCTTGATCACCTCCGCCGGGGCCTCCTCCGCCATGAAGTGGCCGCACGACACGGTGACGTGGTTCAGATCCGGTGCCCAGGCGCGCCAGACGGCTTCCGCGTCGTAGCCCAGGGCGGCGCCCCAGTCCTGCTGCAGCACGGTGACCGGCATGCGGAGCTGGTCGCCCGCCTGCCGGTCGGCCAGGTCGTGCTCGACGTCGACGGTGGCCGACGCGCGGTAGTCGGCCACGATGGAGGTGACCGCGCCGCGGGACTCGGCCAGGTACGCGGCGCGGACGTCCGGTGGGATCGCCTCCGGGTCCCGCGCCCACAGGTCGAGGAAGTGGCCGAAGAACGCGTCCGGCGCCGCGCCGATCAGCGTTTCCGGCAGGCCGGGCGG
Source organism: Actinophytocola sp. (assembly GCF_036378875.1). Taxonomy (GTDB): domain Bacteria; phylum Actinomycetota; class Actinomycetes; order Mycobacteriales; family Pseudonocardiaceae; genus Actinophytocola. Next base: position 19,793 of record NZ_DASUVO010000016.1, read on the forward strand.
CTGCGCCATGAGGTAGAGGTGGAAGCCGACGGCGGCCGTGGTGCCGCGTAGCACGTCCCACATGTCCAGCGTCGGCAGCACGTCGAGGGACGCCAGGTGGGTGACGGCGTCGGGGTGGTCGAGGCCCGCCCGGATGGCGACCAGCGCACCGCGGTCGTGCCCGGCGAGCGCGAACCGCTCGTGGCCGAGCGCGCGGGCGACGGCAACGACGTCGGCGGCCATGGTGCGTTTCGCGTAGGTCTCGCCCGTGTCGGCCGGCTTGTCGCTGTCGCCGTATCCTCGCAGGTCGGGGCAGATGACGGTGTGGTCGCTGGCGAGGTCGGCTGCCACGTGCCGCCACATGAGGTGGGTCTGGGGGAAGCCGTGGAGGAGCACGACCGGCGTGCCCGTGCCACCCACGGCGACGTTGAGCGTCACCCCTGCGTGAGCCGGGACACGCTGGTAGTCGAAGCCTGGAATTCGCATGCCGTCCAGCCTTACGCGCGCCGATCAGCACCGGATCAGCAGCGGGTTAGCATGCCAGCGATGATCACGTTTAGGGTGCTCGGCCCACTGGTGGCCACGTCCCCGCGTGGTCCCGTCGACCTGAAGGGGCCGAGGCACCGCGCGGTGCTCGCGCGGCTGCTGATCGCCAGGGGTCGGGTCGTCCCGGTCAGCCGGCTGGTCGCCGACCTGTGGGAGGACCCACCCGATGGGGCGGTTGGCGCGGTCCAGACGTTCGTGGCCGCGCTGCGGAAGGCGCTCGAACCGGACCGCCCGCCGAGGACACCAGCGCGGCTCCTGGTCACGGCCGCTCCGGGCTACGCGTTGCGTGCGGAGGCGGTGGACGCCTGGCAGTTCGAGGCGGCGGTCACGGCGACGGGTCCGCCGCGGGACGTGCTCGCCGGGATCGACGAGGCGCTGGGTCTGTGGCGCGGGCCGGCGTACGCGGAGTTCGCGGCGGAGCCGTGGGCTCGGGGCGAGGCAACGCGCTTGGACGAGCTGCGGCTGCTGGCACTGGAACGCCGGGCAACCGCGCTTCTCGACTCCGACCGTGCCGCCGAGGCAGTGCCGGACCTGGAGGCCCTGGTGGCGGACCACCCGTGGCGTGAGGGCGCGTGGCGGTTGCTGGCGCTGGCCCGGTACCGGGTGGGCCGCCAGGGTGACGCGCTGGAGACATTGCGCCGGGCACGGGAGGTGCTGGCGTCGGATCTCGGCCTGGACCCGGGTCCCGACCTGCGCCGGTTGGAGGAGGACATCCTGGCGCAGGCACCGAGCCTTGCCGGTCCTCGGCCTGCGTTTGCCGACCAGCTGATCGGGCGCGCCGACGAACTCGCGCGGATCACCGCCGCCGCGGCCGACGTCCGTGCGCGACAGCGGGTCGGGTTGGTTCTGATCTCTGGTGAGGCCGGTGCCGGGAAGACCGCCCTCGCATCGGCGTGCGTCTCGCGCCTCGGCTGGACTACCGCATGGGGCGGGAATCCCGACGAGGAAGGACTTCTTGCGGCGTGGCCATGGACCCAGATCCTCGACGCCCTGCCTGGTCCGTCGCCCGAGCCCGACACTTCCGGGGACCCGACGGTCGCGCGGTTCCACTGGCATCGGGCGGTTGCCGCTCATCTCGCCGGGTACGCACCGCTGCTGCTCGTGCTCGACGACCTCCACTGGGCGGGCGAGGAGACCCTCGCGTTGCTCGCGTCGCTCGTCGCCGAGCCCCACGCCGTCCTGGTCATCGGGACCTACCGCACCACCGACGTCCCCGGCCGCCTCGCCGACTTCCTCGGGCGCGTCGCCCGGTCCGAGCCCGTGCGGGTCTATCTCGGCGGGTTGCCGTTGGGGGACACCGCCGGCCTGGTGCGGGCCATGACCGGCCAGGACGTCGACGCCGCCACCGCGGAGGTGATCCACCGTCGCAGTGGTGGCAATCCCTTCTTCGTGCGCGAGCTGTCGCGCCTGTTCGCCGCCGGCGGTGACCTCGCCGCGGTGCCTGCGGGCGTGCGGGACGTCGTCCGGTACCGCGTCGCCACGCTGCCGGAGACCGTCCAGACCGTCCTCCGGCACGCCGCCGTGGCCGGACTCGACGTCGACGCCGACGTGCTGCCCGGTGATCTCGACGCACTCGAGTTCGCCGCCGCCCGGGGGTTCCTCGTCGAGCTCGGACCAGGGCGGTTCCGCTTCGCCCACGCGCTCGTCCGGGACACGCTGTACGAGGACCTGTCCCGGTCCCGCCGTGCCCGGTTGCACGCTCACATCGCCGAGACACTCGAGCGGTCACGGCCGCATGACGTGGAAGCCCTCGCGCACCACTTCCTCCAGGCGGAGGCACCCGTGGCGGCCCGCTATGCCCGAGCTGCGGCCGAGCAGGCCGAGCGTCGCTTCGCACCACACCACGCCGCCCGGCTGTGGCGTGCCGCCCTCGACCACGTGGGTGACGAGCCCCGGGAGCGGTTGGCCGTGATCATGGGATTGGTGCGTGCGCTCGCGCTGACGGGTGAGCTCGCCGAGGCCCGCCGCCACCGCGCCGAGGCGCTTCGGCTGGCCGAGACCGTCGCCGACCCGGCGTTGACCGCCGAGGTGATCGCCGCGTTCGACGTGCCGGCGGTGTGGACCGAGAACGACGACCCCGCGCTCGCGGAACGGATCGTCGAGGTCACGGAACGGACCCTGGCCGCCGTGCCGCCGGACGCCGCCGCGGTTCGCAGCAGGTTGCTGTCCACGATTGCCATGGAACTCCGCAACACCGGGGGAACCCGCGCCCGCGAGGCGGCGAGGGAGGCGGAGTCCATTGCCCGGGGTCTCGACGACCCGGCGGTGTTGGCGTTCGCACTCAACGCACGGTTCATGCAGTCGTTCGACCGTGCCGGCCGAGCGCGGGAGCGAGTCGCCATCGGCGCGGAACTCGTCGACCTAGCCGCGCGGCACAAGCTCGTGACCTTCGAGGTCCTCGGCCACCTGATCCTCGTGCAGGCGAACGCGGCGCTCGCGGACTTCGTGGTCGCCGACCGACACGCCGCCGCGGCTGACCGTCTGGGCGAGGACTACGAGATCCCGCTTGTGAGCGTGCTCACCGACTGGTACCGGGCGATGCGTTCGACCGTCGCGGGCCAGTCCGCCGAGGCCGCCTACCGCGCGGCGGCCGCCCGGCTGGCCGGTTCCGGCATGTCGGGCATGTCCGGCATCCTCGGCCTCGCCTTGCTGTGTGATCGTGTCCAGCGGGGCCTGCCACCGCGGCAGGAAGACTTCGGTGGCAACGAGCCGTGGTGCCGACCGCTGGTCCTGCTTTCCGGGGGTGACGCCGTGCCCCCGGCGCCGCGCGACCTGCTGTTCGAGGTCCGCACGTGCCTACACGCCATCGCCGCGATAGCGCTGGACGACCGCCCGGCGATGACGCGCCTGTACGCCGAACTCGAACCGGCCGCGGACGAACTGGCCGGCGCCGGAAGCGGCCTACTCACGCTCGGTCCGGTGGCGCACTACCTCGGCGACCTGGCCACCGCACTCGGCCGACCCGCCGAGTCGGCCTCGCACTACCGCAAGGCGGAGGAGGTCGCGACACGTGCTGTGCGACGTTCCGGTCCGGCACCGTGAACCGTGCGGTAGCCGCTCAGCAGTCTGGGGTGGGGCACGGACGACGTGCCGCCGCGTCGGCGAGCAGCCGCAGAGCGCCGTCGCGACCGGTGATGGCCGGTATGCCAGGCGGCTTGGCGCCGATGTTGGCCCCGCCGTACTCGATCAACAGGACCAGGTTCTCGTCGATGGCCCGGATCCGGGTGAAGCTCTCCATGCCGTTGAAGCGTTGCTTGATGTCGCCGTCGTCGAGGCCGAGCGCCGCGACGTCGGGCACCTGGGCCTGCGGGTCCGACGCGATCGCGTACCGGGCCAGCTCGCTGCCTGTCTGGCCGTCGACGGCATGGAAGCGCGAGGCCGTGACTGAGATGTAGCGGTAGGCGGGCGTGCCCGCGGTGTCCGGTGCGAACTCGTCAAACGGCGTGATCGGCACACTGCCCGAGTCGCCGAACTCTTGGCGGCACACGGTCGAGTCGAGCTGGTCGTTCTGCGTCCGGCTCGGCTCGGGCTGGCGTGGCACCGTCTCGGCGAGGCCGTCGGCGAGCTCCGCGACCGTCGCCGGATCCACGAGGTCACACGCTTCGACAAGCACGGCGTACTCGTCGTCGCCGGCCTGCTCTCCACCGGCCGACGAGCAGCCCGTGACACCGGTTGCCAGCAGCAGGGCGACGACCCCCAGTCTGATCATGCGGGAACCTTAACGCGGAGCCTGTTGTCAAAGATTGTGCGAGGATGCCTGGCTTGGACGGCCCAGCGCGTGAGGGGGACGAGCGATGAAGGCATCAGACGTTCCGCGTGCGGTGAACGCGGGTGTCGCCACGGTCGCCGCGCTCGGGCTGACGGTCGATGAAGCGGTTGTGCTTCATGACTCGAACAAGCTCACGCTGCGCCTGCTGCCGTGTGACGTCCTGGCCAGGGTGGCACCTGTGGCGCACCAGGTCGCGCAGTTCGAAATCGAGCTCGCGCAACAGCTCGCCGCCTCCGAGAGTCCGGTGGCCGCTCTCGAGCCTCGGGTTGAGCCACGCGTCTACGAGCGTGATGGCTTCGACGTCACGCTGTGGACCTACTACGAACCTGTGACGCATCAAGACATCGCACCAGCCGACTATGCCAAGGCGCTCGAGCGGCTGCATGCCGGCATGCGTGAGCTCGATGTCCGCACGCCGCATTTCACGGATCGAATCGAGCAGGCTCAACAACTCGTGGCGAGCCGCGACCGCACCCCGGCACTCGTCGACGCGGACCGGCAACTACTCGGCAACACCCTGCGAAGCCTTCGGCGAGTGATCACCGAGCGCGGCGCCGCCGAGCAACTACTGCACGGCGAGCCGCACCCAGGCAACCTGCTCCCCACGAAGAACGGACTGCTGTTCGTCGACCTCGAGACGTGCTGCCGTGGGCCTGTCGAATTCGACCTCGCGCATGCGCCAGAGGACGTGAGCGAGCACTATCCGGGCGTCGATCAGGACTTGCTACGCGAGTGCAGGATCCTCGCACTGGCGATCGTCACAACATGGCGTTGGGATCGAGACGACCAACTCCCGAACGGGCGCCAGCTCGGAACGGAAGGGCTCAGCCAGATCCGAGCAGCACTCGACCGATACGGCCCGGACGTTAGTCGTTGACTACAGGCCGGTAGCACTTACTGTGCGGCGGCCGTCCGCGGGAGCATTCAGTGGAACCACTGATGTCTCAGTGCGAGCACCGGTCCAGAGTTTCTCCGTGCAAGAACAGCACGTGATGGGAGGCGGTGAAATGTGCCGGACGACAGCGGGCTGATAGGGAGAGACGCCGAGCTGGCCCAGCTGACCGAGTACGTCGACGCCGTCGTGTCTGGAGTCGGTCGAGCCGTCCTGATCGAGGGCGAACCGGGAATCGGAAAGTCGTCGATCGCGCAGGCGACGGCGGAGCTCGCCGAGCAGCGAGGCTGCCATGTCTACTGGGCAGCCGCCGACGAGTTGGGGCAGGCTCTGCCGCTACGACCGATCCTGGACGCGTTCTCCTGGCTGGATTCTGCGGCGAAAACACGGTTGGACACCATTCAGAAGCTGTTGCGTGGTGAGTTCGGCACGATGATCGAGCCCGCTGCCGCGGCGTCGGAGCAGGTCTTCGCCATGGTTGCCGAAGTGTGCGATACGAGCCCTGTCGTCCTGGTCGTCGACGACTTGCAATGGGCCGACCCGGCGACGATCGGTGTGTGGGAACGGCTGGCGCATTCCGTTGGCCGGTTGTCACTTCTGCTGGTCGGGGTCACGCGTCCAGTGCCGCAACGTGCTGATCTGCTGGCGGTCAAACGGGCGGTTGGTGACCGTCGCGTGATGAAACTTGACAGGCTGCCCGAAATCGCGGTGGAGCGTCTTCTCGGTGAGTTGTCGCACGGACAGCCCGGCAAGAGCCTGTTGCGCATCGCCGCCGATGCGGCTGGCAATCCGCTGTACCTGACCGAGTTGGTGGCCGCGCTGATTCGCGCCGAGCGCCTGGCGGTCAGCGACGGCGGCGAGGTGGAGGTCGCCAACGGCCCCGTTCCTGAGTCCCTCTCCAGCGCGATCGCTGACCGCCTGGACTTTTTACGCAGCGACGTCCGCGACGTGCTGCGGGCAGCGGCGCTGTTGGGAGTGGAGTTCTTGGTCGCCGATGTCGCGATCGTTCGAAACTGCCGGGTCGCGGACCTTGTCCAACCCTTCGATGAGGCACGAAGGTCAGGCGTTCTGGAGGAAGCTGGCGACAAACTCGTGTTTCGGCACCCACTGATTCGTGCGGCCCTGTATGAGCGGATCGGCACGTCGGTACGGTCTGCCTGGCACGGGGATGCGGCCCGCGCCCTCGCGAAGGCGGGAGCGCCGGTGCACCGCGTGGCCAGACAACTGCTGCAGGCCTTTGCCACACCGGACGCGACCCCTCTGGACGAATCACTCCTCGACTGGTTGACCGACGCCGCGCCGACTCTCGTCGCGCAGTCCCCGCAGACCGCGATAGACCTACTGCGGGCCGCATGCCGACATTCATCGGTTACATCAGCGCAAGGCGCATGGCTTGCGGCGCGGTTGGCGGAGGCCCTCTACCGATCGGGGAACAGCGGTGAGGCGGAGCGGATCGCCAGGCACGTCATGGTCGTCGTGTCAGATTCTGATCTTCTCGTCGACTTGCACTGGACGGTGGCGCAATGCCGCGCGTTCGCGGGGCGGGCCGACGAGTCCCTGGAGTCGTTGAGCGAGGCGATCGCATTACCGGACGTCTCGCAGCGCCATCGTGCTCGGCTGCTCGTGTTGGCCGCGCGTGCGCACCGGGATCTGGGCAAGGTTACGGTCGCCGGTGAGATGGCACAGAAAGCCCTGGCTACCGCCCAAGAGGCCGGCGACACCTGGGCGCTGGCGTG
>NZ_DASUVO010000017.1:0-81768 GCF_036378875.1 Actinophytocola sp.
CACGCCAGCGATCTCCCAACCGACGTCTCCGGCAACCCACGAACCCGCAACGCAGAGCGCGCAGCAACCCACACCGGCTACCCACCAACCCACCGTGCCAGCCACCCCCGAGTCCACACCGCCGACAACCCATCAATCCACGCCAACGATCTCCCAACCCACGCCTTCGGCGACCCACGAACCCGCGACACCTAGCGCACATCAACCCACGCCAGCGATCTCCCAACCCACATCTCCGGCGACCCACGAACCCGCAACGCAGAGCGCGCAGCAACCCACACCGGCTACCCACCAACCCACCCTGCCGGCCACCCCCGAGTCCACACCGCCAGCCGCCCATCAACCCGCACCGGCCACTCCCCAACCCACTCAGCCGGCCACCTCGGAATCCACGCCGGTCACCTCGGAATCCACACCGCCAGCCACCCACCAACCCACACCGGCCACTCCACAACCCACTCAGCCGGCCACCTCCCAGTCCGCGGCCCTTCAACCCATGCCGGCAAACTCGAAAACGCCTCTGCCGGTCAGTCCCGACCCCGCGCAGGCTGCTCCCGATCTCACGCCGCCTGCCGATCGCGATGCCTCGCCGGCGATCCCCGAAGCCGCGCCGCCAGCGGCCGCCCTCGAGTCCGCGTCAGCAGCTCCGTTGGCGAACCCTGCGGCCACACCGTCGGCCTCTTCAGATTCCGCGCCGGAACCTGTGCGGCGGGGCGGTCGCAACCCCAGGTCACTGGCGGCCGCGGGCCCGGATGCGTGGCGCGACTCGGAGCATCTCGCCCTGCCACTTCCCCCGGCGCCGCCCGACGAACGCGGCTACCGTCCGGGCGATGTGGAACGCCTGATGCGGTTCTTCGCCGAGGCGCTCTACAGCCCGGACGCGCCCGACCCGACCGCGCTCGCCAGCCTCAAGCTCTCGCGCACCTTCTTCGTCGGGCAGGGCTATCACACCGGCGCCATCGACACTCTCCGCCAGGCCTGGGTGGATGAGTTGACCCGCCGCGCGCGCTGAGCCCAACCCACAGGCTTGGACTCTTTCGCTACGGCGTGGCGGTTTTGAGTGACTCGGCCAGCTGCTCTCCTGCTGCCGCGCGGCGGAGTTTGCCCGAGGGGGTTTTGGGCAGTGTGCCGGCCGGGAGTACGAGGACCGCGGACGGGCGGGCGTTCACTGCCTCGAACACTCGCGCGCCGATCTCCTTGCGTAGGACCCTTTCCTTTTCGGTGTCGCCGGCGAAGCGGGATTCCGCCACCACCGCGAACCGTTCTCGGCGGGTGCCCGCGTCCAGGCGGACCGCAACCGCGTTGCCTGCTCGTACGCCGTCTACCGAGGTTGCCGCGCGTTCGATGTCTGTTGGGTAGATGTTGCGGCCTGCCAGGATGATCACGTCTTTCGCGCGGCCGCAGATGACGATCTCACCGTCCACTATGTACCCCAGGTCGCCGGTGGCCAGCCAGCCGTCTTTGTCCTGTGTGGCCAGTGGGCCGTCTACCGTCAGGTAGCCGGGGGTCACCGACTCGCCTCGTACCTGGATCTCGCCGACCTCGCGTTCGGACCGCGTCTCGCCCGTGGATGTGTTGACAATCCTTGCTTCGAAGCCGTCCAGCGGGGGACCGAGGATGGCGAACGTTCGGCGGTCCGACTCGGGTGCGTCCACCGGAACGGGTAACGCGCGGTTCTCTTCCTCCAGGGCAACCGCGTCCAGGTGGTCCAGTCGCAGACCGATCATGGGGCGGGCGAAGGAGATCGCGAGCGTGCCCTCCGCCATGCCGTACGCCGGGAACACGCACTCTGGCGGCATTCCGAAGCGGGCACCGGCGTTCACGAACGCCGCCACGGCCTTCTCGTCGATCGGTTCCGCGCCGTTCAGTGCGATGCGCAGTGTGGACAGGTCATATTCGTCCTCGTTGTCCACACCGGCAAGTCGGCGGCCCAGCAGGGCGTACGCGAAGTTCGGTGCGGCCGTGATCGTGCCGCGATAGTCGGAGATCAGCTTCGCCCACAGCAGGGGCGCGCTGAGGAAGTCCACCGGTGTGATCTTCACCAGCTCGATCCCGAAGGCCATCGGCGTGGTGTAGAAGCCGACCATGCCCATGTCGTGGAACATCGGCAGCCACGACACCATGATGTCGTGCTTCGGGTCGAGCTCGGCCCGGTCGGCCATGGCCGTGATGTTCGCGAGCAGGTTGCCGTGTGTGATCCGCACGGCCTTCGGGTCGGCCGTCGAGCCGCTGGTCAGCTGGAGCAGTGCGGGCGCGTCCTCGTCGACCTCGACGAACGACGCCAGCGGCGTGCCAACCGCGAGGTCGGTGATCAGCCGGTAGCCGATGTCGTGTTCGTCGAGCACGGGCGCGAGCTGGTCGAACGGCTCACCGAGCAGCACCAGCTTGGAGCCGATCATGTTCAGCACGCGCACGGTGTCCTCGGCCCATAACCCGAGGTCGGAGCGCGGCGTCGGCTGGTGCAGCATCGTCACGCTGCCGCCCGCGAGCCACACCGCCTGCACCGCAGGCCCGATCGCGGCCGGCGCCGCGGCAAGCACCGCGACCGCGTCCCCGGGGGCCATGCCGTGGGCGACGAGTCCGCCGGCCACCGCCCTGGCCTGCTCGTGCACCCGCGCCCACGTGGTACGCACCGGCTTCCCCGGCTCACCGGTGGTGACTCCGCGATCACCAGCAACGGCGGTGGTGACCAGCTTGTCGACGAAACGACTCATACCCCAAGCGTAGATGGGACTATTCGGCGACGTCCGCCACATCCAGCCAACGTTGTTCGACAGTTGACTTGTCGGCCAACAACGTCCGCAACTCAGCGTCCAGTTCGAGCAGTCGATCCGCGTTGGTCGCCGCCTCCGCGAGCGCCTCGTGCAGTTCCGTTTCCCGCTTGGTGAGTTTGTCGAGTTGCCGTTCGATCCGGGCGAGCTCCTTCTGCGCCGCCCTGCGCTCGGCCGCGCCGGACTTCGGTCCCTCCACAGGCTTCGACACCGGAGCCGCCTGGGCTTCGGCGGCGTCACGTCGTGCGAGGTACTCGTCGATGCCGCCGGGCAGGTTGGTGATCCGCCCGTCGCCGAGCAACGCGACGACCGTGTCACACACCCGCTCCACCAGGTACCGGTCGTGCGAGACGACGACCAGCGTTCCCGGCCACGAGTCCAGCAGATCCTCGAGTTGCTGCAACGTGTCGATGTCGAGGTCGTTGGTCGGCTCGTCGAGCAGCAGCACGTTCGGCTCGGCCATGAGCAGGCGCGCGAGCTGCAGGCGCCGCCGCTCACCGCCGGACAGGTCACCGACCGGCGTCCACTGACGTGCCGCCGGGAACCCGAACCTCTCCGTGAGCTGCGATGCGGACAGCTCCTGCTTGCCGAGCGTCACCCGACGCGCGATCTCCTCGACCGCCTCCAGCACGCGCAGCGAACCGGGCAGATCGTGCAGTTCCTGCGTCAGGTACGCCATGCGCACCGTCTGCCCTTCGACACGCCGCCCGGTGACGGGTTCGACCTCCCCGGCGAGCAGCCGCAGCAGCGTCGTCTTACCCGACCCGTTGATCCCGACGAGCCCGATGCGGTCGCCTGGACCGACGCGCCAGGTCTGGCGCTCGACCAGAGTCTTGTCACCCGCGCGGAGCGTCACGTCCTCGAGCTCCAGCACCGTGCGTCCCAGCCGACGCTTCGCGAACGCGAGCAGCTCGACGGAGTCCCGCGGCGGCGGCACGTCGGAGATCAGCACCTCCGCGGCCTCGATGCGGTACCGAGGCTTGGACGTGCGCGCCGGCGCGCCACGCCGCAGCCAGGCGAGCTCCTTGCGTGCGAGGTTGCGCCGCTTCTCCTCCAACGTCGCGGCGAGCCGCGCCCGCTCGGCACGTGCGAACACCCAGTCGGCGTAGCCACCCTCGTACTGTTCGACCTTCCCGCCGGTCACCTCCCAGGTGCGGGTGCAGACAGTGTCAAGGAACCAGCGGTCGTGCGTGACGACCACCAGCGCGGTGCGTCGGGCCAGCAGGTGCTCCGCGAGCCACCGCACGCCCTCGACGTCGAGATGGTTGGTCGGCTCGTCGAGGATCAGCAGATCGAGCTCCTGGACGAGCGCGGCGGCCAACGCGACGCGACGCCGCTCCCCACCGGACATGCTGGCCACGGGCGCGTCGAGGCCGAACGTCGTGATGCCCAGCCCGTCGAGGATCGACCGTGCCCTCGGGTCGGCGGCCCACTCGTGTTCGGCGGTGATGCCGAGCGGGTCGAGCACGGCGTTGCGCACCGTGGCCCCGTCCGCCAGCTCAGTACGTTGCGTGACGACCGCCTGCCGGAGCTCCCGCCCTCGGCTGACCCGCCCACCATTGGGCGGCTCGATCCCGGCAAGGACTTCGAGCAGGGTCGTCTTGCCACCACCGTTGAGCCCGACGACGCCGATGCGGTCACCGACGCCGACGCCGAGGGAGACGCCGTCGAGCAGCGGCTTGACGCCGTAGCTCTTGTCGACTGCCTCGAGGTTGACCAGGTTGACCACGACCGTGACGTTACCGACTGTCGGTAGGCTGCTCGCATGCGCCCGCGACCGGGTGAGCTGCTGCACTTCTCCGAGGACCCGACGATCAGCCGGTTCGAGCCCCACGTGGCGGCCACGGCACAGGCGTCAGAGCCATACGTGTGGGCCGTCGACTCGGCACGGTGCCCGGACTACTGGTTCCCACGCGACTGCCCGCGCGCCATGGCGTGGGCCACGAAGTCGTCGACGCGCGCCGACCGTGAACGAGTGCTCGGCCCGGGCGGTGGCGACCGCGTACACGCCATCGAGTACGGATGGCTGGAGGCCATGCGGACGGTGCGCCTGTACGCGTACCGCCTGCCGGCGAAGCCGTTCCACCCGATCGGCACGCCGGTGCCCAACGCACATGTGTCGACCAAGCCAGTGACGCCGCTCGGCCCGCCGGAAGAGGTTGGCGACTTGCTGCGACTGCACGAGGAATGCGGAATACAACTGCGGGTCCTGAACAACTTGTGGCCTTTCTGGGACGCCGTGGTCAGCACGACACTGGGGTTCAGCGGAATTCGGTTGAGGAACGCGAAACCGAGACCGTAGGTGGACTCGACCTCGAAACCGAGACTACGGGAATCGGGCGTGGCGAACCAATCGCGCAAGTCGACCTGTGGATAACCGGGTGGGCTGTGGACAACTTCCGCTGTTTGTCGGTGCCCGCCGCTAGAATGGATTCCGGGGGCCGGAGGCCGCCTCGAGGAGGAAGCAGGAAGCGCGCTGTGGCAACCATGATGTTGCCGGGCCTCCCGAAACCGCCGCACACCGTCGATCGGCTCGAACTCGAAGACCGGCAAGGGAAGTTCACCGCCGACTTGACAGCGCATCGAGGACTCGCGACGGGCATGCCGGAAGCGAATTGGCCCACTGGAACATGCCTGAGCGCGTGGATCACTACAAAACCACCGCGAGGACGTGCTCGACAAGAATTGTCGGTGCTCGCTGGTAGAGTGGAAATCGGGGGCCCCCCGAACGCGCGAATGGGACTTTCGTGCACTGGCGGGGCGAATTTGCTGGCGAGGACGTTTGCGGCGCCGCGCCGAGCAGCGGCTTTGTCAGCCGAAAACAGGCCATCCGCGCGCTGGTCGGCGGCCAAGAACCTCGGCGGAATTGCCGCCGGTCATGTCACGCGTGCACCTGGGGTGGCGCGGAACGCGGTTCGTCGTCGCCGCCGACCACGCGTGCGCCGGGCACCGGGCCGTGCACCACCCGAACCGTCCGGCACACACCCGCACCGGACAGCTCGGCCGCCACCCGCAGCGCGTCGTCCGCATCGGCACACAGGAACGCGCACGTCGGACCAGAACCCGACACCGTGCCGGCCAGTGCGCCCGCCGCGACCCCGGCACGCAGCGTCCGGCGCAGCCCAGGCCGCAGGGACACCGCGGCCGCCTGCAAGTCGTTGCCCAGCAACAACGCCAGTTGCCGGGGGTCACCGCTGGCGAGCGCCTCCAGCACGGGCTCCACCTCACCCACGCGGGGCGGCTCGCCTTCCGCGCGCAGCCGGTCCAACTCGCCGTACACCTTCGGCGTGGCCAGGCCGCCTCGGGCGAACGCCAGCACCCAGTGGAAGGTGTGCCGGGACAGCACCGGCACGATCGCCTCGCCGCGGCCCGTGCCGAGGGCCGTCCCGCCGTGCAGCATGAACGGCACGTCGCTGCCGAGGTTGGCCGCGATGGTGGCCAGCTCGTCGCGGCCGATGTCCAGCTTCCACAGGTTCGCGAGTCCCACGAGCGTCGCCGCCGCGTCCGCGCTGCCGCCGGCCATACCGCCGGACACCGGGATGCCCTTGCGGATCAGCACCCGCACCTTCAGCTCACCGAGATCGCGACCGACGTGGCGCGCGAGTTCCTCCACCGCGCGCCACGCCAGGTTCGCACCGTTCGTGGGCACCGCCGAGGCGCCCTCGCCCTGGACCTCGACCCCCGGCTCGTCCGCGACCGCCACCGTCACCTCGTCGGTGAGCGACAAGGACTGGAACACGGTGGTCAACTCGTGGAAACCGTCTTTGCGCACGTCACCCACCGCGAGGTGCAGGTTCACCTTGGACGGCACCCGGACGGTCACCGGGCGGGGGACTACTGCGAGCACTCCTTTAGCCTACGGGCACCCTGCGGACCGGCCGTTACGCGGCCGCGACACCCCGCGGCCCGTGCAACGCGCGGCGGACGTGAGCGCCACGTTCCGTCAGCCAGCCCAGCGCGGCGTCGACCCGGTCACTCCCCTTCACGGCGAGCCGGAAGCGGGCCACCGGCGTCTCACCGATCTTGGTCACGCCGCCGCCCGCGATCGTGATCTCCGTGCCGAACCGGCTCGCGGCCTCCGGCAGCAGCGCGCCGATCGACGCGAAGCCCACCAGTACGACGTCGGCGACGCCGGGGGCCGCGGGGTCGATGGTCGGCAGCACCGACCGCGCGACGCGGCTGTCCGGGTCGGCGATCAGGTCCAGCAGCTTGCCCTGCTCCAGGATGCGGCCGTGTTCCAGCACCGCGACGTCGTCGGCGATCTTGCGGACGACGCCCGCGTCCGGGGTGACGACCAGCACGGTGGCGCCGAGCTCGGCACGGGCCCGGTCGAGCACGGCGAGCACGCCCGCGGCGCCCGTGGTGTCCAGGTGGCCGGTGGGGTCGTCGGCCAGCACCACCGCCGGCTCGCCGACCAGCGCCCGCGCGACCGCGACACGCTGGCGCTGGCCCGCGGTCAGCTGGTCCGGGTACGTGGCGGCCTTGTCCGTGAGGCCGATCAGGTCGAGCAGCCTGCCGACCTTCTCCCGCCGCTGCGGGCCGTCCACGCCGGCCTGCTCCAGCGGCAACGCGATGTTGCCCGCGGCGGTGCGCTGCTGGAGCAGCGAGTCACCGGCCGGCACGACGCCGATCTTCGAACGCGCGACGCGCAGGGTGCGCTGGTCGAGGCTGGCGGTGTTGAGGCCGTCCAGACGGACGACGCCGGCGTCCGGGCGCTCACGCAGTGCGAGGACGCGGGTGAGGGTCGACTTGCCGGACCCCTTCGAGCCGACGACGCCGGCGATGACCCCCGTGGGTACGTCCAGGGTGATGTCGTCCAGCGCGACGACCGCGCCGTTGCTACTTCGGAAAGACTTGGTCAGGTTCTCGACAGTGATCATGGTGTGCTCCAGTCCAGGCTCGCGCGACACTCAGTTCGCGCGTGTAGGTGATTGCCCTGTACGCAGGGCGGCAGAATCGTCGGGTGGCTCGAATCAGGGTGATGAGCGTCAGCGACGACAGCCTGAGACCGTGCGACGGCACTGGTCGATGACTCGCCTGGTGGTGAGGATCTTCACCGTTCTCACTCCTCCATCGCTCCTGGCGGTAGCACCTGCCCGCGACGGGTGGTTGCTGCGGCGTCTTAGAGCCAGGTCTCTCGGCCGCTCGGGATGGATACCTCAAGTAGTACACCTGACCGACCCGCCAAAACGCAACCAGGACCCCACAGAATGAGTCCTGATATTCGCCAGATCACACCCTTAGCGGAGTGCCTTACCTGCCGTTCGGGTGATGGCGACGTAGTCGGCGATGGTGAGGGTCTCGCCACGTGAGGACGGGTCGACCCCCGCGCCGGTGAGGATCTCGGCGGCCCGGTCGGCCGAGCCCGCCCAGGTGGCGAGCGCAGCGCGCAGGGTCTTGCGACGCTGCGCGAATGCCGCGTCCACCAGCGCGAACACGGCGTCCCGGTCGGCGTCGGGGGTCGGGCGGCGGGTGAGGAGGACGAGCGCGGAGTCGACGTTCGGCGCGGGCCAGAAGACGCTGCGCGGCACGGTCGCGACGCGGCGGGCCTCGGCGTACCAGGCGACCTTGACGCTCGGCACTCCGTAGACCTTGGTGCCGGGACCTGCGGCGATCCGGTCGGCGACCTCGGCCTGGACCATGACGAGCGCCTTGGTCATGGTCGGCAGCTCGGCGAGCAGGTGCAGGACGACGGGGACCGACACGTTGTAGGGCAGGTTGGCGACGAGCGCGGTCGGCTGCCGGGTGAGTTGGTCGGCGCTGACGCGTAGGGCGTCGCTGTTGTGGACCGTCAGGCGGTCCGCGAGGTCGGGGGCTCGTTCGGCGACGGTCGCGGGGAGGCGGGCGGCGAGGACGGGGTCGATCTCGACGGCGACGACGTGGCTGGCGGCCGGCAGCAGGGCGAGGGTGAGCGAGCCAAGGCCGGGGCCCACCTCGAGGACCACGTCGTCGGGGGTGAGGGCGGCCGTGGTCACGATGCGGCGCACCGTGTTGGGGTCGTGGACGAAGTTCTGGCCAAGCTTCTTGGTGGGGCGCACGTCCAGTTCCCCGGCCAGCCGCCGAATGTCGGCGGGGCCCAGGAGTGCGCTCGTCCCGGCCTCGGTCACCCGGCAGAGCCTAGTGACCGGGAGCCGGCCTCCGGCCCCCGGTATCGATTGTCCCATGGAGGACCGACAGTCTCGGGAAGTTGTCCACAGGGTGTGGACATGCCTGTGGGCCGGGCTCCGGGCGGGGAGCACCGGCCCACAGTTCGGGGAGCCGAGGTCTTTGGTGGTTACGTCGGCAGGCCCAGCTGGCGAGCGCACGACGGCCAGGCGCCGTAACCGCCGCGGCGGTCGCGGACCAGTGTCGCGATGGCGATCTGCTGTTCGCGGGTCGCCTGGTGCGGGTAGGCGGCGTACTGCGTGCCACCGTTGGACTGCCACGTGCTCAGGTTGAACTGGAGGCCGCCGTAGTAGCCGTTGCCCGTGTTGATCGCCCAGTTGCCGCCGGCCTCGCACTTCGCCAGGCGGTCCCACACCTCGCCGTCGCTGATGACCGGCTGCGGGGGCTTCTTGGTGCCGATCTTGACGACCTTGGGCTTGGCCTCGACGGTGATCTTGGAGCCGATCTCCTCGCGGCCGGTCTCCTCACCGTTCTTGACCGTGATGCGGTAGGTCGCGATGCGCTCGCCCGCCGCGCCGGGGTCCACGACGACCTCGGAGCCCTTCTCGGCCTCCGGGTCCTCGATCTTCTGGACCGGCGGTTCGATGGTCTCGGTCTGGTTGATCACCGTCACGCCGTTGCGGGTGATCCGCACCTCGGCGCCTTCGGTGATCTTCAGGTCCGAGGTCGGCGTGATGGTGTCATCGGGACCCAGCGTCAGCTTCAGGTCCGCGAGGAGCTCGCCGGCGGTCACGGCGTTGGTCTTCATCGCCTGCGGGGCGTTGCCGCCGTCGAAGAGCGTGATGTTCTTGACGGTCTTGATCTCGAGGGACATCCCGTTGAGCGGGATCTCCTTGTCGGAGCCCTGCGAGAGCTTCGCGCCGTCCACCGACAGGTTCAGCTGCCGCAGTGCCTCGCCGACCGTCGTGGCGCGGACCCAGAACTCCCGCTTCTCACCGTCGATCGTCAGGTGCAGCTGGCGACCACGCTGGAGGACGATCTTGCCGTCGTCGTTGATCGCGGCGCTGGGGGACGGGGACAGGGCGTCGTGGCTGCCGACGTTGATGCCCTCGTCCTCGAGCACCTCGCCGACCGTGTCGGCGTAGGTGTTGACCTGGTGGGCCTCACCGTCGATGTCGACCGTGACGGACTTGTTCATCGCGATCGCCGCGGCGCCGCCGCCGATCAGCGAGACCAGGACCGACGCGATGGTGGCCTTGAGGAACGACTTCTTCCAGCGCTTGACGCCGGTGACGACCTCTGGCGGGGCGTCGTCGGTCTGCAGCTCGTAGGCCGTGCCGTCGGTGGAGAGCGCGTCCGGAATGACCGGAATGACGGTCGTCTCGGCGTTGATCAGCTTGATCAGCTCGTCGACGTCGACGTTCGCCGCGGCCATGAGCTCGTCGGCCTGGGGGCCGAGGGCGACACGGACGTCGTGGTCGGTGATCGCTAGGGAACCGGAGTAGGCGTTCTCGTCCGCGTCCGGCATCGCGTAGAAGTCGGGGAACTCGGAACGCCACGCGCGGAAGTCCTCGTCGAGGACCGTCGTCACGGGTCCGGCTTCGACCGGGGTGAACCAGTCAGTGTCGGCGTTCGCCGAACTACCTGGTCTGCTACCGGATCCAGTCACAGGGTCGATACCTCCTGAAGGCCGCTGCCGCGCCCATCCTCTGCGCGGTCGCGAGCTTTCGCTTGTTACGACTTCTCGCGGTTGGCCACCGGTCCCCGACATCGCACCGGCCTCACCCGCGAGTAGCCCTGGACAACCTCGTCCCGGGTACGGTCACGGGACAGTAACGGCGACGGGCAGGTTGCGCAAACACATCGGCGGATGTCGTGATGGTGGTCACGTCACGGATGGAGTAGCGGCCGTCACCCGACTACAGCAACGCTCACACGTCGCGACTACCGGGTTCACGGTCAGTAGTTCGAGGGAGATCGAACACGCGCTCGGCGGTCGCCGTGACCTCCTCGGCCAGCGACTCCACATCCACGCCCCTGAACTGCGCAAGCGCACGCAATGTGTACGCGGCACAGTACGGCTCGTTAGGACGCCCTCGGAACGGGTGCGGCGTGAGGAACGGCGCGTCGGTCTCCACCAGCAACTGGTAACTGGGAATTACCGCTAGTGCGTCACGTAGGGCGCGTGCGTTGCGAAACGTCACGGTTCCGGCGAACGAGAGCGCGTATCCCGCGTCGACACAGCGGCGGGCGAACTCGGCGTCTCCGGAGAAGCAGTGGAAGACGACCTTCGGTGGCGCGCCTTCCTCGGACAGGATCCGGAAGATGTCCTCGTGGGCGTCCCGGTCGTGGATCATCAACGGCTTGCCAACGCGTTTGGCCAGGTCGATGTGCCAGCGAAACGCCTCCTGCTGCGCTTCGGGCGGCGAGTAGTCCCAGTAGTAGTCGAGCCCGGTCTCGCCGACGGCCACCACGCGCGGCTGGCGCGCCAGTTCCTCGATGACCGCACGGTCCGCTTCCGTGAACCCCGCCGTGCGGGTCGGGTGCACGGCGACCGCCGCGAACACCCTCGGATCCCACATGGCGGCCTGAGCGGCCCACCGAGCCGCCGCCAGGTCGTCGGCCACCGTCACGACCCGCCCGACCCCGGCGGCGGCGGCCCGGTCGACCATCTCGGTGACGTCGGCGGCGTTCTTGGCGCCACACGCATCGAGGTGCGTATGACTGTCAACTACTGGAAAAGGGAGCGCCTCCGGTACAGGAGGACGCTCCCCACGACGTTCGGTCATCAGGAAATGACCGGCGCCCACTCTGGCCCGGTCTCGCCGAGCTTCGGGTCGAGCTTCGGGAACAGCGGCGTCGGCTTCTCCAGGGGCCGGCCGACCTCGATCGGCGTGGACTCCCACGTGGCCGCCTCGGCCGCGTAGTCCCCGGTCAGGATCGGGTTGATCTGCCCCGGCCGGTCCAGGTCCTCGACCTCCCGCAACTCGGGCTGCGCCGCCCACACGCCCTTGCCGCCCAGCGCCTCGTGCACCTTCTGCGCCGAGTGCGGCAGGAACGGCGTGAGCATCGTGTTCGCGTCCTGTACGACCTGCAGCGCGGTGTGCAGGATCGTGTCCCGCCGGGCCGGGTCGTCCTTTTTCTTCCACGGCTCCTGGTCGGACAGGTACTTGTTCGCCGCGCTCACCACCCGCATGGCCTCGGACGCGGCCTGCTTGAACCGCGACCGGCGCAGGTTGTCGCCGACGAGCGCGAACGCGTCCCGCGACTGAGCCTTCAGCGCCTCGTCGTCGGCCGTGATCGCGGTCGGGTTCGGCACCGCGCCCACGTTCTTGTGCGCCATCGAGATCGACCGGTTGACCAGGTTGCCCCACTCGTTGGCCAGCTCGAAGTTGACGCGGCGGACGAACTCCTCCCACGTGAAGTCGACGTCCTGGGTCTCCGGCCCGGCCACCGAGATGAAGTAGCGCAGACTGTCCGGGCCGAACTCGCGCAGGAAGTCGTGCACGTAGATGACCGTGCCGCGCGAGGTGGAGAACTTCGACCCGCTCATCTTCAGGAACTCGGACGAGACCACCTCGGTCGGCAGGTTCAGCGTGCCGAACGCGCCGGGCGAACCGCCCCGGTCCCCCGTGCCGTTCTGGCCGAGCAACAGCGATGGCCAGATCAGCGAGTGGAAGACGATGTTGTCCTTGCCCATGAAGTAGTAGGCCTCGGCGTCCGGGTTGGTCCAGAACTCCTGCCACGCGTCGTCGTTCCCCGACCGGCGCGCCCACTCCACCGACGCCGACAGGTAGCCGATGACCGCGTCGAACCACACGTAGAACCGCTTCATCGGCTTGTCCCGCCAGCTGTCGAGCGGGATCGGCACACCCCAGTCCAGGTCACGAGTGATGGCCCTGGGCTTGAGGTCGTCGAGCAGGTTCTGGCTGAACCTGAGCACGTTCGGCCGCCAGTCCTTCCTGGAGCCGAGGAACTCCCCCAGCGCGCCCGCGAACGCCGGCAGGTCGAGGAACAGGTGCTCGGTCTCGATGAACTCCGGGACCTCGCCGTTGATCTTCGAACGGGGGTTCTTCAGGTCGGCCGGGTCGAGCTGGTTGCCACAGTTGTCGCACTGGTCGCCTCGGGCGCTCTCGTAGCCGCAGATCGGGCAGGTGCCCTCGATGTAGCGGTCCGGCAGCGTGCGGCCGGTCGACGGGCTGATGGCGCCCAGCTGCGTCTTCTCCACGACGTAGCCGTTCTTCCACAGCCCGAGGAACAGGTCCTGCACGACCTTGTAGTGGTTGCCGGTCGTGGTGCGGGTGAACAGGTCGTAGGACAGCCCGAGGCCCTGGAGGTCGCCGCCGATCTGGCGGGCGTACTTGTCGACGGTCTGCTGCGGGGTGGCGTTCTCGTTGTCGGCCTGCACCTGGATCGGCGTGCCGTGCTCGTCCGTGCCGGACACCATGAGCACCTTGTGCCCGGACATCCGCATGTACCGGGAGAAGACGTCCGAGGGGACTCCGAATCCGGACACATGACCGATGTGGCGGGGGCCGTTGGCATAGGGCCAGGCCACCGCTGTCAGCACGGGGTTGCTCATACCGGAATAGCCTACGGAGCTGTGCAGGTCGGGGACGAACGGGTTATCAGGGAGGCACGGTGTCGGCCACACGGCTGCTGGTGCTCGGAGTGGTGCGGATGCACGGCAGCGCCCACGGCTACCAGGTCCGTCGCGAGCTGCTGACCTGGTCCGCGGACAAGTGGGCGAACGTGGCGCCCGGCTCGATCTACCACGCGCTGCGGAAGATGGAGACCGAGCAGCTGCTCGAGGTGGCCTCCACCGAGGCTCATCCCGGCGGCCCGGACCGCACCGCCTACCGGCTCACCGAGGACGGCGAGACCGAGTTCCAGCTGTTGCTCGCCCGGTACCTGTCGGAGAGCGACGACTCGGCGCAGGGCGCCTACCGGCTGGCCGCGGCCGTGACGTTCCTGACCGCACTCCCCCGCACGCGGGCGGTGAACCTGCTGCGACACCGGCTGACCGAGCTGGCCGGACAGCACGCGAACGCGCAGAATCTCCTCGATACCAGCGACGACTGGGGCCAGCCCGAGCACGTCCACGAGCTGTACCGGCTGTGGCTGACATCGGTCGCGGCGCAGGAGGAATGGCTTCGCGAGCTGGTCACCCGCCTGGAGACCGGCAAGTACACGATGGCCGACGACGACGGCGACGCGTTCGGCGCACCCACTAAACAAATTTGACTATCGCGGCGAGTCGGAGCATGCTGTCCTGCGCCTAGTCAAATTTGACTACGAAAGGATGGACATGATCGAAGCACGCGGCCTCGCGCGGACCTTCAAGTCCCGGGGCCGTACCGTCGAGGCCGTCCGGGGAGTGGACCTCGACGTGCACGCTGGGGAGTTGGTCGGCTTCCTCGGCCCTAATGGCGCCGGGAAGACGACGACACTGCGGATGCTCACGACGCTGCTGCGGCCGACGGCCGGGAGCGCCACGGTCGGTGGGGTCGACCTGCTCGCCGACCCGGTCGGGGTCCGCAAGAAGATCGGCTACGTCGCCCAGGGCGGCAGCACGGCACCCGAGTGCCGGGTGATCGAGGAGATGGAGATCCAGGGCCGCTTCTACGGGCTCTCGAAGGCCGACGCCACGCGGCGGGGCGCGGAGCTCACGGCACAGCTGGACATCGAGGGCCTCGAACAGCGCATGGTCAGGACGTTGTCCGGCGGACAGAAACGCCGCCTGGAGATCGCACTGGGACTGATCCACTCGCCGGGGCTGGTGTTCCTCGACGAGCCGACCACCGGGCTCGACCCGCAGAGCAGGGCGAACCTGTGGGAGCACATCCGCTCGCTGCGCGACGAGCACAACCTGACGGTGTTCCTCACGACCCACTACCTGGAGGAGGCCGACTCGCTGTGTGACCGGATCCTCGTCATCGACAACGGCAAGATCGTCGCCGAGGGCACGCCGGACGAGCTGAAGGCGCGGGTGTCCGGCGACGGCGTCGCGGTGGGGGTGCCGGCGGAGTCGGTCGATGACGCGGCCGAGATCGCCAGGCAGCTGCCCGGTGCGTCCGAGGTGACCACTTCGGACAACACTGTGCGGTTCCGCGTGCCACGGGGCGACACCGCGCTGCCGGAGCTGCTGCGGGCACTCGATGGGAAGGACATAGCCATGACGTCGGTCCAGGTGCAGCGACCGTCGCTCGACGACGTGTTCCTCACCATGACCGGGCGGACACTGCGCGACGCCGAGGAGGGCAGCGCCAATGGTTCTTGACATCTGGCTGGTGTTCCGCCGGCACATGGCGATCTCACTGCGCAACCCCGCGTGGGTACTGATCGGGATCATGCAGCCGCTGCTGTACCTGCTGCTGTTCGGGCCGCTGATGGAGAAGATCGTGTCCTCGACGCCCGGCTTCCCGCCCGGCGACAGCTGGCAGATCCTCGCACCGGCGCTGCTGGTCCAGCTCGGCCTGTTCGGCAGCATGTTCGCCGGCTTCGCGCTGCTGGGCGATCTTCGGACCGGTGTCGTCGAGCGAATGCGGGTGACTCCGGTGAGTCGGCTGGCGCTGCTGCTCGGCCGCGTCCTGCATGACACCGTTCAGCTGCTGGTGCAGGGGATCCTGCTGTTGCTGGTGGCCTACCTGGTGTTCGGCATGCGCGCGCCGATCGCCGGTGTGCTGCTGTGCCTGGTGATGGTCATGCTGCTGGCTGTCACGCTGTCGTCCAGTTCGTACGCGATGGCCATGATCGTGCGCAGCGAGGAGGCGTTCCCCGCGCTGCTCACCACGATCTCGGTGCCGCTGCTGCTGCTCACCGGCATCCTGGTGCCGATCACGACCGAGCTGGCACCGAAGTGGCTGTACGTGCTGTCCCGGATCAACCCGTTCGCGCACGTCATGGACGCCGAGCGGGCCTCGTTCCGCGGCGACTACTCGGCGGACGGGCTGCTCACGGGCAGCGTCGTGCTGTTCGCGATCACGATCCTGGCCGTGTGGTGGGGCGCGCGCACGTTCCAGCGCGAGAACGCCTGAGGTTATAGGGGGCACCGCGTCGGTGCCCCCTATAACAGGTCAGCGGTTGACCGCTTGCATGCCCTCCGGGGTGTAGCGGTCGCCGGAGACCGCGCCCGCCGGGAAGGCCGAGTCGATCTCCGCCAGCTGGTCGGCGGTCAGTGTCACCGCCGCGGCGCCCGCGTTCTCCTCCAGGTACTTCACCCGCTTGGTGCCCGGGATCGGCACGATGTGCTCGTTCTGCGCCAACAGCCAGGCCAGTGCCACCTGGACCGGGGTGACCCCGAGAGTCTTCGCGATGCCGATCACCCGCTCCGCCAGCACGATGTTGCGATCGAGGTTCTCGCCCTGGAACTGCGGCAGGCCGCGCCGGAAGTCGTCCTCCGGCAGGTTGCGGAACGTGTCCAGGTCACCGGTCAGCAGGCCGCGACCCACCGGCGAGTACGGCACCACACCGACGCCCAGCTCCAGGGCCGTCGGCAGGACGTTGACCGCGAACTCGCGGTTGAACAGCGAGAACTCCGACTGGAGCGCGGCGATCGGGTGCACCGCGTGCGCCTTGCGCAGCGTGTCCGCGCTGACCTCGGACAGACCGAGGTGGCGCACCTTGCCCTCGGTCACCAGCTCGGCCATCGCGCCGACGGTGTCCTCGATCGGGACGTTCGGGTCGCGCCGGTGCAGGTAGTAGAGGTCGATCGTGTCCACCTTGAGCCGGCCGAGCGAGCGGTCGACCGCCGCGCGAACGTAGTCCGGGGAGCCGTCGACCTCGACGACTCCGCCGCCGACGATCCGCTTGATGCCGAACTTGGTCGCCAGCACGACCTGGTCGCGACGGTCCGTGATGGCCCGGCCGACCAGCTCCTCGTTGTGGCCCTGGCCGTAGACGTCGGCGGTGTCCAGGAAGTTCACACCCAGCCCGAGCGCCCGGTGGACGACGCCGATCGACTCGGTGTCGTCGGCCGGTCCGTAGATCTCCGACATCCCCATGCAGCCAAGCCCCAGCGGCGAAACCTCCAGGTCACCGAGCGTGCGCTTGTCGACCACGTGGTATCTCCTCCATCGCCGCGAACCCCTGCCGCGGCTGATCTCCAGGGAACACCCTGGAGCACGCTCCAGGTCAAATCGGTAGCTCAGCGCTGCAGCGCGCTGACGGGTTGGATCCGGGTCGCACGCCATGCCGGCAACAACCCGGCGAGCAGCCCCGCCAGCGCGCCAGCGGAGGACGCGAGCAGCGCGGTAGGCACGTCGATGATCGGTTGCCAACCTCTGGTCAAAGACACGACGATCGTGATCAGCACCCCACCGACGGCGCCGATCAGTCCGCCGAGAGCACCGAGAACGGTCGTCTCGGCCAGCAGCTGGCTGAAGATGTGCCGGGGACGCGCACCGACGGCACGCCGCAACCCGATCTCCGGGATCCGTGCGGCGATGCCCGCGGTCGCCGCGTTCGCGATGGACACCGTGCCGATCGCCAGGGCAACCAACGAAAGGATGAGGGAGAGTTGTGCCACATCGCCCTCGACCTCGCGGCGCAACGTGGCCGGGTCCGGCGGCGCGACCGCGAGCAACGCCGCTGGGTTCTCCGGCGCCAGTGCGAGCGCGGCCTGGCTGCCGATCAGCTGCGCGGCGCCGGGGGCGGTCCTGATCACCAGGTCCCGTTCGACCCCCGCCACCGCACCGCCGGTCGACGGGTTCGCGGTGTCGAACGGGATCAGCACGCTGAGCAGAGCCTCGGGGTGACGGGCCACGTCATCGAAGATCCCGATGACCGTGTACGCGCGATCGCCGACGAACACCGCGACACCGACCCGGGTGATACCGAGGCCGTCGGCGATGTTCGCGGGCAACAACGCCACCGGCGCAGCCGTGCGATCGTGAAACGCGTCGAAGGTGCGGCCGAGCACGACGTGAGGCTCGATGACCCCGAAGGCGCCGGAGTCCATCCCGATCACCCGTGCCTTCCGCTCGGCGGCGGCGCTGTCCGCCGTGCGCCGCACCGACTGTTCCGGCAGCAGTACCCGTGAGCCGGCCGCCTCGACCCCGTTCAGCTCCACCAGTCGCTGCCGCGCCTGCCGGGTCTGCCACGACGGGGTGGGGTCGGCGCTGGTGGCGGGCGGGCCGGTGTCCCGCTCGTCCGCCGCGCGCACCACGACCTCGGTCGCACGCCGGACGTCGAAGGAATCGGACACCTGCGCGGAGACCGTGGCTGACAGCCCGAGGGTGGCGACGAAAGCGGCCGCACCGAGCACCGTGCCGATCGCGGTCAGCAATGATCGCGCCGGGTGCCCGGTCACCGACAGCCACGCTTCCCTTGCCAGGTCACGAACCCGAAACCGGGCGTTGCCGAGGCCCAGGTCCCCCGGTGTCACACGGGACATCCGGTGACCTCCTCGACGACACCGTCACACACCCGCAGCCGCCGGTCACCGCGTTCGGCGACGGCGGTCTCGTGCGTCACGACCACGACCGTCAGGCCGTCCGCGTTCAGCTCGGCGAGCAGTCCGAGCACGTTGTCGGTATTGGCGCTGTCCAGGTTTCCGGTGGGCTCGTCGCAGAACAGCACCCGTGGCCGGGCCGCGATCGCCCTGGCGATGGCCACCCGTTGCCGCTCTCCACCGGACAGGGTCCTCGGATCGGCGTGCGCACGAGGCGACAACCCGATCCGTTCGACAGCGGCGGCGGCCATGGCGCGGCGCACCCGTGGCGGGTGCGGGCCGTAGAGCATGCCGAGCTCGACGTTGTCCACCACACTGCGCCCGGCGAGCAGGTGAAAGGCCTGGAACACGAAGCCGAACAGCTGACCGCGCACCGCCACCCGCAGACGCTCGGGCGCCCTGACCGTCTCCGCCCCACACACCCGGTACGACCCGGTGGTCGGGCGGTCGAGCAGACCGAGCACGTTCAGGAAGGTGGACTTGCCGGAACCGGACTGCCCGGTGATGGTGACGAAGTCGCCGGAGGCGATGGTGACGTCCGTCTCACGCAGGGCGTACACCGGAACGCCGTCGTCATAGGTGCGGCTGACCCCGGTCAGCCGCAGCAGTGGCTCGGTCATGAGGGTCAACCACCCGGAGTCGCTGCCGAGTCCGACGTGTCCGCCCGGAAGTCGGATCCGACCACGACTCTGGCGTCGACGTCGAGCTGGCTCCGTTCCGGCGCGATCTCGACCCAGCCGCCGGCCGACCTGCCGGTGCGAACAGTCACGTCCGTGGTTCGCTCAGGGTCGTCGACGACGGTGACGAACGTGCTGCCGTCCGGCCGTGCGTACACGGCGGTGACCGGCACGGCCAGTACCGGCGCGGCGTCGAGCGCGGCGCCGATGGTGACCCGCACGGTGTGGTTGGGCGTCGGGGTCAGCTCGGCGCCGGTGAACGTCAGCCGAACCGGGAAGGCCGCACCGGTCTCGCCCTGCGCCGGCTCAGTCGCCACGGTCTCCACGACCGCCGTCGACGTCAGTGCCCGCACGTCGTCCACGATGTCCGCCGTCGTGCCCGGCACGAGCAACGCGACCTGCTGCTGTCCAGCGAGCGCGGTGATCGTCGCCGACCCGGCGTCCAACTCGGCAAGCACCGCGGCCGGTTCGGACAGGACCGCGCCGACAGCGATGGGGATGGCGGAGATCGTGCGACCGGGTTGGTCCAGCCGAACGACGTGCGTCCTTGGCAGCATCGGCGTGGTCGTCTGCGGCCCGGCCTGCTCCGGCACGGGGTAGCCACGGGCCGCGTAGAACCGCCGGAGCGCGTCCTGGGTGTCGGCGCCGAACGTGCCGCTCACCGCCGTGCGGTAGCCGAGCCGTACGAGCGCCCGCTGCACCTCCCGCACGTCGGGGCCGGACAACCCGTCGGTCAGGTCCCGGTACAGCGGGAAGGGCAGCACCAGCCCGAAGACCGGTGCCCCGGCCACCTCCACCAGCACCGCACCCTCCCGAAGCGGCTCCCCCGGTTCGGCGCGTACGTCGGTGACCACCGCCGTCGGGCCGGCCAGGCCCGGCGGGACCTCGAGCTTGATCGACGCCCCCGGCTCGACGGTGCCACGCAGCACGACCGACTCGGCGAGCACCCGCCGCTCCACCCGAGCGGTCACCAGCGACGCGGGTGGCGGCGCGGCATCGGCCACCGCCTGCTCCGGTGACTTCAACCGCGGCCCGAGGAACACGCCGACCGCCACCGCGACCGCGACGACAAGCACCGCCACAGCGGTGGCGACCAGCCGCCGCCACCGCCTGCGGGCAGGAGTCCGCTCGGTCACTGGCCGACCAGCTTCGCGGCTCTCTTCGCCAGCGCCTCGACCTTCGGGGTCAGCTCCGTGAGCTCCGCCTCGTACTTCCCGATGGCCGCCCTGGTGACACGCAGTCTCAGTGCGAACTCCTTGTCCGCGAAACCGGTCTGCCTGGCGCACTGGGCGAGCGACACGGCCAGTTCAGCCTCTTCCGGCGCCGGGACGTACCGCCGCTCCGGTACCGGAGGCAGGACCGTGATCCGGCCGGACGCCGGCGCCGGCCTGGCCGGCTCCGGACCCTCGAGTCGCCCCTTCTTCTCGAAGGCTCCGTACGCCTCCAGGTTCCGTTCGCCCTGCTGGGAGGGGCGGTATCCCTTCGTCTCGAGGCAGTCCATCACCGGCACGTACAGGCTCGTCAGCTCCTTGGCCTCAGCGCCGTCGCCGTCGTACAGCACCGCGGCGATCTCGCTGGCGATCGAGTTGGCGAACTCCGAGGCCTGGGACACGGTCTCGACGGAGTCCGGCCCGAGCTCGGCCGCGGCCTCGGCCCGGCAGTCGTCGGACGCCTTGGTGTAGCCCTCCTCCAGACCCATCACCCGCGCCGCCTCCGCCGGTGAGTTCTCGCCGAACCCCAGGAGTCTGGCCTGTTCGTCGGAGCGGGTGGCCCAGTCGGACGCCTTGGGCACGAGGTAGTCGAACGTGCCAGGGTGCTCCTGCACGCCCGCCTGGTTCTTCTCGGGATAGCCGTTTCGCTCAAGACAGTCCGCGATCAGCTTGTTCTTCGTGTATTCGATCAGGCTGATCTCGTCGCTGTGGAACACGTCGTCCGACATGCGCTCTGCCGGCACCCGGCTCGGGGTGTGCGCCGGCTCGGCGTCCGACGTGCAGCCCCCGGCGACCACCACCCCCGTCACGACACACAACGCCCGGACAAGCGCTGGGACCCTCATCGTCACCTTTCCCACGGCCCCGTGGAGCGGTACCACCCCACGGGCCCGTCAATCACACGGCGTTATACACCGCACCTTTGGTGGTAGTCATTTCTGTTGTTCACGGTACGCAGGAAATACCGGTTTTGGTCGTTCGGGAAGCTTTCCCAGGTCCAGTTGCCGTTACCGTGCCAGATACCGACGAACACAGTGCACTCACTGTCCTTGTTCGTGATGTCTCTGGCATTGTTCTGCAGAGGCTCGTCGGATACATAGTAGTTGCCGTTGGACACACCCATGAAGTTGTACCCACCGTGCCCGGAGTTCCAGTAGAACTGCTTCTCGAGAATATTGCTCTCGTTGTACCAGAAACAGATCTCTTCTGGCGAACACAGCGGCAGACCGTTACCGTTGTCGTCGGCGCTCGCCACGCCAACCGGAGCCAACAGCAGCGTCACAGCGCCGAGCAGGACAGCCATGGCCGCCTTCAACCGTCGCACTAATTCTCCCCGTTCTCGTCAGGATTCCTCTCCGACCTTCCCTTGGTGTCGCGCGACGAGAACAAAGTTAGCGATTCAGCGGCCCGCCCGTACTGCCCCTCGGTACAGTTGACGGTGAGTAAACCTGTCCGAAAGGACAGGGCGACCAGATGTGCGCGATCGCGGGCACGAAGTTTGCGTCGCAGCCCGGAGAGGTGAAACTTCACCGTGCGCTCGGTGATGAACAGGCGTCGCGCGATTTCCCCGTTGGGGAAAACCGGCCGCGACGAGTTCCAGTACTTCTAGCTCACGATCGGTCGGCCGGTTGTCGACATGTCTGTCACTCTCCGCATCCACATAGCCCCCATGCGACCGAACCCACCGAAAGGTGAGTCAACGGACGAATCGCATGATCGTACCGCAACGGAATCGGACGGTGACAGAAAATTACCCCCAGCGGTATGGTCACGCTCCATTGTGCTCAGTGACGACCGCGTCATACAGGGCTTTCTTGCTCACGCCCGCGTCGGTGGCGACGGCGGCGACGGCTTCCTTCAGTCGGATACCTTCCGCGACACGCGTCCGCACCCGCCCGACCAGGACGGTGAGATCCGGCGCGGCGGCGGGCGCGGCACCCGCGACCACCACGGTGATCTCGCCGCGCACCCCGTCGGCCGCCCAGTCCGCCAGGTCGGCAAGGCCGCCCCGGCGGACCTCCTCGTACGTCTTGGTCAGCTCCCGGCACACGGCGGCCCGCCGCTCGGGGCCCAGCACCTCGGCGGCCACGGCGAGCGTCGCACCGATCCGGTGCGGTGACTCGAAGAAGACGGTGGTGCGCGGCTCGTCCGCCAGAGCAGCGAAGAACCGGCGCCGCTCGCCGTCCTTGCGGGGTGCGAAGCCCTCGAAACAGAACCGCTCACACGGCAGGCCGGACAGGGCGAGCGCGGTGGTCACCGCGGACGGGCCTGGCAGGCAGGTGACCGGCAGGTCCTTCTCGACGCACGCCGCGACCAGCCGGAAGCCGGGGTCGGAGACGCTGGGCATGCCGGCGTCGGTGACCAGCAGAACAGTCTGGCCCTGCTCGACCGCCGCGACCAGGCCGCCGACACGGCTGGTCTCAACGGCGTCGTAGAAGCTCACCACCCGGCCGGTCGGGGTCGCGCCGAGGGCCGCGGCGAGCGCGCGCGTCTTGCGGGTGTCCTCAGCCGCGACCACATCCGCCGTGGTCAGCGCCTCGACGAGGCGCGGCGACGCGTCCCGCGAGTCGCCTAGTGGAGTGGCCGCGAGGACCAGCCTGCCGAGTCGTTCCGCCATCGCCCCGCTCCGAGTTGCCGATCCCGACGCGGATGACACACCGCGTTGCCTACGATCATTGCCCGTGAGTCTTCTCGCCGACCGCCCGGCTGCGGTGTCGCCCAGCTTGGGTGGCCCCGGCGGGAAGCCCCTGTCCGAGGCCGACCTCGCCGAGGTCCACCTGGTCGGCAAGCCCATGCCGACCGACCGGCTACGTGGCTGGCTGGTGGCGGGCTTCCTGGCGGTCTTCGGCGGGTTCGTGCGGCTGCAGAACCTCGGCTTCCCCACCGACAAGGGCACACCCGTCTTCGACGAGAAGCACTACGTGCCGCAGGCGTGGGAGTTCCTGCGCAACGGCGGGTACGAGGACAACCCCGCCTACGAGCTGACCGTGCACCCGCCACTCGGCAAGCAGATGATCGCGATCGGTGAGTGGCTGTTCGGCTACAACGCCTGGGGCTGGCGGTTCACCGCCGCGCTCTGCGGCTCGCTCATGATCCTCATGATCATCCGGATCGCACGGCGGCTGACGAGGTCGACCCTGCTCGGCGGGATCGCCGGCGTGCTGCTGATCAGCGACGGCGTGTCCCACGTGCAGAGCCGCATGGGGATGCTGGACATCTTCCTGGCGTTCTTCGTGCTGATGGCGTTCGGCTGTCTGTTGCTGGACCGCGACCAGGTGCGACAACGGCTCGCGATCGCCGCCCGCGAGGGCTGGGTGACCGAGTCGGCGTACGGGCCGTGGCTGGGTTTCCGCTGGTGGCGGTTCCTCGCCGGGGTGTCGCTCGGGCTCGCGTGCGGGGCCAAGTGGTCGGGCATCTTCTTTGTGATGGCGTTCGGCGTGCTGACCGTGCTCTGGGACGTCACGGCACGTCGGGCCGCCGGCGTCGCACGACCGTGGCGGGGCACGATCCTGCGTGACCTGCTGCCGGGGCTGTGGGCCTTCGTCGGGGTCGCTTTGCTCGTGTACCTGTCCACGTGGTGGGGCTGGTTCATGTCCGAGACGGGCGTCGACCGGCACCTGGCCGACGAGGCGGGCCATCACGGCTGGTACGACGTCCTGCCGATGGCGTTACGGTCGCTGTGGCAGTACTCGGGCAACGTGCTGAACTTCCACGAGCACCTGGTGACCCCCGCGACCGGCCAGCACCCGTGGGAGTCCAAGCCGTGGACATGGCCCATGGGGCTGCGGCCGATGCTCTACTACTACGACGGCGGCACCGTCTCGTGTGGTGAGCAGCGGTGCGTCAGCGCGACAATGCTGGTCGGCACGCCCGCGCTGTGGTGGGTGTCGCTGCCGGTGCTCGGCTGGGGCCTGTGGCGCATGATCGGCCGGATGGACTGGCGGTACGCGGCGTTCGTGGTGGCGTACATGGCGGGGCTGCTGCCGTGGTTCGCCAACCTCGACCGGCAGATGTACTACTTCTACGCCACCCCGTTGCCCGCGTTCCTGGTGCTGGGCATCGTCCTGGTGCTGGGCCAGATCATGGGCACCGCCCGGGACGGCTACGAACGCAGAGGCACCGGTCTGCTCGTGGTGGCCCTGTACGTGGGCGTGGTGGTCGCCAACTTCGTGTGGCTGTGGCCCATCCTGAACGGCGACTCGATCACGGAAACCCACTGGCAACAGGAGCTCTGGCTGCCCTCCTGGCGCTAGCCCCTGGCCAGGGTGCCGGCGACGAGCGTGGCGACGGCGTTCTCCAACTCCCTGGGCAGGTCCATCCGGAGCTCGGCCAGCGCCGGGTCCGTCGCGTAGGCCGCCAGCACGCTGGCGGAGGGCCGGCAGTAGGTCGACAGGGCGCCGGCCAGGATGAAGGCCATCAGGCACACCGACCGGGCGCCGTCACCCAGCTCCGGCACGTGCCGTTGGACCAGCTCGACCATGGACCCGAGGTAGGCCGTGGTGAACCGCTTGTGGCTCACGACGACGTCGACGGACACGTTGCGCTCCAGGACGCCGGCCTGCGCGCTGATGAGCTCGCACAACACCGTGTCGTCCGCCAGGGACCGGCTGACCACGGCGGCCAGCTGGTTACCCCGCTCCTTCGCGGGAAGCCGCGGATCGACGGCAGCGGCGAGTGCCTCTGACAACCGCTCCTGCCACCTCGCCATGGCCTGCTCCAGCAGCTCGATCAGCACCGCCTCGCGGGTCTCGAAGTAGCGCAGCACGTTCGACTTGGCCAGGCCGACCCGCCGGCTCAGCTCGTTGAGGCTCAGCTCGGCCACGGGCATCTCGTCGAGCATGGCCAACGCCGTGTCGAGGATCGTCCGGCGCCGGATCTCTCGCTGCTCCTCACTGCGTGCCCGCTGGAACGTCATGTCCACAGTTTACAGACCAGGGGTCTCTTGACACCAGACCACCGGTCTCTTACTGTCGAACTCGTAAGAGACCACCGGTCCGTAATGGAGGAAGAAATGAAGTGGACTGAGCGCGAGATCCCCAACCAGACCGGCAGGGTGGCGGTCGTGACCGGCGCCAACACCGGCCTCGGCTTCGAGACGGCGCGGGCCCTCGCGGAACACGGCGCGTCGGTCGTGCTGGCCGTGCGCGACGTCGAGAAGGGCAAGCAGGCGGCCGCGCGGATCTCCGGCGACGTCACCGTTCAGGAGCTGGACCTGTCCTCGCTGGAGTCCATCGGCCACGCCGCGGCCGAACTGCACACCAAGCACGACCGGATCGACCTGCTGATCAACAACGCCGGCGTGATGTACACGCCCAAGCAGACCACCCGGGACGGCTTCGAGCTGCAGTTCGGCACCAACCACCTCGGGCACTTCGCGTTCACCGGGCAGGTGCTGGACCTGCTGCTGGGTGTGCCCGACTCGCGGGTGGTGACCGTCAGCAGCATCGGCCACCGCGTTCGCGCCGCGATCCACTTCGACGACCTGCAGTGGGAGCGGTCCTACAGCCGGATGGCCGCCTACGCGCAGTCGAAGCTCGCGAACCTGCTGTTCACCTATGAGCTGCAACGCCGGCTCGCACGGCACGGCACCACCGTCGCCACCGCCGCGCACCCGGGCATGTCCGACACCGAGCTCATCCGCAACGTCCCCACCGCCGTCCGCCTGGGCGCCCGGCTGGTCACGCCACTGATCGCACAGAAAGCGACCATGGGTGCGCTGCCGACCCTGCGTGCCGCCACCGATCCCGCCGTCCTTGGCGGCCAGTACTACGGCCCGGACGGGCTGGGCGAGTCCCGAGGACACCCGGAGGTGGTCACCTCCAGCAACCAGTCCTACGACGTCGCCCTTCAGCGGCGCCTGTGGACCGTCTCCGAGGACCTCACCGGCGTGAAGTTCCCCCTCTGAACCCGTCCAGGCCGCCAGGATCCGCGACCGGAACGGTCAGTGCGGGAACGAACGCCGGGCACGCACGTCGGTGAGTGCCGCCCGATGGGCCTCGATGCTTGGCCGTGCCGGGGTGGACCTTTCCGCGTGAGCGACCGCGTCCAGGTACGCGATGGCCTCCGGTGAGTCCGGCGAGATGGAGAAGGCGCCGAGGTAGGCACCGGCACGCTGCAGTGCGGCCAGGTTCTCCAGCACATGCGCGTGGCAGACGCCGTGGTAGGAGTCGATGCCGAAGCCGAGGCACGCCACCAGTCTGACCAGCCGGTCCGGCAGGCCGGCCACGGCGGCGAGGCTGGACATGTCCTCCTCCGGCGTGCCGAGCCCGGCCTCATCACCGCGCATGAGGATGTCCGTGCCCCGTCAACCAGCACGATCGCGTCGAGCCCGAGGTGTTCAACCAGCATCTCGTAGGCGGCACACCTGCTTGCCAGCCGCGTGCTGAGCGAACGCGATCGGCAGGCCCGCGTACACGTCGAACCCGCCGCCCGCGCCTGCGACCAGCACACGTTCGGCCGGTCGCAGGCGCGTGAACAGTGACGGTTCGAACACGCCTAGCGCGGGTTGATCTGTGCGCGCGGGACGATCTTGGTCACCGGGCCGGCGGTCTCCTGGCCGGCACGGGCGATCCACGCGGTCATCTCGCGCTGCACGGCCGCCAGGGTCGGGCGGCGGGTCGGGTCCTTGTCCAGCGAGGCCGCCAGCAGGCGCAGGTGGGTGCTGCGCTGCGGGAGGTGGGACAGGGGCTCCGCCTTCGCCGCGGCCATCAGCGCGGCCATCGCGTTCTCGCGGACACCACGGGGTGGGTGGCCGGCCAACGCGAAGCTCACGGTCGCCGCCAGCTGCCACGCGTCGGAGGCCGGAGTGGCCGTCGCGCCCGTCGCCGTCTCCGGGGCCAGGAAGTCCGGCGTGCCGACCATCATGCCGGCGGCGGTCAGCGTCTGGTCACCCTTCGAGCGGGCGATGCCGAAGTCGATCAGGTGCGGCATGCCCGACGGGTCGACGATCACGTTCGCCGGCTTGATGTCGCGGTGCAGCACGCCCTTCTCGTGTGCCGCGGACAGCGCGCCGGCCATCGTCAGCCACAGGCGGGCGGCCTGCAGGTCCGAGAGCGTGCCCCGGCCGTGCACGACCTCCGCCAGCTGGTCGCCCTCGATGAACTCCATGATCAGGCCGAGGCCGTCGGCCTCCTGCACGATGTCGTACACGCGCACGCAGTTCGGGTGGTGCACGGCAGCGAGCGCACGCCCCTCACGCAGCATCCGCTCCTCGGTCTCCGCGTCCGGCGCGTGCGCCATCTTGATCGCGACGGTGCGGTTGAGCTGCGTGTCCTTCGCGAGCCACACGGTGCCGAAGCCACCGGTGCCGAGCTGCTTGAGCTTCTGGAACCGGCCACTCGCCGGCCTCAGCACCGACGTCGGCTTCTCCGACGCGAACGGCAGCGGGCCCGGGTCGGCCGCCAGCGCCGCGAGCGCGGGCCGGTTCGGCTCCGGTTCCGGCATTCGGGGCGCCACCTTGGTGGGCGGCGGCGTCCGCACGGGCTGGGACGGCGGCTGCGGCTGGTACGGCGGCGGCTTGGGCGGCGGCACGTACGGGGGCGGCTTCTGCTGGTTCGACATCATGGTCGGCGGTGGTTTCTGCTTGTTGGGTGTCACGGCAGGCGGCGGGGGCGCCTGCTCCTTGAGTGCTTCCTGCTTGGTACGACGCTCGATCGTCGACCAGCTCGGCGGGCCGATCACCAGCAGCGGCAGGAGCCCGAGCACGCTGGCCAGCAGCAGCCCGACCCACATGTAGGTGGCCACGTTCACGGCGACCGAGGCGCTCAGCAGCAGCGCGGCGAGGAACGGCAGCCAGAAGAACCGGCCCGGCCACTTGGGTCCCCGGCGGAACGCGAGCCGGCCCTGCAGCCACACGAACAGCAGCGCGATCGCCGGCACCACGATCAGCATCGTGTACCGCAGCACCAGCATCGGGCCGCTCTCGAACGGGTAGATCAGCACCTCGTAGACGTTGGCCCGGCCACCGAGGAACGTGCCCTGGGGGTCGTCCAGGCAGAAGACCCGCTCCAGCGTGGCGACCTCGTCTGCCGGCAGCCCGGTGTTGGAGCTCACCGGCCGGACACCCGTCTCCAGGTTGACGAACACCGTCCGGAACGTCTCCGACGCGCCCATCGTGTACAGCCACGGCAGCAGGAACGCGAACACGCCCCCGAGCACGCCGAACACCGACAGCGTGACCGCGTTGTAGGTGTTGCCGGTGCCCTTGCGGACCAGCGCGATCAGCATCGCGCCAAGCGGCGGCAGCAAACCGACCAGGAACCCGGCCATGACCGATGCCCACACCCAGTCACCTGGGCAAAGCTCGGGCCGGAAGATGCTGTGGGCCAGGGAGAGCAGCGAGCTACCCATATCTACGAGCAGGTTCACCGCCGCTCCCTCCCTGTCTCTCCATCAGACCAGATGAACACGTTCGTCGTTCCACCCTATGTCGACCTGTTATGTCGACGTTGAGAACAGTGACCAGGTTGCCGCAACGAGATAGGTTCAACATCCATGGGTAGCTACCAGGACGCGTACCAGCGAAGTCTCGCGGACCCGGAAGCCTTCTGGTTGGCGGCAGCCGGGTCGCTCGACTGGGAGACCCCGCCGGCCACGGCCCTCGACGACAACACGGCTCCGCTGTACCGATGGTTCCCGGACGGCGTGCTGAACACCTGCCACAACGCGCTCGATCGGCACGTCGACGGCGGTAGGGCGGACCAGACCGCCCTCATCTACGACTCGCCCGTGACGGACAGCAAAGCGTCGTTCACCTACCGTGAGTTGCGGGACGAGGTCGCGGTGTTCGCCGGTGCCCTGCGCTCGCTTGGCGTCGGCAAGGGCGACCGAGTGATCATCTACATGCCCATGGTGCCACGGGCGGTGGTCGCGATGCTCGCGTGTGCCCGGCTCGGCGCCGTGCACTCGGTGGTGTTCGGCGGGTTCGCGCCGAAGGAGCTGGCGAGCCGGATCGAGGACGCCGAGCCCAGGGTGATCGTGGCCGCGTCCTGCGGCATCGAGCCGACCAGGATCGTCGAGTACAAGCCGATCATCGACGAGGCACTGGCGTCGACGAAGCACCAGCCGGACAAGGTGGTCGTGTTGCAGCGCGAGGCGGCCCGCGCGACGCTCGGTGAGCGGGACGTCGACTGGGACGAACTGGTCGCCGACGCGGAACCGGTGGCATGTGTACCGGTCAAGGCCACCGATCCTCTCTACATCCTGTACACGTCGGGCACGACCGGTAAGCCGAAGGGCGTCGTGCGGGACAACGGCGGTCACGCGGTGGCGTTGTCCTGGTCGCTGCGGAACGTCTACGACATCCACCCCGGCGACGTGTGGTGGACCGCGTCGGACGTCGGCTGGGTCGTCGGCCACTCCTATATCGTGTACGCCCCGCTGTTGACCGGCGCGACAACCGTGCTCTACGAGGGCAAACCCGTCGGGACCCCGGATGCGGGCGCGTTCTGGCGGGTCATCTCCGAGTACGGGGTGAAGGCGTTGTTCACGGCGCCGACCGCGTTCCGGGCGATCAAGCGCGTGGATCCGTCGGCGACCGAACTGGGCAAGTACGACCTGTCCGGGTTCCGGACGCTGTTCCTGGCCGGCGAGCGGCTCGACCCGGAGACCTACCACTGGGCGACCGACAAGCTCGGCGTGCCGGTCGTCGACCACTGGTGGCAGACGGAGACCGGCTGGCCGATCTGCTCGAACCCGCGCGGGCTCGACGACCTGCCGCTCAAGCCGGGCTCGCCGTCTGTGCCGGTGCCGGGCTACGACGTGCGGATCCTCGACGGCGCGGGCGCGGAGGTGCCGCGTGGCACGGAAGGCGCGATCGCCATCAGGCTGCCGTTGCCACCGGGCACCCTGCCGACCTTGTGGGGCGACGACGAGCGGTACGTCGAGTCGTACCTGTCCCGCTACCCCGGCTACTACCTGACCGGCGACGGCGGCTACATCGACGACGACGGCTACGTGTACGTCATGGGCCGTACCGACGACGTGATCAACGTGGCCGGGCACCGCCTGTCGACCGGGTCGATGGAGGCGGTGCTGGCGTCGCACCCCGCGGTGGCCGAGTGCGCGGTGATCGGCGTCGCCGACGCGGTGAAGGGGCAGGTGCCGCGTGGGTTCGTCGTACTGAAGGCCGGCGTCGAGATCGACGAGTCGACGTTGCGGGACGAGCTGGTCGCCGCGGTGCGCCGCGACATCGGCCCGGTGGCGGCGTTCCGGGACGTGTCGGTCGTGGACGGGCTACCGAAGACCCGCTCGGGCAAGATCCTGCGCAAGACCATGCGTGGCATCGCCAACGGCCGCGACGAGGCGGTCCCGTCGACGATCGAGGACCCGGCGGTGCTGGACGCGTTGCGTCCCGTCCTCCGAGGTACCGACCGCGCCTCCACCTAACGACTGACGACGGCTCGCGGCGACCTCCCTAGGTTTCTCGGTATCGAGACCGAGGGAGGAAAACGTTGCGGTACAAGGGGATCGCGGCGCTGCTGGCGCTCGCGGGCGGGCTCGTCGCCACGCCGGCGAGCGCCACACCGGCCGCGCTGACCGGGGCGGTCGTCGTCCTGCCGAACCTGGACGACGACAGTCGCCGCTGTCAGGTCGACGAGTCACAGATGAACGCGCTCGGCGCCGAGGTCGACGCCGAGCTGGCCGCGTGCCATGACGCGGCGGACGAGGTGGTCAACGGCCGCGCCGACGAGCGGGACCTGGCGCGTCTGCGAGCACGGGCCGACGGTCCGGGGCAGGTCACGGTGTCGAGACGGGCGCGGGTGTTCGTGCGGCGCGGTGGCACGTGGGAGCCGGCGTCCTCGCTGTCGGCCGGCGAGCTGCGGCGTGGTGTCGAGCTGGGCGTAGAAGCCAAGGACGTGCGCCGGCCGGGCTGGGACGGGCGGGTGACCGTCACGCTCACGACCGGTGGACACGCGGTCAGCCATCACCTGAGGGTGGCGCCGCTGATGCTGCAGCACGACCTGCAGCGCGCGACGACGGTGTTCGCCGCACGGCCCGGCGACGGAGCCGGGCACCCATCCGGATGGACCTGGCTGGACCCGGCCTGGGAGCCGTACGACTGGGAGTCGTTCAGCGCGGGGCTCTCCTCGGCGCCCATGCGGTACCTGACCGGCACCGACATGTGGTGGCAGGACAACTGGTGGCAGGACTTCTTCGAACCGGCCTACGCGCGGGCGAACGGTCAGACGATGCGGTTCGCGATCCGCTCGGCGAACATCTGGGACGTCGACGGGGTGCGCACGCCGCGACCGGCGGCGCGGGCGGTGTTCCGTGACCTGCGTGGTCCGGACGTGGCGGTCGTGCAGGAGCTGGTGGACGACGGCCGGAACGCCGTGAAGGACCTGCGGAACGCGACCGGCAACATCGAGTCGCTGCCGCCGTACCGGGGGTATCCGAAGGGGCGGCTGGTGTACGGGTCGGACCCGGCCGGCGACCTGACGCCGGATCCGGCGTTCGTGGGGTTGTTGACGAGCCAGGGGCAACAACCGCCCGTGGTGATCGACACGTCGTGGCTGCTGGTGGGGCACGCCGACGAGACGACGCACGTGGTCCGGGCCGCCAACGCGCGTGGCTGGACACTGATGGTGGCCGATCCCCGGCTGGCCGTGTCGACGTTGCGGTCGGCCGCCGAAGCGGGCGCCGGCGCGGCGCGGTTCACCGGCCGCCTGACGGAGTCGATCGACTCGCTGCTGGGCAGCGCCCAGTTCCTCGCGGACAACGAGGAGGCCGCGCGGCACATCGACGACCAGGTCGCGGTGTTGCTGGCGGAGACCGGGCTGCGTGCCGAGGAGCTGGTGCGGGTGCCGGTGCTGTTCACGAAGCCGAGGGGTGTCGACCTGTTCGTGGCGGCGTCACCGGGCATCCCGAACGGCCTGTCCGTGGATGCGCAAACGTTTGCGGCACCGGACCCGCACGCGCCGGTCGTTGGCGGCGTGGACATCTTCAAGGCGGCGACGGTCGTGCCCGGCGTGCGGGTCCGCTGGGTGGAGGACATCGGCTGGGCGCACCGGGGCGGCGGCGAGGTCCACTGCACGACCAACGCGTGGCGGGCCGTGGGCTGACGAGCGGAGTGCCGCCACGCCAGTGGCGCGGCGGCACTCCGCTCGTCAGAGGTTGATCATGTGGCCGGCCAGGCCGTGGATGGCTTCCTTGACCGCTTCGCCCAGCGTCGGGTGGGCGTGGATGTTGCGGGCCATCTCGTGGACGGTCAGGTCCCACTGCTGACCCAGCGTCAGCTCGGGCAGCAGTTCGGTGACGTCCGGCCCGATGAGGTGACCGCCGAGCAGCTCGCCGTACTTCTTGTCCGACAGCAGCTTCACGAACCCGCGAGCGTCGCCGAGGCCGTGCGACTTGCCGTTCGCGGTGAACGGGAACTTGGCGACCTGGACGTCGAAGCCGGCCTCGCGGGCCTGCTCCTCGGTGTAGCCGAAGCTCGCGATCTGCGGCTGGCAGTACGTGGCGCGCGGCACCATGCGGTAGTCGATCGGCATGGTCTCCGCACCGGCGATGGTCTCGACGGCGACGATGCCCATGGCCTCGGCGTTGTGGGCGAGCATGAGCTTCGCCGTCACGTCACCGATCGCGAAGATGTGCGGCACGTTGGTGCGGCCGTACTCGTCGATGTCGATGGCGCCGCGGTCGGTCGTCGCCACGCCGGCGGTCTCGAGGCCGTAGCCCTCGATGTTCGGCTGGAACCCGATGGCCTGCAGGACCTTGTCGGCCTTGAGCGTCTTCTTCTCGCCGCCTGCGGAGACCTCGACCGTGACCTGGTCGCCTGAGTCGTCGATCGACTCGACGCGGGTCGAGGTCAGGACGGTGACCCCGAGCTTGCGGTAGTGCCGCGCCAGCTCCTTGGAGACCTCGACGTCCTCGAGCGGCACGAGCCGGTCGAGGAACTCGACGATCGTGACGTCCACGCCGTAGTTGGCGAGCACGTAGGCGAACTCGACGCCGATGGCGCCCGCGCCGGCGATGATGATGCTGCCGGGCAGCTCGTCGGTGAGGATCTGCTCCTCGAACGTGACCACGCGCTCGGACAGCGATGTGCCGGGCAGCAGCTTGGCGGAGGCCCCGGCCGCGATGACGCAGTGGTCGAAGGTCACGGTCTCACCGTTGACCTCGATGCTGTTCGGGCCGGTGAACGTGCCTCGCCCGGTGTACTCGGTGATGCCGTTCTTCTTCATCAGGTAGTGCACACCCTTGACCCGCCCGTCGGCGACGGTGCGGCTGCGTGCGTGCGCGGCGCCGAAGTCGAACCGGACGGTGCCGTCGACCTCGATGCCGAAAGTCTTCGCCTCGTTGTTGAAGATGTGGGCGAGCTCGGCGTTGCGGAGGAGCGCCTTGGAGGGGATACAGCCGACGTTGAGGCACACGCCGCCCCAGTACTTCTCCTCGATGACCGCGGTGGAGAGCCCGAGCTGGGTCGCCCGTACCGCGGCCACGTACCCACCGGGCCCGGCACCGAGAACCACGACATTGAAATGTGTACTCACGACCCAACCCTAGGCGAACCACCGGTGTCCCCGCCGCCCGTCCCCCGCCCCTCGCGTGTCCAACACTCCAGACCCGCGTGTCCAACACACTGGACCCCCGAGTTCGACAAAACCGGCTATCGCCGTTAGCCCCGAATGTCGAACTCACCGGTCCCCAGTGTTGGACACGCGCGACCGGAGTGTTGGACACGCGGGTTGCGTTGGTCGTTCTCGCACCTTTCCTGCATCTCGTTGAACAGCAACGAAAACAGACGGGCAACGTCTTCGACGATTGTCTTGACACGGCGCGATCGCGGGACCAGAGTGCCACCATTGGTCTAAACCACTAGGTCTATACCAGTTGGTCTGAACCACTGGTTGGGACGCGCGGCCAGCGCGACGGAAGGACGACATAGTGAAGCGCTTGACGAAGCTGGTGGCCGGCGCGGCGGCCATCGCGTTAGCCACGGCCGGTTGTGCCGGTTCCGGTGGCGGTAGTAGCGACAGCAGTGGCAGCGGGGACAAGACGCTGACCGTCTGGCTGATGAGCGGCTCGGCGCCGGATACCCTCACCGACGCCCTCAACAAGGAGTTCGAAGCAGCCAACTCCGGCGTCACGGTCAAGTACGAGGTCCAGGAGTGGGGTGGCATCCAGGACAAGCTCACCACCGCCCTGGCCAGCCAGGACCCGCCGGACGTCATCGAGCTCGGCAACACGCTGACGCCCTCGTTCTCGGCTGACGGCGTGCTCACCGACCTGAGCGGGGACGTCGCCGACCTGAACGGCGACCAGTGGCTGGCCAGCCTCAAGCAATCCGGCGAATGGGACGGCAAGGACTACGCGACGCCGTTCTACGCCGCCAACCGCGTCGTGCTCTACCGCACGGACATGTTCCAGCAGGCCGGCATCACCGCGACGCCGACCTCGCGGCAGGAGTGGCTCGACGCGATCACCAAGCTGAAGGCCACCTTCGGCAGCGACCCCCAGTTCCAGCCGCTCTACCTGCCGGGCCAGAACTGGTACTCGCTCCTGTCGTTCATCTACGACGAGGGCGGCAACATCGCCGAGAAGGACGGCAAGGAGTTCAAGGCCACCGTCAACTCCCCCGAGGCCAAGGCGGGCCTGGAGTTCTATAAGCAGCTGGTCGACGCGTCCGGCACGACCGCGCCCAAGGACAACGACGAGCAGAACCCCGAGCAGGCCGGCATCTACGGCCAGGGCAAGGTCGCGATGATGATCGCGCTGCCGTGGGAGGTCGGGACGGCCGCGAAGGACAACCCGGACATCGAGAAGAACACCTCCGCCTTCCCGATCCCGTCGAAGACCGCGGGCAAGACCGCGCCGGTCTTCCAGGGTGGCTCGAACCTCGCGATCCCGGTCAACAGCAAGAACCCCGAGCTCGCGAAGGCCTACCTGAAGCTCCTGCTCTCCGACAAGTACCAGTCGCAGCTCGCCGAGGCCGGCATGGTGCCGGGTGCCTCCACCGACCTGTCCGCGCTTGACGCGAACCCGGTCAGCAAGGCGATGGCGGCGGCGTCCAAGAGCGGCAACGCCGCCCCGGCCACCCCGAAGTGGGGCACCGTCGAGGCGGGCCAGAACCCGCTCAAGGACATGATGACCGCCTACCTCACCGGCGCCAAGGACCTCGACACGGCGACGAACGACGCGAACACCGCGCTGGACGCCGCTTTCTCGGGATGACAGCCACGGTCCACACCGCGGTGCCGGCGGGAACCACCCCGCCGGCACCGCCGCGGGCGCCGCGTCGCCGGGTCCTCAACCTCGGCGAGAAGACGATCCCGTACCTGCTCCTCGCGCCGGCCGTGCTCGTCATGGTGGTGCTGCTCGGCTGGCCCGCGATCCAGGTCATCGGCATCAGCTTCCGCAAGCTCGACCTC
The DNA here is from genome assembly GCF_036378875.1 of Actinophytocola sp. GTDB lineage: Bacteria > Actinomycetota > Actinomycetes > Mycobacteriales > Pseudonocardiaceae > Actinophytocola. The sequence continues at coordinate 35,587 of NZ_DASUVO010000017.1, forward strand.
GGCGAGCTGGTCCGCGGCGAGATCGTGTGGGTCGGCCTCGACAACTACACCTCGGTGCTCGCCGAACCCGAGTTCTGGACGATCACGCTGCGGACGGTCCTGTTCACGGCCGCGGTCGTGGCCGGCACGATCCTCGCCGGCCTGCTGATCGCGCTGCTCATGCGGCACCTGTCCAAGTCGGTCCGGGTGGCAGTCCAGGTGACGTTGGTGCTCGCATGGGCGACTCCCATCCTGGCCGCGACCACCGTGTACCAGTGGATCTTCGACCAGCAGTACGGGATCCTCAACAAGACGCTCGTGAAGCTGGGTTTCGACTCGTTCCAGGGCTTTTCCTGGTTCTCCAGCGGCGCGAGCACGCTCACCGTGATCGGCATCCTGATCGTCTGGCAGGCCGTGCCGTTCGTCTGCTTCACGATGTACGCGGGCCTGCTGCAGGCGCCGCAGGAGCTGTACGAGGCGTCGGCCATCGACGGGGCGAGCTCGTGGCAGTCGTTCACGACCGTGTCCTGGCCCGCGATCCGGCCGCTGGTCACGCTCACCACGTTCCTGTCGGTGATCTGGGACTTCAAGGTGTTCGCCCAGGTCTGGGCGATGAAGCAGGGCGGTCCGGACGGCGAGAGCACCACTCTGCCGCTCCTGATGTACCTGCGCGGCATCGCCGGACGGCACTTCGGCGTGGCGTCCGCCGTGGCGGTGCTGATGATCATCGTGCTCCTCGCGCTCACCGCCCGTTACCTGCAGTTGCTGCTCCGCACCCGGGAGGCTGACATCTCATGAAGAAGACCCGGGGCCAGCGCATCGCGCTCAACACTGTCGGCGTGCTCGTCGCGCTCGTGTTCGCCTTCCCCACGTACTGGCTGTTCAGCAGCGCGTTCAAGCCGTCCACGCTGATGCTGACACCCGACTACGACCTGTTCCCCACGTCGCTGACGCTGGACAACTTCGTCAGTGCCTGGAACAAGCCGGGCTTCCTCACGCACCTGACCAACAGCCTGATCGTCACCGTCGGCGCGGTCCTGTGCTCGCTCGTCGCCGGGGTCCTCGCCGCCTTCCCCTTGGCACGCCTACGTTTCCGGGGACGCAAGGGTTTCCTGCTGCTGGTGCTGATCGCGCAGATGGCGCCGCTGGAGGCGCTGCTGATCCCGATGTTCCTGCTGATGCAGGACGCCGGGCTGCTGAACAAGCTGCCGTCGCTGCTGTTGGTGTACTTCGCGGTCACGTTGCCGTTCACCGTGTGGACGCTGCGTGGGTTCGTGCAGGGCATCCCGTACGAGCTGGAGGAGGCCGCGATGGTTGACGGCCTCGGCCGGTTCGGCGCGTTCCGCCGGGTCGTGCTGCCGCTGCTCGGGCCGGGCATCGTCGCGACCTCGGTGTTCGCGTTCATCACCGCGTGGAACGAGTTCCTGTACGCGCTGGTGTTCATGCGTGACAACGACAAGCAGACGCTGCCGGTGTGGCTGTCCACGTTCAGGACGGTGTTCGGCACCGACTGGGGCGGGATCACGGCCGCCTCGGTGATGTACGCACTGCCGGCACTGGTGTTCTTCCTGATCGTGCAGCGCAAGCTCGTGTCCGGCGCGACCGCGGGAGCGCTCAAGGGTTGAGAGGTTGTGGTCTGGACCACTAGTGGTCTATATCTGGATGTCCGAGCCACTCGGGAGGATCGTGTGTCCAGGAACCCTGCGTCCCGTTTTTTCACCGTCCTGGCGATCGGCAGCTTGGCCGTGCTCGGGCAGAGCGCGCCTGCCAGCGCCATTGAGGAGTCCCGCATGAACCGGGTGATACCGGCGCCAGTGTCGGTCACACCTGACCGCCACGGCGGTGCTTTCGAACTGTCCCGCGACACCGTGATCAGCGTCGACCGTGGCGCGCGCGGTGTCGGCGAGCTGCTCGCGGGTGTGCTGCGCCCGTCGACCGGCTATCGGCTGCCGGTGGTCACGGACCGCCGGCAGGGCGCGATCACGCTCGACCTCGGCTACGTCCCCGCGCGGCTGGGCACCGAGGGCTACGAGCTGACGGTGAACCGCGGGGGCGTGCTGGTGAAGGCGCGTACCTCCGCCGGCCTGTTCGCCGGCGTGCAGACGCTGCGGCAACTCCTCCCGGCGAAGGTGGAGAGCCGCACGAAGCAGCGCGGCCCGTGGACGGTGGCGGCCGGCAAGATCGTCGACTTCCCGCGGTTCGCCTACCGCGGCGCGATGCTCGACGTGGCCCGGCACTTCTTCACCCCGGACGAGGTGAAGCGCTACCTCGACCAGATCGCCCTGTACAAAATCAACTACCTGCACCTGCACCTGGCCGACGACCAGGGCTGGCGCATCGAGATCGACGGCTGGCCGCGGCTCACGGAGCACGGCGGCTCGACCGAGGTGGGCGGCGGCCCCGGCGGGTTCTACACGAAGGCGCAGTTCCGCGACCTGGTGAAGTACGCGGCGGCCCGCAACATCACGATCGTGCCGGAGATCGACATGCCGGGCCACACGAACGCGGCGCTGGCGTCCTACGCCGAGCTGAACTGTGACGGCGTCGCGCCGCCGCTGTACACGGGCATCGAGGTCGGTTTCAGCTCGCTGTGCATCGACAAGGAGATCACGTACCGGTTCGTGCAGGACGTGATCACCGAGCTGGCGGAACTGACCCCCGGCCCGTACCTGCACCTCGGCGGCGACGAGGCGCACGTGACCACGGACCCGGACTTCATCAAGTTCTTCGACCGGGTCTTCCCCATGATCGAGGCGACGGGCAAGAAGGTCGCGGGCTGGCACGAGTTCCTGAAGGCCACACCGCCGGTCTCCGGCGTCGCCCAGTTCTGGGGCACGACCACCACCAGCGAACTGGTGGCCGACGCCGCCGCGGCCGGCAACAAGATCCTGATGTCGCCGGCGAACAAGGCGTACCTGGACATGAAGTACGACGAGAGCACCCCGCTTGGCCTGTCGTGGGCGGGCTTCACCGAGGTGGACGACGCGTACGACTGGAACCCGGGCGCCTACGTGGAGAACGTGCCGGAATCGGCGGTGCTCGGGGTCGAGGCCCCGCTGTGGTCCGAGACGCTGGAGAACAGCGACCACATCGAGTTCATGGCGTTCCCGCGCCTGCCGGCGATCGCGGAACTGGGCTGGTCCCCGTGGTCGACGCACGACTGGGCGTCGTTCCGCACCCGCCTGGCCGCACAGGGCCCACGCTGGGAGGCGATGGGCGTCGACTTCTACCGCTCGCCGCAGATCCCCTGGTAATCAGAACGCGGAGGGACCGGTGATGGGCGCCTGCTCGATGTACGCGACCACCGCCCGCCACTGGTCCCCCTGGCGACGAACTTGCTGACCGGCACCCGCGCCTTCCTTCCCCAGAGCCATGATCGCGCCACCGTACCCGTGGCGGTCGACGTCTCCCAGGGGATTTGGGCCCTCCAGCTGAAGCCAGGCCCGCAACCACCCAAGCAAGCCGACCCGAGGCCGCTGCCGAAGCGAAGCACGCTTCGGAAGTGTGCTGAGGTCGCCAATCTTTGGCGAGGGCGGCCGCCGCACGATGTCAAGGGCAGGGGCGAGGGACGAGCCCTGGCCGCGGGCATCGTCAGGTGACCACCCACGACAACCAACCACCCACACCGGCCCGCAACCACCTGAGCAAACCGACCCGAGGCCGCTCGCCGAAGGCGATCGGTGGCCCTGCCCGAGCTAAAACACAGCCCTGCCCGAGCTAGAAAACACTGCCGATTCCCTTCATCAGTGTGTTCACCACCAGGTCGGCGCACTGTGGGGCGGGTAGGTCGGGTAGTTGTTGTGCGGCCAGGTGCACGGTGTGGTCGAGTATTGTGCGGATCCAGTCTCGTGGGAGGTCGGAGCGGAAGAAGCCTTCCGCTACCGCGCGGTCCACGAACGCGTCCAGTTGGGCGCGGACCGCTCGGCGGCGGGCGTCGAGGTGTTCGTCGGCGGTGGTGAATGGGCTGATTTCCACTGGCCACAGGCGGATCGACGGGATGGCGCCCTCTACGTAGCGATGCAGTGCTACCGCAACGGGTGCCTCCATGAGGCGGGCCGTGTCCAGTACCTGTTCGGCGGCCGCCAGTTTTGCGTTGAACACGGCCGTTATCAGTGCCTCGCGGGTCGCGAAGCGGCGGTACACGGTTCTTCGGTCCACGCCGGCCGCCGCGGCGATCGAGGCTATCGAGGTCGCCGGGTCGGCGGCCAGCAGCCGGGCGCCGGTGTGCAGGACCGCGTCGACGTTGCGAGCTGCGTCCGCTCTCACGTATCCACTGTATTGCCCGATTCAGACGTGTTCGACCGTTCCGGAAAGTCGGGCGCGCTCCGCCGCGAAGACCGCCAGATGTGACTCCAGGGACTCCGTCGGGCCGGACAGGATGTGGCCGGCGTCGCCGGTTTCCACCGCGGCCGTGAAGGCGGCCATCAGGCCGGCGTCGCCGCCGTTGTGGCCGGCGTCCGTGTCCTGGCCGGTGCTCGGGACCGTGAACGTCTCCGTCTGACCCGTGGCGAAGTCGTGTAAGCGCACGTGTTCACCGTCGCCGTCCAGGAAGCCCTGTGTGCCGAAGATCTGTGTCCTGCGGTCGACGTGCGGGGTGAACCCGGTCATCGTGAACGTTCCCGTGGCGCCGCCCTCGAACTCCATGGCCACCACCTGATGGTCGACCACGTCGTTGTCGCACGCGTACACGCACCGGCCGTACGGTCCCGTGCGCAGCGCCGCCGTCACACCCGCCTCCGTGACCTCGTCGGTCAGCACACTCACCGGCCAGCCTGTGTGGCCGGACCGGACGATGCCCAGGTAGAGCCTCGGCGCCGAGTACGGGCACGTCGGCTCCACCGCACAGTCGAGGCACCGGTCGGCGGCGCCCTTCGGTTGCGACGAGCGCTGGAAGTGGCTCAGCGACCCGAAACTGGACACCCGCTCGATCCGCCGCCCCACGATGTGCCGCAGCCAGTCGATGTCGTGCACGGACTTCGCCAGCAGCATGAACGACGCCAGGTCGCCGCGGCGCCAGTTGCCCCGCACGTACGAGTGCGCGTAATGCCAGTACCCCACCGGCTCCAGGTGCTGAACACTCATCACCTCACCCACGCGGCCTTCGTCGACCAGCCGTCTGACCAGTGCCGTGTACGGGCGGTACCGCATCACGTGGCAGACCGCGAACAGCACGCCCGCCTCCGTGACCGCCTCCACCAACTCGGTGCACTCGGCCGGGGTCGGTGCCAACGGTTTCTCCACCAGGAGGTGGTATCCCTTGCGCGCCAGGGCAATGGCCGGCGCCACATGCGCGGCGTCCTGTGTGGACACGATGGCGGCGTCGGCCAGCCGTGGCGCGGCTGCCAGCTGTTCCCACGACGAGAACACGTGCTCGGCCCCGTACCGGCGCGCCAGCGACTCACGCTGGTGCGCCCGCGGCTCGGCCACGGCGACCACCCGCGCGTCGTCCCCGTGCCGGCCGATCCAGTCGGCATACCCGGCGCCGCGCTGACCCGCGCCGACAATCGCATAACGCACCATCACGTCCCCCTCACATAAGACGTCACCGTCACCGACGCGGTCACCGACACGGGCGAAGGCAACGCGACCACCCGTGACCGCAGCGACTCCGAGTTCACGTGCCACGCGCTCGGCCCCATGCCGACCAGAGCGAGGACTTCGTCGTGCGTCAACGACATCGTGAACTCGCAGTCGTCCCGTGTGGACACGTCGAAGCCAGGCAGGGACGCGGAAACGCGGGCCGCCTTGTCCTCGCCGACCGTCAGCAGATCCAGTGCGGACACCAGCTCAGCGAGATGCGCGGGCGTTGGCGACACCACCACCAGCCGGCCGTCCGGTGCCAGGACTCGCGCGATCTCGGCCGCGTTGCGTGGCGCGAACACGTTGAGCGCCACGGAGATCACGCCGTCCCGCACCGGGAGCCGCTGCCACGTGTCGGCGCCCACCGCGCCGAGCCGGGGATGCACGCGGGCGGCTCGCTTCAGCGCCGGTTTCGCGATCTCCAGCGCGATGCCCACCCGCGAAGGCGAGGTGTCGAGGACCGCGGCGAGGTAATGGCCCGTGCCCGCACCCAGGTCGAGGACGCAGCCGTCCCCCGAGGCCGCCGCCACGGTCGCGGCCACGATCGGCGCGTAGTGGCCGGCCGACAGGAACTCGTCCCGTGCCGCGACCATCGCCGCGCTGTCGCCGGTCACGGGCGCCTTGCCCGCCAGCAGGTTCACATATCCCTGACGGGCCACGTCGAACACGTGGCCGGACAGGCACCGGAGCGATCCGGCGTCGGCCGTGAGCCCGGCCGAGCAGTGTGGACAGCACAGGTACGGCAGGACGTCGGCGAGCACCGTCCGACCATACGTCGTTCGTGTTGTTTGTCATGGTCCGCACGATCGCACGGACCACCGACAAAAACGGACGCCCCGGGGACAAGGGGGCGTTCGCTCTGGGCGATGCGTCAGCGACGCGCCGTACGCAGACGCACGAGCAGCAGCAGCGCGCCACCGGCGAGCAGCAGAGCCGCGGCCAGCACGACCAGCCAACCGCCGTTGAACCCGGTGGAGGCCAGGCCACCCTCAGCGGCCGCCGCCGCAACGGCCACGGCCGTGGTGGTGCCGATCGTCGTCGTGACCGATGCGCTCTCGACCTCCGAGGAGGTCGTTGTCGTCGTGGTCGACGTCTCGGACGGCTCCGTCGTCGTGGTCGTCGTGGTTGTGGTCGTTGTCGTGTCGGTTTCCTTGTCACCACAGGCGAACCAGTGGCTGATCTGCGCCGGCTCGCCGCTGGACACGAGCGGGGAGTGCAGGTCCTCCCACGGCAGGTCGCCCAGGTCCTCGGCCAGGTACTCGTTGTACGCCGGGCCACCCTTCACGATGACCGCGGCGACACTGACGCCTGTCGCGACGCCCGTCACGTCGATGTACGTGTTGGTACCGTCCACGACGTACGTGAGATCGCCGGACGCGATGACCTGGCTGCCCTCGAACAGCTCGGCACAGTCCTGGTCGACCACGTTTCCGGAGTACGCGGTGGCTCTCTCATCACCCGAAACGGGGTCATCCTTCGGCTGCGCGGCCGCGGTGCCCGCGAACAGCGAAGCGGCGGCAGCCGCGGCAACGGCCACCGCCAGTAGGTAACGGCTCATTGGGTCTTCTTTCTGGTGGGGAGAGCCCTACCTACGGTTCGGGTGCTGGCGCCAGTGTCTCCCGCCACCTGCCGAGACAGAGTTGAGACATGTTGCGCCGACACCCGTTCACCGCAGGCGGACTCGGGGTCTTCGTCACCCTTGGCGTCCTCTTCGGACTTTTTGTCACACCCATCGGTGACACCTCCTGGGGTGATTCACTCGCTTACGGTCTGCCCGCGTTCCATGACGGTCGGTGGTGGGCGGTACTCACCGGAGCGCCGTTCGCGATCACGCCGCTCTGCTACGTCCCGGTGCTCCTGAGCTTCGCCGTGTTCGTGGGGTTCGCGGAGCACCGCCTCGGCACCGCGCGGACCGCGGTGATCTGGGCGTTCGGGCACGTCATCGGCGTTCTCGGCGCCTGCGCGCTGGTCTCCGGGACCAGCCTGGCGACGGCGCTGGACGTCGGCCCGTCCGGCGGGTCGCTGGCCGCCGCGGCGGTGGTCACGGCGACCCTGCCGTCCCGCTGGCGCTTCTGGGCGCGGGCCGGCCTGCTCGCCTACGTCGTCGGGTCGCTGCTGGTCATCGGGCACCTCGCCGACGTCGTGCACCTGGTCGCGGTCGTGGTCGCCCTGCCGCTCGGGCCCCTGTACGTCCGCCGCGCCGAACGGAACACCGACGACGACCGAGCGCTCAGGCTCCTCGAAACCCACGGTGGGGGCACCCTCTCCTGGATGGGCACCTGGCGCGGCATGGAGTTCCTGCACGGTGAGGGCGGCTACGTCGCCTACCGCCGGCACGCGGGCGTCGCCATCGCCCTGGGCGACCCGGTCGGCACGCCCGAGTGGCGGCAGGCCGCACCACGAGCGTTCGCCGCCCACTGTGACCGGGAAGGTCTGGTTCCGGCATGGTTCTCGGTCAGCGCGACCACGACGGCCGGCATGCGGCGTGTCCAGGTCGCCGAGGACACCCTCCTCGACCTGCCCGGCCTCGAGTTCCGCGGCAAGAAGTGGCAGGACATCCGCACGGCCCGCAACCGGGCGGCCAAGGACGGCATCACGTTCCGCATGGTCACCCTCGCCGACGAGGACCCGGCCGTGATCCGGCAGGTCCGCGAGATCTCGCGGAGCTGGCTGAAGGGCAAGAAGACACCTGAGCTGGGCTTCACACTCGGCGGCGTCACCGAGGCCCTGGACCCGCGTGTCCGGGTCGGCATCGCGATCGACGGCGACGGCACGGTCCACGGGGTCACGTCCTGGCTGCCGATACTGGGCGCGGACGGCAAGCCCCGCGGCTGGACCCTCGACATGATGCGGCGCGGCGCGGACGGCTTCCGGCCGGTGATCGAGTTCCTGATCGCGGAGTCCTGCCTGACCTTCCAGGACGAGGGCGCCGAGGTCGTGTCGCTGTCCGGTGCGCCACTGGTCCGGTCGGCGAAGGGCAAGGCCGGCGTGATCCAGCGGGCACTCGACGTGATGGGCAAGCTGATGGAGCCCCTGTACGGGTTCGGCTCACTGCACGCGTTCAAGGCCAAGTTCCAGCCCCGCCACGAGCCGCTCTACCTGGCGTACCGGCACGCGGGCGACCTGCCCAGGATCGGCGTCGCCGTGCTGAGGGCGTACCTGGCTAAACCGGCCACCGTCGTGCGGCGGCTGCCAGTGCCGACCGCGCCCCGGCGGCCAGTTCTCGCACGAGTTCCGCTGCTGGCAATGGCCGGGCGAACTCGTACGCCTGCCCGGCCCACAGCGACATCGCCTGCTGGTCCCCGGCTCGGCGCAGGTCCCTGGTCAGCTGGTGGACATGCGGGTAGGCCGCCGGCGCCGCGCCTGAGTGCTCGGCCAGGAACCGGTTCACCAGTCCCCGTGCGGGCCTCCCGGTGAACGCGCGGGTGATCTCGGTAGGGGTGTCGCCGGCCGCGAGCGCCGCGAGGTGCAGTGGGTTGGCCCCGCTTTCCGGGCACGGCAGGAACATCGTGCCGAGCTGCGCGGCGACCGCGCCGGCGGCGAGCACAGCGGCCACGTCCGCGCCGCTCGACAGCCCGCCGGTCGCCACCAGCGGCACGTCCACCTCGGCGGACACCTTGCGCAGCAACGGGATCAGGCCGGTGTGGTCCACGCCGTCGTTGGTGAAGCCGCCGCGGTGCGCGCCGGCTTCCTGGCCCTGCACGCACAGCCCGTCGGCACCCGCGGCGACCGCCTCACGGGCATCGGCGGCCGAGGTGACGGTCACGAGCACCTCGGAGCCGTGCCGTTTCACCTCGGCGATGACCTCGGGCGGCGGGCAGCCGAACGTGAAGCTGACGACCGGCACGTGTGCCTCGGACAGCAACGCGAGCTTGGCGGACCAGTCGTCGTCCCCGCCGGTGGCGTCACCGAGCGGCACGCCGTACCGCTGTGCTTCGGCGGCCAGCCGTTCCGCGTACGCCGCCACGGCCGAACCGTCCACTACGGACCGCTCCGACACGAACACGTTGAGTCCGAACGGCTTCGGCGTCAGCTCTCGGGTCCGGGCGATCTGGTCCCGCACGGCGTCCGCGGTCAGGTAACCGGCGGCGAGGAAGCCGAGACCGCCGGCGTTCGACACCGCGGCCACGAGTTCCGGCGTTGACCCGCCACCCGCCATCGGCGCTGCCACGACGGGTTCCGCCAGCTCGTCGAGAATCATCGTTCCTCCCCAGGGAACTCCTGGCCGGTCAACCGCAGCAGCGGCGCGGCCTTCACGATCGTCTCCGTGACCTCGTCGTCCGGTGTGGACAGTGCGATGACGGCGCCGCCGACACCGTAGGTCACCCGGTCCGCGCCAGCGACGACCGTGCGGATCACGATGCTGAGGTCGGCGGCGCCGGATAACGAGAAGTAGCCGAGCGCACCGGAGTAGACGCCTCGCGGCCCGCCCTCCAGCCGGTCGATGATCTCCATCGTGCGTAGCTTCGGCGCACCGGTCATGGAGCCGCCGGGAAACGCCGCCCGCACCACGTCGACCGCCGTACGGTCCGCCCGCAGCCGCACGCGGACCGTGCTGACCAGCTGGAACACGGTCGGATGCTGCTCAACGTCGAACAGCTTGTCGACGGTGACCCCGTCCACCACGGCCACGGTGCCGAGGTCGTTGCGGACCAGGTCGACGATCATCAGGTTCTCGGCGCGGTCCTTTTCGGACATGGCGAGATCGTCGCGCAACGCGCGGTCCTGCTCGGGTGTCGCGCCCCGCGGCCGGGTGCCCTTGATCGGCTTGGACTCGACGATGCCGTCGACGCCGACGTGCAGGAACCGTTCCGGTGACGCGGAGAGCACGCTCAGCTCACCGAACCGCAGCAACGCGCCGAACGGCTCGGGGTTGGCGCGGCGCAGGTGGCGGTAGCCGGACCACGGGTCGAGCTTGCCGTCGGCGGCGAGCTGGTTGGTGAGGCACACCTCGTACGTCTCGCCGGCGATGATCTCCCGCTGGCAGGCGGCGATCAGGTCGAGGTAGGCGGCACGGTCGTGCCGCGACCGCAACGGTTCCAGGTCGACCGGCGCCAGCTCGGCGGGTTGGTCGGTGAGCGTGGACAGCACGGTCTCGACCTCGTCGAACCAACCGTCGTCCGCCAGCGCCAGCAGGTGGACGTCGTTCTCCCGGTGGTCGAACACGATCGCGCGGTCGGCGAAGACCATCGCGGCGTCCGGGTGCTCGGCGCGATGGGTGTTCGGGGAGCCGCACTCCGCCTTCAGCTCGTAGCCGAGGTAGCCGACCCAGCCCAGCGCGAAGTCGAACGGCAGGTCCGGCGGCGCGACGCGGTGCTCGGCGAGGTCGCGGGCCAGCCAGTCGAGGAAGCCACTGTGGACGGTCTGTTCCCCACCGGCGCTGCGGACAGTGACCGTGCCGGCGGCGACGTCCGCCGTGGCGACCCGAGCCGCGCCACCCAGCATCGAGAAGCGCCCACCGGCGGCGCTGTCGAGCCAGAACGCGTAGTCGGCACCGGCGTGAAGGGTGTCGAACACGGTTTCCGCGGACGCGCTCGTGCTCACGCGCCGGTGCTCGATCGTGCGGGTCGCCGGGGTGCGGCGGACCTCGACGACCGGCCTTTCTCGGGGCTGGCGCAGGAAGTTCGCGAGCAGTTGGTGGCCGTGCTCGGTACGGATGGACTCCGGGTGGAACTGGACGCCCCACTGCGGGCGGTGCCGGTGCCGCACGGCCATGAGCACGCCGTCGCTCGTGTACGCGGTCGGTTCGAGGTCGTCCGGGAGGCTCGTGACGGTCAGCGAGTGGTAGCGGACGGCGTCGAACGGGGACGGCAGACCGGCGAACAGGTCGGTGCCGTCGTGGTGGACCGGTGAGATCTCCCCGTGCCGGACGCGGGGCGCCGGGCCGACGGTGCCGCCGTGGACGTGGCAGATGCCCTGGTGTCCGAGGCAGACACCCAGCAGCGGCACCGTCGCGGTACGGATCAGTTCGGCACAGATGCCGAAGTCAGCTGGCCGTTCCGGGCGGCCGGGACCCGGCGAGAGGATCACGTGGGAGTAGTCGTGGAGGTCGACCCGCTCGTCGTTGCGCACGACGACAGGCGCCACGCCGGTGACCGCGCCGACCAGGTGGCTCAGGTTGTACGTGAACGAGTCGTAGTTGTCGACGATCAACGTGCGCATAGCCACCATGGAGCCTCGCCGATGGCGATGGCAGGCGCAAGGAGTGTTCGGTCACGGCCGCACCCCGCTGGCCAGGAACATCGGGATGGCAACGAACAGCCGGTCGTCGCGCGCGCGGGCGGTCTGCTCGGCGAGCCAGTCGCCCTCGCCGATCGTGGCCAACATGGGCAGCATCACCGCACCGGTGAAGACGATCGTGTGGACCTCGATGGTGACGTCGCGGAACCCGTGGTCCAGCAACAGGTTCCGGTACCGGCGGGCGACCCGGGGGCTGGGCATGCCGTCCGCGCGGGCGTGGATGAGCGCACGAGTGAGCACCGGGTCGTCGGAGTCGATGACGGTCGTGTCCCAGTCCTGACCGACCAGCACCGCGCGGCCGTTCGGCTTCAGGACCCGCCGTGCCTCGGCGACGGCCAATTCGGGTTCGGGGAGGACGTGGAGCACCTTGTCGGCACGGTAGCCGGTGACCAAGCCGTCACCGAGGGGCAGTGCCGTGGCGTCACCGACGTGGAACTCACCGCCCGGCCAACGGCTCACGGCCGCCTCGACCATCTCCGGATCGGCGTCGACCCCGGTGGCACGCACGCCGCGTGCGACGAGTTCACCGACGGCCCGCCCACTGCCGCAGCCGACGTCGACCACGGTGTCGCCGAGGCCGACGTAAGTACGTTCCCGCAGGTCGCGGGCCTGTGACAGGTCGTCGAAAGCGTCAAGGAGGGAAAGCAACGTGGACATGACACCCATGGTGCGACTTAATGTCGACATGAAGTCAATCGGCGAGGTGGCCGACCGCTTCGGTCTACCGGCACACGTGCTGCGCCACTGGGAGTCGGAAGGGCTGCTGACACCCGCCCGCGACGGGAACCGCCGCCGCTATTCGGATGCCGACCTGTACCGGGTGAGGGCGATCCTGATCGCGAAGGAGGCCGGTTTCGCGCTGGCGGACATCCGGACCATGTTGGGGACGCGTACGGCGGCGGTGCGACACGAGGTCGCCGCCCGTCACATGGCCGCGCTGTCGGAGCGGATCGCCAAGGCGCAGGCGGCCATGGCCATGCTGGAGGGTGGGTTGGAATGCCCGCACGACGACCTCATGACCTGCCCGAACTTCCAGTCACGGCTGGCTTCCTGGGCGCCGGCACCAGCCCCAGCTCGATGAGGCTGTTGGCGGTGTCGATCAGCGTGTCGCGCACCGGGCGCATGGTCCAGCCCAGCTCTCCGCGGGCCTTGTCCGCACTCACCGCCTCGCGCCGGCCCACGAAGTCGAGCGCCAGCCGGGCCGTCTTGTCGAACAGGGCCGCGACCCGCAACAGGGACGTGGGCAGCGAACCCGTCGGCACCCGGTAGCCCCGGGGGTTGAACTCCTCGGCCAGCACCGCGGCCATCTCCCGCACCCACATGTGCTCGCCCGCGACGATGTACCGGTTGCCGGCGGCCTGGGGCGTCTCGAGCGCCAGCCGGTGCGCGGTCGCGACGTCCCGCACGTCAACCGGCACGAACCCGATCTTGGGCGAGGCCGGCACGGTGCGGGCCATCAGCTGGTGCACGACCTGCGTGGACGTGCCGATCACGGGGGTCAGCAGCGGGCCGAGCACCATGCCGGGGTTGACCGTCACCAGCTCCAGCCCGGACTCCCGCGCGAAGTCCCACGCCGCCCGCTCGGCGAGTGTCTTGCTCTTCGGGTACGCCGGGCTGCGCTCCACGACCGACCAGTCGGCCTCGGTGCGGACCTTCTCCTCGCGGTGCCCGGTGGCCACGGCCGCCACCGACGACGTGAGCACGACCCGCTTCACCCCGGCGTCCACCGCCGCCCGCAGCACCCGCAGTGTCCCGTCCACGGCGGGCCGGACCAGCTCGTCGTCGGACTTCGGTGACCCGGCCGGAAATGGCGACGCCGTGTGCATCACGTGGTCACAGCCGTCGACCGCCTCGGCCCACCCGGCGTCGCTCGTCAGATCCGCGGTCACCACGTCCACACCGTCCACCGACCGACGCGCCGTCCCCCGGACCGCGTAGCCGTGTGCCCGCAGCTCCGCGATGACGTGCCCCGCGATGAACCCGGACGCTCCCGTCACCAGCACTCGCTCCATTGCCAACCCCGCAATCTATGCACCGTTCAGATAATCTGAGCACTGTATACATGAGGCTGGGGTCTGTCTGCAACGCATCGCTTAGGCTCGTGGACATGACCAGGACCAGCTACCACCACGGCGCACTACGGGAGGCGCTGCTGCGGGCGACCCTGGAGTTGATCGAGACCGAGGGCATCGGTGCGGTGAGCCTGCGTCAGGTGGCCCGCACGGCCGGCGTCAGCCCCGGCGCGCCGTACCACCACTTCCCGGACCGCGCCGCCCTGCTGACCGCCTTGGCGGACGAGGGTTTCCGCCGCCTGGCCACCACGCTCGCCGAGGCCCACGACGCGGCGGCCACGCCGTCCGCGGCACTCGAGGCACTGCTCACCACCTACATCGAGTTCGCGCGGAACAACCCGGCCTACTTCCGCGTCATGTTCCGGCCCGAGCTGACGCAGCCGCACAAGAGCGCCGAGGGCATGGCGGCCGGCGAGTCGGCGTTCGGCGTGCTGGACCGGACCGTCGAGGAGTGCCTGTCCAAGAACGAGGGCGTGGACCGGCACGTCCTGGCCATCACGCTGTGGAGCCTGGCCCACGGCTACGCGTCGCTGTGGCTCGACGGTCAGCTGGACAGCCGCACCGCCGACCCGGCCGGTCTGGCACACCAGATCGCCGCGCTGGTCACGACGTTCACAGCCCCTTCCTAACCGCCCGCTTCGCGGGCCGTGGACAGTTCGTGGGCGTAGTCGTCGAGGATCTGTACGAAGTCGCTTCGGGGCAGGGTTACCTGTTCTCCGGTGAAGTCGTTCTCCACGTGGACGTTCTCGCGGCTGATGGTCACGTGGCAGCTGTTGCCGCCGAAACCCCACGGTTCCGGACCGCAGTCGCGGGCGTGTTCGGCCACCAGCCGCAGCTCGGACAGGTCGTCCCCGATGTCGGACTCGAGGAAGTCGTCGAGCGGCTGGAAGCCCGGCGAGGCCGAGACGGAGACGCGTCCGCCTTCGCCTCGACTGAACTGGACGCGGCTAGGCACGGCCGCCGCCTTTGTAGACCGGATAGGCCGTGACGATGTGGTACAGCCGCGCCGAGCCGGCCTCCACCGGAGGTTCGGTGTGCCGACACTCGACGTATCCCTCGATGAGCAGGCCTCGGGCGCGCCCACGCCATTTCCGCCCGTCACAGTGGTTCCGGTTGAGGAAGGCGAACCGAACCGCCCGCAGCACGTCCCGCCGCGTCCAGGCATCCGGGAAGAACGTGCACCTCCGGACCTCCGAGCTGCCCTCGGTCCACGGGCCGGCGACGCGCGCCTGGTAGACGCCGTCGGAGTCCGGTCCGGCGACGACCCGCGCGACCCGCATCGGGCCGCGATCGACGCCGTCCTGGCGGTGGTGGTAGCCCAGTTCCCGATAACCGTTGCCGCGCTTGCGCTTCTTGAGATGGCCCTCGAAGATGTGCTGCCGCAGGCGGGGCGACAGCTGGTCCAAACCGAGGCGCCGCAACCGTTTGCGCAGCTCGGCGACACCGGCGTCCCAGTCGTGCGTGCGGTCCCGCAACGTCTCGTGGTCGAGGAAGGACTTGAACCGCGCGTCCGGGTGGTTCGCGGCCACGTCGAGAACACTGTGCTTCGCGACGCTCAACCGGATCAGCGAGCCGGTGTCGCGTCGCACCGCCTCGACGGCGGGAACAACTGGCGGCTGCCACAGCCGACGTGGCGCGAGGGCACCCGCTTCGCGCAGCTTGTGCGCCGCGTCGCGCCCGATCTGCTCTACCTGGTCGCGGGCCCGGTTCAGCGTGTCGTCGGCGGCCGACGTCCGTGGATCGACCCGCGGTTCCTCGCCGTTGGTCGTCAGCACGCCCGTCTGCTCGACCTGCTGGGCCAAGGTCAACGGTGGCTGGGGAGGAATGGCCGGGGAGGTGGCCTGTCGTGCCATGGCGATGGCCTCGGTGGCCTGGCGTTGCGCCCAGTTGAGCGCGGACGCGTAGTCGTCGAGCGCGACGGCCGCGGTGCCGAAAGCGTCGGCGGCGGACAGAAAACGCCTGGGTTGCCGCGCGAAGTGGCCGTGGAACGCGTCCGCGGCGGTACCCCGCCAGCCGCCGTCGTCTATGTTCAGGAATCCCCTGCCGATGTCCTCGAAAGCCGCGCCCATCGTGGTGAGCGAGTCGGCCATCTCCCAGATCCGTTCGGGGTTTCCCGGGATCAGCTCCTTCGGACCGCGTTCACCGGCCACCGTCATCGTCCCCCAGTTCTTCAATCAAAGCGGCGTTTTCCGCGTCGACCCGCTTGTACTCGCCGATGGTGTCGCCGAGTCCCCGATAGATCCGCTCCGTCTCATCCGCCAGCTCCTCGACGCCGTCCTGCCACCGGTCGTGGAACTCCTTGGCGGACTCGGCCAGCTCGTCATGTCCGAAGACCGACGGGGAATGGTCGGGATCCAGCTTGAACTCGGCCATGTCACCCAACAGGCGGCCGATATCTGCCTGCGCACCGGACAGCGCTGCTGGATCGACGAAGAATCCGTCCGAGTGAGCCACCCCGTTGTCTCCCCCTCTGCTGTGGTGGGGGAACACTTTATCGGAATCTCACACGCCGATCGAGAACCGGACGGGGTCAGTCCATACCGCGTTTGCCAGGCGCCCTCATGCGGTCACCCTGACGGTTGAATGTGCACATGAAGTCAAGCGTGGACCTCACGGCCGGCGAGGGTCGCCCAACTGGCCGAGTCGGCGGGCCGCCTCGGTGAGGTCGGCGGGGTCCGCGGCGGCGTCGTCGAGGGCCGGCGGGAGCTGAACCGAGCCGAGGATTCCCCTTACACCTAGCCGCGCCCGCAGACGCCTTCGGGAATATCAAGAAGGCGGTACTGCGCTTTAATGAATGACAAATGTACCACCTGACCTGGGGACATAACGTAGTCCTTGCTGTCCTTCTCGTCCAAGTTGTGAGCCCGTATCAGCAGTGCGAGGATGAATATTTGACGTGGCGACGTGCCAAATTGACACACGCGGCAAAAATACGGGGAAACGACCGCTTAGGATGGTACGGATGAGCGTGGTTACGCACTTGGATCGGCATCGGTATCGCAACAAGCTGGCCCTGGCAACGCTGATGATTGGCGCATTCGTCGTCGGTACGGCTGAACTCGTCGTCGTCGGCGTCCTGCCCCTCATCGCCACGGACATGTCGGTGTCGATCAGCACGACCGGCCAGCTCGTCACCAGCTACGCGCTGGGCATCTCTGTCGGCGGCCCCGTCCTCAACGCCCTGACCGTACGTTTCGGCAGGCGCTTTCTGGCGTGGTTGTGCCTGGCCACCTACATCGCCGGGAATGTGCTCGCGGTGGCGGCGGTCGGCTTCGGCATGCTCGTCGTCGCGCGATTCATCACGGGTTCGGTGCATGGGTTGTTCATCGGGGTGGCGACGGTCGTGGCCGCCGGAATCGTGCCCCCCGAACAGCGTGGGCGGGCGATCTCCATGGTATTCGGCGGGGTCGCCGTGGCCACGGTGCTCGGCATCCCGCTCGGCACCCTGATCGGCCAGGCCATGGGCTGGCAGGCCACCTTTATCGCGATCATCATTCTTGGCGGGCTGGCGCTGGCGGCCACACTCGCCTTCGTTCCCTCCGTCGAGAGCAGCGACACCGGAGGGTTCGCCGCACAGGCCCGGTGCGCGTTCGCGCCGCGGGTGCTGGCGATGCTGGCCGTGGGCTTCATGCTCATGGCGGGCCAGTTCACCGTGTTCACCTATATCACCCCCTACCTCGAGGAGATCACCGGAATCTCGGGCGGCCTGGTGAGTGCGTTCCTGCTGGCGTTCGGAATCGCCAGCGCGGCCGGCACGTTCCTCGGCGGAATCTCGGCGGACCGCAGCCCTACCACGACCCTGTGGGCGGGCAACATGCTGGTGGTGCTCACGCTCGGCGTGCTCTACCTCGTCGGCGCCACGCCCGTTCTGGTCGCACTGACCATGGGCATCTGGGGACTGCTGATGTTCGCCATCTTCCCGCCGCTGCAACTTCGGGTGATCAGCCTGGCCGGCATCGGCGGCAACCTTGCCGCAACGCTCAGCGCCTCCGCCGCCAACGCGGGAATCGCGGTGGGAGCGGTCATCGGTGGCTGGCTCGTGGCGTCTCAGGGTGTCGAGTCGATCGTTCCGGTCGGCCTGCTCATCTGCGCCGTCGCCGTCCCCGCGACCTGGGCGACCAAGTGGCTGGTTCCTCCAGAGGAGGGAAAGGCCTGCCGGATCGTGGCCCCCGGGGTCGTCGAGCCGGCGACCGTGCCGGCCGACGTCAAATGACCGTCGCCTGACGAAGCCAACAAAGCTCCGGTAGGAGAGAGTCCGCCCAATGACTCTCTCCTACCGGAGTTTTGTGCGCTCAATACATTACCGCCGGCCGGTCGGACACATTGACCTGATCTTCGCAAATCCAGTCCTATCAGGAGCTCCCCGCCCCACGTCTCACGGGTACCACCGGCCAACCGGCGCACTCGCCCACGCCTTCGCTGTCCAGCCTCCCACCACCAAGCTGATCTTGCTGAGATCACCCCATTGGACACTTTTGCGAAAACTACAATGTCCACAATTTGGCGATTAATCAAAGCTGGTATTGCCGATACCACCATAATCCATGCCTTTGTAATACCGGATTACCGTGCACTACCCTGTAAGCGTGAGGCATCGTTTCCTGACACTTAGTCCGGACGATCTTGTCGGTATTCCGAGTGAATTGGAGACCTGGTGACCAGTTTGTCGGACAGCAGCGCAGACGCGAAAGTGATCCATCTCCCTGCCCAACAAGGGCCGACCATCTGGTTCAACAAGGGGATGTACACGTTCAAGGCGACCAAGGAGACAACCAATGGCGCGCTGACCTTCGCTGAGGGATCCATCCTGCCCGGCGACGGCCCGCCGCCGCACTACCACGAGGAAATGGACGAGGCATTCTTCGTGCTGCAAGGAGAGCTCGAGTTCCTCTCCGGCGACGAGACTTTCATGTGCGGCCAGGAAGGCTTCGTGTTCGTTCCGCGGGGCATCCGGCACCGGTTCTACAATCCGGGCATACACCCGGCGCGGCTGCTTTTCATGCTGCTGCCTGGCGGGCTGGACGAGTTTCTCATCGACGTCGGACGCGAGCCGGAAGCCGGTGAGATACCGCCGCCGTTCACACCGGAGCAGCGCCAGCGGATCGAGGAGATCTCGCCGAACTACGGCCTCGTGGTCGGCTGAGCAGGAGGCGCGGAGTGGCCGGTGTACGGAAACCGGCCACTCCTTCAGGTGAGCCAGTAGCGGGTTGGCGCGAACGACGGGCGGGGACATGGACAACGAGACAACGCAATGGGCGACGACACCGCCACTGGCCGGGAAGTCGGCCGTGGTGACCGGCGGGTCGCGCGGCATCGGGCGGGCGATCGTGCATCGGCTGGCGGCCGACGGCGCCACCGTGGTGTTCTCCTACGCCGGCAATGAAGGGGCGGCGAAAGCGGTGGTTGCCGAGGTCGAGGCCGCCGGCGGCCGGGCCCTGGCGGTGGCGGCCGACATGTCCGACCTGGCCGAGCTGGAGCAGCTGTTCACCGCTGCGGACGAACACTTCGCCGGGCTCGGCATCACCGGGCTGGACATCCTGGTCAACAACGCCGGTATCGCGCTGCTCAAGCCGATGACCGAGGTTACCGAGGCCGAGTACGACCGGGTGATGACGGTCAACACCAAGGGCGCGTTCTTCGCGCTCCAGCAGGCCATTCCCCGGCTGCGTGACGAGGGGCGCATCGTCTGCGTGTCCACGATGATCACCGTGCTGACTCGGCCGCTGGAGTCGGTGTACGCCGCGAGCAAGGCCGCGGTCGACCAGTTCGTGCGGACCGCCGCCGAGGCTCTCGGCCGGCGTGGCATCACCGTGAACGCCGTTTCGCCGGGCCCGGTCGACAGCGGCCAGGGCGGCATGCTGCGCAATTCCACGTCGGCCGAGGAGCGCCAGATGGCGGCCCAGATGACCCCACTCGGCCGCGTCGGCGCCCCCGAGGACATCGCCGACGTCATCGCTTTCCTGGTGAGCCCGGACGCGCGCTGGCTGACCGGTCAGAACATCCGCGCCACCGGCGGGCTCGTCAAGGGATGAGCGACCCGGTTCTCAGGCGGCCCCGACAAGGTGGATGAACGGGACCCAAATGCCCGGACGGTCGGGATAGCTGGCGCGGAGCCCGGCGGTGGCGGGCGGACAGCGCGGCGGCGTGTCCGCCGCCCGGCCGCCGGTCGCGGCGATGGCGCGGTACACGCTGCTCGCGACGCCGGCGGCACCCGGCCAGTTGCAGTGCGGCCAGTCGCCGCACCGACAGGTGCCGCCGACGAGGTGCAGCGAAGGACTGTCGACCATCCCAGGCATCCGAGTACTGGACAGCGGCAAAACCCCAGCGGCACTGGACACCTTCGAAATCGAAGGCTGGCAACCACAACCGTTCAAAACGGCCCTGGACAAGCAAGGCGAGCGACAAGCTCTCTCAACCAACAGAACCACGCTGGGTCAGGAACCAACCGGAACGTGGGGTCTGCGGGGGTCGCCCCCGCAAAATAATGAGCGGAACGCAAAAGGCGAGCGCCCTCCGCGAGCACTCGCCTCCCAGAGTGGAGCTGCGGGGAATCGAACCCCGGACCTTCTCGATGCGAACGAGACGCGCTACCAACTGCGCTACAGCCCCTGGTCTGTGGTGCGGGGGAAGCGTATCAGACCCCTATTCGCCGGCTGCGCGGCGGTAGGGCAGGTTGCCCGGGTCGTCGAGTTCCTCGAAGGCGGGGTCCTCGTCGTCGACGTCGACGACCACCGCGTTGCCGCGGTGTACGGGTGGTGCGGGCGGCTCGTCGAGGACGCGTTCGCGGCGCGGTGGCTCCTCCTCCTGGTGGTAGATCTCCTCGACGTACTCCTCGACCGTGCGGGGCTCCTCGACGTACTGGGGCTCCGCCAGAGCCGCTGCCTGGGCTTGTGCGTGGGCCTGCGCGCGCCGGACCCGTTGCATGCGGGCGAGCCGCCGTTCGCGGATCTCGTTCTCGATCCGGACCTGGCGGCGCAGGTAGCCGAGGTAGGTGACGAGCACGATGTCGATGGCGCCGTGGGCCCACCACAGCTGGGGGAACACGAGGCCGGCGAGCAGGCCGGTCGCGATGGCGCCGATGATCATGAGTAGGACGACGCGCTGTCTGAACGCGTATCTCGCGCGGGCGATGACGGCCGCTGCCTCGGGGTCGAACCCGCCCCGACCTGGACGGTACCGGCGCGGGTAACCGTCGTCGTAGTAGCTCATGTCAGCCTGGCCCGCGTCATCCGGCACATCCTCCGAGGCGTCCGTGACTTCCGCCACCAAATCTTCCTCGAAATCCTCCCGGATCACATCAGTTTCAATCATGGCGGCCTCCTCAGTGTCGGGTTCCGCCCCCTCTTCGTTTCCTCCGCTCCCGCTGCGCACCACACGTGCGGCCAGTTCGGAGTCGCCTGTCTTCGCCACTTCCTGGCGCTTGCGCACGATCATGGGCACGAGGACGACGAGCCATGCGACCACGAGCGCGACCACGACAAGTGAGCTCGGCATGCCTCGACACCTCCCCCGCACAACGAACAAACGACTCCGGTGCCACGTTAGTCACAACAGTCACATGTGTGTCGGAGGCGCGCCGACACTCGTGTGGGTGATCAGAGGTGCTCAGCGCGACCCTCGGCGACCAGCCGGGACACGAGTCCACTGGGGATGTCCTCTGTGGTCAGTGCGTAGCAGTAGTGGTCCCGCCAGGCACCCGCCACGTCGAGGTAACGGCGGAACAGACCCTCCTCGCGGAAGCCGAGTCTGGTGAGCACACGGATACTCGGCGTGTTCTCCGGCCGCACGGTCGCCTCCAGCCGGTGCAGGCCGGCGGACTGGAAGCAGTGGTCGACGACCAGCGCCGCCGCGGCCGTCGCGACGCCGCCGCCCACCGCGTGCGTGCCGACCCAGTAACCGATCCAGGCCGAGCACAGGGAGCCACGAACCACGTTGCCGACGGTGACCTGGCCGGCGAACTGACCGTCCACGGTGATCACGAACGGCAGGGACATGCCGCGCCGAGCCAACGAACGCAGCGTCGACCACTGGCCGGGCCAGGCGAACACCGCGTTGTTGGTCTCCCAGTCCCCCGGCGTCGTCGGCTCCCAGGCTTCGAGATGGCGTCGGTCGCGACGGCGGATCCTGCTCCACGCCGCCCCGTCGGACAGCCTCGGCCCGCGCACCTCGAGCACACCGGCGGCGACGCGCAGCCGCCCGAGCCGCGCGGGCCAGCCAGGGTGGCGCCCGATCGGGCCCTGACGGTGGCTCAACTGTTCAGCCACGCTGGGCCAGGAAGCTGACCTGGACCTCTTCCCCGACGACGACTTCGGTGGTCTCGTCGTCCACCAGGATGAGGCAGTTCGCCTCCGCGAGCGACGCGAGCAGGTGCGAACCCGACTGGCCGAGCGGCTGTGCGAGGTACTCGCCGTTGTTATCGTCCCGCAGCAGCTGCGCGCGCAGGAAACCCCTGCGTCCCTTGACCGACATGATGGGCGAGAGTAGTCGGGCGTTGATCTGGCGGCGGTGAGGATTTCGCTTGCCCTGGGCGGCGCGGATCAGCGGCCGCACCATCACCTCGAACACCACGAGCGCGCTCATCGGGTTGCTGGGCAGGAAGAAGGTCGGCACCGCGTCCGGTCCCAGCCGGCCGAAGCCCTGCACCGACCCGGGATGCATGGCCACGCGGGTCATGTCGATGTCGCCGAGGTCGGACAGCGCGGCACGGATCGACTCCGCCGTCTGGCCACCGACGCCACCCGCGATGACGACGATCTCACTCAGCAGCAACCGGCCCTCGATCGCCTCACGCAGCCGTCGCGAGTCGCTCGGCACGATCCCGACACGGCTGACCTCCGCGCCGGCGTCGCGGGCTGCCGCGGCGAGGGAGAACGAGTTGACGTCGTAGACCTGCCCCTGGCCGGGGGTGCGGTCGATGTCGACGAGCTCGTCGCCGAGCGAGATGACCGACACCCTGGGCCTGGGGTAGACGAGCACCTTGGCCCGGCCGACCGCGGCGAGCAGCCCGACCTGTGCCGCGCCGATGGCCGCGCCCCGCCGCACGGCGACGTCCCCGGTCTGGACGTCCTCGCCCGTGCGCCGGACGAACGCGGCAGACGGCACCGGCTGGTTGACCGTCACCCGTGCGTGGTGGCCGTCGGTGTAGTCGAGCGGCACGACCGCGTCGGCGAGCGTGGGCAGCGGCGCGCCGGTGTCCACACGCACCGCCTGCCCGGGCTGCAGGCGCCTCGGCTGCCGCGAGCCGGTCGGGATCTCACCGACGACCGGCAGCACGACCGGTTCGGTGCCCGCCGCCTGCACATCCACGCTGCGGACCGCGTAGCCGTCGACGGCCGCCTGGTCGAAGCCGGGTAGCGCGCGTTCCGCGACGACCTCCTCTGCGCACTGGAGTCCCTGCGCCTCGGAGATGGCCACCCGCACGGGTGCAGGCCGAACTGCGGCGGCAAGCGCCCGGCCGAGCTGCTCGTCGACTGACCTCATCGCCATGACCCACCCGTGTGCTTATTCCCCGATCCTCCCGCGCAACCACTCACGCAGTTCTGGCCCATATTCGGGGTCCTGGAGCGCAAAGTCCACGGCGGCACGCAGGAAACCCCCAGGATTGCCCAGGTCGTGACGTCCGCCGCGGTGCACGACGACGTGCACGGGGTGTCCTTCGGAGATCAGGAGCGCGATCGCGTCGGTCACCTGGATCTCGCCGCCGGCGCCGGGCTTGGTGCGCCTGATCGCGTCGAAGATGGCCCGGTCGAGCAGGTACCGGCCGGCCGCGGCGAACGTCGAGGGCGCCTCCTCCGGCGACGGCTTCTCCACCATGCCGTTGACCTTCTTGACGTCCGGGTCCTCGGTGTCCTCGACGTCGAAGACACCGTAGGGGGAGATCTCCTCCTTGGGGATGTCGAACGCGCACAGGACGGTGCCGCCGTAGCGCGCCCGGGTGGCGATCATGCGGCTGAGCACCCCGCGCGGGAGGACCAGGTCGTCGGGGAGCAGGACGGCCACGGCCTGCTCGTCGTCGTCGAGGTTGGGCTCCGCGCACCCGATGGCGTGCCCGAGGCCGAGGGCCTTCTCCTGGATGGCGGTCTGCACGGAGGCCAGCAGGTTGGGCGCGCGGGTGATCTTCTCGACGAGCTTGGCCTTGCCCCGGCTCCTCAGCTCCTCCTCCAGCTCGGGCTGCGGCCGGAAGTACTGTGCGACGGCGTCCTTGCCGGGCGAGGTGATGATGACGAGCTTGTCGAGGCCGGCCTCGGCGGCCTCGGTCGCCACGTGCTCGATGCCCGGGGTGTCGACGACCGGCAGCAGTTCCTTCGGTACGGACTTGGTGGTCGGCAGGAACCTGGTCCCCAGACCGGCGGCCGGCACGATGGCGGTTCGGATGCCGGCGGCCCGGGTCGCCTCGTGGCCGGAAGTGACTGCGGTGGTATGCGCCATGGACAGCGACTCTAACCTCATGACGTGGCCCGGCCTGGGAGTGATCCAAGTCAAGATGCCGCACACACCAAGTGGCGGTGGCGCAAGGAGCTGGTCGCCGAGCGTCGCCGCGTGCCCGCCGCGGTGCGGTTCTCTGAGGCCCTCTCGCTGTCAAAACACCTGACCAGCGGTCGAATCGTCAGACCGGGGCAGACCGTCTGCGCCTACGTGCCGATCGGCTCGGAGCCGGGGTCCGCGCAGATGCTGGAGGACCTTACCGACTTCGGCGCGCGGGTGCTGCTGCCGGTGGTCACGGGCGAAGGGCCGCTCGACTGGGGCTGGTACGCGGGCAAGGATTCGCTGCGGCCCGGCCCTTATGGCCTGCGTGAGCCGAACGGGGAGTTACTGGGCTCGTTCGCGCTCCGGATCGCCGATCTCGTGCTCGTGCCGGCACTCGCGGTGGACAAGAACGGTGTTCGTCTCGGACGTGGCGCTGGTCACTACGATCGCACCCTTTCGGACACGGCGTCCGGTACGCATCTGGTGGCCGTGGTCCGTGACCAGGAGATTTTCGAGTCGTTGCCGGCCGAGCCGCACGACGTTCGGATGACGGCGGTGCTCACACCGAACCGGGGACTACTGCGCTTCGTGTGAGACGCGAGGGGTCGTTTGCGCTGGGGGCATAATCTGACGCATCATTGCTGTTAGCACTCCATGGTGAGGAGTGCCAGCGAATTGGGGAAGAGGGAGCCACCGGTGCCCACTTATCAGTACGCGTGTACGGCGTGCGACCACCGCTTTGACGCGGTGCAGTCGTTCAGCGACCCGTCGTTGACCGAGTGCCCGGAGTGCGGCGGCAAGTTGCGCAAGCTGTACGGCTCCGTTGGCGTGGTGTTCAAGGGCAGCGGCTTCTACCGCACCGACAGCCGCTCGGAGAGCAAGTCGACGGCCTCGTCCTCGTCGTCCTCCTCGTCGACCTCGTCGGAGAAGTCCAGCTCCTCGTCGGAGAAGTCGACGTCCACGACGTCCTCGTCCACACCGTCGTCCACGTCCACCTCGACGTCCTCGGCGAAGGTCGCCTCCTGACGGAGTTGTCCACAGCCCACTGAGTTGTCCACAACCGCCCGGTAACCCGGGCGGTTGTGTCGTTCCCCCGCCGTAGTTTCGACGTCATGCGGTCACTCCGGCTGAAGAAACCACGGTTGAGCACCTGGCCACGCTGGCTGGCACTGCGCCGCGTCACCGCGTTGGTCCTGGTGCTGCTGGCCGCGGTCCTGGCGGTGCGGCCGGTGGACCACGCCGCCGACCCGACGGTCCCGATGCTGGTCACCACCCGCGACCTGCCGCCGGGCACCACGCTGCGCGCCACCGACGTCGAGGTGACCCGGTTGCCTCCGTCGTTACGCCCTCCCGCCGCGCTGACCGCACCCGAGCAGGTCAGGGGGCGGGTGCTGGCAGGCGCGACCACCGAGGGCGAACCGCTGACGCAGGCCCGCCTGGTAGGCCCGGAGAACGCACGCCTGACCGCGGGCACCCCGGAAGCGGCCGCCGTCCCGTTCCGCTTGGCCGACCCGGCAGTGGCCGACCTGCTGACCCCAGGCGTCCGAGTCGACGTGGTCACGGTGTCCGCGACGAACGCGGACCCCGTCGTACTGGCCGCGAACGCGGCCGTACTGACAATCCGCGCAGCGGACACCGACTCGAGCCTCGTGGTGATAGCCCTCCCGCGAGAGGAGGCAACCCGAGTAGCGGCAGCCTCACTGGGCCAACCAGTGACAGTCACCCTGCGGTGACCAGCCCCGCTGCGCGAGGAGGCCACGACCGAGAGACCTGCCGCGCGAGCCCGTAGCGGGCGGCCGTTGTGGCTGCGGACTGGCCGCCGCACGCCCGGCCGGAGCGAGCCCGGGCGGGCGCGATGCCCATCCAGCGGGACGCGGAGTGGGTTGACTCCCGCGACGCTCCGTGGCTCACTACGCTGCGTTCCGCAAACAGACGCGAAAGGAGGCGCCGGTGCTGAAGGGCTTCAAGGACTTCCTCATGCGCGGGAACGTCGTCGAACTGGCCGTCGCGGTGATCATCGGGACCGCGTTCACCGCGATCGTGACCGCCATCGCCGACAGTTTCATCAAGCCGCTGATCGCCGCTTTCGGCGGGGCCAACGTGACCGGTCTGGCGTGGACGATCGTCGGCGGAAACCCCGAGTCCACGATCGACTTCGCGGCCATCATCACCGCTGGGCTGAACTTCCTGATCATCGCCGCGATCGTCTACTTCATCATCGTCATGCCGTTGAAGCAGCTCGAGGAACGCCGCAGGCGCGGCGAAGAACCCGGTCCGACGGTGCCGACGGACAACGAGCTGCTCACCGAGATCCGCGACCTGCTCCGCCAGCAACAAGGCGGCTCACAGACCTACCAGCAGCAGAGCCCGCCGCCGAACTCCCATCAGCAGAGCCTCCCGCACAACTCCCACCAGCAGCAGCGCCCACAGCAGTCACTACCCCCACACCAGCAGCAGCGCCGTCCGTACTGAGCGGACCGAAACTCCAGCGGCCGCGTCAGTCGCGGTCGTGGTGGGGTGGGCGTTCCCGTTCGTACCAGTCGTCGCGGTTGTCGTCGCGGGGCTCGGGGTCGCGTTCGTCGGACGTGGTCGACGGGAGGACCTCGCCGAAGATCTCGTCGAGGTCCTTGTTCCTGCGGGGGCGGTCGGCGGGCATCAGTCCAGTGCGGACAGTTGGTCGATGACGTGGGGCACGAGCGCGGACAGCGTGGCCATTCCGTCGCGCACGGCCGAGCGTGACCCGGCCAGGTTGACCACCAGTGTGCTGCCCGAGATGCCGACCAGTCCGCGCGAGATGCCGGCGTCCACCGCGCCGGCCGCGAGCCCGGACGAGCGGATGGCCTCCGCGATGCCGGGGATCGGCCGGTCGAGGACACCCTGCGTCGCGTCCGGGGTGACGTCCCGAGGGGACACGCCCGTGCCGCCGACGGTGATCACCACATCGACACCGCCGATCACGGCGGTGTTCAGCGCGTTGCGGATGTCCACGGACTCCCCGGCCACGGCCACGGTCCCGTCGACGATGAACCCGTTCTCCTCCAAGAGCTCGGTCACCAGTGGTCCCACGGTGTCCTCGTGCTCGCCGTGTGCCACGCGGTCGTCCACGATCACGATGAGGGCCCTGCCGAGCCGCTGCGCGCTCCGTTCCATGCGCTCACCGTAGCCGGACCGGCCCACCCGCCGACGGCAGCCCAGCCAGCCCCGCGAGCAGGTGTCGCAGCCCGAACTCGAACTGCTCGTCGAGGTCCAGGTCGAAGTCCGCCCTGGTCACGACTGTGTGGAAAGTCGGGTACGCCCCGGACGACATCAGCGAGTGGTACGTGTCGCCCTGCGCGTCGACGAACTCCGTGTACGTGATTCCAGTCTCTTGTTCGGCGACGGCCTCCGGCTCCAGGCTGATCGCGAGCCCTCGTACGTAGCTGAACAGCGTCAGGTGCACCTGGAAAATGTGCCGCGCCCCGAGTCCGGCCGCGTGCATCGCGCTCATCACCCACTCGCCGTAGGCCAGCGCGTTCGGCGTGACCTGCGGTCGGGTGAGCGACATGGCCGGCGCCACCCACGGGTGCCGCCGAAAGATCAGCCACAGCCGCCGCGCCCCTGCCTCCGCCGCCTCGAGCCAGTCCGGAGGCGGCGGCGAGGTGAACGGGTGATCGGCGAACGCGGTGTCGATCATCTGCGCCACCAGTTCGTCCTTACTGGGCACGTGCCGGTACAGCGACATGGTCGCGACCCCGAGCTCGGTGGCCACGCGCCTCATCGACAGGGCGGCCGAGCCCTCCGCGTCGGCGATCACGATGGCCGCACGCACCACGTCCGCGCGCGTGACCTCCGGCGACGGCACCCGTGGTCGCGTCGGAGCCGCGACGGACGGCAGCCCACTCGCCACCACCGTGCCGATCCCTGGCCGCGCGGTGACCAGCCCCTCCTGCCGCAAGGTCGTGAGTACCCGCGTGGCCGTCGCCATCGCCACTCCCCACTGCCGGGTGATCTGCCGCGTGGACGGCACCCGATCTCCCGGCTTGAGCTCACCGGCGACTATCCGCCGCCGGATGCTGGCCACGATCTCCGCCGAATCGGCCACCACAACCTCCTCCGCACTAGTGCACCTGCGCGGCATTTCACACGAAAAGCCTGGCGCACTAGTACAGATACAGTGTACATACACCGACAACAAGGGGAGAAACCATGAACGTCCTGATCTCCGGCGCCAGCGTCGCGGGCCCCGCCCTGGCCTACTGGCTGCACCGCAACGGCGCCCGGGTCACGATCGTGGAGCGCGCCGACGCGGTCCGCCCGGGCGGGCTGCCCATCGACTTCCGCGGCACGGCGATGCGGGTGCTCGACGAGATGGGCATCCTGGCCGAGTTGCGGAGCCGCGCCACCGGGTCCGGCGACACGGCGGTCGTGGACGCGGACGGCAACCGGATCGCGACCATGCCACGCGAGATCTTCGGCGGCGACCTGGAGGTGCCGAAGGAGGACCTCACCCGCATCCTCTACGACCTGACTAAGGACGACACCGAATACGTCTTCGGCGACACGATCACCGCCCTCACGCAGGACACCGACGGAGTGCGGGTCGAGTTCGAGCACGCCCCGCCCAGCACGTTCGACTTCGTGGTCGGCGCCGACGGCCTGCACTCGCGGGTCCGGGCCCTCGCGTTCGGCCCGGAGACGGGGTTCACCCACTCGATGGGTTACGCCTTCACCGCCTTCAGCATGCCCAACTACCTGAACCTGGAGCACTCGGGACTGTCCCACGTGGCCGGTGACCGATCGGTGAACGTGGGCGCGATCAGGAACAACACCGAGGCCATGGCGTTCTTCATGTTCCCGGCGCCGGACGTGCCGAGGAACCGCGAGGCACAGGAACAGGCGGTCCGCACGGCCTACGAGCACGTCGGCTGGGAGGCGCCGAACCTGCTGGCCGCCATGTCGGCGGCGACGGACTTCTACTTCGACGAGCTGAGCCAGATCGTCATGCCGACGTGGTCGACCGGCCGCGTCGCGCTCGTGGGTGACGCGGGCTACTGCGCGTCGCCCATGTCGGGTCGCGGCACCTCGCAGGCGCTGCTGGGCGCCTACGTCCTGGCGGGCGAGCTGTCCACACAGGACAGCCACGAGAAGGCCTTCGCGGAGTACGAGCACGCACTGCGTGACTACGTGGCGGCGAACCAGGAAATGGCCCGCCAGGCACGCGACATGTTCGGCCTCACCCCGACACAGGAAATGTTCGACGCGATGGCCGCGGCGGGCACGGACGATGACTCGTCGGACAACGTGACGCTGAAGGACTACGTGCGTTTGGCCCAGTGAGGAAGGTCGAAATTGGCTCTTGGGTGGGACCATTCCGGTTTCTACCGTGTGCGGCATGACGAACGTGGACATGTGGTTCGACCCGAAGTGCCCGTGGGCGTGGATCGCGTCGCGGTGGTTGCTGGAGGTCGAGCGGGTGCGGGACGTCCAGGTCCGCTTCCACGTGCTGAGCCTCGCCGTGCTGAACCAGGGCCGTGGGGTCGAGCCGTGGTACCGGGAGTGGCTGGACAGCGCGTGGGGCCCGGCACGGGTGGCGACGGCCGTCGAGCAGAAGTTCGGCGCCGAGGAGGTCCTGGCTGTCTACACCGCGCTCGGCAACCGCATCCACCTGGAGAAGCAGCCACTGGGCCGCGAGCTGTACGTCGCCGCGCTGACCGAGGCCGGGCTGCCGGCAGAGCTGGCCAACGCCGCCGACTCGACCGAGCTCGACGACGTCATGCTGGCCGGCAACCGTGCGGGGCTCGAGCCCGTCGGCGAGGACCTCGGCACGCCGGCGATCCGCGTGACGATGCCGGACGGCTCGGTGAACGCGTTCTTCGGCCCGGTCGTCTCGCCGACCCCACGCGGTGAGGCCGCCGGCCAGCTGTGGGACGGGGTGCTGCTCGTGGCGGGCACCCCGGGGTTCTTCGAGCTGAAAAGGGCCCGCACCAGCCCTCTCAGCTGATGTCGATCTCGATCAGTGCGGCCTTGCCGAGTGTCCGGTCGAGCGCGGCGGCGAACTCGTCGGGCGTGCGCACCCGCTCGCCCAGCGCCCCGAACGCGCGGGCGAACGCGGCGAAGTCGGGGTTCACCAGGCTGGTGCCGAACTCCCGGCCGGGGAAGCGGCGCGTCTGGTGGTCGCGAATCGTGCCGTACGAGCCGTTGTTGACGACGATCACCAGCGGCGCCAGCCCGTACCGGACGGCGGTGGACAGCTCCTGCCCGGTCATGAGGAAGCACCCGTCGCCGGCGAACGCGACCGCCGGGCGATCCGGGTGGACGAGCTGCGCCGCGACGGCCGCCGGCAACCCGAACCCCATGGAGCCGGACTGGGTGCCGAGCTGCGACGGGTAGGTCGTGAACCGGTGGTGCTTCTGCGGCCAGGCGGTGTACGCGCCGGCGCCGGTGCTGATGATCGGATCGGGCACTCGCTCGTCCAGCACCCGCATGAACTCGGCGGCGACCGACGGTTCCGGCCCACGCAGGTAGTTGTCCCGCAACCGGGTCAGCCAGGCCGACGGCTGACCGTGCTCCCTCGGCAGGGCCGCCGCGAACCGTGCCGGCCCGGCGACGATCGCGAGGTCGGCCCGGTGCACCTGTTGCAGCACATCGGGATCCGGGTGCACGTGGAGCAGTTTCTGTTTGGGCGCGGGCACCTCGAGCAGCTGGAAGTCGTCGACGGTGAGGGCGTCGGGCCGGGTACCGACGAAGGCGAGCACGTCGGCGTCGCCGACCGCCCGCGCCAACCCGGCCGTGGTGTTGAGCCCCAACGTGCCGGCGAAGACGGGCGAGCGGTGATCGACGAGGTCCTGGTGCCGTACCGCGGTCGCGAGTGGAATCCCTGCCGCCTCAGCGAAAAGCCGCACGTTGACCGTCGCCTCCACGGTCCACCCGGAGCCACCGACGACCAGCAACGGTCGCTCGGCCTCCCGAAGTATACGGACGACCGTATGTATATCTGCCGGGTCTGGCGCCGGCACGACGGGTGGCACGGCCGGCACGACCTCCGCGGCGGTCGACGCGGACAGCACGTCCTCGGGCAGTTCCAGCACGACGGGCCCCGGCTCACCGGACACGGCGGTCACCATGGCCCGCGCGACCAGCTCCGGCACCCGGTCGGGCACGTCGACCCGGTACACGGCCTTGGCGAGCGGCGCGAACATCGCCCGGATGTCGACCTCCTGGAACGCCACCCGGTCCCGGTTGGTGGTCGGCACCTGCCCGACCAGCAACAGCATCGGCACGGCGTCCTGGCGAGCGACGTGCACCCCGCCACTGGCATTGGTGGCGCCGGGCCCACGGGTGACGAGGCAGACCCCGGGCCGCCCGGTGAGCTTCCCGTATGCGGCGGCCATCATCGCGGCCCCGGTCTCCTGCCGCGCGGTGATCAGGCGAACCTTGTCCCGGTGGGCGTAGAGCCCGTCGAGCACGGGCAGGTAGCTCTCCCCCGGCACACAGAACGCGAGATCGACACCGCAGGCGAGAAGCTGTTCAACGAGCGCGTGACCGGCAAGACGCATCAGCCCAGTCTGCCGCCCTGAGCGGGCCGCCGGCGAACACCGAGCGGAACGAGGCGAAGCGCCGAGCTCCAGCGAGGCCATGACACAGCCCGCGAACGCCGAGCGGCAGCGAGGCCATGTCACTATCGCAAAGCGCCGCACGCGGGCGAGCGAGGGGTTTACCGCCCGCGTGCGGCGCTCACGCAGAGCCCCTGCTTGGAGCTCTCCCGGCTCGGGGGCATCGAGCCGGAGTTGGTCTCGGCCGCTGTCCTGCGGCCGAGCGTCCGTGGTGGGAACGCATCAGCAGTTCCCGACCCATCATTCAGTCTCTACCGGCTGACCGGCAAGAGTGGCTTCAACTGTGCGCGAACCGTTGCCCAACTCAAGCCGAACCTTGTCTCCCGGTGCGTGGGCCCGCACGGCCGCGACCAGGGCGTCCGAGGTGTCGATCCGCCGGTCGTCGAGCTTGGTGACCACGTCGCCGGACTTGAGGCCCGCCTGCTCGCCAGCGCCGCCCGGGACGACCTCGGCGATCAGCGCGCCGCCGTCGGTGTTGTCGCGGACACTCACGCCGAGCACGGTCTGCGTCGCCTTGCCGGTCTTGGAGATCTCCTCGGCTGTGCGCCTGGCCTGGTTCATCGGGATGGCGAAGCCGATGCCGACGGAGCCGGCCTGGCCCTGCGACTGCGGCGAGTAGATCGCCGAGTTGATGCCGATGACCTGGCCCTGCATGTTGACCAGCGGCCCGCCGGAGTTGCCTGGGTTGATGGCCGCGTCGGTCTGGATCGCGTCCATCACCGTCGCCTGCGAGCCGTCCTCGCCGCCCGCGCGGGTCGGCCGGTGCAGCGAGCTGACGATGCCGGAGGTCACGGTGCCGGACAGTTCGAACGGCGACCCGATCGCGACCACGCCCTGGCCGGTCTTGAGCGAGTCCGAGTTGCCGAGTTCCACGATCGGCAGCCCGGTCTTGCCATCGGCCTTGACCACGGCGACGTCCGAACTGGGGTCCCGCCCGACGATGGTCGCGGCGGCGGAGGAGCCGTCAGCGAAGACGGCGGTGATGCGCCCGCTCTGGGCCGCCCCTTCGATGACGTGGTTGTTGGTCAGGATCAGCCCGTCCGAGCTGATGACAAAGCCTGAGCCCTCCCCTGCTGAGGACTGGCCCTGTACCTGCAACTGAACCACGCTCGGTGACACCTTCTCCGCCACCGCCTCTACCGAACCGGCAGGCGCGGATGACGTCTGCTCGGCCGGAGTCTTCTGATCCAGCGCGTTGCTCACCGGGCCGCTGCTGGCGTTGTCCGCGGCGAGGTAGCCGCCGACCGCACCGGCGCCGCCACCCACGAGCAGCGCGAGCACCGCGACACCCGCCACCAGCCGGCCACTGCCCCGTTTCCGGGGTGGTGGCTCAGGTGCGGGCATTCCCGGCCGTAGTAGGTAGTTGGTGGGCGGCGCGCCCGCGCCGGACTGCCCCATGGCGGTACCGAAGACCACCTGCTCGGCCGGCCCCGACCCCGGCCGAGCAGGTTCCTGCATCGGCCGCGCCCACTCACTACGCGGTTGTTCTGTAGACGGATGGGACATGGGACTGGCCCACGGGGCCGGCGTACCGAAGTCCGGGTGAGCGGGCCGGGCTGGTGGCTCACCCTCCACCGGCCGGCCCGCCACCCCGGCAGCCTGCCCACTCCCCGAGCCGGCATGCTGCCCGTGGACCTGGCCCGATGCCTGGTCATACCACTGAGGTGTGCCTGGCACCGCACCGTTCACCGCATTGGTCGCCTCCCCCTGCGACGCCGCGGGCTGGCCCGTCGAACCAGCGAACCACTCACCGCTCGGGGCAACCGGCCCGGCCGACCCACTCGGCACAGGCGCGGCCGAACCAGCGGCCTCCCCCGCCGCCGGCTGTGCGCCAGCGGCCTCCCCACCCGGAGTCCCCGCCGACCCCGTCGGCACCGAACCCGGTGCCCCGAACCACTGAGCCCCCGTGGTCTCACCGGCCGGCTGACCAGTCAACGCGGCCCGCGCCTCCGGAGCCGCCCCCTGCGGCCCAGCGGCACCACCCGACGTTTCGGCTTCCCCGCCAGGCGATACGGAACCACCGGGCGGCGCGGAAGCGTCCTGCCCCGCGCCGAACCACTCGCTCGGCGGTTCCCCTGTCGTCGAAGCCGGCTCCTGCGCCGGATTTCCTGGCCGGTTGTCCTCGGTCATGTGACTACCTTCCGCCATCGTCCTGAGAACGGCCTGAGACCAACCTTTGCGGAACTAGAGAATTGGTTCGGAACTTCCGGGCAGCCTCATGGCGATGAGTGCCCCTCCGTCGGCAGATCTACCCGCGAACACCGCGCCGCCGTGCCGTTCGGCCGCGCTCTTCACGATCGCGAGCCCCAGGCCGGAGCCCGGCAGCGTCCGAGCCTCATCTGAACGGTAGAACCGGTCGAACACGTGCGGAAGGTCCGAGTCCTTGATCCCCGGTCCGGCGTCCGCCACCTGGAGGAACGCGTACCCGTGCGCGGCCGGGCGCAGGTCCACCCGCACGGTCCCGTCCGGTGGGCTGAACTTCACCGCGTTGTCCAGCAGGTTCAGCACGGCCCGCTCCAACGTGTGCGGCTCGCCGAACAGGTGCCAGGGCTGCAGGTCCACCTCGAACTTCACGTCGCTGGCCCGGCGCCGCGCCCTGGCCAGCGCCTGCTCGACCACCTCGGCCATGTCGACGTGCTCGTGCGTGAGCGGTGGGGCGTCCTCGCGCGCCAGCTCCACCAGGTCGCCGATCAGCTGTGTCAGCTCGTCCAGCTGTGCGCGCAGGTCGCCGTGGATCTCCTGTTTGTCTACATCGGACAGCTGCGGGGTGTCCGGCTTCTCCGCCGACAGCAGCAGCTCCAGGTTCGTACGTAAGGAGGTCAGCGGTGTTCGCAGCTCGTGGCCAGCGTCGGCGACGAGCTGCCGCTGCCGGTCCTGCGCGTCCGCCACCGCGGCGAGCATCAGGTTGAAGCTGTGTGACAGACGTGCCAGCTCGTCGTCACCGTCGACCTGGATCGGTCGCAGGTCACCCGTACTGGCAACACGTTCGGTCGCTCTGGTCAGTCGTTGCACCGGTCTCAGGCCGGTGCGCGCGACGGCCGTGCCCGCGATCGCCGCGACCACCACGCCGGCGCCGCCGATGAGGAACAGCACGAGCGACAGGTCACCGAGCTGCTTCTTCGTCGGCCCCAGCGACTGCGCCAGCACCAACACGCCGTTCCGGTAGGGCACGGCGACGATCCTGCTGTCGGTCTTCCCGTCGGTACGCCAGTTCGGGGTCTTGGTGCGCGCGACGCCCAGATCCTGGGAGTTGATCGACGGCACGTTCTCCGTGCTGAGCAGCACCGAGCCGTCGGGCTGGACCCACGCCATCTCCACGTCGGTCAGCGTGAGCAGTCCACCGGGGATCCGCTCGCCGGGTCCGGTCTCCGCGATCCACTTGGCCTGGACGGTGTTCTCCGCCTTCTGCGCCAACGTGTCGTCGATCTGCGCGTACAGGTTCTCCCGCACGGTCAGGTACGCGCCGAGCGACACGAGCGCCACCGCGCCGGCCACACAGCTGGCCGCGAGCAACGTCACCCGCGACCGCAGGGACACCCGCTTCCTGCCGGTCGGGGTGGCAGTTGGCAACATCACGGAGGCGTCTCCCGCAGCACGTAGCCGATGCCGCGGACGGTGTGGATCAGCCGTGGCTCACCTTCGGCCTCGGTCTTGCGCCGCAGGTAGCCGATGTACACCTCGAGCGCGTTGCCGGAGGTCGGGAAGTCGTAGCCCCACACCTCCTCGAGGATGCGGCTGCGGGTCAGCACCTGCTTCGGGTGCGCGAGCAGCAGCTCCAGCAGCGCGAACTCGGTGCGGGTCAGGCTGATCGGCCGGTCGCCGCGCTTGACATCACGCGTGCTCGGGTCCAGCTCCAGCCCCGCGAAGCTCAGTGCCTGGGGCGCCGCGCCACCGACCGTGTCGAACGTGCGACGACGCAGCAGTGCCCGCAGCCTGGCGAGCAGTTCCTCCAGCGCGAACGGCTTCGGCAGGTAGTCGTCGGCGCCCGCGTCGAGTCCGGAGACCCGGTCGGAGACCGTGTCGCGCGCGGTCAGCACGAGAATCGGCAGGTCGTCGCCGGTGCCGCGGAGTCGCCGGCACACCTCGAGCCCGTCGAGACGTGGCATCATCACGTCGAGCACCATGGCGTCCGGCCGGGCGTTCGACACCGACTCGAGTGCCTGTTGCCCGTCGCTGGCCAGGTCCACCTGGTAGCCGTTGAACTGCAGCGACCGCCGCAGCGACTCACGTACTGCACGGTCGTCGTCGACAACGAGGATGCGCATGCGGCCAGTGTTACCCAGGGTGCTGAGACCCGCCTGAGAGACTCAGAACGAATCGGCCATTCTGGGCAACCGGGGCGCGCCCGTGAGGAGGTCGAGAACACGGGCAGCGACGGCGTCACCCTCGAGGAGACCAGTTCGGCGCAGCATGGCCGTGTCAGCCGATCCGGCGAACCACGGGCCCAGCGCCCTGGCGTGCAGCCGGACCGTGCCGTCCCCGCCCGGTGCGCAGATGACCTTGCCGCCGTCCACGGTCAACCGGTGCCGGCCGGCCTGCCACGGCGCGTGCTCGTCGATGACCTCCATGTCCACGCTGGTCGGCGTCAGGTGGGCGGCGGCGGGCCAGCCACGCGCGGCGACCGCGGCCGGCAGGTCCACCACCCGCAGCATCCACGGGTGGTTACGCACGTCCTGGAACACCGGCAACACGACCAGCAGCTGCCACCAGCCCGGGTCCGTGATCCGCAGCGAGATCTGGTGCACGACCCCGGCCCAGCGGCCGAGGTTGGCGAACAGCCCGAGCGCGGTTTCACGGTCGTCGGCGATGAGATCGTCGATCATCAGGTTGTCACCTTCCGGCCGCCGGCCGGTGAGGTAGCCGCGGACGGTGCCGTCCGGGCCGGGCACGACCTCGACGATGTCCTGCTCCAGCACCTTCTTCAACTCGAACGCCGGGGTCGACCGGTCGAGCATGCCGTCGACGGTTCGGGCGAACCGCACGTAGCAGTCGTGCAGCGCGGGCAGGTCCGCCTCGGTGGCCCGACGCATGGCCACCCGCTCGCCCGGCTTGACCAGCGACGCGAACTGTTCGGGGCGCAGCAGGGCGTGCTCGTAGTTGCCGGTCTGCTCCCAGCCGCGGCCGCGGTAGAGCGGCGGCACGGACGGGTAGAGCGCGGACACGCACTGCCCACGATCCATCATCTCCGGCAGGATCGCGTCGAGTAACGCGGTGGCGGCACCGTGCCCACGCGCGGCCGGGGCGACCGCGACGTTCGCGACCCCACCCATCGGCACCGTCGAACCACCGAAGAACTGTTGGTAGTCAACGACCTTCAGGGTGGCGGCGATCCGGCCGTCCAGCTCGGCGACGAGCCCGTACTTACCTTTCTGGTTGGACCACAGATGTTCGGGTCGCGGGTCGCGTGCCATGCCGAACGCCAACCGGTTGACCTCGTAGATCTGCTCGTCCTCGGCGTCGCGGGGCGGCCGAACGATCACGTGCGCTCCTTAGCTGGACCAGTCGAAGAACCCTCGGCCAGTCTTACGGCCCAGCTCACCGCGCGCCACCTTGTTTCTGAGCAGGTCGGGCGGGGTGAAGCGGGGCCCCAGCTCGCGCGTGAGGTGTTCGGCGATCGAGAGGCGCACGTCCAGCCCGACCAGGTCGGTGAGCCGCAGCGGACCCATCGGCCAGCCGTAGCCGAGGCGCATGCCGGTGTCGATGTCCTCGGCGGACGCCACGCCCTCCTCGACCATCCGGATGGCCTCCATGCCGACCGCCACGCCGAGCCGGGAGGTGGCGAACCCGGGCGAGTCACGGACCTCGATGACGGTCTTGCCGAGCGACTCGGCCCAGTCCCGTGCCCGCACTACGTGCGCTGGGTCGAGGTCGTCGTGCACGACCAGTTCGAGCAGGGCCTGCACGGGCACCGGGTTGAAGAAGTGCATGCCGATGACGTCGTCGCCGAGCTGTCTCACCGACAGCGACGAGGTGTTGGAGGCGAGCAGCGCGTCCGGGCAGGCCGCGCGCACGGCCGCGAAGACCTGCCGTTTCAGGGCGGCGTCCTCCGGCACGGCCTCGATGGCCAGCTCGGTCGTCGCCGGGAGCTGGTCGATGTCCGGTACGACGTCGAGCCGTTCGAGCAGCTCGCTGGCGGGCCGGTCGAGCTTGCCCCGGTCCTCCGCCTTCTTGAGCGATGCCGCGACCAGCTCCCGTGCGGCGGCGGCACGCTCCGCCCCGCTCTCGGCGATCGTGACCAGGTCACCGGCGGCGAGGAGGACGTGCGCGATGCCCGCCCCCATGGTCCCGCCGCCGACGACCGCGGCTGTGCGGGGCATGCTCAGACGACTTCGGCGGAGAACATCGCGACGAGCTCCATCCCACCGATCTCGGTGAGGTTCGCGCCGGCGGCCTGCCACTCCGGCGTGGCGAAGGCGGTCTTCATCGCCTCCTTGGACTCGAAGTACAGCTCGGCGATCAGGTACGGCTCACTCTCCCCGAAGAAGCCGGGCACGAAAGTGCGGGTGACCCTGCCGATCTCCTGGCGGATCAGGCCAGGCAACTTGTCGATGAGCGGCTTGTGCGACTCGAAGTACGCCTTCTCGAACGCCTCCGCGTCGGCGGGCTGCTTGTAGAGCGCGACGTACTTGATCATCTGGCCCTCCTCGTCGGGTTCCTACCAACCAGGCACGATAGCGCCGTGCGGATCATCTTGCTGCGGCACGCGGAAAGCCTGGGGAACATCGACGAGCTGGCGTACACCCGAACGCCGGACCACGCCTTACCACTGACGGTGCGCGGCGAGACGCAGGCCCGGGCCGCCGGCCCGTCGGTGCGGGCGCTCCTCGACGGCCCGGTGGCCGCGTATGTCAGCCCCTATGTCCGCGCGCAACGCACGTTCGCCCTGCTCGACGTGCCGACCGAACGGGTGGTGCCGGAGCCGAGGCTGCGTGAGCAGGACTGGGGCAACCTGCAGGACCCGGTGGAGCAGGAAGTGGAGAAGCGGCGCCGCCACGAGTTCGGCCACTTTTTCTACCGCCTGCCCCACGGCGAGTCCGGCGCGGACGTCGACGACCGGGTGGCGTCGTTCCTGAACGAGCTGGAGCTGCGGATCGCGAAGGACCCGGCCCACCCCGACACCGTGCTGGTGGTGTCCCACGGGCTGACGATGCGCCTGCTGTGCCGGCGGATGTTCTCGTGGAGCATCGACCTGTTCGAGTCACTGTCCAACCCGCTGCACTGCGCGGTCCGCGTCCTGGACCACAACGGCACCCACTGGCGCCTGAACGAACCGTTCGCCCAGTGGCGCGACTCCCCCGACGGCACCAAGCAGCTGTGACCGGGAATGACGGCCGGGTGGAAATCGTTGCCAACAACGGAATCGCGTGAAGGGATACAGATGGCACGCAACGAACTCCGGCCAGTCGTGAGGCTCCGCTCGACGGCGGGCACCGGCTACACGTACACAACGAGAAAGAACCGCCGCAACGACCCGGACCGCCTGGTACTGCGCAAGTTCGACCCGGTGGCCCGCGAACACGTCGACTTCCGCGAGGAACGCTGAACTCGCGTCCACAATGGACTGAGAACACCTCGCCGGTTGGTCGTCTCGGTTCGCGCTTGCCGCCGGTGCGCCCACCAGGCGTCTCCGCAACAGGCGGCGAACGCGAGCCGGAGACGGCACTTCTGCGGTGATCGACTCCGCCCAGTCGAATGCGCCCGCTCCCGACCCACCGCGAAACGTTCCAACCTGGCCGGTGAAGCCGGCTACGGCTACTGCGCCTCCCACTCCCGCTACTTCTGGGGCATGCGCCTCTACCTGGTCGCCACCGTCGAGGGCATGCCGACCACGTGGTGCCTGGCCAACCCCAAACTCGATGAACGCGACGTCATGGCCGCGCTATTGGAAGTCGACCATCACCTCGTCACCGCCGGCCAGGCCATCCTGGCCGTCAAAGGCTACGCCGAACAGACCTTCGAACAGTTCCTCGACGACCTGGGCGTGCACCTGGTCCGCACCGCTCGAGCCGGGGTCAAGCCTGACCCCGAGCCCACCCCGGTCGAACGCCGCCTGCTGCGTCTGCGGCAATGGGTGGGTGAACTGTTTGCCGGTTGCCCGTTGTGTGGCTGGGACTGTCGGTGCTCGCCGCTAGGCTGGATTCCGGAGGGCCGGAGGCCGCCATGATCAAGTCAGCAGCAGCGTCTTTCCCACTGTCTGACGGGCCTCGACCGCCTCGTGTGCCGCTCGTGCCTGGTCCAGCGGGAAGGTCTGGCCGACCAGCGGGGTGACCGCACCTGCCGCCGCTTTCTCCAACATGTCCGTCAGCGCCGCCCGCATGTCGACGCCCTTGCTCACGTCGAGGATGGCGACAACCGTCACCCCTTCGCGGGCCGGCTCGGTCTTCGGGAACTCACCTGCCGATGAGCCGTAGGCCAGGAACCGCCCGCCTGGCCGGACGAGCGCGTACGCGGCGGTGCCGATGTCGCCACCGCTGCCGTCGAACACGACGTCCACGGGGCCGACCCGATCTGTCCAGCCCGGGATCGAGTAGTCCACCGCGTCATCCGCGCCCCACTCCCGGATGAAGTCGAGTTTCCTCGTTCCCCGCGCGGCGCCGATCACCTCCGCGCCCGCGGCTTTCAGCGCGGGCACGAGCAACGTGCCGAGGCTGCCGCTCGCGGCGTTGACCAACACACGCTCACCCGGTCGCACGGCGGCCTTCTCGAGCAGTGCCACGACGGTCGGGCCGTCGTGCAACAACGTCAACGCTTCGGGCAGGGCCAGCCGGTCCGGCACCGGTGTCAGCGCGGAGGTGGCCACGACCGCGCGTTCGGCGTATGCGCCAACCGGTGTCATGCCGTTGTTCTCGCCGGTGTGCGCGAGCACGCGCCGGCCGAGCCACGACTTGTCCACTTCGGAGCCAACGGATGCCACCACCCCCGCCGCACCGTTGCCCGGGACGTACGGCGGCTCGACCGTGAACCACTCCTTGCCCCAACCGGAACGGATTCGCGTGTCGACGAACAGGACGTCCACCGCGGCAACGTCGACGACCACCTGTCCAGGACCCGCGACCGGATCGGGCAGTTCACGGACCGTCAGTACATCCGGTCCACCGAACCTTTTCACTTCCACAGCTCGCATGAGGCCAGTGTTGAACCTCGACCACGGTGGAGGTCAAGCGATCAGACCGCCGCGGTAGGCCACGAGTGCCGCCTGCACCCGGTTGACCGCTCCGATCTTGCCGAGCACGGCGGACACGTAGCCCTTGACGGTGGCCTCCGACAGGTGCAGCGCGCCGCCGATCTCCGCGTTGGACAGTCCCTGTCCGATGAGCGCCACCACTTCGCGTTCCCGGTCGGAAAGCGAGGCGAGCAGCCGGCGCGCCGGCTCGGCGGCGCGTTCCCCGTCGGCGACCGCGGACAGCACGCGTGCCGCCACTTTCGGGTCGAGCACCGCCCCACCGCGCGCGAGGTCACGCACGGCCTTGATGAGCACGTCCGGCTCGGTGTCCTTCAACAGGAAGCCGCTCGCGCCGATCCGCAACGCCTCCTGCACGTACTCGTCGACGTCGAACGTGGTGAGCATGGCCACCACCGGCGGCTCGGGTAACGCACGAAGCTTGCGCAGCGCGACGATTCCGTCGGCGGAGCGCATTCTGATGTCGAGCAGCACGACGTGTGGTCGATGCTGTCGCGCGAGATCGGCGACGTGCACGCCGTCGTCAGCCTCGGCGACCACCTCGATGTCGCCGGCGCTGGTCAGTATTGTGCGAAGTCCTGAGCGGACGAGATCCTCGTCATCCGCGAGCAGCACTTTTATCACGAACGCCTCCCCGACAGTGGGCGTCATGGCTGGCCTACCTGACGTTCCGATCCTACCCCGTCGCCGTGAGTGACCAGGGGTTATGCCGGACGCATGGCGTCGATCAGCTTGACCCGCCCTCCGCTGCGCATTACGGCGTTGGCGTAGATCCGTCCCGCCAGCCACAC
Organism: Actinophytocola sp.; assembly: GCF_036378875.1. GTDB lineage: Bacteria > Actinomycetota > Actinomycetes > Mycobacteriales > Pseudonocardiaceae > Actinophytocola. Next base: position 77,489 of record NZ_DASUVO010000017.1, read on the forward strand.
CAGGACGGGGATGAGCGCCAGCACCAGCCCGACCGAGAGCGCCGCCTGCCAGACCGGCACGCCGCCCATCGCGAGCCGCATCGGCATCAACGTCGGCGCGAACACCGGGATCACCGACAGGACCGCGGCCAGCGTGTTGTCCGGTTCGGACGGTAGGACCGAGATGCCGATCACGTAGCCGACGATCACGAACATCAACGCGGGCGTGATCACGCCACCGACGTCCTCCTGCCGGGACACGAGCGCGGCGAGCGCCGCGAACACCAGCGAGTACGTGATGAACCCGAGCAGGTACCAGACGACGAGCCAGACCACCGTGCCGACGGCGGCGGACGTGGATATCGACAGCACGTCCAACCCGAGCGCGGCGGCAATACCGACGCCGCCGATCACCACCATCTGCACCAGCCCGACGAGGCCGATGCCGAGCACCTTCCCCGCCATCAGCTGCCAGGGCCGAATCGTGGACAACAGCAGCTCCACCACCCGGCTGGACTTCTCCTCGACCACGCCCTGCGCCACCAGCTGCCCGTTCAGCAGCAGCGACATGTAGATCAGGATGCCGGCGACGATGCCGAGCACCAGCTGCCCCGACTGGTACGGGTAGGGCTCCTCCAGCGGCTCGACATCCACGGAGGCATTGGCGATCGCCGACCGCACCGTGGCCGGATCGCCGCCGAGGCCCGCGATCTCCTTGTTGAGCACGAGCTGTCCGGCGAGCACGTTGAGGGCATTGCGCCAGGTGTCGTCGAGGTCCTTCTCGACCACAACCCGAAGCTTGCCGTCGGCGCCCGCGATCACCAGAGCGTCGAGCGAGCCGTCGGCGACCTGCGCCCGACCGGCCGCCTCGTCGACGGTCCGCACGTCGACGTCCTCGCCGAGCTGGCCCGCGATGGTCTTGAGCGGAGCGGCGAGTGTGCTGGAATCGCGTGTGACCCCGATGGTGGCGTCGGCGCCGGAGCTGACGAGCTTCATCACGAGCGCGAAGCCGACCAGCAGCACGAGCGTCGCCACCGTCGTGATGATGAACGCCTTCGACCTCATCTTGGTGGCGACCTCGCGGCCGGCGACGAGACGCACCGCCTCCCACGAGCCGAGCCGGACATCCGGGGTGGTCATGCCGCGTCCTCCTCGGTCTCCTGCGTCACCACTTCGCGGTACAGCTCGGTCAGCGAAGGCCGCCGTCGGCTGAACTCGATCACCGGCCCGGTCGCCAGCGCCGCGTGCAGCACGGTCTGGTCGTCGACGCCGTCGTCGAGCTCGAGCACGGTCCGGCTGCCTTCCTGCCCACGTACGGTGACGCCCGCAAGCCCAGCGGCCCAACCCTCTTCGGCGTTCGGCGCCACGACGATCAGCTCGTCCGCGCCACCCGACCGCAGCTCGTCGACCTCGCCAATCGCCACCATCTGCCCGTTCCGGATGATCCCGACGCGGTGACAGAGCCGTTCGACAAGCTCGAGCTGGTGACTGGAGAACACGACGGGGATGCCGTCAGCCGCCTTGTCCTGCAGGACCTTGCTCATCACGTCGACGGCGATCGGGTCGAGCCCGGAGAAGGGTTCGTCCAGTACGAGGATGCAGGGGTTGTGCACCAGGGCGGCCGCGAGCTGCACCCGCTGCTGGTTGCCGAGGCTCAGGGTCTGGACGTCGTCGCCGCGCCGGTGCGCGACACCGAGCCGCTCGGTCCAGTCCTCCATGGAGCGTTTGGCGTCCTTGGTGGACAGCCCGTGCAGCCGTGCCATGTAGACGAGTTGCTCACCTACCTTCATCTTCGGATACAGGCCGCGTTCTTCCGGCATGTACCCGATGTGCCGGCGGGTGTCGAGCGTGACCTGCTCGCCGTCCCAGCGAACCTCACCCGAGTCCGCCGCCAGCACACCGAGTGCGATGCGCATCGTGGTGGTCTTACCGGCGCCGTTGCTGCCGACGAACCCGAACAGTTCGCCGGCACGCACGTCGAACGTCGTGTCCCGCAAGGCGACCACGTCGCCATACCGTTTGGAGATGTGGTCGATCTCCAGCCGCCCGTCACCCACCGCGGATTCCTCCCATGCCCAACCAACGGAGGAACCCTAGCGTCACCCAGAACGCAGCGCGCCGATATTGAACGTCACCCCCTGATCGTCGCGACATTCGGCGTGCCACCCCGCCGAGTTGGGCTGCGTCTCTCCGGCTGTGCCACCGGCGCGCCGGACACGTTCGGCGGCCTCATCGACATCGGCCACCCGGAAGTAAAGGTCGGGAGGTCCGGCGTGGTCCACGAACACCCCGCCCGGTGGCACGGAGTTCGAGATGTGCCACCCGTTCACGTGTGACCCCGGCGCTAACTCCCAACCAAGGGCCGCCGCGTACCGCGCCTTGGCATCCTCGTCGGCAACGGGGACGACGTAGTAGAAGAGGTCGCCTTCCGCGCACTTCGGACTGTCGTCGGCGTAACCGGAAGCCGGCTGCCAGAGGCCCAGCACACCACCCTCGGCAAGACAACTCCATCCCGACGGCGATTCGACCGGGTCCGGCGCCGCACCACCCAACTCGCGAAGCTCCGCAACGGTGGCCGCGATATCCGACACCTCGAAGTACAGGTCGACACCCGATCCTCCGCCGCCAAGCCCACCAGCGGGAGAACTCCCCTCGATGTGGTCATCGGACCGGTAGCTCCAGCTGAAGACGGCCGAGTAGAAGTCCCTGCCACGAGCGACGTCCGGCACGTGGATGGCGTAGTACATCGTTTCCTCCTGTCATTCGGTCCACTGGTGGAGCGCCATGCGCCAGTCCCCGTCCCGCCGCACCAGCACTGTCGACACCGACACCGACCTCGGCCGGGTGTCCTGCTCGTGCATGAGAGTGGCGTGGTGCGTGAACACCGCGACGGACTCCCCCAGATACACGAGGTGGGGATCGGTCAGGTCGTACTTGTGGTAGGCGGGATGCCCAGCCATCGCGGCAACGCATTGCGCTTTCGTGTACGTGTTGTGCTCACCCGGAAAGATCAGCATCGCCTCGTCGGTCAGGTTCCGTTCGAAGAACGCGACGTCCCCGTTCGCTATCGCGTCGAGAAAGTCCCCCAGCCGGCCCAGCAGCATCCGTTCCAGCGAGTGGCGTGCGAAGCCGGCTAAAAGCCCCGCCCAGTTGGCCTTCTCCCAGCCCCCGTGCCGCACCACGACCCGGGTGCCACCCTCCACGGCCTCGAATCGCACCTCGACCTCGGTCCGCTCAGCGGGGTCGGCACCGGGCGGCCCGTAGCTGAACGCCAGCCGCGGCCCGGGCTCCCACGCCGACACCTGCCCGATCTCGGCGTCCCCCTGCAGTAACTGTCCGTTCTCGAAGCGCAACTCACCGTCCGAGCCGCCCCAAAGCGACCGATCCACCCGCCACCAAGCAGCGATGTCCCTGGTGAACAGCTCAAAAGCGGCGGCGGGATCAACCTCCACCTCGACGGTCACGTGGGCCTCTGTCATTCCTCTTTCCTCTTGTTCGCGTAGTCGGAGAAGGCGTCGAGCTGCTCGGTCCAGAACGCCTCGACCTGGTCAAGCCAGGCCCGCAGCGCCAGGAACGGCTCAGCCCGCAGCCGATAGACGCGGACACGGGCGTCCGCGTCGAGCGCCCGGACCTCAACCAGCCGAGAAGCCCGCAACACACGCAGGTGCCGACTGATCGCCGGAAAGCTCATACCCGCAGCATCGGCAAGTTCCCCCGCACGCTTGGGCCCCAACCTCAACTCGTCGATCACCTGCCGCCGAACCGGGTCAGCAAGCGCCACGAGCACCTCGTCCACTTCGGTACGCACAATGACAAATATTAACGTATCCGTTAAGCATGTCAACCCACGAAGGCGAACGTCGAACAACGTTCGACCGACTAGGTGTCGACCCACCCGAGGCGCCCGCTACGCTGTCGGTGTAGCGCCCTCGTAGCTCAGGGGATAGAGCACCGCTCTCCTAAAGCGGGTGTCGTAGGTTCGAATCCTACCGGGGGCACCACGGTTGACCAGCACAAACAAGGCTCCCGACCACCGCGAATGCGGTCGGGAGCCTTGCTGTGTGTCCGGTTGTGTCCAGCTGTTTTCGGTGGTCGTCGGCTGTCTGTCCCGAATACGTCCCGAAATCGGGACGGCTACCGCGAGGCGTCCAGCCGACGTCCTAGTGTCCTGAGTCATTAGTTCGTCGGTAGTTGGTAGAGTGTGGGCGTGCCGAGCCCGAAAGTCGCCCCGGTGGTGTTGTCCGACGAGGAACGTAGCGTCCTGAGTGGATGGTTACGTCGACGGAAGACGGCGCAGGCGT
>NZ_DASUVO010000018.1:0-61751 GCF_036378875.1 Actinophytocola sp.
GGCCCACGTCCGACGGATCGATGGGCAGGTAGGGCACCTCCCAGCGCTGCTCGCCGCGGGCCACCGCTTGCTTGCGCGCGGCGAGACCCTTCTTGATGGCGTCCTGGTGCGAACCGGAGAACGCGGTGAACACCAGGTCACCGCCCCAGGGGTGGCGTTCGCCGACCGGGAGCTGGTTGCAGTACTCGACGGTGCGGCGGATCTCGTCGATGTCGGAGAAGTCGACCTGCGGGTCGATGCCCTGGCTGAAGAGGTTCATGCCCAGCGTCACCAGGCACACGTTGCCGGTGCGCTCGCCGTTGCCGAACAGGCAGCCCTCGATGCGGTCCGCGCCTGCCTGGTAGCCGAGCTCGGCCGCGGCCACGCCGGTGCCCCGGTCGTTGTGCGGGTGCAGCGAGAGCACGACCGCGTCGCGGCGCTCCAGGTTGCGGTTCATCCACTCGATGGAGTCGGCGTAGACGTTCGGCGTGGCCATCTCGACTGTCGCGGGCAGGTTGATGATCATCGGCCGGTCCGGCGTCGGCTGCCAGATCTCGGTGACCGCGTTGCACACCTCGGCCGCGTACGACAGCTCGGTGCCGGTGTAGGACTCGGGCGAGTACTCGAACCGGAAGTCGGTGTCGGAGTACTTGCCGGCGAACTCCAGCACCATCTCCGCCGCCGAGGTGGCGATCTTCTTGATGCCCTCGCGCTCCTCGCGGAACACCACGCGCCGCTGCAGGATCGAGGTCGAGTTGTAGATGTGGACGATGGCCTTGTTGGCGCCCTCGAGGGCCTCGAAGGTCCGCTCGATCAGCTCGGGCCGGCACTGCGACAGCACCTGGATCGACACGTCGTCCGGCACCGCGCCGTCGGCGATGATCTCGCGGACGAAGTCGAAGTCCGTCTGCGACGCGGCCGGGAAGCCGACCTCGATCTCCTTGTAGCCCATGCGAATGAGCAGGTCGAACATGCGCCGCTTGCGGGCCGGGGACATCGGGTCGATCAGTGCCTGGTTACCGTCGCGCAGGTCGACCGCGCACCACTGCGGCGCCCGGGTGATCACCTTGTCCGGCCAGGTCCGGTCCGGCAGCGAGATCGGCTCGACGAGCTGCGCGAACGGCTTGTAGCGGTGCACGGGCATCGACGTGCCGCGCTGGGTGTTCCATGCGGGCTGGTCGGCGGGTGCCGGCCGGGCCGGCATGCGGATGTTGCTGGTCGCGGTGCGTTGGACGTCCGGAATGCTCATTGGGGGGAGTCTCCTGCTGGTCACTGACTCTGACAGACCGGCAAGGCTTCGCCCCGCGGCGGGGAGCCGGTCTGGTCAGGCCCCGTCGCGGCAACGAAGGAGGAGAGCACGCGCCACGGACGACAGCCTAACCACCGAGCCGGACGGATCAGAAGTCGGGCGTCCACATTGTGGGCCGAACGGGCTACCGGGTTGCTCCACGGTGGCGGGTTTCGTCACGCGCAACGCGGGCACTCGTATGCCATGACTGTTCGTACCGCCAGCGGCACGGCCGCACGTGTTATCTCACTCGTGGGGGCGGTCCTCGCGCTCATCGAGGTCATCTACATCCTTTTAATCCTGTTCGGCGCGGACGCGGGCAACGGGTTCTTCCGCTTCATCGCCTCCATGGCGGAACCACTCGCCCTGTTCTGGCCGGGCCTGTTCCCGATCGAGAACTACCAGCTCGACGTGATCGTCAACTACGGTCTCGCCGCGGTGTTCTGGCTGGTCGTGGCCGGCGTGCTCGCAAGGCTCGTGGGTCGCTGGTAAACGTGTCAGACTCCCACCATGTCCACCGTTACCCGGTCGAACGTGGTGGGAGTCGTCGCGAACGTGGTCCGCTGGATCGGACTGCTGTTCGCACTGGTCCTCGTCGTGCATGTGCTGCTGACGGTGGGCGAAGCCAACCCGGCGAACGGCATCACCAGGTTCTTCGCCAGGACGGCCGATCCGCTCGCACTGGCGTTCAAGAGCCTGTTCATGCCGGAGAGCGCGCAGTTGCGGGTGCTGGTCAACTACGGCCTCGCGGCCGTGTTCTGGTTGGTGGTCTCGGCCGTTTTGTCACGGCTGGTGCGTCGCCTGTCCTGATGTTGGCTCACCAACCGCCGACGACGATCCGGCGCGCGGTCGCGGCGATGTCGGCCACGACCAACGCGTCGTAGTTGCAGAGCACGACCGAGACCACATCGCTCGCCGGGAACCATTCAACATACGCGCCGACGCCCGGCGCGCCGCCGTTGTGCCCGAAGGCCCACTGGTCGTTGACGAGCAGGGCGTGCGGGCCGTAGGTGCCGAACCTGAGCTGGCGCGGCATCAGCCGGCTGTCGGTCCACCGCCCCGGCTCCTTCCTGCCCAGGTAGACGGTGTGCACGGGCGTGAGGAGTTCGTTGTCGCGCAGGGCGGTCATGAAGCGTGACAGGTCGCCGGCGGTCGCGTGGGAGTTGCCGGCCGGTGTGCCGATGAAGCCGATGCCGATGTTTCCGTCGAGTGCCTCCACCCGCTGGCCCGCCGCGTCGAGCGCGTACGGGTGTGCCATGCGCGGGTCCTCCCGCCACCTCGGCTTGGTGTAGAAGTCCGAACTGGACATCCGGGCCGCCTGGAAGACGTGCTCGCGGACGTTGTCGTGGTACGAGCGTTCCGTCACGGCCGCCACGATCTCGCCGAGCACGTGGTAGCCGGAGTTGCTGTATGCCGTTGTGGTGCCGGGTGGGAACACGAGCGGGGCCTCGCGGATGATCTGGGTGATCCCGGCCATGACCTCCTCCGGGGTGTCCCAGGTGTCCTTGCCCGCCTGCCACTCCTCGGTCCTGAGGTAGTCGCCGAGACCTGACGTGTGCAGGAGTAGCTGGTGGACGGTGACGGCGTTCGCGATCTCGGGTGGGAAGCCGTCGAGATAGGTGCCCAGCGTCTGGTTTAGCTCCAGGGCGCCGCGTTCGGCGAGCTGGGCGATGGCCAGACCGGTGAAGACCTTCGTGACCGAGGCCAGTGAGTAGATGGTGTCCGGGCCGTTGGGGATCGACCGTCGCCTGTCGGCCATGCCGTACGAGCGGGACAGGACCGGGCGGCCCCGGTGTGTGAGCAGGACGGTGCCGGAGAAGACGTCCCGTTCCGCGAGGTCGGCGACGTACCGGTCGTACTCGCCGCCCGGGCGGAGGCCGGCCGGCAGCGAGCCGCGCCCGCTCGCGTGTGCGGTCGCCGGGGCGGCCAGCGCCGCGACCGGGGCCGCGCCGAGCACGGTTCGCCGGCTGTGTTGGTTTGCCATGAGCTACACCTAGCGGCCGGAACCGCTCGGGGGCCGATGGCCGAGTCATACGTGATCAATAGGTCCTGCTTGCGCCCGCTGTGTAGAACGTGTTCTAGTTGTGCCGTGGACACGATCCCGGCCGCTGTCGAGGACGCCGCGCGTCGGTTCGGTGCCGCCGAGGCACTCGTCGACGGGCCCGTGCGCATGAGTTGGCGGGAGTTGCACGAGCAGGTGCTCGCCGCCGCCGGACTGTTCGTCGGGGGCGGGGTGCGGCCCGGCGACCGGGTGGCGATCTGCGCGCCCAACACACACCACTGGGTCCTGATGGCGCTTGGCGCGCTGTCGGCCGGCGCGACGCTGGTGCCCCTCAACACCCGCTTCACCGCCCCGGAGACCGCGGACATCCTCGACCGCACGGCAGCCAAGGCGCTGGTGGTGGCCGACGATTTCCTCGGCCGCGACCGGCTCGCCGAGTTGCGGGCGGGCGGACACCGCGTGCCGGAGCTCGTGCTGCCCCTTTCGCCGGGGACCCCGTGGCGCACGCTCGAACCGTCTACTGTGGACGTCGAGGTTGGCCCGGACGACGTCAGCGACATCCTCTTCACCTCCGGCACCACCGGGCGCAGCAAGGGGGCGATGAGTGCGCACCGGCAGGCACTCGCCGTCGCGCGGGCGTGGGCCGAACGCGGCGAGGTCACCTCAGCCGACCGGTACCTCGTGATCAACCCGTTCTTCCACAGCTTCGGCTACAAGGCAGGCATCCTCGCGTGCGTGCTGACCGGCGCGACGATCGTGCCGCAGGCCGTCTACGACGCCGCCCAGGCGGCCACACTCGTGCACGACGAGCGGATCACTGTCATGCCCGGCGCGCCGACGATCTTCCAGACCATGCTCGACCTGCCCGACGTCAACCTGAAGACGTTGCGGCTCGCGGTCACCGGCGCCGCGGTCGTGCCGGTGCCGCTGGTCGAGCGGATGCAGGCGGAGTTCGGCACTGTCCTCACCGCGTACGGCCTCACCGAGGCGGTCGTGGCCACCATGTGCACGCCCGGCGACGACGCACGCACGGTCGCCACCACCTGTGGCCGGCCCGCCGCCGACATGGAGCTGCGCATCGGCGACCAGGACGAGGTGCTCCTGCGTGGCCCCAACGTGATGCTCGGCTACCTGGACGATCCCGAGGCGACGAGCGCGGCCATCGACGCGGACGGCTGGCTGCACACCGGCGATGTGGGCCGCGTCGACGAGCACGGGAACCTGTCGATCACCGACCGCCTCAAGGACATGTACATCTGCGGCGGTTTCAACGTGTACCCGGCGGAGGTGGAGCAGGCGCTGGCCCGCCTGCCGGGGGTGGTGGAGTCCGCTGTGGTCGGTGTGCCGGACGAACGGCTCGGTGAGGTGGGCAAGGCGTTCGTCGTCCGCCGCGGTACCGAGCTGTCCATTGAGGACGTTCTGGCGCACTGCAAGACCTTGCTGGCCAACTACAAGATGCCGCGCCAGGTCGAGTTCGTCGACCAGCTGCCCCGCAACGCGTCCGGGAAGGTGCTCAAGATCCAGCTGCGGCGGTGAAGTTGTCCGCGTACTCGGCGCTCGGCGGGATCTCGGTGATCACGTCGACCAGCACGCCAGCCGGGTCGGCGACGATGAAGTGCCGCTGGCCGAACGGCTCGTCGCGCAGCTCGAGCACGGGCGAGAGTCCTTCTCCGGCGACCAGCCTGCGGTACTCGGCGTCGACGTCGTCGACCTCGATGTTCAGGAGCAGGCCCGCGACTGGTGTGCGGTAGCCCTCGGGGATCGTCGGGTGGCTGGCGTCGAGCACGGCCAACTCGTGGTCGCCCCGGCGCAGGCTCACGTACCAGTCGGTCGTGAAGACGACCTCGAAGCCGAGGAGCCGGACGTAGAAGTCGCTGGTCTCGGTGACCCGGTCGGTGCAGATCACGGGATAGAAGCTCGACATGCGCATGGTTGGTCCCTTGGTCTCAGTGAAAGATACATACCTTCGGTCGGTATCCTGGACGTTAAGATACCGACCGAAGGTATGTCAACTAGGATGCCGAGCATGCGGACGAAGGCTCAGCAACGTGAAGAGACCACCCGGTCCCTGGTGGGACTCGCCCGCGCTCTGTTCGCGGAGAAGGGCTATCCGAACGTGACGCTGGCGGAGGTCGTGGCGAAGGCGGGCGTCACGAAAGGGGCGCTGTACCACTACTTCGAGGGCAAGGACGACCTGTTCCGCGCCGTACTGGCGGAGGTGCACGAGGAGGTCGCCCGCCGCGTCGGCGAGGTCGACGACACGGACCGGTGGACGCGGCTGATCAAGGGCTGCCGCACGTTCCTGGCCGCGGCCACGGACCCCAACCACCACCGGATCATGCTCGTCGACGGCCCAGCGGTACTGGGCTGGCAGACGTGGCGCGAACTGGACGCGACAACCTCCATGCGCCACCTGACGGAACTGCTGCAGGAGTTGATCGACGAAGGCACCCTCGTGGACCAGCCGGTGATCCCGCTGGCCCACCTGCTGTCCGGCGCGATGAACGAGGCCGCCCTCTGGCTGTCCGCAAGCCCAGACCCCTCCCGCGACCTGGACCAGGCAATGACCGCACTAACCCGAATGCTGACAGGCCTACGCCCAACCCCCACCTGACTCCGCGAGTCGCGCGTTCGGCCCCTGCGAGTTGCGGGGGCTGAGAGCGAGACTCGCGAGGTTAGGGGGTTCGTACAGTGGGCATCGGGAGTTGTACTGGGCCGGTTTCCGGGTCCTGGCAGGCGTCGTGGCACTGTGCGTCGAGGGTGCAGCACAGGGAGCAGATCGGGCCCTGCTGCTTGATGCAGTCGGCGATGTCCGGGACCTCGTACGGGTCTCCGCACACCGCGCACACGTGCGTGGCCAGTAGGTCCGCCTCCGTAAGCCGGACCGTGTTCTCCCTGGCCAGGTAGTACTTTCCCTTCGTCGCGAGTGCGAGTACCGGGACCAGTGCGACCGCGATCACCAGCGCGAGCAGGGGGCTGAACGCCGCCATGTACTCCCCGAACGCGCCGAAGTACGCGGCGATCGACAGTGTCGAGGCGACCACCATCGAGCCGAACCCGACCGGGTTGATCTTGTGCAGGTACGCCCGCTTGAACTCGACATACCGGGGCGACAGGCCGAGCGGCTTCGCGATCACCAGGTCCGCGCACACCGCGCCGATCCACGCGATGGCCACGTTCGAGTAGAAGCCGAGGATCTTGTTCAGCAGCCCGAACGCGCCGAACTCCATGAGTGCCAGTGCGATCCCGCAGTTCACCAGCACGTACCAGACGCGGCCGGGGTGCTTGTGCAGCACGCGGGAGAAGAAGTTCGCGAACGACAGCGACCCCGAGTACGCGTTCGTCGTATTGATCTTGATTTGCGAGACCACCACGAAGATGGCCGCGAACGTCAGCGCCACGGGGCCGAGCGCGGGCCGCACCGCCTCCAGGTAGGGCGCGATGGGTTCGAGTGCGGCCGTCGAGCCGACGGCGCCGAGTGCCAGGAACGCCAGCAGCGCGCCACCGATCTGCTTCGCGGCGCCGAGGATCACCCAGCCCGGACCGGCCGCGATCACCGCCGTCCACCAGGCCCGCTTGTTCGTAGGCGTTTTCGCTGGCATGAACCGCAGGTAGTCGGCCTGCTCACCGATCTGCCCGATCAGCGACAGCGCGACGCCCATGCCGAGCCCGAAACCGATGGCGGAGAACGTGCCGCCGTCGCCGTCGAGCCCCGCGAACGACGCGAACTCGCCGAGCCGCGCGGGTTCCCGGACGGCCACCACCACGAACGGAAGGATCAGCCCGGCGATCCAGATCGGCTGCGTCCATGTCTGCATCTTCGCGACCGCACCCATGCCGTACAGCGCGAAGGGCAGGACGATCAGCGTCGACAGGAGGTACCCGACTGCCAGCGGCAGCCCAACCGCGAGTTCGAACGCCTGCGCCATGATCGACCCCTCGAGCGAGAAGAAGATCACCGTGAAGCTGGCGTACACCAGCGAGGTCAGCGTCGAACCGAAGTAGCCGAAGCCGGCGCCCCGCGTCAGCAGGTCCATGTCCACGCCGTATCGCGCGCACGCTGCCGCGATGGGGATGCCGGTCAGGAAGATGATCACGGCGGCGGCGAGGATCGCCAACACCCCGGACGAGAAGCCGTAGGTGAGGACGATGCTCGCACCGATGGCGAAGTCAGCCAGGTAGGCGATGCCGCCGAGCGCGGTGCCGGCCACGACGAGCGGCGACCATCTCCGGAACGAATGTGCCGCGAACCGCAGGGAGTAGTCCTCGCGGTTCTCGTTCGCGGCGAGAGGTGCGTAGCTGCGCTGTGGTGCCACCGTCTCGGTCATGGACCGAAGCTAGGAACCGAACGTTGCGTCGGTGTGACGGTCGGTGTCGAGACGGTGACAACAATCGTATATCCGCGCCGATCAGGGCTTCTGCATGGTGATCAGCACGTTCGAGCGCCGCGGCGGGATGCGGGTCTCGCACGTCCGGTGCCAGCCCGGCATCGTCTTCTCGATCAGGCCGTTGATCTCGTCGAGCGGCATGAAGCGCACGGTGGCGTCGCCGGAGACCCAGCGGTCCGCGTAGTAGGCCATGGACGAGCCGATACCGGGGCGACGCTCCCAGTCCTTGACGGCCACCGTGCCACCCGGCGCCGTCAGCGCGGCGGCGTCCAGGAGCACCTGCTCGCGGTCCGCCTCCTGCACGTGGTGGAGCACGTCGCAGATCACGATGAGGTCGAAGGGGGCGACGCCCTCCTCGAGCAGCTGCGTCGTCAGCACCTTCCGGAACTCGATCCCGCGCCGGTCGCCCTCGTACATCCGGCCCGGCTCGGCGATGCCCGGGTCGATGCCGAGCAGCTCGATGTTCGGCATCACCTCGCGCAGCGAGGCCGCCATCACGCCGTCCCCGCAGCCGATCTCCAGCACGCGCTTGGCGTCGGGCGCCAGTGAGCCGATCGTGACCGCGAGGCTCTTGAGGTCGATGAAGGCGTCGCGGTAGATGCGGATCGCGGTCGGCTCGAGCGGGCCGAGTACACGCCGTACGGCAGACCCCAGCGGCATGATGTTCCCCAATCGTGCAAGGGCGTGGAGGCTCAGACCGCGCACAGCTTACGCCCAGGCGGTTATCTGTTCGTGATGCCCTGGAGAATCAGGCGAAGGTACTGGTCCGCGAGCTGTTCCGGGGCGAGGCGGCCGTCCTGGCGGAACCAGCGCACCGCCACCCACACGGAGTCACGCAGGAATCGGTAGGTGATCTCCGGGTCGAGGTCGGCGCGGAAGCTGCCCGTCTCGATGCCGTCCCGGAGCACCGTGATCCAGATCCGCCTGACCTCCTCCTCGGCCTTGGTGAGATAGGCGAACCGGGGGATCGTGCGCAGGTAGTTGCGCTCGTTCTGCAGCACCGTGATGGCCGCGCGGTGCTCGCCGAGCGAGCGGAAGGCCTCGGTGACGAGGCCGCGCAGCGCGGTGACGGGCTTGCCGCCGGCGATTTCGCGGTAGGTCTCGACCAGCTCGTTGAGGTAGCTCGAAAGCAGCTCGTCGAGGATGGTCTCCTTCGAGTCGAAGTGGTGGTAGAGGCTGCCGGACAGCACGCCGGCGGCGTCCCCGATGTGGCGAACCGTGGTGGCCCGGTAGCCACGTTCGGCGAAGAGTTCCGCCGCGATCCGCACCAGGTCGGCACGCCGCTCGGAGGGCCTGCTCCGTGATTCCGCCATGTTCTCACTCCCACACCCAAGCGCTAGCTTGGTAGCCTAGCATCGTGGCTGACGCCTTCATCGTCGATGCGGTCCGCACGCCGGTCGGCCGGCGCGGCGGCGGTTTGTCCGCCGTGCACCCGGCCGATCTTGGCGCGCACGTCCTGCGTGCGCTCTTCGACCGTGTCCCAGTTGACCCTGCCCTGGTGGACGACGTGATCTTCGGATGCGTCGACACGATCGGACCTCAGGCCGGGGACATCGCCCGGACCTGCTGGCTCGCGGCCGGCCTCCCGTCGGAGGTGCCGGGGGTGACAGTGGACCGGCAGTGCGGCTCGTCGCAGCAGGCCGTCCACTTCGCCGCTCAGGCCGTCATGTCGGGCACCGCGGACATCGTGGTGGCCGGCGGCGTGCAGAACATGAGCGCCATCCCCATCTCGGCGGCCATGCTCGCCGGCAGGGAACACGGCTTCCCCGACCCGTTCTCGACGTCGGAGGGCTGGCGTGCCCGCTACGGCGACCAGGAGATCTCCCAGTTCCGCGGCGCCGAGATGATCGCGGCGAAGTGGGGTGTCACGCGTGCCGAGATGGAGGACTTCGCGCTGCGCAGCCACCAGCGCGCCATCGCCGCGATCGACGCCGGCTGGTTCGCCGGGGAGATCGCGCCGGTCGGCGAGGTGTCGGTGGACGAGTGCCCCCGCCGCGACACCAGCCTGGAGAAGATGGCCGGGTTGAAGACGTTGGTCCCGGACGGCCGGCTCACCGCTGCGCTGGCGAGCCAGATATCCGACGGCGCGGCCGCGTTGCTGGTCGTGTCGGAACGCGCGTTGCGGGCGCACAACCTCACGCCACGGGCCAGGGTGCACCACCTCAGCGCGCGGGGTGGCGATCCAGTGATCATGCTGGACGCGCCCATCGCCGCCACCGAGTACGCGCTGTCCCGGGCCGGTCTGACCATCGCGGACATCGACCTCGTGGAGATCAACGAGGCGTTCGCCAGCGTGGTGCTGGCGTGGCTGCGGGAGACGGGCGCGGATCCCGACATCGTGAACGTCACCGGCGGCGCGATCGGACTCGGCCACCCCCTCGGCGCCACGGGTGCCCGGCTGATGACCACGTTGCTCGCCAACCTGGAACGCACGGGCGGTCGCTACGGCCTGCAGACCATGTGCGAGGGCGGCGGACAGGCGAACGTGACGATCCTGGAGCGCCTGTGACCTTTGCGGACAAGGTTGTCCTCGTAACTGGGGGAACCCGGGGCGTCGGCCTGGGCATCGTGCGTGCGTTCGCCAAGGCGGGCGCACATGTCGTGACGTGCGGTCGGTCCGAGGCGGACAGCGAGGTGCGGTACGTCAGGGCTGATGTCCGCGATCCGGCGCAGGTGGACACTCTCGTGTCCACTGTGGTGGATGAGTACGGCCGTCTGGACGTGGTCGTCAACAACGCGGGCGGTGCGCCTCCGGTGCTGGCGGCCACGGCCTCGCCACGTCTGCACCAGAAGATCATCGAGCTGAACCTGCTCGCGCCTCTTCACGTGTCCCAGCGCGCGAACACCGTGATGCGGCAACAGGATTCGGGTGGCGCGATCGTGATGATCGGCAGCGTGTCCGGCACCCGGCCGTCGCCAGGCACCGCCGCGTACGGCGCGGCGAAGGCGGGCCTGGCGAACCTGGCGACCTCGCTCGCGGTGGAGTGGGCGCCGAAGGTCCGGGTCAACACGGTCGTGGTGGGACCGGTGGACACCGAACTGTCCCCAATGCACTACGGCGACGAGGCAGGCGTGGCGGCGGTCGGCGCGACGATTCCCATGGGCCGTATGGCAACCCCGGCCGACGTCGCCGAGGCCTGCCTGTACCTGGCGTCACCGGCGGCCGCCTACGTCACGGGCAGCACGCTGACCGTGCACGGCGGCGGTGAGCGACCGGCGTTCCTGGACGCGTCTAACGCGGAGGAGATCTCGTGATCTGCGAAGGTCGGGTAGTGGTGATCACGGGCGGTGCCAGGGGAATCGGCGCGGCACACGCCGAGGAGTTCACCAGACAGGGCGCCCACGTGCTCGTCAACGACGTCGAAGGCGGCGACCACGATGCCGACGTGTCCACCTGGGACGGTGCGAAGTCGTTGGTGGACAAGGCTGTCGACGAGTACGGCCGCCTGGACGTGCTCGTCAACAACGCCGGCATCGTACGGGACCGCATGCTGGTGTCGACGAGTGAACAGGAGTGGGACGACGTGGTGCGCGTGCACCTGAAGGCCCACTTCCTGACCATGCGGCACGCGGCGGAACACTGGCGCACCAGGTCGAAGGCCGGCGAGCAGGTGCACGGCCGGGTCATCAACACCAGCTCGGGCGCCGGCCTGTTCGGCAGCGTCGGCCAGGCCAACTACTCGGCGGCGAAGGCCGGCATCCTGGGTCTGACCCTGGTGGCGGCGGCCGAACTCGCCCGATACGGGGTGACGGTGAACGCGATCGCCCCGTCGGCCCGCACCCGCATGACCGAGAAGCTGTTCCCCGATCTCGCGGGCCCGGAGGACATCGCCCCGCTGGTGGTGTGGCTGGGCAGCGAGGAGTCGGCCGGCGTGACGGGTCGCGTGTTCGAGATCGAGGGCGGCAAGATCGGCGTGGTGCAGGGCCACCAGCGCGGCCCGTCGGTGGACCGGGGCAGCCGCTGGCCGGTGACGGAGGTCGGCGCCGCGGTGGCGGAGCTGATCGCCAAGACACCCGAGGAGATCCCCGTCTACGGCGCGTGAGCGTCACAGCATGGGGCGGACCATCGCGGCGACCAGGCCGCCGTCGATGACCAGGTCCTGTCCGTTGATGTAGGACGCCTCGTCGGAGGCGAGGAAAGCCACCGCACCCGCGACGTCCTCCGCGGTGCCGAACCGACCGGCGGCCACCGCGGCGACCACGCCTGGCTGGGCCTCCGGCGAGACGTTGTCGTGGAACATGGGGGTCTCGATGTAGCCGGGGCTCACGGAGTTGACGCGGATGCCCTTGGGCGCCAGCTCGGCCGCGAGCGTGTGCGCCAGGTTGTGCACGGCTGCTTTCGTTGCCGCGTAAAGGGATGCTCCGGCCATGCCGCGGTGCAGCGTCCACGACGCGTTGATCACGATCGCGCCGCCGCTGGCCAGCAGCGGCACGGTCTTCTGGATCGTGAAGAACACGCCCTTGAGGTTGATGTCCACTACGCGGTCGAACTCGGCCTCGGTGATCTCGCCCTGCGGCCCGAACGACGCCACGCCGGCGTTGGCGAACACCACGTCCAGCCGTCCGTACCGGTCCCGGACCACGTCGGTGAGCGTGTCGAGGTCGGCCAGGTTCGCCACGTCGCCGGGCACCGCGAGAACGCCAAGTTCTTCGGCCGCGGCGTCGAGCTTTGCCTTGTCCCGCCCGGTGATGACCACCTGCGCGCCGTCGGCGGTCAACCGCCGCGCTGTCGCCAGGCCCATGCCGCTCGTGCCGCCGGTGATGAGTGCGATCTTTGCCATGACGCCAGCCTGTCCACGACGACACGGCGGCGACAGGGCGTGCCGATCCGGGGTCTGGCACCACCAGCCTCAGCGCGGGTTGTACAGCTCCAGGAACCAGCCGGCGTGGTCCACCACCGCGAGGGTGGTCAGGTCGTAGAACAGCTCACCGGCCTCGGGGTGCCGCACCGCCTTCACGGTCTGGGCGGGTGCGCCCACGTCGTGCCGGTCCCACAAGGTGGCGAACTCGGGGCTCATGGCGCGGAGTTCGCCGGCCACCCGCTCGAACTCGGGGTCGCCGGGCACCACGTCGGCACGGAAGGCCGCGACGACCTCGGGCGCGACCTGCGCCCAGTGGACGTGCATGTCGCGGTAGCGGGCGTTGGTGAAGAAGGTGATCAGGCAGTTGCGGTCGTCGTCGCCGAAACCGAAGA
This sequence comes from Actinophytocola sp., assembly GCF_036378875.1. Classification (GTDB taxonomy): domain Bacteria; phylum Actinomycetota; class Actinomycetes; order Mycobacteriales; family Pseudonocardiaceae; genus Actinophytocola. The sequence continues at coordinate 12,852 of NZ_DASUVO010000018.1, forward strand.
CGGTTCGCGCCGCGTCGTTGACGGCCAGCAGGTGCCAGTAGCGGTCCCGCAGGATCGCCGGCGGCGCCCACGCGTCGAGCAGGCGCCGCAGCTCCGGGGTGACAGTGCCCTCACGAGCGGCGGCGGCCGGCGGGTTGAGCCCGGCCAGCACGTACAGGTGCGCCCGCTCGGGCTCGGTCAGGCGAAGCACCCGGGCGATCGCGTCGAGCACCTCCGCCGAGACGTTGATATCCCGGCCCTGCTCGAGCCACGTGTACCAGGAGACCCCGACCCCGGCCAGTACGGCGACCTCTTCCCGGCGTAGCCCCGGCGTCCGCCGGTTGCCGCCGGCCGCCATGCCGACGTCCTCGGGGACGAGCCGTGCCCGGCGCGTGCGCAGGAAGTCACGCAGCTCCTCGCGACGAGAACCGCTGGTCATGATCCACGGTAACAACGCCGCCAGTGCTGTGACCGCAAACGGCCGCCGGGCCCGGCGGTCTCCCGGCTCGGCTGAGCGAGCCGGCGAACGTACGCCGCGCTGGCCAGCGACCTTGGCGCTGAGGTCCTGGACGGCCCGCCGCCGGGCTGGGACCGGACCGCCCGCCGCTAGATCCCGTCGCCGGGAAATTCGGCAGGACCGTCGACACCTATCTGGCCACGTTGAAGACGCCGACGCCGGGTGCCCGGTGTGCGGCTGTCGAACCGGCCGAGACCGAGGTGCGGGCAGCGGTCACTCCCGGTTGGACGCGCTGACCTGTGTCGGCGGACGTGGGTCCCCATGGGCTCACGTCCAAGCCGCTAGAAGACCGGGTTGCCCCACTCGCCGGTGAACGCGATCTCGCTGAGCGGCTTGCGGCGGCGCGGTGCCAACTCCTTCGCGCGACGTTCCTCGTCGAGGAGATCTGGCGAGCCCAGCGTGCCCAGCGCGATCACCACCTGCGGCGCCACGTCGGTGGGCAGCGAGAACACCAGCTTCGCGCCCTCCTTGTTGAACCCGCCCATCTGGTGCGCGACCACGCCCTCCGCGACCGCCTGCAGCACCAGGTTCTGCGCGGCGAGGCCGACGCCGTACTCCGGCATCGGGATGGTGCCCTTCTCGTTGACCGTCATCGCGCACGCCATGATCAGCACGGCCGCCGGGTGCGCCCAGCCCTTGTTGCGGGAAGACAGCAGATCGAACAACCGTGCGTACGTCTCGTCCCCTCGGCGGCCCACCAGGAACCGAGCCGGCTGCGTGTTGCCGTTCGACGGTGCCCACCTGGCCGCCTCCAGCACGGCACGCAGCTGCTCGTCGGTGACCTTGCCGTCCGGGTCCAGTGCTCGCGGGCTCCACCGGGCCGCGATCAGCGGGTGGACGGGAACACTGGTCTCGGCATCCCTGGAAGTAGTCATCAGATCGCGTAACCCCACGATGTCAGCGCGTATGCCCCGAACCACGAGCTCGCCACCGCCAGCCCGCTCAACGTCACGGCCACGGTGGCCGGTTGTCGTCTGGCCAGGCCGGTCGCCACCGGGATCAGCAGCGTGAACGCCGGCAGCATCAGCCGCGCCTTGGAGTTCATCAGACCGTTGGACGCCAGGTCCATGGCCAGCACGCCAGCCGCGTAGACGATCAGCGGCCACTCCTCCCGCTGGACGATCATGATCACCAGCAGGGCGATGGCCAGCAGGACGAACCACACGGTCGCGACTTCGAGCACCGACCTGGCGTCGGCCAGCGCGTCCAGCGAGAACCGCAGCGTGGCCGCGCCGCCGTCGAAGCCGGTGCCCCAGCCGCGTTCCTGCAACGCGAACCAGCCGTCCCACTCGCCGGTCCGGACCCCGACCCACGCCAGGTAGCCGAACAGGCCGACCGGTGCCAGCAGGGCGCCGACCCACGTGCGCCACGAGGACTTTCCGGAGACGATGGCCACGACCGCGGCCAGGCACACCGCCAGCACCAGCGCCGCCCCGGTGGACCTGACCAGCCCCGCGAGCGCGCAGCAGATCCCGGCCAGCAGCCACCGCCGCTCCAGCACGCCGACCAGCGCCCACGCCGCGAGCGCGCAGAACATGGCCTCCGAGTACGCCATCGACAGGACGACCGACATGGGTGCCGCCGCGAACAACGCCACCAGGATGAGGCCCGTGCGACGCGAGCCGCCGCGGATGTGCGAGCCCAGCCGGACCAGGGCGTACGAGCAGACCACACCGGAGACGATCGTCACGGTCAGTGCCGACGTGACCAGGCCGATGCCGCCGTCGCCGTCGATCGCGGCGAACCACCGCACGACCGTCGGGTAGCCGGGGAAGAACGCGAGCGGGGTCTCGGCGCTGCGCTCCCCGAACGCGTCGACCAGCCCGACCGGCACCCCGTCGTACCCGCCGCTCGCGATCGCGAGGAACCACTGCCCGTCCCACGACCGCAGCGACTCGGCCACCGAGTGGTTGTTGCGGCTCGCCATCCACGTCAGCACCAGCAGGCCCAGCTCACGGATGCCGAGGAAGATCAACGCGGGGGCGACCGCGGTGCCGGCTCTGTGCAGGGTCCACGCCGGTCGCCGGGACACAGTCTCCTCGGCCGAGTCCTCAGCCTCGGCACGCGTCACGTCCGTCGCCGACACCCCGATCCTTCCGCCGGTTCCCCGTGCCAACAGAGTATGGCGGGTGTTCGCGCACGTGGCGGCGGCCACACGTAGGACCGAAAGGATTCGCCCGCTCAGTTACGCTCCCTGGAGAAGCATGGCGAGGAGGTAGCTGGCAGTGGCGCTCGTGGTCCAGAAGTACGGCGGGTCATCGCTGGAGAACGCCGACCGGATCAAACGGGTGGCAGAGAGAATCGTGGCGACCCGCAAGGCCGGCAACGACGTGGTGGTCGTGTGCTCCGCGATGGGTGACACGACCGACGAACTGCTCGACCTCGCACAGCGGGTCAACCCGGTGCCGCCGTCCAGAGAGATGGACATGCTGCTCACCGCGGGTGAGCGCATCTCCAACGCCCTGGTCGCCATGGCCATCAGCGCGCTCGGCGCCGAGGCCGTGTCGTTCACCGGCTCGCAGGCCGGGGTGATCACCGACTCGACGCACGGCCGGGCCCGCATCATCGACGTCACGCCGAGCCGCGTGCAGCAGGCCCTCGACGACGGCTACATCTGCCTCGTCGCCGGCTTCCAGGGCGTGAGCCAGGACACCAAGGACATCACCACGCTCGGCCGGGGCGGCTCGGACACCACCGCCGTCGCGCTGGCCGCCGCGCTGAACGCCGACGTGTGCGAGATCTACACGGACGTGGACGGCGTGTTCACGGCGGACCCGCGCATCGTCGCCGACGCGCGGCGGCTCGACCGGGTGCCGTACGAGGAGATGCTGGAGATGGCGGCGTCCGGGGCGAAGGTCCTGATGCTGCGCTGCGTCGAGTACGCCCGCCGCTACGGCGTCCCCATCCACGTCCGCTCGTCGTACACCAACAAGCCGGGCACCATCGTCACCGGCTCAACGGAGGACATTCCCGTGGAACAGGCCATGATCACCGGGGTCGCGCACGACCGCTCCGAGGCCAAGGTCACCGTCACCGGCGTGCCGGACAAGGCCGGCGTCGCGGCCCGGATCTTCCGGACGGTCGCGGACGCCGAGATCGACATCGACATGGTGCTGCAGAACGTGTCGAGCACGGTGTCCGGCCGCACCGACATCACGTTCACGCTGTCGAAGGACAACGGGCCGACGGCGGTCGCCGCGCTGGAGAAGATCAAGGAAGAGTTGGGCTTCGCGGCGGTGCTGTACGACGACCACGTCGGCAAGGTGTCGCTCGTCGGCGCGGGCATGCGGTCGCACCCGGGTGTCACGGCCACGTTCTGTGAGGCCCTCGCCGCGGCCGGCGTGAACATCGAGATCATCAACACCTCGGAGATCCGCATCTCGGTGCTGATCAGGGACACGCAGCTCGACGAGGCGGTGCAGGCCATCCACGCCGCGTTCGGGCTCGGCGGCGACGAGGTCGCCCAGGTGTACGCGGGGAGTGGTCGGTGATGGCACCCACGCTGGCACTGGTCGGCGCCACCGGCGCGGTCGGCACGGTGATGATCGACATCATGAACGGCCGGCCGGAGTGGCCGTGGGGCGAGGTGCGGCTGATCGCGTCGGCCCGCTCGGCCGGCAAGAAGCTCACGGTCCGCGGCCAGGAGCACACGGTCGTCGCGCTGTCACCGGAGGCGTTCGACGGCGTGGACATCGCCATGTTCGACGTGCCGGACGAGATCTCCGCCGAGTGGGCGCCGATCGCGGCCGCACGCGGCGCCGTGGTGGTCGACAACTCGGGCGCGTTCCGGATGGACGACGACGTGCCGCTCGTGGTCCCGGAGTGCAACCTCGACAAGATCGACGACCGGCCGCGCGGGATCATCGCCAACCCGAACTGCACGACCCTGTCGATGATGGCCGCGCTCGGCGCGCTGCACCGGTCGTTCGAGCTGCGTGAGCTGGTCGTGGCCTCCTACCAGGCCGTGTCGGGCGCGGGTGTGGCCGGCGTCGACCGGCTGTACGCGGAGCTGGCCGCGGTGGTCGGCAAGGGCGTCGGCGTGCGGGCGGGTGACGTGCGGGAGGCCCTGGAGGCGGCCGGGCTGAACCTGGCCGACTCGCCGTTCCCGGCGCCGCTCGCGCTGAACGTCGTGCCGTCGGCCGGCTCGTACAAGGGCGACGGCTGGTTCTCCGAGGAGCTGAAGGTCCGCAACGAGTCCCGCAAGATCCTCGGCATCCCGGACCTGAAGGTGTCGGCGACCTGCGTGCGGGTCCCGGTGGTCACCACGCACTCGCTGGCGGTGCACGCGACGTTCGCGAACGAGGTGACCGTCGAGCAGGCTCGCGAGGTGTTCGCGGCCCAGTCGTCGGTGGTCCTGATGGACGACCCGGAGAACGGCGTGTTCCCGAGCCCGGCTGACGTCGTCGGCGGCGACCCAACCTACGTTGGCCGGATCCGGCAGGCGCTGGACTTCCCGAACACGTTGGACTTCTTCGTGTGCGGGGACAATCTGCGCAAGGGCGCGGCGCTCAACACCTACGAGATAGCGGAGTCCCTCGCTGTTCGTTAGCCCGAACGGTGGTCACTGTCCCCCAAGTCGGTAGACGCAGAACGGTTTTCCGGTACGTTCAGCTCCGCCGGGACGGTCGGGGGACCGTGACACCGTGGAGCGACGAAGCATGACCGCAGCCCGACCTCGGGCACTCCGGCCAACGCAGTGGGCGCTTTTCACCGCGCCGCAAGGCGTGCTGCCGCTGTACCTCACCGTGGAGACGGCAGCGGTCGCGCTCGTGGTGCTGTTCCCGGGGCCGCCGCCGACCGGGCTCGACTGGGCACGGCTGGGTGCGTTGTTCGGCGTGTCGTTGCTGCAGACGGAACTGTCGCTGGGCATCGAGAAAGCACGCCGCTACCTGGCGGACGGCCCGCACATCAGCATGACCTCGGTGTGGATGTTCGGCGGCGCTGTCGTGCTGCCGGCAGGCATGGCCGTCGCGCTGACCGTGGTGATCTACCTGCACCTGTGGCTGCGGGTGTGGCGACCGGTCCAGGGCCGCTCCGCGTACCGGGTGGTGTTCTCCGCGAGCACGATCCTGCTCGCGTGCGTGGCGGTCGGCCCGCTGATGCGGCTGTTCGGCGTCAGGAACGTGCTGGTCGACGGCTGGGAAGGCTGCCTTGTCCTGATCGCGATCGTGGTGGCCGGGCTCGTCTACACGACGATCAACGGCGTGCTGGTCGCGATCGGTATCAAGCTCCACCACCCGACCCGCCCGTGGACGAAGACCATCGGCACCAAGGCGGAGAACGCACTGGAGCTGGCGACACTGAGCCTTGGCGGTGCGACGGCGGTCGTGCTGGTGACCCAGCCGGTGCTGGTCGGGCTCATCCTGCTGCCGGTGATCGTGTTGCACCGCAACATCCTCATGCGCCAGCTTGAGGAAAAAGCCGCCCAGGACTCGAAAACCGGCCTGCTCACCGACGCGGAGTGGCGCGTCCGGTTGTCGAACGAGCTCGTGCGCACCCGCGAACAGTTCGCGGTGCTGATGGTCGACCTCGATCGGTTCAAGCGGGTCAACGACACCTACGGACACATGGCGGGTGACGCCGTGCTGCGCAAGGTCGCCGACACGATCAGGGGACAGCTACGGGCGTACGACTCGGTGGGCCGTTGGGGCGGCGAGGAGTTCGCCGTCCTGCTGCCACAGATCTCCGACAGCGGCGCCCGCCACGTGGCCGAACGCGTCCGGCTCGCGATCACCGCCCTGGCGGTCACCGTGACGATCGACGACAAGACACACGTGATCAGCGACCTGTCGGTGTCGGTCGGCGTGGCCTGCTACCCGGACGCGGGCACCACGGTCGACGGCCTGGTGCACGCCGCCGACACGGCCATGTACCGGGCGAAGCGAGCCGGCCGCAACACGGTGGTGAGCAGCGCGGATCAACCGGTCCCGGCTCCTCGTCGAGCCGTGCCGACAAGTCCACCCAACCTCCGGCTGCGCCCGCCGTCCTAGTCAACGTGGAGATAAGGATCGCGCGCCCAGAAGACACCGCCGCGGTGGCGGAGGTACACATCGCTGCCCGAAACACCTACTACGACGGGCATGTCGATGCCGCCGTACTCGACCGTCGAGCGGCGGAACTACGCGGGATCTACCGGGACATCCCCGAGCGGTTCAACCGCAAGCTGTGGTGCGCGGAGGTGGACGGCGAGGTCGCCGGCATGGCACTGACCGGGCCGCCGATGAACTGGCTCGGCCCATGGGTGGGGCAACTGCACCAGATCCACGTACACCCGAACCACTGGCGCAAGGGCGTGGGCACCGCCCTGCACGAAACCTGTGTCGAGGCATGGCGCGAGGCGGGTGTCACCGTGGGCGTGCTGGAGGTGTGGTCCAGCAACGACCGCGCCCAGTCGTTCTACGAAAGCCACGGCTGGCGCCCGGACGGCCACACCCGCCCGGGCCCGGGCGACACCACCTACGTCCGGCTCCGCCGAACCATCATCTGAGCGGTCACCAGGGGATGACGCCGGCGTCCTCGAAGAAAGAGCCGGTCGGGCCGCCGTCGGGCAGCGTGGCGAGCCGAATCGCGATGGCGGCGCCCTGCTCGGGAGTGCGGGGCGCCTGGAAGCCGGTGAAGTCGGTCGCGACCAGCCCCGGGCAGGCGGCGTTGATCAGGATGTTCGTGCCGGCGAGCTGGCGGGCGTACTGGACGGTGACGGCGTTGAGAAACGTCTTCGTCGGCGCGTAGGCCGCCATGACCGGGCCGATCTCGACGTCCGGATCCGCCTGCAGGGTCAGGGAAGCGACGCTGCTGGAGACATTGACGATCCGAGGCGACGCCGAGCGGCGCAGCAGCGGCAGCATCGCGTTGGTCACCCGGATGACACCGATGACGTTGGTCTCCACGACCGCGCGGACCATGTCCAGGTCGAGCGTGGTCGGGTCCTGTACCCAGCCCGGCCCCACCTCTCCCGAGACGCCGGCGTTGTTGACCAGGACGTCCAGGCGCCCGGCCTGCCGCTCGACGAGTTCCGCGGCCGCGGTGACGTTCCGGTCGTCGGTCACGTCCAGCGGTACGCCGAACACGTCGAGCCCGGCCGCGCTCAGCTTCTCGACAGCGATCTCGCGCCGGGCCGCGTCACGGGCGCCCACCCCCACGCGATAGCCGAGAGCACCCAGCCCGGCCGCGATCTCGTACCCGATCCCCTTGTTCGCGCCGGTCACCAGCGCGATCTTCTGTTCGCTCACGCGGTCGATGGTGGTCCCGGCGGCGGGCGCAGCTCCAACACCGATCCGGTGCGCTGTGATACTCGCCAGGTATCACAAGTACGTTGGCGGAGTGGACCTGTTGGAGACCCGCGAACTGCGGTACTTCGTGACCGTCGCCGAGGAGCTGCACTTCGGCCGCGCCGCCGAGCGCCTCGGCATGGCCCAGCCACCGCTGTCCCGGGCGATCCAACAGCTGGAGCGGCGCCTCGGCGTCACCCTGCTGACGCGCAACCGTCGTGGCGTCACCCTCACCGACGCCGGGGAGGTCCTGCTGAACGAGGGCCGCGCGACACTCGACGCGGCGGAGGCCGCCGCCAACCGCACCCGCCGCGCGGCCGCTACCGGCAACCGCCTCGTGCTGGCGGTGAAGAGCGGCGCGGACCACGAGCTGCTGCGGAAACTCCTCGACGTCTACGCCGCCGAACCCGATGCGGCCGACGTCGAGGTGCTGCTGTGCGGCATCGGTGAGCAGCCGAAGCTCCTGCGTGACGGTCGCGCCGACGCCGCACTCGTGCACCTGCCTTTCGACCCCATCGCCGGCTTCGACAGCGAGGAACTGCTTACCGAGGAGCAAGTCGCCGTCGTGCCCGCCGACCACCCCCTCGCCGCGCGCTCGTCCCTGACCATGGCCGAGATCAGCAACGTCCCCGATCTGCCGCTGGCCCGCTGGCCCCGCCTCGACGGCACCTATCCACCTGGACCGGGCCCCAAGGTCCGCGACCAGTCGCAGCTGGCCCAGCTGATCGCCCTCGGACACACCATGGTCGTCATCCCCTTCTCCAGCCGCGCCTGGCTGTGGCCCGACCACACCGCCGTCCCCGTGACCGACGCGCCGCTGGTCACGACCCTCATCGCCTGGCCCCCGCACAGCCGCTCCCTCGCCCTCGCCGGGCTGATCCGCACAGCCACACGACTGTGACGTCAGGCTCGCCGCGTCAGTCGGCCGCCGGCGTTGTGGAAGCGTGCCTGGCCGTCGCGGACGTCGTGGTAGGAGACGAGCAGCAGGCGTAGGTAGCCGTCGAACGTCTCGAGCGGGTAGCCGGCCGGCGCGAAGAGGCCGGGGCGGATCGGCACGTAGCGCTGCGGCGGGGCGGAGGTCGCGCCGCCGGCGAACTCGGTGAAGATCCGCTTCTGCGACTCGTCCGCCGGTTCGTAGGTCATCCGCTCCTCGAGCTGGCCGTCGACGATGCTGACGTCGATGCGGAGCTGGTTGGAGCGGTAGGTGCCCACATAGGGGGCGAGGTCGACGTCCTGCGCCAGTTCCGTGACCAGCGTGGGGATCTGGACGCCGACGTGCTCACGCAGCAGGTGCTGCAGGATCTGGTCCTGCAGCATGATCGCCCCCGGGTTGTTGCCGAAGGCGGTGAAGACCAGGTCGTGCTCTGGTACGACGCACAGGATCGACACGCCGCCCGGAGACGCACCCGACATGGCGAGGACGGTCGTGTCCCCGAACGGGTACCGCACCCAGCCCAGGCCCATCGGCGGGACGTTCGGGGTCGCCATGTCGTGCGAGGTCTGCTGCATCAACGTGGTCAGCTCGGCCGACAGGACGCGCGTGCCGGACGGCGACACGCCGCCCGCGAGGTGGGTGCGTCCGAAGGCGAGCAGGTCGTCGACGGTGCCGATCGGCGTGCCGCCGGCCGGCCCCCACGTGTCGGGCAGCATGAACATGTTGGTGGGCTTGGCCGCCATGGTCTCGGGGTCCAGGAAGTGCCCGACGGCCGTGCTGCGCAGGATGGCCTGCTCGGCCGAGGTGCTGGAGTTCGCCATGCCGACCGGTGCGTAGATGTCCCGCTCGAGCAGGTCGTGGAAGGACATGCCGGTCACCACTTCCAGGAGGCGACCCGCGACGATCATGCCGCCGTTGGAGTAGCTGAGCTGCTCGCCGGGTTCGAACATGGTGCCGCAGCTGCTCGCCAGACCTTCGACGTAGGTCTTCAGGGCGTCACGGCCCTTGGCGTCCGGGAAGTACAGATCCGCGTCGATGCCGTTGGTGTGTGAGATCAGGTGCCGAACCAGGATCTTGTTCACGTCGCTCGGCGCGGCCAGTGCGAGTTCGGGAAGGTACTTCACCACCGGCGCGTCGAGGTCCAGCTGTCCACGCTCGACCTGCTGCAGGACCAGCGTGGTGGTCAGGACCTTGGTGACAGAGCCGAAGAGGAACCCGGTGTCCTCGATCATCGGCGCCCCGGTGGCGACATTCGCGACACCGTGGGCGACGACGATCTGCTCCCCGGCGTGATAGACGCCGGCGACGAACCCGGGGACGTTGTTGGACTCGCAGTAGGTGGCGACCTGCTCGCGGAGCTGCGCTTCGACGGTGTGGAGTGCGTTGTCGTTCATGCAAACCATCGTCTGACCCTGCCCCAGGGGCAAGGTCAAGCCCTGACCCCAAGGGCCGCTTCGCGTTCAGGGCATCGCCGATGTCTCGAAAGACGCGCTGATGACGTTCAACGACCCGAAAGCGTCTTTCGAGACATCGCCGGTGGGCGCAGCGGAACCACCGAACCGCACCAAGACCATCGGTGGATCTGGGTTGAGCCTCCCGAAGCGCACACTCGAGGCACCGCGGCCGCGGTCAGCGGTCGAAGCGGCCGGTCTTGATCTGTTGGATGAACTCGGACAACCCGGTCACGGACAGTTCTGGGCCGGCTGGCCGCTTGCTGTCGCGGACCGCGGCCAACGTGCGGTGCAGCTCCACGCAGTTTGTGGTGTTGGCGCTCCGGCTGCTTTTGCGCCACGACGGTAACGTCGTCATGTTGACTCCATATGGTTGATCAACTCGGTGATGAGCCCGGAGGTTTTCTCCTGGCACATCGCCACTCGACGTTCCCATTCAGCCGCCTCGCGGTAAAGCTTGGTGTCCACGGGTCTGTGCAAGAACAATCCCGACCTGCGGTTCTCCAGGTGAACGATCGGCTCGCCCTCCTTCGGTTCGATCACCGTGAAGGCACCTTCGAGCGCGGGGTGCCACCCGCTGGCGAAGGGCACGACTCGCAGATCGATATTCGGACGCTCAGCCATTCTCAACAGATGCCGCAGTTGCTCGATCATGACCTGCTTGTCGCCGAGCATCTGGCGCAGCGAGGCTTCGCCGATCAGCGCGACGAATTCAGCCGGGTTGTCCTCTCGGATGATTGAATCTCGACGCCCGATGCGTACGGCGGTTCGTGTCTCGACTTCCTTGGGTGACACCGCGGTGGACATGATTGCCCTGATGTAGCCGGTTGTCTGCAGGAGGCCGGGGACGAGGAGCGGTGAGACCTCCGTGATAATCCTCGCGTTTCGTTCGAAGTCGAGCAGTGCCTCCATCTGGTGTTGTTGGTCGGGCAGCGTCACCGCCAACCACAGCGGATTTCCTGTGCCGCGGGCCAGTTCGATGATCGCCTCGGCGCGTTCTCCGTTGACGCGCAGGTGGGCCAGCATCGTCGCCGTCTGTTCGGTCGTCGGCACGCGGTGCCCGTTCTCGATCTTGCTGAGGATCGTGTGATGGATGCCGACTAGTTCGCCTAAAGTCATCTGGCTCATGCCGATGGCATTCCGGGCCTCGCGAAGAGCGGTGCCCAACCTCAGTGCTTTCGGGGTCGGCGTATTGGCGGCCATGTGCAAAACCGTACTGCGTGATGGAAACCGTCCGAATTTTATACGCTGAGTCGACAATATTTGACTGCAATATGCCAAGTGTGCAATATCGAACCATGAATTACTTGCGCACCGACCAGTATGCCTATGTCGACCGCAGTTGTCCGGTGAGGACGGAGGTGCACCCGGCCGACGACTTCGTCGAGATCGTGTTCGGCGAGTATCGGTTCGGCGGGGACACGTTGCGGCTCATCGTCAACGATCCGGACATGTTGATCCGGCTCGTCGAGGCGTTCCGCGAAGCACGCGTGAAGCTCGTCGAGCACCTGCACGCCAAGGCACACCCCGACCCGGCGATGTTCCAGCTGGGTTGAGCCGCCTCCGGTCCCCACCTACACGGGCGCCAACTCCCTCTGTCGTGCGGCGAGCACCGCCGCCACACCAGCGACCACCAAACCGCCGAGTCCGGCCACCACGAAGCCCCACATCGGCGACCCGTGGTCCACCGCGAACCCCACCGCCGGTGCGCCGGCGGCCTGACCCAACGTGAACGCCGACGACTGCAGGCCCGTCGCCACACCACGAACCGCCGGTAGCGCCAGCCGTGCCACCTCCTCGGCCGTCGCCGCGATCGTCGGGGCGCACAGGACCGCGGCCGGCACCAGGAACACCATCAACAGCCACCACTCGCCGGCCAGTCCGATCGGGATCGTCAGCGCGCCGAGGCACGCCATCAGCACCACCTGCGGGACCGACCGGTGCAGTGCCCCGTATACGAGCCCGCCGATCGCGGAGCCCGCCGCCCACACAGCCAGCACCACGCCCGTCCACGGCAGGTCGCCGGACTCCTGCAGGTGCGCCACGACCGCGACCTCGGTGCCGCCCAGGACGAACACCGCGCCCGCCGCCACGGTCAGCACACCGATCATCCGCGGCGTGAGCCACGACCGGCGAGGCACACGCTCCTCAGCGCCGGCCTTCTCGGCCTCGCTCCGCACCGCCGGGTTCACCACGTACAACATCACCCCGACGAGCACGAGCAGGCACGCCATCGTCACCATCGCCGTCTCCGTCGAGAACTGCGTGGACACGAACACCGCCGCCGCCGGCCCGACCATGAACGACAGCTCGGTCGACACCGAGTCCATCGAGTAGGCCGTGCGGCGCAGGTCCACCGGCACGAGCGCGGCGATCGCCTGCCGGCCGATCGACATGGCCGGCAGCACGACGAACCCGCCGACGAACCCGAACACCAGCAGCATCGGGTACGGCAGGAACCGGGCGACCGCCCAGAAGACGGCCTCGCCCACCGTCGTGATGACCACGAGCCGGCGTAAGCCGTACCGGTCCACGACCCGCCCCATGATCGGCGCGCCGACGGCCATCCCGATCGTGGTCGCCGCACCGACCGTGCCCGCCGCGCCATAACCGTGCCCCATCGACACGGCGACATGCAGCGTCAGGAGCATCCCGCCCGAGGTGCTCGGGATGCGCGCGAAGAAAATGAGCACGAGCAGGGAGCGGACTCCGGGTAGGGCCAGGACCTGGCGGTACAGCTGCATAGTTGGATGTGACCTCTTTCGATCGGCGTGCGGCAACTGGTTTACCACCGGGCACCGACAATCACCCGAAGGCTTTCTTGACCGATTCAAGAAACGGTGGTGCAGTGGTACCTGCGATGAACGACCACAGGGCAGGACCGGCCGACCAGCTGCGGGCCGTGGGGTTGCGGGTGACCGCACCACGACTGGCCACGCTGGACTGGCTCGACGCACACCCGCACGCCACCGCCGAACAGGTCGCCGACGGCGTGCGTCGCCGGCTGGGCTCCGTGTCAACGCAGGCGATCTACGACGTGCTGCACGCCTGCACGCAGACCGGCCTGTTGCGGCGGATCGAACCAGCCGGCCATCCCGCCCGGTACGAGACACGCGCGATGGACAACCACCACCACCTCGTCTGCCGGGTGTGCGGCCGCACCGAGGACGTCGACTGCGTCGTAGGCCCCGCCCCGTGCCTGGAGCCGTCGGCGTCCGAGGGTTTCGTGATCGACGAGGCCGAGGTCGTGTTCTGGGGCTACTGCCCACAGTGCAAGGCGGCTCGCGCTTAGGCGGTCGGCCGGAAGATGTCGACGACGTTCGCGCGGGAACGCAGTGCTAGCCCGGTGCGCAGCGCGCCTGCCGCTTCCGAGACCGCTTCCCGGAACCGCGTACCGAGGTTCAGGAAGCTGACGAAACCGTGCATGAGGTCGTCGTGCTGCCGCTTCACCACCGGCACCCCTGCGTCCCGCAACCGGTCGGCGAACGCGTTGCCCTCGTCGCGCAGCGGGTCGAACCCGGCCGTCGCCACATAGGCGGGTGGCAGGCCCCGCAGGTCGTCGGCGAGCAGGACCGACAGCCGCGGATCGCGTCGTGCCGCCAGGTCCGGGCTGTAGTGGTCGAGGAACCAGGTGATGTCGTCGTCGGTGAGGAAGAACCCGTCGGCGAACACGTCCCGCGACCGGCGGCGCGTCGTCGCATCGGTCCCCGGGTAGAACAGCAGCTGGAACACCGGCCGAGGGCCCTTTTTCATGGCCTGCAGGCAGATGGAGGCCGCGAGGTTCGCGCCAGCGCTGTCCCCACCGACCGCGATCGCGGACGGGTCGGCCCCAAGCGTCTCGGCATTGCGCGCCGCGAAGCGGAACGCGGTGAAGGCGTCCTCTGCCGCCGCGGGAAAGCGGTGCTCGGGCGCGAGCCGGTACCCGACGGACAGCACGCGGACCTGGGCGTTACGGGCGAGATACCGGCAGACGTGGTCATGGGAGTCGATGCTGCCGAGCACCCAGCCGCCGCCGTGCAGGTAGACGAGCAGCGGAGAGCCGGTCGGCAGGTTCGCCGGCTCGTACAGCCGAGCCGGCACGGGCTCGCCGTCGGACGGGATGTCCAGCTCCCGCGTCCGCACGCCGGTGAACGTGGTGCCGGCGACGAGGCCGCGCGTCTGTTCCAGGTGGGCCCGCGCCTCGGCGGGAGTGCCGCGCGTGAGGTTGGTGCCGGACAGGTTCATCAGACGAAGCAGCAGCTGGGCGTCGAGCGCCAGCTCCAGCCCGTCGCGACGGATGGGCGGGCCCGCGAGGACACGTCGCAGGGGCTGTGGGAGTGCGAACACGGCGTGCAGCGCAAGTCCCTGAACCGGCAGCGGAACCCTGTACATGAAACGCCTCCCCGGCGCGACTACGAGGTGGAGGCTACTACCACCCGTCGTTTGATTTGGCCAGAGTGACAACCGACTTGGCTCGCATACCGGTCGTCGCCAACCGAACACGCGGACAATGGGGGAGTATCGAGGTGACGGAGGGAGTGTCGTGAGCGGAGCTTGCGGAGCGAACCATCAACACTCACGACGCCACCGAGCCCGCGGAGGGCGCCGGAGGAGCGGAGCCTGCGGAGCGTTCCGGCGCCGCGCAGCGGGTGAGGGGGCGTCGTGACGGTCAACGTGGTGGGCATCGGGGGGTCGTTACGGACGGACTCTCAGTCCGAGCGGGCGCTGCGCATCGCGCTTGACGGGGCCGAACGGGCGGGCGCGAAGACGACCGTGATCACCGGCGCCGACCTCGTCCTGCCCTTCTACGACCCGGCGGTGCCCGAGCGGAGCCCGGCCGCGTACCGGCTGGTCGAGGAGCTGCGCAACGCCGACGGCGTGGTCCTCGTCTCGCCCGGCTACCACGGCTCCATCTCCGGGCTGGTCAAGAACGCACTGGACTATGTGGAGGACCTCCGCGAGGACAGCCGCCCCTATCTCGACGGTCGGGCCGTGGGCTGTGTCGCCGCCGCGCGTGGCTGGCAGGCGGCCGTGACCACGCTCACGTCGCTCCGTTCGATCGTGCACGCCCTGCGTGGCTGGCCGACCCCGCTGGGTGCCACCGTCAACTCCGCCAACGTGATGTTCGGCGCCGACGGCGACTGTTCCGACGACCAGGTCGCCGCAACCCTCCGCACGATCGGACTACAGGTCGTGGAGTTCGCCACAACCCGGGTATGACCTGGAATCTCCCTGGGTACACCACGGGTTTCCGTAGGTGTACGAAGGAGGTACGAGATGACCAAGTCTCCGATCACGAGTCCGCTCGGTGACACCGAGCGCGAGACCACCGGCGCGATCCTCCAGGCAACGCTCGTGGACCTTGTCGATCTCTCGCTGATCGCCAAGCAGGCGCACTGGAACGTCGTCGGCCCGAACTTCCGCAGCGCCCATCTCCAGCTCGACGAGTTGGTCAGCGCCGCCCGCCAGTTCACCGACGACGTGGCCGAGCGCGCCAACGCCATCGGCATCTCGCCGAACGGCAAGGCGAAGACCGTCGTCGAGAGCTCGGGTATCCCCAACTACCCGGACAACTGGCAGAACGTCGAGTCCACCGTGGCCGCCATCGTCGAGATCCTCGACGCGCTCATCAAGCGGCTGCGCAAGCGCATCGAGGAGACCGACAAGTCCGACCTGGTCACCCAGGACCTGCTGATCGAGATCGCGAGGGAGCTCGAGAAGCAGCACTGGATGTGGCAGGCCCAGCTGGCCTAAAGGCCCAGGTGGCGGCGAACGAAGTGCACTTCGATCGCCGTCTGCTTGATCGTCTCGGCGACGACCAGCGAGCCATGACCCGCGTCGTACCGGTACACCTCGTACGGGCTGTCCCGGTCCGCCAGGCGTGCGAGGTAGTTCTCGATCTGGCGGATCGGGCAGCGCGGGTCGTTCTCCCCGGCCACCACCAACACCGGCGCCCGCACCCGGTCCACGTACGTGATCGGCGAGCACTCGACGTAGCGGTCGCCCACCTCGTCGGGTGAGCCGCCGAAGAGGGCGCGGTCGAACGCCCGTAGCGGCTCCATCTCGTCCTCGTAGGCGGCCAGGTAGTCCGCCACCGGCACGCCGGCGACGCCGGCCGCCCACAGCAGCGGCTGCGTGCCCAGCGCCAGCAGCGACAGGTAGCCGCCCCATGACGCGCCGTTGACCACGCACTTCGCTGGGTCGGCGAGGCCCTTCTCCACCGCCCACGTGTGTACTGCGGCCACGTCCGCCAGCTCCGTCAGGCCGGGCCGGCCCTCGATGGCGTCCCGCCAGGCCGAGCCGTAGCCGGACGACCCGCGGTAGTTGACGTGCACGACCGCGAACCCGGCGTCCAGCCACACTGCCCGGTATGCGGAGAACCGGTCCTCGTCCTGCGAGTGCGGGCCGCCGTGTAGCGAGAAGACGGTGGGCAGCGGCCCGTCCGGCGAACCGGCCGGCCGCGCGTACAGCGCGTGCACCTGACCACCCTCGCTGGAAACGAACACATCCATCAACTCGACGGACGCCGGCGCCTTGTGGCCGGGTGGCTCCAACAGCACGCGCTCGGTGCCGTCCGTCGACAGCGCCCGCACCACGCCGGGCATTGCCGCGTTGGACCACGAGTACTCGACCGTGCCGTCCGGGCGCACGTCGGCGGAGATGATCGTGCCCGCCGGCGTGTCGAGTTTGGTCAGCTCACCGGAGGTCAGGTCGTAGCGGTACAGGCTGTCGCGGGCCTCGTGGGTGTGCACGACGACGAGCGCCGTGCCGTCCGGGTACCAGTCGGCGGCCAGCTCACCGGGCAGGTCGATCTCCAGTTCGACCTCGGTGTCGGCGGCGACGTCCCAGATCAGCAGCTCCTCGCGGCCGCGCCGCTCGTGCCGGACGAGCAGCCGCTGGTCGCCCTCGACGGGGCTGAACCCGACCGCGTCGAGACCCTTGCCCTCGCCGTCCCACTTCTCGGCGACCGTCGAGCCGTCGAGGCCGAGCACCCGCAGCGCGGGGTGCCGGTTGTCGCCGTGCTCGGAGTGCTCGATGCCGATGAGCGTCTCGTCCCTGGACAGCGCGGCGACCCCGCCGTCGTGCTCGTTCTGGTACACCACCGCGGCCGGTTCGCCGTTCCGCGCGACGAACACGGTGGTGCCGTCGTCGTTGGAGACGCCGAGCGCGGTGGTCGTGCGCCCGATCCCGAGGCCGGCCGGGTAACCGCGCACGCTGCCGGGCACCGCCGGCACCGCCTTCGAGCCCCCGCCGAACGGCTCGGACACCCAGCTGCCGAACTCGTCGCCGTCGGAGTCGGCGAACCACCAGATGTGCTCACCGTCCGGGGCGATCGTGCCGTTGTAGGTGCCGTTGGGCCGGTCGGTGACCTGCCGGTGGGTGCCCGCGGCCCGGTCCCATGCGTAGATCTCGAACACGCCGCTCGCGTTGGAGATGTAGATGTTGCGGTCCGGCTCGTCCCGCGCCCAGTTAGGTAGGGACACGCGGGCCGCGGTGAACCGTGCTCGCCAGCGCGACTCGGCGTCGGCGTCGGCGAACAGCGTGTCGGGGACCTCGGCGGGCGGGTGGTTGCTCACACCCTGATACTGCCTCATCCGCACCCGCTCGCGCAGCCGGCAACTTCCTGTACGACGCACGTCGTCGGAAAATAGCCGCTCGCGTTCACCGGTATGGAGAAAACCCTTGCGATACTTGGTGTTTCGGTATCCATTCCGTCCCAAGGGGACTCTAATGAGGTGTCCGTTCCCAACCCCGCAGGGGGAATCATGGGTGCCGAGAACGCGGTGGCGTCACTCTGCGCGGTGACCAGCCAGAGCGACGAGCTGTGGGCGTGATCACGGCACGCGTCGGTGAGACGGTGTCGCTGGCGCTGCCGGAGTCACCGGGCTCCGGCTACGAGTGGCAACTGACCTCGACGCTGCCGGTGGTGTCGGTGGAGTTCTTCCCGTCCGGCAGCATCCCCGGCAGTGTGGGGGAGCGGGTGTTCACGGTCGAGGTCACCACGGCCGGCCGCCACGAGCTGTTGGCCGCGCTGATCCGCCCGTGGGAGACCGCGGTCCGCGACATCCGCACGTTCGTCGTCGAGGCGATCTAGAGCACGCAGAACGGGACGTAGCCGAGCGCGAACGCCCAGAACGGTCAAGCTCCACCGAGTGGCCATGGACGCAAGCTACAACCGACCACCGACAAAACGGTCAGGTCCCGGCCGCAGGGGTGTACGGCCGGGACCTGACCTGGTGCCGATCTGTCAGCACAGCACGAGCAGCCCCGTGATCGCCGAGCAGGACCGGCTGGCATTGTCGTTGCCACTCACCGGATCCGCAGGCGAACTGCTGGTCCGGGAAACCGATGTCGTGAACGAACCGATGGCGAGCAGCCCGGCGTTGACGGAGAAGGACGCGGTGGCACTTCCCCCGACCGGGATGGCCGAGAAGTCACACCGAACCGACTGACCCGTCGTCCGCACGCAGCCGTTCCCGCTGTTCCAGGAAAAGCCGGCAGCGTAGTGCCCGGAAATCCGCGCAGAGGAGGCGTTTCCTGGACCGTTGTTCTTCACCTTGACGGTGTAGGTGACCTTCGAGGTCAGGATCCCCTTCGGCGAGGCGTCGAGCGAAACGGCGAGATCGGCCGCCTGCGGCGTGATGGTGAGCACCGGCCCGGTCCCGGGCGCGAACGCGAAGTTCCCGCCGATGAACTGGTGCTCCAGCGTGTAGCCGCCGGCCGCGGCGGTTTCCTTGACCCGGAAGGTGAAGACCACCGTGCGCGTCGCCCCGGGCACGAGATCCCCGACAGGCCCCCGGAAAGTATGCAGAGTGGGGTGACAAACCGACACACTTCCGGTGCAGGAAACCAGGTCGAGCAGGTCCACAATGTTCGTTCCGACCGTGCCCAGCTGAGCATTGACGGACGTGATCGTGGACGTGTCGGCGTTGAACAGCTCAAAGGAGACAGTGAACTCCTGACCTGGAGCGAGTTGCGTGGAACTGACACTGATGGCACTGGGCGCGGGAGGCGCCGCAACCGCCGGGGAGGACAGGAAAGCAATCCCCAGCAAAATCCCGAGAACAACCGAAAGCCCGCGTCGCAAGCCCATTGTCGAACCTCTTCCGTCGAGGGATACCGCCAAGAAACTCGCGAAAACCCCCACGGCCGTTACACTGGGATTCTGGAATTCCATAATGGACGGTTTACCGGGACCGCGAAGGAGGCAATGACATGGGCAAGGTCAGCGCGGGTGCCACGATGTCCCTCGACGGCTACATCGCCGGACCAGAAGAAAGCGGCTTCGACCTGCTGTTCCAGTGGTACGGCAACGGCGAGGTCGAGATCCCGTCCGCCAGCCCCGACGTACCACCGATCCGCCTCTCCGCCGCCAGCGCCGAACTGATCAAGTCGGAGTGGGAGAACACCGGCGCACTACTCGTCGGCCGGTACCTCTACGACATGACAAACGCGTGGGGCGGCCGCCACCCGATGAACGTGACCACGGTCGTGCTCACCCACCAGCGCCCCGTGGATCGCCCGGAGGACGACGAGAACTTCGTCTTCGTCACCGAAGGCATCGAGGCAGCGGTGGCCAAGGCGAAAGAGTTGGCCGGTGACAAGAACGTCGGCGTCAACGGCGGCCAGATGGCCCGCCAGTGCCTGGAAGCCGGCCTGCTCGACGCGGTCGGTATCGAACTGGTGCCGATCCTGCTGGGCGGCGGCAAGAAACTGTTCGACGAACTCGCCGCCACCCCGGTGGAGTTCGATGGCCCCATCACGGTGGTCGAAGGCACCGGCGTCACGCACCTGCGCTACCGGGTCAACAAATAAGCGACTCGCCACGGAAAACGTCGGGTGCCCGAGAGACGAATCAGGCCCAGTCCATTGTGGAACGGACTGGGCCTGGCCACCGTCGGGGTGACAGGATTTGAACCTGCGACCCCTTCGTCCCGAACGAAGTGCGCTACCAAGCTGCGCCACACCCCGGTGGTACGGACAGAAGTTTAGCCGACGTCCGCGCCGGCCCCGAACCGGGCACCGTCTGCGGCGTCGTGTGCGGCAGAACCGCTGGTCCCGCGGGGTACGAGCGTCAGCAGGCTCGCTTCGGGAGGGCACGCGAACCGGACCGGGGCGTAGGGCGACGTGCCGAGGCCGGCGGACACGTGGAGCCACATGTGGGCACCCCACCGTGATGCGCCGCGGGCGCGGGTGCGGTCGAGCTGGCAGTTGGTGACGATCGCGCCGTAGCCGGGTACGCGCAGTTGGCCGCCGTGGGTGTGGCCGGCCATGACCAGGTCGTAACCGTCCTCTGCGAAGGAGTCCAGCACACGGGGCTCGGGCGAGTGCGTGACGCCGAGGCGCAGACTGGCGGTGCGGTCCGGCTTGCCCGCGATGTCGGAGTAGCGGTCGCGGCGTAGGTGCGGGTCGTCGACGCCGGCCACGGCGATGGTCTGGCCCTGGACGGTGAGCAGCCGGCGGACGTGTGTCAGGTCGTACCAGCCGCGCTCGATCAGGGCCGCGCGCAGGTCACGCCAGGGCAGGGGGATGCCGTGCACGCGCTTGTGGCTCTTGATGAGGTAGCGCACCGGGTTCTTGGGGCGCGGCGCGTAGTAGTCGTTGCTGCCGAACACGAACACACCCGGCACGTTCAGCAACGGCCCGAGTGCGCGCAGGACGCCGGGCACCGCGTTCTGGTGCGCGAGGTTGTCGCCCGTGTTGACCACCAGGTCGGGGTTGAGCTCGGCGAGCGCGGACACCCAGCGCTGCTTGGACTTCTGGTTGGGCGTCATGTGCAGGTCGGAGATGTGCAGTACCCGCAGCGGTCGGGCGCCTTCCGCGAGCACCGGCAGGGTGGCCTGCCGCAGCGTCCAGTGCCTGCGTTCGATACCGGCGGCGTAGGCGAGGGTGGCGGTGCCGACCGCCGTCGCGCCCAGTGCCGCACGTCCGATGTTTCGCACGATGTTGCCCACGTACCCCAGCCTAGATACGTCCATCGGCTAGCTGTTAATCGCCGTGAGGAGAACACCCGTGACCAGTAATGTTCCCCGCATGGCTGACCTCAAGGCACGACTGCGGACGGACCTGTCCGCGGCCATCAAGTCCCGGGAGACGACCCGCATGGCGGCGCTGCGTATGGCGCTGACGGCGATCACCACGGAGGAGGTGGCCGGCGACGAGGCCCGCGACCTGTCCGACGCCGAGGTGGAGCGCGTCCTGACCCGTGAGGTGAAGAAGCGTCGCGAGGCGGCGGAGGCCTTCGCGGGCGCCGGGCGTGCTGAGCAGGCGCAGGCCGAGCAGGACGAGGCCGCGGTGCTGACGGAGTACCTGCCGAAGCAGCTGGACGACGACGAGCTGGCGACGCTGGTGGCCGAGGCGGTCGCCGAGGTGACCGAGCAGCTGGGTGAGGCGCCTGGGCCTCGTCAGATGGGTCAGGTCATGAAGGCCGCGAACACGAAGGTCGCCGGCCGGGCGGCAGGTGGCCGGGTCGCGGCCGCGGTGAAGTCCCGCCTGCAGAACTGAGACCGCTAGGACGATGTGGGTGTGGAGCACCCACTGGTGACCACGGAGTCAGGAATCGAGACGAGGACGGTCGTGCGGTCCGGCGCCCGCTGCACCGACACGACCGTCGACCGGGCAAACACCAGCAGGCCGAGCACGGTCAACGCGAGGCCCGATCAGCACGAGTCCGATGACCACTCGTGCGGCGGTTGGCAGGCTGGCCGGCCTGGCGGGCATCACTCACGAGCCCAACCACATGCCGTCTTGTCTAGCCCCCTCCGCCGCGGCCGCCGCCCCCGCCGCCACCACCGTTGTTGCCACCCGGGCCGGGACCCGGGGTTTCGCCGCCGGTTGCCGGCGGGGTTGCCGGCGGGCTCGGCGGGGTCTCGGTCTGCGCAGGCGGGACGTACCCGGTGCTCACGTAGATGGTGATCAACTCGCCGGGGAGGGCCGCGCCGCGTGGTGACTGGTTGACGACCATGCCCTTGGGTTCGGAACGGTTGGTCTTCACGACCTTCACCTGGTAGCCCGCGTTCTGCAGCTGGGCCGTTGCGTCGGCTTCGCTGTCGCCGACCACGTCCGGCACCTTGCTCTCGTCGCCGCCGTTGAGGTACCTGGGGTCAGGTGCGGGCAGCGGCAAGGCCGGTTCCGCGCCGAGGATCTCGCCCATCGCCTCGAACCACGTCCGAGCCGGCGCCCGGCCACCGAAGACCGAGCCGGTGCCGCACAGCCGCAGTGGCGCGCCGGAGGCCTGCGAGTCGCAGATCGGCCGCGGCTTCGGGCCGTCGTTGAACACCATCACCGACGCCGCGAGCTGCGGGGTCGCGCCGATGAACGCGGCGGACTTGTACGCCTGCGTTGTGCCGGTCTTGCCGATCATCGGACGGTTCCAGTTGAACAGCCGTGCCGCGCCGGCGGACGTGCCGCTGCCGGTGTCGTCCTTGCTCATGCCCACGGCCAGGGTGTTCGCGAGCGGCTCCGGAACGGCCTGCTCACACGGCTCCTCGTACTTGGAGATGTCGAGCTTCTTGCCGTTGCGGTCCAGAACCTCCAGCAGCGGCGTCGGCGGGCACCACACGCCCCCGCTCATGATGGTGGCGCCGACGTTCGCCATCTCCAGCGGGCTCACCGGGGCCGGGCTGAGCGTGAACGACGCGTTGCCCGGGTTGCCCGGCTTGCTGCGGAAGAACTGCGACTGGGTCTGGTTCATCTGCGGGTCCTTGGAGCTGGGGTCCGGGGTCCGCCCGCTCATGTTGGTCCCCATCGTGCCGCGCAGGCCCAGCCGTGTTGCCATGTCGACGACCGGGTCCATGTTGCCCAGCCGTTCCTCGAGGATCACGAACCCGGTGTTCGGCGAGGTCGCGAGCGCGTCCTGCAACGTCATGCGGCCCGGGTAGTTCTCGCTGAAGTTCGACAGGCAGTACCACCGCTCGCCCCGGCCGGCGGACGGGCACCGGTCGGCCCCACCCTTGTACATGCGGGACGCGTACTGGTACGGCGTGTCGATCTGGTTCATGATGCCGCCGCCCTTTTCCAGGAACGCGGCCGCGGTGAAGATCTTGTACGTCGACCCGGCGCCGAACTTGTTCATCACGTCGTACGGATAGCCGATGGTCGTCTGCCCGGCCGGGCCGTCGAGGCCGTAGTCGCGGTTGGCGACCAGCGCCTTGACCTCGTGTCGCTGCTTGCCCGGCTGCACGATCGCCATCGCGTTGGCGATGCCGTCGGTCGACTTCGACACCTGGTGCTCGACCGCGCGCTTCGCGATGCTGGTGGCCCGCGCGTCGAACGTGGTCTTGATCGTGTACCCGCCGGAGTACAGCTGGTCCATCGAGAACATCCCGATGTTCATCAGGTAGTCCTCGACGTACTGGCAGTAGAAGCCGGCCTCCGGTCCCGCGCCGACACAGTTGGCGGCCGGCCGGCTCGGCTCGGGCACGACGCCGAGCGGTTCCTTCTTGGCCGCCGCCGCGTCCTCCTTCGACAGCCGGTTCGTCTCGACCATCGTGTCGATCACCCGGTTGCGCCGCTTCAAGGTCTCCTCGGGGCGCTTCCACGGGTCGTACTTCACCGGGTTGTTGACCATCCCGGCGAGCGTCGCGGACTGCGTGACGGTCAGCTTGTCCGGCGTGGTCTGGAAGTACCACTGGGCTGCCGCGCCGATGCCGAACACCCGGTAGTTGAACTCGACGACGTTCAGGTACCCGGCGAGGATCTCCTCCTTGGACATCTTCTGCTCGAGCTGGATCGAGAGCTGTGCCTCACGCAGCTTGCGGGTGACGCTCTGCTCCTGCGACCGCTCCCGCCCGACCGCCTTGTCCGGGTCCTCCTCGACCCCCACCTGGTCCCGGTACACCACGTTGATCAGGTAGTTCTTGACGTACTGCTGGGTGAGCGTCGAGGCGCCCTGCGTGTCCTCCGACGAGGAGTTGCTGATCAGCGCCCGGATCGTGCCCTTCCAGTCCACGCCGTGGTGCTCGTAGAACCGGCGGTCCTCGATCGAGATCAGCGCCGCCTTCATGGTCGGCGAGATCTGGTCGGACGTCACCGGCAGCCGGTACTGGTCGTACAGGCGCGCGATGGGGTTGCCAGCCGAGTCGGCGATCGTGGTGATCAGCGGCGGATCGGTGGTCACCAGATCCGCGGAGATGCTGTTGATCGTGTTGGACGTCTGGTTCGACGCCACCCCCATCGCGCCGAAGACCGGGAACAGCATCCCGGCCACGAGCACACCGGCCAACAGGCACAGGCCGACCATCTGCAGCAGACCTCGTCCGACTCGCACGGGGTCAGCGTACGCGGATCCGAATTTGACCGTTGGTTAGCCGAGTGAGTTATTGACTTTATGTAACGGGTGTGCCCCCGCCCATTCTCGTGGGAAC
The DNA here is from genome assembly GCF_036378875.1 of Actinophytocola sp. Lineage (GTDB taxonomy): Bacteria > Actinomycetota > Actinomycetes > Mycobacteriales > Pseudonocardiaceae > Actinophytocola. The sequence goes on from NZ_DASUVO010000018.1 coordinate 37,346, forward strand.
CGAGGGGGCTTAGAGTCCGTCAACGTCTCAGACGACACAGCCGGGCAGGACGGTCCGCACCAGCGGCCGGCCGTCGGCGCCTCGGGACCTAAGGGGGGACCTGGGGTCACAAGGTCGTGACGACACGTAGGGGCGGGGGTTATGCAGACAACAGAACAGACAGACTGGCGCGTCAACGCTTCCTGCCGGGACGAGGATCCGGACGGGTTGTTCGTTCGCGGCAAGGAGCAGCGCAAGGCCAAGCTGGTGTGCATCGCGTGCCCGGTGCGCACGGAGTGCCTGGCCGAGGCGTTGGACGGCCGGATCGAGTTCGGAGTCTGGGGTGGGATGACGGAGCGGGAGCGGCGAGCCCTGCTGCGTCGGCGGCCAGACGTCGACTCGTGGCACGAGCTGTTGCTGGAGGCGAAGCGCCAGCACACCGACATCGACGAGGACGTCCGGGTCGGTTAGTCGTCGGGCGAGCCGGCCAGCCGCTCGCCGATCGTGCGCAGACCGGTGAGGTCGTGCACGTCCGACGGCATGGCCGGCACGCTGACCGCCGGCACGTTCGGGTGCGCCTTGGTGAACCTGGCCAGCAGCCGACGTTCGCGTTCGTGAACCGCCACCCGGTCCGCGTGCAGACGGAGCACCGCGGCCGCGAGTGGCGCGTCGCCGCGTGCCTCCAGGTTGTCGGCCGCCGCGATCGCCTTCGCGGCAGGCAGCCCGGCGAGCACCGGGTGCGTGCGGTTGACCACCAGACCAGAGATCGGCACCGACTCCGACTCGAGCCGCTCCACGAAGTAGCTCGCCTCGCGCAGCGCGTCCGGTTCCGGCGCCGCCACCACCACGAACGACGTGCCGGACGAGCGCAGCAGCTCGTAGGTCTTGCGGGCCCGCTGCTTGAAGCCGCCGAACATCGAGTCGAAGGCCTGCACGAACGCGGACGCGTCGGCCAGCATCTGGCCGCCGACGATCGTCGACACGGCCTTCGCGAAGAGCATCAGCCCGGCGCCGACGACCTTCCGCACGCCCCATCCGCCCCCTCGGGCAGGCGCGGAGAGCAGCCGGATCATGCGCCCGTCCAGCGCGGACGACATGCGCTGCGGCGCGTCGAGGAAGTCAAGCGCGGACCGGCTCGGCGGGGTGTCCACGACGATCAGGTCCCAGCGGCCCTCGCTCGCCAACTGGCCGAGCTTCTCCATCGCCATGTACTCCTGCGTGCCGGAGAACGACGAGGAGATCGTCTTGTAGAACGGGTTGGCGAGCACCTCCTGCGCCCGCTTCGGACCCGCGTGCGCGAGCACCATGTCGTCGAAGGTGCGGCGCATGTCCAGCATCATCGCCGAGAGGTTGCCCTTGGGCTCGAAGCCGTCGACCTCGACCTCCCTCGGCGTGTTGCCCAGCTCCCGCAGCCCGAGCGCCTGCGCGAGCCGGCGTGCCGGGTCGATGGTCAACACGACGGTCTTGCGTCCACGTTCGGCCGCGCGAACCGCGATCGCGGCGGCCGTCGTGGTCTTGCCGACCCCGCCGGAGCCGCAGCACACGATCACGTGCAGGTCCGGGTCGTCGATCAACGCGTCGACCGTGAGTGCCCCGGTCATCTGACCCCCTGCTCGACCATGGCCTCGGCCAGTTCGTACAGGCCGGCGGTGTCGACCCCCAGCGTGAGTTCCGGGAGCTCGACCGCGGGAAGGTCGATCTCCGCGAGCTGTTCGCGGGCCCGCTGCTCGGCGAGTTGGCGGATCGCGTGCTCGACGGTCTCCCCGACCAGGCCGTCCAGGTCGGCGGCGGACAGGTCGAGCCCGGCCGTCTCCAGCCCGTTGCGTACCCGGGACGCGTCGACCCGGCCACCCGCGGCGGAGGTCACGGACCGTGCCGGCAGCCGAGGCGGACGCACCCTGTTGAGGATCACGGCCCCTGGCCGAAGGTCGGCGCCGTCCAGCTCCTCGACCGCCTCGATGGTCTCGCGGACCGGCATCTCCTCCAGCAGTGTCACCAGGTGGACGGCGGTGTCGCCGGAGTGCAGCAGCCGCACCACACCGTCGCTCTGCCCCTTGATCGGGCCGACCTTCGCGAGGTCGGCCATGGCCCTGGTGACGTCGAGGAACTTCACGATCCGGCCGGTCGGCGGCGCGTCGAGCACGACCGCGTCGTACACGTGCCGGCCGTGCGAGTCGGTACGGCCGACGGTCTCCTTGACCTTGCCGGTGAGCAGCACGTCCCGCAGGCCGGGAGCGAGGGTGGTGGCGAACTCGATGGCGCCCATCCTGCGCAGCGTCCGGCCGGCGAAACCGAGGTTGTAGAACATCGCGAAGTACTCGAGCAGCGCCGCCTCGGCGTCCACGTGCAGCGCGCGGACCTCGCCGCCGCCTGGCGCGGACGCGATCCGCCGCTCCTCGTAGGGCAGCGGCTGGGTGTCGAAGAGCTGAGCGATGCCCTGGCGGCCTTCGACCTCGACCAGCAGCACGCGGCGCCCGCCCGTGGCCAGTGCGAGGGCGAGCGCGGCCGCCACGGTGGTCTTGCCGGTCCCTCCTTTGCCGGTGACCACGTGGAGACGCGCATGCGCGACCTGATCGGTCCAACCGACCAAAGGGGTGCTCACGTCATCCAGATTAGGTCGGTCCGACCATTGTGCGCTCACGGACAGGGTCAACTAGCGAGCAGCATCACGGTCACCGTGCCGCACAGCACGACGACGACGGTCCACACCGCGACGGCCGGTAGCACCAGCAGCACGAGCAGCACCAGGATGACGAGGACCACCAGGGAGATCGCGCCGGCCACCGCGACGTCGCCGCCGGTCGCGCCCCGGCGCTCCCGGACCTTGGCCATGGTCAGCAACATCAGCACGAGTCCGCTCACCGCCAGTAGCGCGCCGGCTATCAGCCGCCATCCCTCCACGGCCACGTACCGTACCGGGATAGAGTCGCGCACCATGACCAAGTGGGAGTACGCCACGGTGCCGCTGCTGATCCACGCGACCAAGCAGATCCTCGACCAGTGGGGCGAGGACGGCTGGGAGTTGGTGACCGTCCTGCCCGGGCCGACGGGTGAGCAGATGGTTGCCTACCTGAAGCGGCCCAAGTCATGAGCGGAGCTTGCGGAGCGAACCATCAATATCCGGGCGAGGTGGCTGCATGACCTGGTCCGCTCGGCTGGCCGAGCTGGGGATCGAGCTGCCGACGGTGCCCGCGCCAGCAGGCGCCTACGTGCCAGCGATCCGGTCCGGTTCGCTGGTCTTCACGGCCGGCCAGGTGCCGTTCGTCGACGGGAAGGTCGCCGCGACCGGCAAGGTCGGCCGCGAGATCAGCCCTGAGGAGGCCAAGGGCCACGCCCGCACGTGCGCGCTGAACGCGCTGGCGGCCGTGGACGCGCTGGTCGGCATCGACCGGGTCACGCGCGTGGTCAAGGTCGTCGGGTTCGTCGCGTCCGCCGAGGGCTTCACGGGCCAGCCCGGGGTCGTCAACGGCGCTTCCGAGCTGCTCGGCGAGGTGTTCGGGGAGGCGGGCCAACACGCCCGCTCGGCCGTCGGGGTGGCTGAGCTGCCGCTCGGCGTGCCGGTCGAGGTCGAGTTGATCGTGGAGGTCGGGGAATGACCGAGGTGGACGAGCGCGTCGACGCGTGCCACGAGCTGCTGCTGCGGCTGGCGGGCAGGCTGCCCGACCGGCAGCTGTGGCGGCTGCGTGACTGGCTCGCCGGCGAGGCGCTCGACGCGCTCGCGAGGGCGCTGCCGCTTACCTTGCTCAGGGAGCGGGTGGCGATCACCGCGCGTGAATCGCTGCTGCTCAACGCCGCCCTGCTGGACGCGGGCGCCGATGCCGGGCGTCTTCATGCCGTCCCGTGGGTGGACCAAATCGACGAAGTGGACTACACATTCACCTCGGAGTCGCCCGAAAGGGTGAACATGGGGGACTCCGAAGCAGTAGTGCTCGGAGCGGTCCTTCATGGTCGGTCCGAGTTGGTCGACGTGCGTGGGAGTTGGCGACGACACCGTTCCGGGATGGGACCTGCCACCCGGATCGTGCTCGTCACGGCATCGACGGGCTGCGCTCGGTTGACCGGGGAGCTGCAGCGTGTGCTGCGTGCTCTTGGTGCGCACGAACCAGGCGTCGAGGTCATGCCCGAGGGCATCGACCTGCCGCCTTACCATCGCGCGGCACTGGCGGCTTCCGAGCCGCTGCTGCCCGGGGTGATCGTGCACCAGGGGTGAGCAGCTCCCCACCACAAGCCGTCGATGTCGACGAGAGCTGGGAAGGAGCCGACCGTTGACACAGGTCGCGCGGGGGGTGGGACCGAGCACCGCGAGCCGTCCAGGCGTCGCGTTGCCGATCCGAATACATGATCTGCTGCTGACGCTGGCAGGCAGGTTGGACGACGACGCGCTGGCGGACGCCCGCCAGATGCTCGCGTCGGCCGAGCTGGACCGGTCGCTGGAGTTCCTCGCCGGCTGCCTCGTGGCCGGCCGGGTGGTACTCACCCGTGAGCAGCACGCCGAGCTGGCGGCGCTGTTCGCCGACACCTATCTCGACTCGGCCGTCATCGAACGGCTGATGGTCACCGATCGGGTGAGCGTGGGCCGTCATCGGTTCGCGATCGGCTCGGTCGACGGGCGCGAGCCGGAGCGGGGCGTCGCCGACGCGGTGCGCCCGGTGCTGGGCGTGCTGCCGGACGTGCGGTCGATCTGGTGTGTGTGGCGGCTGACGCCGGCCGGTCCGTCGTCCGGGCCGGTGCCGCACCTGCTCGTGGTCGTGGGGATCGGGCCGGGCGGGTTCCCGCCGGCCACCGCCTACAGGGTGGAGGACGCGCTTCGCCGCGCCGGCATCCGGGCGTCGGTCGAGGTGCTGACGGACGGCATCGAGCCCGGCGAGTACCACCGGGAGGCGATGCGGAGTGCGCGACAGATCCCTTTTGACGGTCCCGGCTTCAACCGACCTCGGGTGGAGCCGGCATACGAGGCGGCCCGCATCGCGCCGGCCAGGGTCGAGGCGCCACGGATGGCCCCGCCCCCGGAACCGCCGCGGCTGGAGCCCGCCCGGGTAGCCGAGGTACCACCGGAGCCGCCACGTATCGAACCGCCGAAGGTGGAACCACCCCGCATGGCTGTCGTGCGGGATCTGCCTCCGGCCGTCGACGCGCCGCGGATCGACTCACCTGACGTCGAGATCCCGGTCCGCAAGGACCCGCCGTTCAGCGACGGGCCCATCGACCAGCCGACGATGATGGCACCCGCGACGGGTGGGCTCATCGGCGCGTCCGGCCTGACCAGCGTCGACGACGGCCCGGTGGAGGATCGGGTGGAGGCGGTCCGCAAGGACCCGTTCGAGCCGCCTGCCCCGCCGCCCGTTGCGGAGGAGCAGCCGGCGGTGCGGGACGAGCCACGCACCGACTCGAAGCCGTCCCCGACGCCCCGTCAGGACCCGCCGTCGCGCCCGCGCCTGGCTCCGGCCCCCACGCCGGCCAGCGGGGTGGACAAGCACTCCCAGGCGTTCGTCGACGACATCCTCAACACGCAGGAACGCAACCTGCTGAAGGAACTGCAGGACGAGCTGGCGCGACGCGAGCAGCAGGACCCGCCACGGTCGTCGGACTCGGGTTCCTGGCGCGTGGACCGCTCGGGCCGCCACGGCAAACCGCCGTCGACGGCAGGCCCGTTCGACCACCCGAACCAGACCACCGGCCCGATGATCATCAACGGTGTGCCCCCGCAGGACCGGGGTTACCCGCCGGCCAACTGATCGCTGACAAGTCCGAGCACCCGCTGGATGTGTAGCCCACGGCGCACGTCGAGCGGGTGCTCGGTCGTTGTGGCGTCGACGAGCCCAACGAAGTCGTCGAGCAGCACCGCGTAGCGCTCGGTGGCGTCACCGCTGGCGTCGTAGGCGAGGAACCCGTGCGGCCCGTGCACGGCGAAGTCGGTGATCGCGGGCTGCGCCGGCGTGTGCATCGAGAGGGTCGTCGTGCTGAGCCGCCCGCCGTCGTGGCCGAGCAGGATGTGCCACAGCCCTGGGCTGGTGAGCCGCGCGTGCTCGACGGATGTGATGCGCCCGAGTGCCGCGTCGAGCAGGTCGAACACGTGGGGACCGATGTCGGCGAGCGCCCCGCCCTCGTGCCGCCACTGGGAGCGCTCGTACTTGGTGTCGAGCAGCGTGCCGGAGAACCAGCGGGCCAACCCGCCTGCCCAGCCGCCGATCCGGTGCACCTCGTCGAGCCACTGCCGCGTGCCGGCCGCGTACCGGAAGGTGAGCATGATCGTCGACACCACGCCCGCCCGCTCGACGGCGTCGACGATCGCAGCCGCGTCCGCCACGGACGGCGCGACCGGCTTCTCGAGCACGAGATGTTTCCCGGCTTGAGCGGCCTGCACGGCGAGCGGCGCCTGCACCGAAGGCGGCACCGCGAAGGCGACGGCGTCCACCTGGCCGAGCAACTCGTCGAAGCTGGCCACCGTCGTGGCCCCACCCACCCGCGCGACCTCGGCCGCCGCCTCGGCCCGTCGGGCCCAGACCGCCACGAGCTCGGTCCGTGGATGGGCGGCGATCCCGGGCGCGTGCACCTTGTGCGCCCACGGCCCCGCTCCGACCAGCCCGACCCGTAACGTGTCTCCGCTCATGGCCACATCCTTGTAGCTCGGGGACCGTTCGCGCGCCCAGTCATGGTGATCGTGGGCACACTTCTCGGGTCCTTCGCCGAAGTACGCTCCTAGCGTGCGTGAGCTGCCGAAGGAGTTGGCCTTGCCGTCGGGGTTGGTGCCGCCCGAGCCGCCGGACCCGCCGGCCACCCCCAAGGACGCGGCGACCGTGATGCTCGTCCGAGACACCGCCGCCGGGCTGGAGGTGTTCCTGCAGCGACGCGTCATGGGCATGGCGTTCGCGGGTGGGATGACCGTGTTCCCCGGCGGTGGCGTGGACCCGAGGGACGCGGACACGTCGATCAGCTGGCACGGCCCGTCGCCCGAGTGGTGGGCGGAGCGTTTCTCGTGCGACATCGGGCTCGCGCGGGCACTGGTGTGCGCGGCCGTGCGTGAGACGTTCGAGGAGTCCGGCGTGCTTCTGGCCGGCCCCGACGAGTCGAGCGTGGTGGCCGACGCCCGCCCGTTCGCCGCGGCTCGTGCCCAACTGGTGAACCGCCAGCTCTCACTGGCGGGTTTCCTGGCGGAGGCCGGCCTCGTGCTGCGGGCCGACCTGCTGTGCCCGTGGTCGGAGTGGGTGACCCCGGTCGTGGAGAGCCGCCGTTTCGACGCGCGGTTCTTCCTGGCCAGACTGCCCGAGGGTCAGCGAGCCGACGGCGACACGTCCGAGGCACAGGACACGCGGTGGCAGCGCCCCACGGAGGCGCTCGAGGACTGGAAAGCCGGCCGCAGCGGTCTGCTGCCACCGACGTGGACGACGCTCGCCGAACTGGAGGAGTGTCCGACGGTGGCCGACGCGATGTCCCAGGACCGGGTGATCACGAAGCTCATGCCGAAGGTGGCACGCGACGGCGACATTCTTCGAGTCGTCCTCCCCGGCGATCCGCTGTACGACGAGTCGCCGGCACACCTGGACGCCCGCCCGAACGACCGGCTGAGCCGATGAGCGCGCACCCGGCCTACGGCGAACTGCGGCAGGTCACCCCGTCCGCGGCGGTGATCCTGGAAGACAACCCGGGCACGATGACGCTAGACGGCACCAACACGTGGCTGCTGCGTGCTCCGGGCGCGTCGACGTGCGTGGTCGTCGACCCCGGCTACGAGGACGAGCCTCACCTGAGCCGCGTGGCCGAGGCGGCGGGCGAGGTCGAGTTGATCCTCGTCACACACCACCACCCGGACCACGTGCAGGGCGCGGCGTGGCTGGCCGCCCGCGTCGCGGCGCCGATCCGCGCGTTCGAGCCCACCCTGTGCGCGGGCGCGCCACCGCTCACCGACAACGAGATCGTCAATGCCGCCGGCCTGTCCATCCAGGTGATGCACACCCCGGGCCACACCGAGGACTCGGTGTGCCTGGCAACGGAAGACGCGGTCCTGACGGGCGACTCGATGCTGGGCCGAGGCACGACGGTGATCTCCGACCTCGGCGCCTACCTGGGCACCCTGGGCCGCCTCGCGACACTGCCGACGGGCACCCCCGCCCTACCCGGCCACGGCCCAGAACTCCCAGACATCTCCGCGACGGCCCGCGAGTACCTGGCCCACCGCGAGGAACGTCTGGACCAGGTGCGCAACGCCCTACGCAAACTCGGCCCCGACGCCACCGCACGCCAGATAGTGGAACTCGTCTACCAGGACGTGGACGAGTCCCTGTGGACGCCGGCGGAGTGGTCGGTCCGCGCACAACTCGACTACCTCCGCACAACAGGCGAGGCCACCTGACCCGGGGCTCAAGTCGCCCCGGGCGGGCGACATCCTCCGTCGGCTACGGAACAGCCGCCGCGAAGCAATCAGCACCCGACGCCGAAGCACGCGGTCACTCTCGCACCGGGGCCGCGTCGCTAGGCGGCATCGAGAGCTTGTGCCGTTCGGCTCGCATGCCAGTTTGCCGAGCCGCGGCGAGCCGCCGGTACGTCGCTCGACCCACTACGCCGGGCCGCCGGGTGCCGCGCTCGCCGAGCCAGGCCGGGCCGCTGCGCCGAACCGCGCGCAGGACGTGGACGGCGACGTCGCGGCCGACCAGGCGCCGCGCCGCCACACCAGGCCGCAGCACACGCCGCGCCGCCACACGTCGGCCCGTCTTGTCCTCTCTCGCCGCGCCGCGCCGCCGCCGAGCCTCGTTCCTCACGTTGCGCAAACCGCGCCGCCGCGTTGCACCGCCGGGCCCGCCATACCGACCGCCGCGTGCCGCGCTCCCCGAGCCGGGCCGTCGCTGAGCCGGGTTCCTCGGGTCGCGCAGGCCGTGTCGCCGGGCCGCCGCTGAGCTGCGTCGAGCGCGTACGCGCCACGCCGCTGCCTGGTCCTCACGGCATGCGGTCCGTGCCGCCGCATTGCGCCGTCGGGCCGCCGCTCGCTGCGCTACCCGAGCCGGGTTGCTGCCGCGCGCCGCGGGGCGGGTCGCGCCGTGTCGCTACACCATGTCGCAGGCACGCCGGGCCGCCGCTGAGCCGCGTTCCGCACATCGCGCAGGCCGCGCCGCCGTGCCGCCGCTGAGCCAGGTTCCTCGGGCCGCGCAGGCCTCCCACTGTGCCGCCGCCGAGCCGCGTTCCTCGCGTCGCGCAGGCCGCGCCACCGTGTCGCGCCGGGCCAGCCGTGTAGGTGCCACATCGCCGTGCGCTCCTCACGTCGCGCCGGGCCCTCGCAGCGCTCCCAGCGCGGCCCTTCGGGCGGCCATGCAGCCGCCATGCAGGCCGCCGCGCCAGGACCGCCGCCGCCTGCCCTCTCACCAAGCCGCGCTGTGAATCATCGCTTCCCAAGGTCACATGGCCTGGGGGCGGTGACTGGCCAGGCTCGTCACCGCGTTGACTGCGCCGTGTCGAACCCGCTGGGGGATGGCCCGTGATCGCGGATTGTTCAGTTATTTCGGAGGCAACATCGGCATCACCACGTAGCGGACCGCGGGCTCGGTTGGCTCCACCGCCGAGAAGACCGTTGCTCGCATGCCGGGTTGGATTTCCATTCGGATCTGCTGGCCGTGGAAGCAGCGGAGCGCGTCCGTGAGGAAGCGGGACTGGTAGGCCTGGCCTGTCCGGCCGCCGTCGATGGTGGCCTTGACGGTTTCCTCCGCTTCGCCGGCTCGTTGGTCGGCGGCGCGTACGCGGATCTCGCTGTCGCCGATCTCCACCAGAAGGACGCCGCGTGCGTCGGTGTACAGGCCGACTCGGCGGACCGCGCCTGCGAGAGCGTCGGCGTCCAGTGTCACCGTGGTGTCCACATCGGACAGATGGATCTTGGACTCGTGCAGGAACGAGCCGTCCAGTACCGCTGTGGTGGTCAGGGCGCCGTCCCAGCCCAGGGCGAAGCGGTCGCGGTCCACGTACACCGTGACCTGAGTGGGTGGGAGCTGCTTCGCCAGTTCGCTCAGCAGGCTGGCCGGCACCAGTGCGTCGACCGGAGGACCCGCCGGTGACCACGGCAGTGACGCGAGCGCCATCTGGTACCGGTCCGTCGCGACCATGATCAGACGGTCGTCCTCCGACCGGACTCGGACGCCGGTGAACATGGGTAGCGCGTCGTCCCGCGACGCCGCCAGCACCGTCGTGGCCAGTGCGGAGGCGAACAGGCCACCGTCCACGGCACCCGCGACCTGCGGCGCCGCGCCGACGCCCGGGTGCACGTCCGCGTCGAGCAGTGGCAGTGCGTACCGGGCGCCCGGCGCGCGGATCGCGAGCTTGCTGCCCTCGACGACCAGCCGGACCTGTTCCTGCTCCAGCGCCCGTAACGTGTCCGCGAGCGGCTTCGCCGGCACCAGCACGCGGCCCTCGGTGTGCACGACCGCGGCGCGCTCGACCCGGGCCGCGCGCTCGCGGTCGTTGGCGGCGAGCGTGACGCCAGAGGCCGACGCGGTGAGCAGCAGCCCGGACAGCACCGGGTCGACCAGCTTGCCAGGAACCAGCTTGACCAGGGCCGATGCGGCGCTGGCCAGTTCTGTGGTGGTGACGGTGAGGTCCATGGTGGAGAAGGTAGACCCGGGCACCGACAATCGGCGGGGCTAGGTGACGGTGGCGAGTTCCGTGTGCTGCGACGACCGTTCGGTGATCGTGTTCCGGCGCAGCCACACCAGCACGGCGATCACGACACCGGCGGCGCTGGCGGCCAGGAACGAAGACCACACGCCGACGTGTTCCACCAGGTAACCGCTGATCGACTGGCCCGTGGCCAGGCCGAGCGTCACCGACGTGACGACCCAGCCGAACGCCTCCGTCGCCGTACCAGGTGGGGCGACGATGTCGATCGCGGTTGAGTGGGTCGTGGCCTGCGGGGTGATCCACATGCCGGCGACGAGCGACAGGAGCGCGAGACCGAGCAGGCTCGACGGGATCGCCAACGGCGCGATGAGTAGCGCGAACACGCCGAGCAGGAACGGCAATCGCAGGCTCATCCGGCGTGGCCACGGGCGGGCGGCGTAGTACACACCGAAGAACACCGAGGTCAGCGACCACACGGCGAGCATCACGCCACCCAGTGCCGGGTGCCCGGCCTTGGTCGCGGCCGCGGGGACCGCGACCTCGACGAACCCGATGGTCGTGCCGAACCCGAGCGCGGCGAGCGCGACCGTGCGCATGCCCGGGGTCGCGAGCGCGCCGAGCAGTGTGGCGCCGGTGCTGGGTGCGGGCTCGACGGTGCGGACGACCTTGGTGAGCGCGAAGCCCACCGCACCGGTCGTCATGCACACCGCGCTGATCACGAGGCCCGTGCCCGGCCACGGCGCCGCGGCCAGGACACCCGCGAGCGCCGGGCCGAGGATGAAGAAGACCTCGAGGCTGATCGCCTCGTAGGCGAACGCGGCGTTGCGGACCGGGCCCGCCGGGACGATGTGTGTCCACAGTGCACGGGACGCGGAGCCGATCATCGGCTCGGTGAGCCCGATGAACCAGCCGAGCACGACGAGGACCGGGGCTGGCTGCGCGGTCTCGATCGCGGCGATCTCGGCGACGACCGCCGCCACGAACAGTGCCGTGGTGGTGATCATCGGCCGCGTCGGGCCGAGGCGGTCCATGATCCGGCCCTGCGCGACCGCGCCCATGGCGACGCCGATGAGTGAGCCGGCGGAGACGAAGCCGGCGATCGTGAACGAGTCGGTCTCGCGCTGCACGTACAGCAGCAGGGCGAGACCGACCATCGCGATCGGCATCCTGGCCAGCAAGGACATGAGGACAGGCGTGCGTGCGCCGGACGTGGTCAGCGCGGCGCGGAGGTCGGCGAGGCTGGCGGAGTTGGACACGCGTACCAGTGTCGCAAACTTTGGTACGGATGTACCAGTTATTTCCCCTGTTGATCACGGTTTGGTTACGACACGTTCGCGTCGTACAACGCCTGGGTAGTCAAGTGAGTCCTCCCATATGAAGAAGGACAGATTTCTCCCGCTGACCGGTAACGATCCGGGGCGGGAGGGCGTTGAACTGAACAAGCTCCCTCCGACAGACATGGGTCGGGGCCTAATGGTTCGGAGGGCGGGGAGCGTGGGCCGTCGGGGGATGGTTCACGCAAGCGAGGAGCCGGTGCGCCGCGTCGGGGGCGGCGCCCGGCTCCTCTGCTGCGTCTGAAAACTCCGCTACGCCGCGAGGCTCTCTGAGCTGTGGGTTTGGCCTCCGGCCCCCGGTTGCCAGCCTACCGGGGAGGGTCGACAGCGAGAGGTCGGCAAGATCGTTCCGGGGCGAGTTGTCCACAGGTTGAGGAGTTGTCCACAGGTTGTCCCCAGGGTGGGGTTGAGTCGCCGTCCGTGTCGGTGCGATGCCGTAGCGTGGAACCCGGGGGCCGGAGGCCAAGCCCCCCACACCTGATGGACCGGGCCGATCGAGCCGGGAGGGCAGCGCCTGCGATGGGTCCTGATGACCTGAGGGGCACCCTCAGGACCTGAGCGTTTCGATGGGCATCCTCAGGACGCCGAGCTAGCCCGGCCCAGGCCCGCCGGGATGCCTGAAGGCACCCTCAGGACGCTCAACGCCCCCAAGCCTTGATACCTGCGGAGCCGGGTACGGCGAACGCCGCACCCGCCGAGCGGGCCAGCGCAGCACGAAGGGCCCGCGAGCACCTGTCGCAGGCCCTTCGGTGTAACGGCGCTACCGGGCGCGGCGGGCGAGGCGCTCGGGGTCGAGGATGAGCACGCTCTTGCCCTCGAGGCGTAGCCAGCCGCGGTGTGCGAAGTCGGCCAGGGCCTTGTTGACCGTTTCGCGGGAGGCGCCCACGTACTGGGCGATCTCCTCCTGGGTGAGGTCGTGCATGACGCGCAGCAGGCCGGCCTCCTGGCTGCCGAACCGCTGGGCGAACTGGAGCAGGGCCTTGGCCACGCGACCGGGCACGTCGGTGAAGATCAGGTCCGCCAGCATGCCGTTGGTCCTGCGAAGCCGGCGGGCTATCACCCGCAACAGCTGCTCGGCTATCTCGGGCCGGGTGGCTATCCACTGCCGCAGGGCCGGACGGTCCATCGTCCTGGCCACGACCTCCGTGACGGTTGTCGCGGTGGAGGTGCGTGGGCCAGGATCGAAGATCGACAGCTCGCCGAACATGTCCGCCGGGCCGAAGATGCCCAGCAGGTTCTCGCGGCCGTCCGGAGACTTGCGGCCTAACTTCACCTTGCCCGACTGGATGATGTACAGACGGTCGCCAGGCTCGCCCTCCGCGAAGATCACGTGCCCGCGCGGGAACTCGACCGTTTCCAGGGTCTGAGCGAGCGCTTCCGCGGCAGCCGGTTCGACACCCTGGAAGATGCCGGCCCTCGCAAGGGTCTCGTCCACCTGCGTCCCTCCCAATCAGAATGAGCAGCGACCAGCGGCAACGGCGCCCTGATCACCCTTGGGAGTGTAGAGCGTGTGCGGTGGATCACCTCGCAGGGCGTACTCCCGGTATGTCGACCGGTATGATTTCGCGCCCCGTGTCGCTTTCAGCGATGCCGATCGAGTGGCGGCGGCACCGGGATCACCATGGTCGGTGCGTTCATGATCTTGCGTGCGCGGGCGCGGCTGCGGCGGTTGCGCAGCCGGAACAGCTCCAGCGCGCGGCCGATGCCGTGTCCGTAGAGCGCGCGGACCTCGTCCGGCCTCGGGTTGTCCAGGAACGCCTCGACCTCGTCCTCGCGTACCGCGCCCGGCCTCAACCGGGTCTCGACGCGCTCCATGAACAGGGCGAAAACCATCACGATGATCGGGACGGCGAACACGAACCAGACAGCCATAGTGTGTGTTCCTCGCTCAGGTCGGTCGGGGGACTCACCAGGTAGACGTCCAGGGCACCGATCGGGTTGTACAGCGGCCCGTAGGCTAACGGGGTGCCGCCTGCCAGCCGACAGCTACCCCAGGACGAGTCTGTCAAAACGCCGCCCACCGCGCTGGTCCGACGTGCCCGCCGGATGACCCGGGTGCTGGCCGAGGCGTTTCCCGACGCGCACTGCGAGCTCGACTTCACCAACCCGCTCGAGCTCGCGGTCGCCACGATCCTGTCCGCCCAGAGCACCGACGCGCGGGTCAACCTGACCACGCCCGCCTTGTTCAAGCGGTACCGCACGGCCGCCGACTACGCCGGTGCCGACCGGATGGAGCTGGAGGAGCTGATCCGGCCCACGGGCTTCTTCCGGAACAAGACGAGCTCGCTGATCGGTCTGGGCACCGCGCTCGTGGAACGGTTTGGCGGCGAGGTGCCGAACAAGCTCGAAGACCTGGTCACGCTGCCCGGCGTCGGCCGCAAGACCGCGAACGTCATCCTCGGCAACGCGTTCGGTGTGCCAGGAATCACGGTCGACACGCACTTCGGCCGGCTGGTCCGGCGCTGGGAATGGACCAAAGAGGACGATCCGGTCAAGGTCGAGCACGAGATCGGCGATCTGATCCCCAAGAAGGACTGGACGATGCTGTCCCACTGGGTGATCTTCCACGGCCGCCGCGTCTGCCACAGCCGTAAACCTGCCTGTGGCGCGTGCGTGCTCGCGAAGGACTGCCCTTCGTTCGGGACCGGGCCCGTCGAGTTCGAGCTCGCGGCCAAGCTGGTCAAGGGACCCGAGGCGCCGCAGCTGCTCGACCTGGCCGAGAAGGTCCGCAACGGGTACAAGCCGGGGCGCGTCTAGTGAGGTATGGGGTGCGATGGGCCATTGCGGCGGTGATCCTCATGATCGCCGGCGTCGTCGCCATCTGGCCGCGCTCCGAGCCGGTCCCACCGACGGAGGAGACCACCCAGAGCGCCCCGGACCTGACCAAGGCCCGTGCCGAAGCGGCTCTGCCCGCCTGCGAGCCGGGAGGTCAGGGCCCCGCTGACCTGCGCGGGATCACCGCCGAGTGCCTCGCGGACGGCAGGCCACTCGACGTCGCGACCGCGCTGAGCGGTCCCGTGCTGGTCAACATGTGGGCCACCTGGTGCGAGCCCTGCAAGACCGAGTTGCCGATCCTCGCCGAGTACGCCAAGGAGCCCGGCGCGATCAAGGTCGTCACGCTTGGTGTCGAGTCACGGTCTGCCGACGCGCTCGAGCTGCTCACCGCGCTGCACGTGAAGCTACCGGCACTGCTCGATGAGGACGGCCTGACCAGGAAGAAGCTGCGCGGGGTAGCCCTCCCGGCGTCCTACCTGGTCAAGGCAGACGGAACCATCACGTTGATCAAGAACCCGAGGCTGTTCGAGTCGGTCGACGAGGTCAGGCAGGCAGTGGCCAATGGCTGAGCGCGGACCACTCGTCGACCCCACGACCGTCCCAGCCTGGTTACGGCCTGTCGTCGAGGCCACCAGCGGCCTGGACCCGAACCTGTTCCGCCGTGTGTCACCGCCGCAGCAGAACGCCCGCGACGCGGCCGTGCTGATCCTGTTCGGTGAGCACGAGACCAGGGGCCCGGACGTGCTGCTACAGCTGCGGGCCGATGGCGGTGGCGCGCACTCCGGCCAGGTCGCGTTCCCCGGCGGCGCCAGCGAGCCGGGGGACGACGGCCCGGTGGCGACCGCACTGCGGGAGGCCGTCGAGGAGACGGGGCTCGACCCGTCCGGGGTGCGTCCGATCGCGTTGCTGCCCGAGCTCGGTATCCCCGTGTCCGGCTTCCAGGTCACCCCGGTGATCGCGCACTGGGAGCAGCCGAGTCGCGTGTGGGCGGTGGACCCGGCCGAGAGCGCGGCCGTGGCGCGCGTCCCGATCGCTGAACTGGTCAAGCCGGACAACCGTTTCACATGCAGACATCCATCTGGGTTCCTCGGTCCCGCGTTCGCGTTGCCGGGAATGCTGGTCTGGGGCTTCACAGCCGCCCTGCTGACCCTGCTGCTGCAACTCGGCGGCTGGGAAGAGCCCTGGGACGGTTCGGTCATACGCGACCTTGACGCCGCGTGGCGTTCAGTGAGCTAACGGCGGGGAGGTTTGTACGGGTGAACTGGGTCGACCTGGTCGTGATTCTGCTCGCGATCCTGGCCGCGATCTCGGGGGCACGACAGGGCGTGATCACGGCACTGCCGGCGTTCCTCGGGGTGCTGCTCGGCGCGATCGCAGGCATCAAGATCGCGCCGCTCGTCGTCAAGTACATCGAGTCGACGCCCACCAGAGTCGCGTTCGCCGTGGCGATCTTCGTGCTGCTCGTCGCGCTGGGGGAGACGCTCGGAGTGTGGCTCGGTCGCAGCCTCCGCCAGAAGATCAAGTCGCCGAAGCTGGCCGGTGTGGACAATGCGCTCGGCGCGGTCGTGCAGGGCGCTGTCGTGTTCGTTGTCGCGTGGCTGATCGCGTTGCCGCTGGTCACCGTGGGTGGACTGCCTGATCTCGCGTCAGCCATCCGCAACTCGACGATCCTCGGCGGCGTCGACAAGGTCATGCCGCAGGCCGCCCAGGACCTGCCTGACGAGCTGCGTCGGCTGCTCGACGTGTCGGGCTTCCCCGAGGTCGTCGACCCGTTCGACAACACGCCCAACCGCGAGGTCGCCCCGCCCGACCCGGCGCTCCAGAACAGCGCGGTCGTGCAGAACGTGCGACCCAGCGTGCTGAAGATCCACGCGCGCGCGCCGTCCTGCTCCCGGGCGCTCGAGGGCACCGGGTTCGTGATCGCGCCGGAGCGGATGATGACGAACGCGCACGTGGTCGCCGGCACCTCCGAGGTCCTGGTCGAGACCGACGGAGGCGAGCTGGAGGCACGGGTCGTGCTGTACGACCCGGAGACCGACGTCGCCGTGCTTGCCGTGCCCGGGCTGTCCGCGACGCCGTTGCCGTTCGCGCCCCAGCCCGCGGAGTCCGGTCAGGACGGGATCGTGCTCGGCTACCCGCTGGACGGGCCCTACCGGGCGTCCCCGGCGCGCGTGCGTGACCAGATCAACCTCCGTGGCCCGGACATCTACGACGCGAACCAGGTGCAGCGTGAGGTGTTCACGCTGCGGGCGCTGGTCCAGAGCGGCAACTCGGGTGGTCCGCTCGTGGACACACAGGGCCGGGTGATCGGCGTGATCTTCGGCGCGGCGACGGACCAGTCCGAGACCGGCTTCGCTCTCACCGCCAACGAGGTGGCGGAGGAGGTCGACGCGGCCCCGGGCCTGTCCCGCGCGGTGTCCACAGGCACCTGCGCCGCCTAGTTACCAGGTGGCACCGCGGCGCAGTGCGTGTTCGGTCGCGGCAGACGGCGGTCCACGACGTATTCGGTGACCGCGGCGAGCGTGCAGTCGGAGCGGCTGGCCACGCCGTGGCCCCAGCCGTCGTAGGTCAGCAGCACGCTCCCCTTGAGCTGCCGCTGCACGTTCTGCGCCCACTCGTACCCGGTGGCCGGGTCGTGCAGCGCGTTCATCAGCAGGATCGGTGGTGCGCCGCTGGCGTCCGTGCGGTGCTGCGGGTTCGCCACCGCACCCGGCCAGTCCGCGCACAGCGACAGGAAGCCCCAGGCGAAGTGCGTTCGCATGGTCGGCGCGACCGTGCTCTGCCGGTCCCACAGCGACCGCCACTCCCGTTCGGACGAGAACCGCACGACGTGGTCCGCGCACAGGGTCGCGAGCGGGAAGGGTGCCACCTCGTCGGCGGCCCTGACCGCCCGCTGCTCGGCGAGTGATCGCAGGAACTCCGCCGCCTCTGGCCAGCGGGGGTCGTTGAAGAAGCGGGTCGTGGCCCGCGCCAGCTCCAGTGGGCCGCCGATGGACAGCTCACCACGCAGGGCCTTCGCGTACAGGTCGCCGTACACCTGGCGGACGTCCTGTCCGTGCAGCACGCACTCGGTGTTCGCCGCGCACCAGTTCGCGAACTCCGTGAACGAGTCCTCGCCCGTCCTCGCCTCGGACAGCACGAACCGCGACAACGACAGGCTGTGGTCGAAGACGCTGTCGAGGACCAGTGCACGCACGCGGTGCGGGAACTGCTCGGCGTACATCTGGCCCACCAGGGTGCCGTAGGACTCTCCGAACAGCGTGAGCTTCCGCTCGCCGAGTGCCGCGCGGATCGTGTCGATGTCCCGGGCGGTGCTGACGGAGTCCACGTGGTCGATGAGCGGACCGGTCCGCGCGCGGCAGCTGTCGCCGAGCGCGCGGCTGTACTGCTTGACCGACGCGAGAGTCGCGCCCATCTCCGGGACCAGACTCGGCATCCGCGCCAGCAGGTCCGCGTCACAGACGACCGGGTTGCTGCGGTTGGTGCCCCGCGGATCGAAGCTCACCAGGTCGAACCGGGCCGCGATCTCGGGTGGCACGGTGCCGTACAACATCTCCTCGACACCGGATCCGCCGGGACCGCCTGGCAAGACGAACAGCGCGCCGATGCGCCGGGCCGGATCGGTCGCCGGCTTGCGGGCGACCGCCACCTCGATCGTGCCGGTACGCGGTTGTGCGTAGTCGATCGGCACGGTGACCGTTCCACATTGGACGGCCGGGTTCTCCGAACATGCTTGCCAGTCAAGGTTTTCCGCCTGTGCGGTCGCCGTGCCAGTGAGCACGGCCCCCACCGTCAGCGCCGTCGCGAACAATGCGCGTTTCATCCGTCCCCCATTCCGCCGGGCGGTGCAAGCGCAAGCATGTCCGAGGGGCGTGTGTCGACACCTCAGGGATTTCCCTGAGATGGCCCCGAACTAGCGCGTGAGGAACTCGGTGAGGACGCGGTTGGTGGCGGCCGGCGCCTCCTGCTGCGGGAAGTGGCCGATGCCGTCGAGGATGCGGGTGCGCACCGGGCCGGTCGCCCACTTCTCGGACGCCGCGAGCGTGCGGGGGAGGACACTCGGGTCGAGCGCGCCCGCGATCTGCAGCACGGGCACGGTTATCTTGCGTTGCATGGCCTCGCTGAACCGCCGGCCTTCGCCACGCAGCTGGGAGCGGCCCGCCCAGCGGTAGTACTCGAGCGCGCTGTGAGCCACGCCGCGGACCATCATCGCCGACCGGTGCTGGGTCACCGCGTTGGCGAAGTCCGCCGTCTCTGTCCATTGTGGACCGGATCGGCGGCGCATGAGCCTTTCCACGGTGGCGGCGTCGTCTCGCGTGAGCCAGCGTTCCGGCGCGATCGGGACCTGTGCGCGGAGGACGTGGCTGAGCGCGCGGAACTGGTTGGTCGGCTTGCGGCGCAACGCGGTCCGGAACATCTCGCGGCGCAGGGCCATCGGGTGCGCGGACGCGATTGTGCCGACCGAGCGGACGAGCCGGGGATGCATCGCCGCCACCGTCCACGCGAGCATGCCGCCCCACGCGTGCCCGACGAGGTCCGCGCGTGGTTCGCCGAGCGCCTTGATCAGCCCGCCGACGTCACCCGCGAGGGTCCACGCGTCGTAGCCGCGGGGCGGCTTGTCCGAGTCGCCGTACCCGCGGAGGTCGACCGCGACCGCCCGGTACCCGGCGTCGGCGAGCGCGCCGAGCTGGTGGCGCCACGTCCACCAGAAACCCGTGAAGCCGTGCAGCAGCAGGACCAGCGGGCCTTCGCCGGCCTCGGCGACGTGCAGGCGGATGCCGTTCGCGTGGACGTCGCGGTGCACCCAGGGCCCGTCGAGGCGAACGGTCGACGGGTCGGGTCGCACGATGGTGGTCAGGACGCCGCCGTTCAGACGCGGCGGGGTTCGAGCTCGTGCTCGTCGTCACCGCGGCTGCGGAGCGCGGCCATCGTGTCCTTGGCCGAGTCGATCGCCCGCTGCGGCGCGCGGATCCGCTTGAACTTGCGAATGCCGAGGAACGCGAGCGCCCCGGCGCCGAGGAACGCGAGGAAGAAGACGATCAGGAAGCCCCACCACGGGTGGTCCTCCCAGTCGAAGGTGTCGTTGATCCCGAGGGCGATCGCGACCAGTCCGAACGGGATGAAGAGCAGTACGAGGACGAGCGCGACGATGAAGTAGACGCTGCCCGTGACGCCCTTCTTGACCTCGCCGACCAGCTCGTTCTTCGCCAGCTCGAACTCGGCGCGGACCAACGTCGAGACATGCGTGGTCGCGTCCTTGACCAGCGCACCGATCGACTGGTCGGCTGCCGAGCCCGTGTCGTCCGAGAGCGGGATCGACGGGACCCTGGGCAGCCCCGACCCGTTTCCGTGGCTGTTCTCACGCGCACTGGTCACGGCGACATCGTGCCATGTTCAACTCGAAGAGGCTGGCCGGGCGGGGTCAACCCGCCGAACGGGCTTTGCTTCTGCGCAACAGGAGGGCGGCGGCGAGCAGTGAGGCGATCAACGACGCGGCGAGCACCGCGCCCTTCGCGAGCGCCATGTCCGCGCCGTCCAGCGACAGTTCCGTGATCAGCAGGCTGACCGTGAACCCCACTCCGCCGAGCATCGCGACCGCGACCAGGTCCCGGCGACCGAGGCCTTCTGGGAGCCGCGCGACGCCGAGCCGCACCGCGAGCAGCGCCGACCCGGCGATCCCGACGAGCTTGCCGACCACCAGTCCCACCAGCACGGCGAGCGCGAGCCGGTCGGTGAACAGCTCGCCGAAGACGTTCAGGCTGACCGGGATACCGGCGGCGAAGAACGCGAACACGGGCACGGCGAGCCCCGCCGACCACGGCTGCAGCCGGTGCTCGAGCCGCAGGCACGGCGACTCGTCCTCGCCAGGGTCCGTCCGCACCCGCGTGAGCAGCGCGAGGGCGACCCCCGCGATGGTGGCGTGCACGCCGGACGCGTGCATGGCCACCCAGGTCGCGACGGCGACTGGGACGTACAGCCACGGCGTGTGGACGCGCTTGTGCTGGAGGAACCAGTACAGCGCGAGCAGCACGACCGTCGCGGCGGCGGCCAGCAGGTCGAACGAGCCGGTGAACAGGATCGCGATCAGCAGGATGGCGCCGAGGTCGTCGACGACCGCGAGGCTGAGCAGGAACAGTCGGGCGCTGCTGGGCAGCCCGGAGGCGGCGAGCGCCAGCACGCCGAGCGCGAACGCGATGTCGGTGGCGACGGGGATGGCCCAGGCCTGTGCCATGCGTGGGTCGCCCCAGCCGATGCCCGCCGCGATCACGGCCGGCACCACCATGCCACCGATGGCCGCGATCACCGGCAGCAGGGCGTTCTTGAGGTGCGACAGCTCGCCGATCACCAGCTCACGCTTGAGCTCGAGACCCGCGACGAAGAAGAACAGCGCGAGGAGCCCGTCCTTGGCCCACTCGCCGACGGTCAGGTCGAGATGGAGGACGTGCGGACCGACCGCGGTGTCGCGGAGCGTCTGGTAGGCGTCCGCCCACGGCCCGTTCGCGGCGAGCAGCGCGAGCGCGGTGGCAGCGAGAAGGATGAAACCGCCAACGGTTTCCGTACGCAGATAGCGGCCGAACTCGGTCACAGGTCTCCTTCGAGTCCGCCGACCAGACTTCCCGGCACGCCGAGTTGATCCTAACCGGTGGTGACCCCGAACAACAGACCGACGAAGTACGTGACCAGCATCGTCAGCGCACCGACCCCGACGTTGCGGATCACCGCGCGACCCACGTGCGCGTTGCCGAGCCGCGCGCTGATCACTCCGGTGAGCACGAGCCCGACGACGACGGCGCCCGCGCAGGCCCAGACCCGCACGCTGACCCCGGGCAGCGTGATCGCGAGAAGCGGGAGGATCCCGCCGACGGTGAACGCGACGAGCGAGGCCCATGCCGCGTGCCAGGGGCTGGTCAGCTCGTCGGGATCGATGCCCAGCTCCGCCTCGGCGTGTGCCTCGAGAGGGTCGTTCGCGGTCAGCTCACGCGCGACCTCGGCGGCCAGTTCGGGGGAGAGGCCCTTCTCCTCGTAGATGTCGGCCAGCTCCTTCTCTTCCTCCTCGGGCATGGTCTCGAGTTCGTACCGTTCGAGGTTGAGCGCGGCCTGCTCGGTGTCCCGCTGGGTGGAGACGGAGACGTACTCACCACCGGCCATGGACAGCGCACCCGCGACCAGGCTGGCCACCCCGGCGATGAGGATGGCGGACCGGTCCGCGGTCGCCCCGGCCACGCCGACCGTCACGCCGGCCACGGACACGATGCCGTCGTTGGCGCCGAGCACGCCGGCACGTAACCAGTTCAACCGTTCACCAAGGCTCGCGTGATGCGGCTCGTGAGGGTGCGACACGCCATCATTCAACAGTGTGGCACTATGACCATAGTTGTCACATCTGGTCGGGGGTTCACTGTGAAGAAATGGGTATTCGCGCTGGTCGTCGGTATTGTCCTGTTGTCCATCGCGTCGACCGCCGCGCGAGACAACACGATCAGATGCGGCAGCGAGATCATGGGCCCTGGGGACGTGTGCGAGGAGACCCGCGCCGGCAGCACGGTCGACACGAAGACGTACGAGGAGATGAAGGAGTCCCACGACGCGAGCCGGCGCTTCTTCGAATCGGGGGGCCGCTGGGCCATGGTGGGTGTCGGCGCCCTGCTGACCATCGGCGGGATCATCGGCATCATGCGTGTCCGCCGCCGGCGCCGCGCGCAGCCCGACGTCGGTCCCGTCCCGCCCGGCCAACAGCCGCAGGCGACCCCGTCCGGTTACCCGCCGCAGGCCACCCCGCCGGGCTACCCGCCGCAGCAGCAGTACGCACCGCAGCAGCAGTTCCCGCCTCAGGGGCCACCGCCGCAATTTCCGCCCCAGCAGCAGTACCCGCCGCAGAACTGGGGTCCGCCCGGTCCACAGCGCTGACCCGTGGCGCGGACTGTCTCCGTACGCTGGAATCCGTGGACTGGACGCTCTACCCGGATGTCGCCCGGCTACCCAGTCTGCGGGCGGCGTTGCAGGTCGAGTTCGACCGCGCTGGTCATGATCTGACCGCACGTGTTCCGGGATCGCCTGGCTGGCGTCGTGTCGGTGCGGACGTGCGGAAGGGCGACCGCGGTGTCGACATCGTCATGGGCATTGAGAAACGTGTGTTCATCATGCAGTTCTGGGCACAGGACGTCATGCTCACCAAAGGCAGCACCGCCGAGATGCGGGCGGTCGCCGGGGCGGCTCATGTCTGGTTGACGGGTGCAACGGTGCGACAGCTCAACGCGACGTGGCCCTTCGTCAAGTGCAGCGACTGGGCCGAGGCAGTCGAAAGGGGCGAGGCCACCGAGTTCAGATGGCGGCGATACCTCACTGATCCGCTGCCCCCGCACATGGTGGAGCTGGGCCCGTTCATCGTTGCCGCCGCGCGGGAACCGAGGCTTCGCGCGCTGTACCCCTTCACATCCCACCTCACGCTCCGGTTTCGGCCGACGATCCAGCCCGTCGATGCGTTCGACCTGTGTGTGATTCCGCTGGGAGACGGCATCTATCGCGTGGTGGTGCCCGCTCGCCGCGAGATGGGCACCGGCGACGCGTCCACCAGTGTCCGACTCGCCTTGACCATGCTGCACGACTGAAATAAGGGGGCCGTCCCGTGAACGGCCCCCTTTTCAGTGCACTGCTTACTCGTCCGAGCCCTTGCCCTGCAGTCCCGCGGAGATCAGGTCCATGACCGACGAGTCCGCCAGCGTGGTCACGTCGCCGATCTGGCGGTTCTCCGCCACGTCGCGCAGCAGGCGGCGCATGATCTTGCCCGAGCGGGTCTTCGGCAGCTCCGGCACCACCATGATCTGCCGCGGCTTGGCGATCGGGCCGATCTCCTTCGCCACGTGGTCGCGCAGCGCTTTGATCGCCTCCTCGCCCTTGGCCTCGTCCTCCGCCACGCCGCCGCGCAGGATCACGAACGCCACGATGCCCTGGCCGGTCGTGGGGTCGCTGGCGCCGACGACCGCGGCCTCGGCGACCGTCGGGTGCCCGACCAGCGACGACTCCACCTCGGTCGTGGAGATGCGGTGGCCGGACACGTTCATGACGTCGTCCACCCGGCCGAGCAGCCAGATGTTGCCGTCGGCGTCCTTCTTGGCGCCGTCCCCGGCGAAGTAGACGCTCGTGCCGAAGCGCGACCAGTACGTGTCGACGTAGCGGTCGTCGTCGCCCCAGATGGTGCGCAGCATCGACGGCCACGGCTCGGTGAGGACGAGCAGGCCGGTGGAGTCGTCGCGCAGCTCGTTGCCCTCGTCGTCGACGACCTTCGCGGAGATGCCGGGGAACGGGTGCTGGGCCGACCCGGGCACGAGGCTCGTGACGCCGGGCAGCGGGGTGAGCATGTGGGCGCCGGTCTCGGTCTGCCACCAGGTGTCCATGATCGGGCAGCGGCCGCCGCCGATGTGCTCGTGGTACCAGAGCCAGGCCTCGGGGTTGATCGGCTCGCCCACCGAGCCGAGCAACCGCAGCGAGGTCAGGTCGAAGCCGGCCGGCACGTCCTCGCCCCACTTCATGAAAGTGCGGATCACCGTCGGTGCGGTGTACAGGATGGTGACCCGGTACTTCTCGATGAGCTCGAACCAGCGGCCCCGGTGCGGCGTCTCCGGCGTCCCCTCGTACATGACGCTCGTCGCCCGGTTCGCCAGCGGCCCGTAGACGATGTAGCTGTGGCCGGTCACCCAGCCCACGTCGGCCGCCGTCCAGAA
>NZ_DASUVO010000019.1:0-2017 GCF_036378875.1 Actinophytocola sp.
TCAACTCAGGTGTGCGTGCGGACGAGGTGTCCGAGTCGGGGCGGGACACGTGGACGTGTCGCCGTCGCGGCCGGCCGCCGAGTGGGCGTCGAGGCGGTGAGCGGTTCGTCAAGGCATCGGCGATATTCCCACATGATCCAGCGCTCCTTGGGGCCTATGCCCGAGTTAGCCCTCGTGTTCGTGGCATCGCCGGAGCCGGTATCCGTGGTCGGCTTGGCGGACGAGAAGCGGGCTGTCGCGGATGAGCTGCGTGGTAAGAACGTGTTTGAGAGGGCATGGCGCGCCCACGGCGCGCCTCTGGGACTTGTGGGGCTGAAGTGACGATTGTGACGATATGTCGTCCGATGTGGAGTGTGTGGAGTCGTCTCCCGCGAAGCCCAAGCGCCGGCCCAGGTCCGCGCCGGCGAAGCGCTACCCCACCGATCTCAGCGATGCGCAGTGGGCGCTGATCGAACCGCTGCTGCCCCCGCCGGCTCCCGTTGGGCGTGCGGAGAAACACCCCCGCCGGGAGATCGTGAACGCGATCTTGTATCTGGATCGGGCCGGGTGCGCGTGGCGGTTGCTGCCCAAGTGTTTCCCACCCTGGGGGACCGTGTACTGGCATTGGGCCAAGTGGAAGAAGGATGGGACCGTCGACCAGGTACACGACCAGCTGCGCGATCAACTGCGCGACGCCGCCGGGCGCGACCCGATGGCCTCGGCAGGGATCATCGACTCGCAGTCGCTGCGCGGCGCCGACACCGTCGGCGCTGGTCAGCGCGGGTATGACGCGGGGAAACGAGTGAACGGGACCAAGCGACACATCGTGGTCGACACCCTGGGTCTGCTGCTGGTGGTCATGGTGACCGCGGCCAGCGTGCAGGACCGCGACGGCGGGCGGCGGCTGCTGGACCGGCTGCGGTTCGCGATGCCCAGCGTGGCCCTGGTGTGGGCCGATGGCAGCTATGCCGGACAGCTGGTGGGCTGGGCCCGACGCGTGCTGCGCGTCACGCTGGAGATCGTGCGCAAGCCGGCCGACCAGCACGGGTTCGCGGTGCTGCCCCGGCGGTGGGTGGTCGAGCGGACGCTGTCGTGGCTGATGCGCTGCCGACGGCTGGTCCGCGACTACGAACGACTCCCCGACAGCCACGAGACCATGGTCAAGTGGGCCATGGTCGGCCTGATGACCCGACGGCTGGCACCCGAGCCCAGACGCCGGCCCTGGGCGCCACCCGCCGCCGCCTGAGCCACTCTCAAACACGTTCTTATTAGACCTCGTGTTCGTCGCATCGCCGGAGCCGGTACCCGCGGTCGGCTTGGCGGACGAGGAGCGCGCTGTTGCGGATGAGTTGCGTGGCAAGTGCTGCCGAGTAACCGGCGCGCCGCAGGGCTAGGCGCAGCTGCTTGTTGTGTCGGACGTCTGCAAGGTCCAGGCCGAAGCAGCCAAGGAGGACATGCTCATCGACGCAGACTCCAGGCTCGGCGAGATATTGGACGGGCATGGCGATCCTCACGTAGCGGTTCGTCATCACCTGTCAAGAGCCACGAAACGAGATCGAGATACCTCCCACGGGCACTGGGGCTCGTCCGCAGGGCTGGCCAGGGGGTGAGCCGGAGCTCGAGGCCGGTGGCCAGCCCGTCGGTCAAGATGCCGAACGGCGATCGCGAACCGGTGCGGCCGTTCTTCGTCATCGGGGAGGCCACCTCGAACGTGGGATTGTGGAGGTGGGCCTCGGCTGGTGACCTGGGCGCACTGGGGATCCGCGGGGAGCGACGGCAGCTCACGCGGGTGTCCGAGCTCTTGGCACCCACAGGCCGCGACGGCCTGGCCGCCGGGGCCGAACATGGGCATCACGACGCCGCAGACGCCGAGCGCGAGTACCCACCGGGTGATCGCCATCCGGGTGAGCCGGGTGATGGCGAGAGTGCGGCGGAACCGGTAGGGCCAGGTCACGGTGCGCGCGGTGTATTGCCGCAACCCGCGCACGATGGTCGGTCTGCACGGTGCCGGGCCCATCCCCAGGTCGGTTCGGCCACC
>NZ_DASUVO010000020.1:0-106016 GCF_036378875.1 Actinophytocola sp.
CGAGAACACCAACGGCCTGCTGCGCCAGTACTTCCCCAAGAGCACCGACCTGTCCGTTCACGGCCGCGACCACCTCGACACCGTCGCCGCCGAACTCAACGGCCGCCCACGCAAAACGCTCGGCTGGGACACCCCAGCCGAACGCCTCGCTAAACTCCTGACCGAAGCCAGTTAACCACTTGTGTTGCGACGACCCCTGGAATCCGCCCGCGCCCTGCCAGGGCTCTTCGGTCAGCGCACCACGTAGGTGTGCCCGGCCGCCGCGTTGATCGTGATCTCGCGGCCGTCCCGCTGGAATGGGACGCGCTTCACGGTCCGTTTGTCGACGACCGTGAACTTGCCGTCGAACAGTTCGCTGGACACCGTCAGCGGCCCGGTTTGTCCGGTCCGGAGCGCGATCCGGGTCGGCACGCCGTTCGCCCACGCGGCATCGACGGTCACGTCGCCGCGCGCCCGCAGGCCCTTCACCGAGCCGGTCGCCCAGACCTCCGGCAGCGCCGGCAGGACGTCCACGACACCGCGGTGGCTCTGCACCAGCATCTCCGCGACGCCCGCCGTGGCGCCGAAGTTGCCGTCGATCTGGAACGGCGGGTGCGTGTCCCACAGGTTGGTGAGCGTGCTGTTCTTCAACAGCTCGGACAACATCAGGTGGGAGTGGTCGCCGTCCAGCAGCCGAGCCCAGAAGTTGATCTTCCAGGCCTTGCTCCAGCCGGTGCCGCCGTCGCCGCGTGCGGTCAACGAGACGCGGGCCGCGTCGACCAGCGCCGGGTCCTCCTGCGGGGTGATCTGGCGGCCCGGGTGGAGCGCGAACAGGTGCGAGACGTGCCGGTGTTCGTTGTTCTCCTCATCCCAGTCGGCCTTCCACTCCTGCAGCTGACCCCAGCCGCCGACCCGCAGACCGGGGTCGAGCCGGTCGAGATAACCACGCGTTTCGGCCGCGAAGGCGTTGTCCCCCAGCGTGGTCGCCGCCTCGGCGGTGTTGGTGAACAGGTCCCACACGATCTGCTGCGACATCGACGCGCCTGCCGAGAACGGGCCCTGCTCCGGCGAGAAGCTCGGGCTGACAACCAGCTTGCCGTCCCGCGGGTCCGCGACGAGCTCGTCGAACCAGAACCGCGACAGCTCCCGCATGACCGGATAGGCCCGCTGGCGCAGGAAGTTCTCGTCGCCGGTGAACAGGTAGTGCTCGTAGTAGTGCTGCGCCAGCCACGCGCCGGCCTCCGGGAACCAGAACGCGGTCGGCCAGTCGTGCACGCCGGTGAAACCGAACGGGGTGGTCTCGTTGTGCACCACCCATCCCCGGTTGCCGAACATCTCCCGCGCCGTCTTCGTGCCGGGCGGCACCAGCGAGTCCACGTAGTCGAACAGCGGTCTCGTCGTTTCCGACAGGTTGGTGGTCTCGGCGGGCCAGTAGTTCATCTGCAGGTTGATGTTGACGTGGTAGTCGGCGCTCCACGGCGCCCACTGGTGGGTGTTCCACACGCCCTGCAGGTTCGCGGGCAGCGAGCCGTCCCGCGACGAGGAGATCAGCAGGTACCGGCCGTACTGGAAGTACAGGACCTCCAAGGCTTTCCTGGTGGCGGCCGGTGTGTTCGCGTCGCGGTAGGCGCCGAGGAGCTCGTCGGTCGGGATGTCCGGCATCCGCTGGCCGACGTCGAGCGCGACGCGGTTGAACAGGCGCTGGTAGTCGGCGATGTGCGCGGAACGCAGTGCCTGGAAGGACTTGCGGGCCGCGGCGGTCACCCGGTTCGTCACGGCGTCGTGCGGGTCGCTCGTGCGGTAGGCGGGATAGGCGGTTGAGTAGTTGGTACCCGCGGCGAGAACCAGCGTGACCGCGTTGGCGTTCGCCACGGTGACGGTGCCGTCGCTGTTGTCGGTCCGGGTGCCGCCCTCGTTGCGCAACTGCAGCTGCGACTCGAACCGCAGGCCGTTGTCGTTGAGGTTGCCGGCGAACGTGATCCGCCCGTTCCGCGCGGTGGCCGTCTTCGACCGGTCGTCCGGCGCGGTGATCGCGGCGGTGAAGCCGATCCGCCCAGGCTGGCTCGCGGTGAGCCGCGCGACGATCACGTCGTCCGCCGCGGAGGCGAAGTACTCGCGGCTGAACGTGACCCCGTCGGCGGTGTAGGTGATTCCGGCGAGCGCCTTGCCGATGTCGAGGCCGCGCCGGTAGTTCGCGACGTTCGGCGGGTCCTGCGGCTGGGTCAGCCGGACGTCGCCGAACGTCGTGTAGCTGCCGTACCCGGTTTTCGGCTGCCCGAGCAGGCCGGCCACCCATTCCGGGGCGACCTGCTGCTCGGCGTTGATCCGGTTCTGGACCTCCGTGATGGCACCTGGTCGCGGAGCGCGCCAGTCGCCGAAGTCGTAGCCGGCCGAGCCGGGCCCGCCGGTCCACAGTGTCTTCTCGTTGAACTGCAGTTGTTCGGACCGAACCCCGCCGAACACCGTCATGCCGAGCGCGCCGTTGCCGATGGGCAGTGACTGGGACTCCCAGTCGGTGGCGGGCTCGTCGTACCACAGAGCCATGGGGTTTCCGGCCGGCTGGGCGCTGTGTGCAGGGGCGCCCGCCATGGACAAGGCGGTCGTGGTCATGGCCACGACCGCGAGGATATGGGCCGCTCTTCGTTGAACGCGCATCGCTTGGTACATCCCTCGCGGTAACCGATCGACTCTCGCAGGTTACCTTCACGCCCATGGATTTCTCGAAGCTGACGGCCGCGGCGGACGCGATACGCAAGTTCGCCGAAACCGCCACGGACGCGGGGGACAAGGACGAGGAGAAACCCGCCGGCGGCGCGGTCCCGACCAACTCGGCGGCGGTGCAACTGGCCCGCGATGCCCGACAGAGCTACCAGAAGACGGCACGTTGGATGCTGGCCGCGTTCGCGGCGGTGGGCGCGCTGATCTTCGGCTCACTGCCGTTCGCCGGCATCGCGGACGTGGAGCTGACATGGCCGAACGGCCTGTGGCTGCTCGGCGGCCTGCTCCTGGCGGTGGCCGGCATCGTCAGCGCGGTGGTGGCGGTGTCGCTGGTGAACGAGCCGGAGGACGCGAGCCTCGGTGAGCTGGACTGCGACCTGCGGGAGATCCAGAAGATCGACGCGCAGGGCTTCGTGTGGGCCAAGGACAAGCCCGTGTTGATGGTCAACAAGCTGCGCGCACTGTGGAATCCCAGGCTGGCGAGCCGCATCGAGCTCGTGAACATCCTGCACGGCCCGGAGTCCTCAGCCCACCTTGGCCCGAACCTGGAGGACGACCGCCCCGCGTCGGTGACGAAGCTGATCCAGAAACTGGGTGAGCTGGAGTCCGAACACGCGAAGCTGGCGCCGACGGTCGCGAAGCACACGGTTGCCGTCGAAGGATACGAGAAGCGGGTGGCGGACCTGGCGAAGCTGCTCGAGGAACTACGCAAACGTCAGGACAACCAGACCGAAATCGGCACGGCCTCAGCCATGTACACCGCGGCCGCGACAAAACTGGACTCGGAACGCGCGACCCTGACCACGGAAAAGCAGGCCCTGGCGGAGATCGACGACAAGCTCAGGATGTACCAGGACCACCGGGAGCTGGTACTGGCGGAGTCGGCCGTCATGCAGGTACGCGGCACGTTCCGCCTGGCCCGCCGAATCCTGGCCATAGCGGCGGTCCTGACCCTGTTCGGCGGCACCGGCTACGCCCTGTCCCTGCCGGGTGCGACAAAGACGGAGGGAACGCCGACGGCAGCGCCCCCGGCACCAACCACTCCACCGCCCCCGGTCTACGCGACAGGCCTCCCGGCGATCGTGGTGGTACACGAGGGAACCGCGGCCGCCCGCGAACTTCCCCGCGACTGCGTGGACCGCGAACTACCGGCGGTCTGGATCGGCACCGGCCGAGTCCCCGCGACAACCGGCCCGTTCACCGCGATCGTCACGGACCAGGCCTGCACGGGGGAAGTAACGGTCGCCAGGGGCGAAGGCCGTTTCGCACTGACCCGCTGACCCTGCTCCTGAAAGACGCGATCGGGACGTTCAACGACACGAACGCGTCTTTCAGGACACCGGCCACGTCCCGAGGTGGCCCCTCAGGACATCAGGCCCGCGCCATCCGGCTCAACCCGGAGGCCGGCCTTGCCAAACCAGCCCACTACCCGGCCGTCGCCCTCCCCCTCCGGGGGCCCACCCACGGCCCCGGCCAACAAAAGCAACCCGCTCACACCCGCTCGATCAAGTGCCCGATCACGTCCGGTCCTGGATGCGCCGTGCCCGACCCGTCCCGGCGCTTGTCCACCTCGGGCAACTCCACCGACGACCCCGTGTTCGACGCGCCTGCCGGGCGAGGTCCGACCCACGCCAGCACCAACTGGTGCTCCCCCTTGAGGAAGCGGTGCGTCCGCACGCCGCCGGTCGCGCGGCCCTTCGCCGGGTACAGGCCGAACGGCGTGACCTTCACGCTCTGCCCGGTGCACGTGACCACCATCGGCTCGCCATGGTCGTTGTCGTCGGTCCGGATGGCGGCGAAGAACACCGCCGACGCGTCGGCCGCCAGGTTGATGCCCGCCATGCCGCCGCTCTTCACGCCCTGCGGCCGCACCAGCGACGCGCTGAACCGCAGCAGCGACGAGTCGGACGACACGAACACCAGCGTCTCCTCGCCGTCGGTCAACCACGTCGCACCGACGACCTCGTCGCCGTCCTTCAACGCGATGACCTCGAACTCGTCGGAGCGGACCGGCCACTCCGGCGCGCAGATCTTCACGATGCCCTGGCGGGTGCCGAGCGCGAGCCCCGGTGAGCCCTCGGCACGTTCACCGAGCGGCGCGATGCCGACGACCTTCTCCCCCTTCTCCAGGGGCACCAGCTCGCTCGCCGCCATGCCGCCACGCAACGACACCGTGCCGCCGGCCTCCGGAAGCACCGGCAGCGGCAGCACGTCGGTCTTGAACGCACGCCCGCGGCTGGTGACCAGCAGCACCTGCCCACGCGCGGTCGTGTGCACCACCGAGGACACCGTGTCGTGCTTGGCGCGGCCACTGCGTTTGCGTGCCTCGGTCGCCTCCTCCGACTCGGCCGCCGTGCGGGCGACAAGACCGGTGGCCGACAGGATCACCTGGCACGGGTCGTCCGCGACCTCCAACGGGCCGGCCGGCTTCGACGCGGCCAGCACCTCCTTGAGGTCACCGTCGATCAGCGCGGTCCGCCGCTCCGCCCCCAGGTCCTTCGCGACCTTCGCCAGCTCGGACGAGACGAGCCGCTTCAACACCGAGTCGTTCTCGAGGATCTTGGTCAGCTCGGCGATCTCGTTCCGCAGCCGCTCCTGCTCCTGCTCCAGTTCGAGCTTGTCGTACCTGGTCAGGCGGCGCAGCGGCGTGTCGAGGATGTAGGTGGCCTGGATCTCGGAGAGCTTGAACCGCTTCATCAAGCCTTCCTTCGCCGCGGCCGCGTCCTCGCTGGCGCGGATCAGCCGGATCACCTTGTCGATGTCCAACAACGCGATCAGCAGACCCTCGACGAGGTGCAGCCGCTCCTCCCGCTTACGCCGGCGGAACTTCGTGCGCCGCGTGACGACCTCGTAGCGGTGCCGCAGGAACACCTCGAGCAGCGCCTTCAACCCCAGCGTCTGCGGCTGCCCGTCGACCAGCACCAGGTTGTTGATGCCGAACGACTGCTCCATCGGCGTCAACCGGTACAGGTCGGCCAGCAGCGCCTGCGGGTTGACACCCACCTTGCACTCGATCACCACACGAGTGCCGTTCTCCCGGTCGGTGAGGTCCTTGACGTCCGCGATCCCGGTGAGCCGCTTGGACTTCGTCACCTCGTCGGTGATCTTCTCGATGATCTTCTCGGGCCCGACGGCGTACGGCAGCTCGACGATCGTGATCGCCTGCCGCCCCCGGCTCCCTTCGAGCGGCCCGATCTCCACCTTGGCCCGCATCCGGACCACCCCGCGGCCTGTCTCGTAGGCCCGGCGCACCTCGTCCAGCCCCAGCAGCATCCCGCCCGTCGGCAGGTCCGGCCCCGGGACGAACTCCATCAGCTTGTCGAGCGAGGCCTCCGGGTGGTGGATCAGCCACCGCGCAGCCCCGACCACCTCGACGAGGTTGTGCGGAATCATGTTGGTGGCCATCCCCACCGCGATACCCGACGTGCCGTTCACCAGCAGGTTCGGGAAAGCGGCCGGCAGCACCGACGGCTCGTCCAACGACCCGTCGTAGTTGGGCCGGAAGTCGACCGTGTCCTCGCCCAACTCCCCGACTAGCAACATGGCCTCATTGGACAGCCGCGACTCGGTGTTGTGGTTGACGAACCCACCGGCGAGGAACGAGTGATCGTCGGACTCGACCCGGACCGAGTACACCTCGGCAGGCTCACCAGCCTCGATGCCGACGACCTCTTCGAACCGGTAGCCGGAGTCCATGATCGGAAGGATGGTGGCCAGGATCTCCGGATCCTTGATCCGATCAATGATCCGGAGCCGCTCCGTCTCCCAGCGTTCCACACGGTCGAAGTTGTGTTGCGTCAACCATTTACGGCCACTGCCACGCCGATCGAAGTCGAGCGCGCCGCGCACGTAGTCCGCGACGAACGGCACACGGTCCTGGCTGAGACGGTGCGGACGCAACGGCGAACGCCTGAGGAGCTGGTGCGGCTTGGCCTGCTTGGTACGCAGGAACCCAACGCGCTCGGTGTACGCCCGGACGTTCCGCAGGCCGGACACAACGAGACGGTGCTCGACGGCTCCACTCGCACGCGTGTATTTCCGATTTGTGGCGATGACACCGAACTCGGCCAGCAGTTCCTGGACCTCGTTGGCCAGCCGCGCGCTGTACGTTGAGTAATGGATCGTAAACCCATCGTACGCGACTCTCGGACCCCCGTCTCCTTCGAACAACGCCATCAGGAACGCGCGCTTGACCCCCCAGCCGCCAGACCACACGAACTCGGGAACGAACTTCTCCCTTGCGTGGTAGCCGATGAGCTCGCCAAGAGGACTGGCGCGGAAGGCGGCCATGCCACCCTCCTGGATGTCCATCTCCTGGATGCGCTTCCGATCGCGGCGCGTCTGCCTTTCGGAGACGTATCGGGTTCCTCCCACGACTTGGTCGTAGGCGTGAAGCACCTCGCTGAAGAAGTGCTCATCGGTGTTGTTGAAGCCGGCGCGGTTCTCACTCGCCCAACCTTCGGAGACCCAGGCGCCTCCGAGCACACCGAGCATGTACTCACGTGCCGTCGGGATGACCTGCATCCAGGAATTCCTGGCGATGCAGACAACCATCCCCGGCTTGATCTCGTCGAGTCGCCGCCACTGGAAGATCGGCACACCCATCGGTGCTTCGAGACACAGCACAAGGTGGTTCTCGCTGCCGCGTACCGAGAAACCGGACTTCGAGGTGACGCGAAGCGTTGGGTGCACACCCGAGTTGAACACCTTGTTGACGCGAACGGCCTTGCCGTCCTTGTCGAGCACCTCGAAGTCGGCGTCCGCCTCGGAATCCGGTGGCAGGTTGACCACGTCGGCGATACGCGGGCTCGAGCCGTCCGCGAGTCGGATCCGCGTGTCGCCTACAACGCAGTAACGACTCGCGGCCGGTCCGTCGTCTGGCGACCCAAAGTTACCGTGTCCGTCTACAAGTGGCGCGTTCATCGAGAAGTCCTGCGCCAGGCGGACCATCGCGTCGTAGATGGCGCCGTCGCCGTGCGGGTGGTACTTACCCATCACGTCACCGACCACACGGGACGACTTCACGTACGCGTGTGTCGGCCGGTAGCCGTTCTCGTTCATCGAGTACAGGATCCGGCGGTGCACAGGCTTGAGACCGTCGCGGGCATCGGGCAGCGCACGCGAGTGGATGACCGAGTACGCGTACTCCAGGTAGGAGTCCTCGATCTCGGTCTTGAGCGAGTTGTCGAAGACCTGGGCGCCCGCACGGTCGAAAGCGGACGGGTCGACCCTGGTCGCGGATGGGCCCTTGCGGCGTGCCATGTTTCCCTAGTCCCTCTAGATGTCGATCGCCGACTGGTCGACCCGCGCGGACGACTCGACCAGCCAGGCGCGCCTCGGCTCGACCTTCTCCCCCATGAGCAGTTCCAACGCCTTCTCCGCGGCCTCGACATCGTCGATCGTGATACGCCGCACCGAACGCGTGGCCGGGTTCATCGTGGTGTCCCACAGCTCGTCGGCGTCCATCTCACCGAGCCCCTTGAACCGCGGCACCGGCGTGACGACCTGCTTACCGGCCCTCTGTAACGCGGCGAGTTTGGTCTCCATCTCACGCTGGGTGAACGTGAAGTGCGTCTCCGGGTTACGCCCCCTGGTGGTGATCTTGTGCAGGGGAGGCATCGCGGCGAACAGCCGTCCGTCCTCGATCACCGGCCGCATGTACCGCGCGAACAACGTGATCAGCAACGTGCGGATGTGCGACCCGTCGACATCCGCGTCCGCCATCAGGATCACGCGGCCGTACCGCATGGTCGACAGGTCGAAGGTTCGCCCACTCCCGGCCCCGAGCACCTGCACGATCGACGCGATCTCCACATTGCGCAACGTGTCAGCGAGACTCGCCTTCTGGACGTTCAATATCTTGCCACGCAAGGGAAGCAGCGCCTGGTACTCCGACACTCGGGCAAGACGCGCACTGTTGTGCACGAAGACGCCGGCTTCGAGCGCGAAGTTGTGGTACCCGTCGACGGTGAGGTCGTAGACGTCAGCGGTCTCCTCGAGCGGTTCCACCGAGACGACCGCGTGGTTCATC
The DNA here is from genome assembly GCF_036378875.1 of Actinophytocola sp. Lineage (GTDB taxonomy): Bacteria > Actinomycetota > Actinomycetes > Mycobacteriales > Pseudonocardiaceae > Actinophytocola. The sequence goes on from NZ_DASUVO010000020.1 coordinate 8,729, forward strand.
TGGGCCGCGGCCTCGCGCAGGCGCGAGTAGTCGCCGTCGTAGTGGGCGAGCAGGCGGTCGAACCGGAGCCCGGTCCGCGCGGTGCGCATCCGCTCGGCGTCGTACGCGGCACCGATCTCACTGTCGGACATCGAAAGTAATGCCGAGACCCGCTTGAGCGCGGCGAGCCGCCGACCGTCGTTCTGTTGGGCGACCCGAACGGCCCGCGGCACCGACTCGACGTACTTCCGGCGTCCCCGCTCAGCCGGGTCGGCGACCTGCTCGATGGTCTTCTCCCGCCGCCACGCGAGTAGTTCCGGGTCCTGCCACTCGCGGAACGCCGGGTCCTTCCACTGGTCGGACAGCATCGCGGACTTGAACTCGAGCCCGCCACTGGTGAGCCAAGCCCGATAGCCCTCGACATGATGACGGACTGTGCCGTTGTCGGCACTGTCCAGGCCGTGGCGGAGGTTGTAGCCGTCCGCGAGATAGTGCGTGTAGACCCACTCCTCGCGGTCGTTCATCCACACGCGTTCGTATCCGTCCAGCTTCTCGCCGGCGGACTTGGCGGACACCGAACGGTACAGCGGCATCAGGGAGTCACCGGGAGCCAACTCGTCCGCTCGCCGGTAGGAACCGTCACGAAGGCGGAACAGGTGGTCCGGCGTGCAGCGCACCGACTCGCCGTGATCGAGCGTGATGCGCACGAGCGGGGCGTTCCGCTTGGTCATGCGTGGCTCGACCAGCGGCGCGACGACGACGCGCCCCGCTTTGTTGGTCGTGTAGCCGAAGTGCTTGATCCCCTTCGCCCAGTCCTCGGCGAGGTCGGCGAAGGAACGACTCTTCCCGGACGCGAGCGCGACCAAGGTGTCGCCCGTGAAACAGCCGAGGGCGGAGTCCCCTTCCACGAGAAAAAGTTCGCTGCGGCTGATGCCCGTGGTGCGGCAGTCGACCAGTTTCGGGGGCATCGCGGCGCCCTCTAGGGCGGTCTTGCGGCGGGCGGCGTCCTTCTGCTGTTTCTGCGTCAGCCGGACGCGGGCGGCGTCGACGACTTTCTGGAGGACGGTCTTCGCCTCGGTCTTGGTTTTGCGGTTCTCCGACCACGCGCGGACTTCGCGCTCCACGATGGACTGCAGGACCCTCGTGATCCCGGCGGTCGACAGTTCGTCCTTGGTCTGGGAGGTGAACTGCGGCTCGGGGATCTTGACGTGCACGACCGCGGTCATGCCTTCCTCGACGTCGTCGAGTGTCGGTGGGTCCTCTTTTGGCTTCAGTAGGCCTCGGGTCCTGCCGATGGCCTCGTTGACGGCCTTCACCACGGCGCGGTCGAAGCCTCGGCGGTGTGTGCCGCCGTGCATGTTGCGGATGGTGTTGGTGAAGCATTCGATGGTGCGCTCGTAGCCGGTGCCCCAGCGGAACGCGATCTCGACCTCGGCCGTACGCTCCACTTTGGACTGCATGACGCCGCTCTCGTCGGCGGCGTTCTCCCGGTAGGTGCCCGTGCCGTTGATCATGATGGTGTCGCACACCGGTTTGTCGCTGGCCGGGGTCAGGAACTCCACCATGTCGGCGAGACCATTGGGGTAGTGGAAGGTCTCCTCGTCGATCGCGCCTTCGAGTGTGTTCCGCAACACATAGGTCACGCCCGGCACCAGGAACGCGGTGTTGCGGAGCTTCGAGCGCACGGCGTCGACGTCGAGTGCGGCGCCGTTCTCGAAGTACCGCGTGTCGTACCAGTAGCGGATGGACGTGCCGGTCGCCTCGCCGCGTTTCATCCTGCGCACGACGTTCAGTCCGGACCGCTTGGTGAACTTGGCTTTCGGGCCCGGGCCGTCGAACTCGCCTGGCACGCCGTGCGCGAACGACATCTGCTGGACCTTGCCGTCCTGCTTCACCGTGACGTCGAACCGGTGGGACAGAGCGTTGACCGCGGACGCGCCGACGCCGTGGAGGCCGCCGGATGTCTTGTAGCCCGAGCCGCCGAACTTGCCGCCCGCGTGGAGCCGGGTCAGCACGAGTTCGACGCCGGACAGGCCGGACTTGGTGTGCACCCCGGTGGGGATGCCGCGCCCGTCGTCGTCGACCTGGACGCTGCCGTCAGCGTGCAGTATGACCACGATCTTGTTCGCGTGCCCGGCGATGCCCTCGTCGGTCGAGTTGTCGACGACCTCGTTGAACAGGTGGTTGATGCCTCGGCTGTCGGTCGAGCCGATGTACATCCCCGGCCGCTTTCGCACCGCCTCGAGGCCCTCGAGGTGGGTCAGATCGTCGGCACCGTAAAAGGTTCCCGCAGTCACGTCTGGTCGTCTCCCGATTCATGGCGCGCCCGTGCTCAGGCGTCCACCACCGTAGGAGAGCCTATCCGCTACCTCCGACAAACCCCGGCATATGTGCTCTCCGGGATCCCTGGTGCAGGTCCGACCAGCCTTCCGCGAGGTTCTCGAACAGTGCGTGCGAGAACTCTCCTGCCTGGTCAGGACCCGGTGGGCATCCACGGGACGGGTCACAGCCTGATCGTCCGGCCCAACACCCATTGCATCCGGACGACGGCGAGCATACTCGCGAGCACCAGGGAGGAGCCGGGGCCCGCGCACGAGTCGGCGAATGTGGCGTGGATCTCCCGAATCACGGGGAGCGGTACGGCTGCGCGGATGCCGGGCGTTCGGCGACAAGCCAGATCGAGTGAACCCCGTGGCGAGTTGTCGGGGCGTCGTCGTAAGGTGAACACATGTTCGTTTCAGTTGGACGCGTCCACCGCTGAGGAGCCGCCTTACCGCTGACCACCCCATCCCCCGGACCAACACCCACCCCTTTGTCCCTGTTGCCGTCCGTGTTCGAGGAGGCGCCCTTTTGACATACACCTAACTTCATCCCCTGAGGTGTTTGACCGCGACGCCGGTCGGGCAGCCAGAAGGCATGCTGCACATCACGCCGGAGGCGGGACTGGCCATACAGAAGCTCACGCGCACGCAGGGCGTGGGCCAAGGCGGCGGCCTACGCGTGGAGGCACGCGCGGGCGAGGACGACTTCGAGATGTCGGTGGCCGCCCTTCCCGACGAGACCGACGTGGTGATCACGGAGGAAACGACGGGCGCCCGCGTGATGCTGGACGCGGTGACCGCCGACTACGTGGAGGACAAGACCCTCGACGTCGCCGACACCGTGGAGAGCACGGCGCGCTTCGCACTCACAGGGCAGGGCACGACCACGGAATGACCCCGGCCCGGTACCGGGCGCCACCATCGCGCCTGCGACGGCCCGGGCAGCGGGGCCGACCGCGGCAGCGGAAGCCGTGCGCGCGATGCGGGCGCGAGCGGAGGAGGACCCGCTGGCGCGCCTGGATCTGGGCAGGGTCACACGGTGGCGATGAGGCAGTAGCGCTCGTCGGTGATGGTGCGGCCCCACAGGGTCGGGTCCGTGAGTGGTTCGACCCGGAGGTCGGTGACGAGCGGTTTCAGTGTGCTGGCAAGGGTTTCGGCGCTCACGCCACCGGTCCACGGGAGCGACTGCGAACCTTCGACGTAGGCGCTGTCTGCTTCGGAGGTCGCCCAGCGGCCTTCGATGAGGACCAGTCTGCCGCCCGGGCGACACAGGGCTATCCAGCGGCGCAGGGCGGCTTCGGGGTCGGGCAGCGTCCAGAGCAGGTGCCGGACGAGCACGGCGTCGACCTCGCGGGGCGGAGGGTCTGCCGCGTCCCCGACCAGGACGCGGACATCGGTGTCGGCCAGTTTGGCGCGGGCGTTGGCGACCATGTTCGGCGACAGGTCGACCGCGGTCACGCGATGGCCGCGTCGGGCGAGTAGCAGCGACAAGGAGCCGGTGCCGCAGCCCAGGTCGAGTACATCGGCCGGCGCGGTGGGCAGCCACGACGCCAGCCGGGCGTCCCAGGCCGTGCTGACCTGCGCGTCACGCAGTCCGTGGTCTGCCTCCTTGTCGAAGGAATCGGCGGCCTCGTCCCAGAACTCGGCGATGCGGGGCGTGATCGACATGGGCCTCATTGTGACAGCGGGCGACTGTTGACACGGTAAAGCTAAGTACATTAGCTTTACGGCTATGCAAGGTAGCCGTCATGCCTAGGGCAGGGCTTTCCACCACCGCGGTGGTGGACGCCGCCCTTGCCGTTGTGGATGAGCACGGGGCCGAGGCGCTCACACTCGCCGCCGTGGCGCAGCGGACCGGGGTGGCCACGCCCTCGCTCTACAAACACGTTGCCGGGCTTGGGGAGTTGCGCACGCTCCTCGGTTCGCGGGTGCTGGAGGACATGGCCGAGTACTTCACGCGCGCCGTGTTGGGACGTGGCGGTGAGGACGCCGTCCGTTCACTCATGCACGCCTACCGCGCCTACGTGAAAGAGCACCCCGCGCGGTATGCCGCCGCGCCCCTTGATCCGCTTCACGATCCCGCGCTGGCCTCGGCGGGCGGGAAGCTGATGGAGGTCGTGCTCGGCGCGCTGCGCGCCTACGACCTCTCACCCTCCGACACCATCCACGCCGCTCGCTGCATGCGTGCCGTCGCGCACGGGTTCGCCTCGCTCGAGGCGGGCGGCGGGTTCGGCCTGCCAGAAGACCTTGACCACACCTACGACCAGCTCATCGCCGCCGTGCTCGGCACGCTGCCCCGCCACTAGGAGGAACCCCGTGTCCAGAATCGCTTTAGCCGTCGCAGGCCTGCTTTTCCTGCTCTACCCCGCCTTCCGGCCGTGGACCGACGAGACGACCGCTGCCGGGGCGCTCGAGGCCATGGGCTCCAACGCCTGGGTCGTCTCGCATCTCTTCGCCATGGTCGGGTTCGTGCTGGTGTCCCTCGCCCTACTGGGGATGCGGGAGATCGTCGGCATCCGGGCGGTGGCCGTCACGTGGGCCGGCGCCGGGCTCACGCTCCCGTACTACGGCGCCGAGGACTTCGGGCTGCACGCCGCCGCGACCAAGGGGAGCAACCTGCTCGCCGTCGCGGAAGCCGTGCGCTACAACCCCTTCGCCGTCACGTCCTTTGCCGTCGGGCTGATCCTGCTCGGCGTCGGCGCTGTGCTCGTCGCGGTCGCGGTGTGGCGGTCCGGGACCGTCGCCAAGTACAGCGGGTTCGCGTTCGCGGCCGGGTTCGTGCTGTTCCTGCCGCAGTTCTTCACACCGGCACCGTTCCGCATCGCGCACGGGGTGCTGATGCTGGTCGGACTGGTGGGGCTCGCGATCGCGGCAGCACCCGCGAAAGCAGCGTCCGCGCCGCGACCGGCCCTGCCGACGCTAAGCGGCCAGGGCGCCGCGTAGCGACCGGTAGAGCAGCGCGGCATCGCCCAGGCGGTGCCGCAGCTGCCGTTCCAACCCGCCGATCGGCACCAGGTTCTGCGGGGCACGCGGGTCCTTGTGCGGGGCGCTCGCCAGCGACGGCAGCACCTGCGCGGTCACGTCGGCCAGCGCGATCGCGTCCTGCGCCGGCAGGTCGGCCGCACACTCCAGCCGCACGATCGCCGACCACGGCGCCCGCGTCGCGCCCGGCAGACGTAGGTACCAGGACAGCCGCTCCCACGAGGTCCCCATCTTGAACACCGGGCTGCGCTGCCCCGGCCCGAGCGACGCGACGACCTCCGCCTGCGAGGCCTGCAGGTACGACTTCTGGTGCGTCTTCACGTAACCGACCGTGCGGGCGAGGTGGGTGCGGCCACGCAGCGGACCGTCCACCACCAACAGATCGTCCTCCACATTGGACTCTCGGCGCCACGTGTTGGCGAGCTCCACCTCGAGGGCGGCGAGCCGGGCCTGCACGCCGAGCGTCAGCTTGTCCAGCCCGCCGAGGGTGCGGTGGAAGCGGTAGCGGGCATGGCGGGTCTCGACGTCGCCGCCGGACTCCGCGTACAGGCCGCGGTCGACCTCCACCTTGACGAGCTGCGCGGCGCCGTCGCAGCGGACCAGGCCCGCGGCGAGGGAGGCGATGACACCGGGCAGCGGCTCGGGGCCGTCGCCGTGGACCCACACACGCGCGTCGATCCGCCGCACACCGTCGAGGAACAGCACCGAACCGGGCAGTGGCCCATCGCCAGGCGTCAGCGGCCGCCACGACGACGCCGGCAGCTCGACGTCGAGGTCGAGACGGGCGGACGACTCGCGGCCGTCCAACTCGTCGCCCCGCGCGACCCCGTACCCGGGATCCCATGGGTCGACGGAGTAGGAGATGGGCGTGAGAACTCCGGTCATGAGGGCACCATTACACCTCGACGCGCCGAAGTCGGGACGACGCGCCGTCGCGGGTGACCGCGAACTGGACGGGGACCCGTTCGGCCAGGGCCGGCACGTGCGTCACGATGCCCACCATCCGGTCGGTTTCGGAAGCCAGACGCTCCAATGTGGCCGCCACCGTGTCCAGTGTGGCCTCGTCGAGGGTGCCGAAGCCCTCGTCCAGGAACATCGAGTTCAGGTCCCGCTTGCCCCCGGACAGGCCGACGACCTGGTGTGACAGGGCCAGCGCCAGCGCGAGCGACGCCTGGAACGTCTCCCCTCCCGACAGCGTGTTGACGGGGCGGGTGGTGCCGGCGTCGTTGTGGTCCACCACCACCAGGTCGTTGCGGTTGTCCCGCTGCAGCTCGTACTGGCCGCCGGAGAGCTGCATCAGGATCTCCGACGCCTCGATCACCAGCGAGTCCAGCGCCTCCTGGCACAGCCACGCCTCGAAACCGTTGGACTTCAACAGGTTCCCCAGCATGCGGGCAACCTGCTCCTCCTCGCGGCACTGCTCGACCTCGGCGGCCAGCGACGCCGACTGCGTGCGGCGCGACTCCAGGTCGGTCAGGTCGCGGCGCGCGTCGGCCACGCTGCGCGCGAGCACGACATCCGGCTTTTCCTTGTCCGGCAACGAGATACGGTGTTCGTCGAGCAGCCGGGCCAGTTCGGTGCGTACCGAGGTGCCCTCGGTGAGGAAGTCCCGTTCGGCCTGTTCCAACTCCGCGACCCGCGACGTCAGCGCGTCCCGCTGCGCACCGGTCCACGAGAGCAGGCTCTGCCAGGCGGCGGCGAGATCGGTGCCCTCCACCGGCGGCACGCCGAGTGCCACGAACCGGTCGCGGCCGGCACGGAGCGCTGCCCACGCCTGCTGCTCCTCGTCGCCGAGCGCGGTTCGTTCCCGCTGGGCATCCTCCACGGCTCGGCGGGCGCCACGGGCACGGGTCCGCGCCCGTTCGACGGCCGCGTCCGCGGCCGCACGCTGCTCCAGTACGGCCTCGACCTCCGCCAGCGGCGGCGCGGCACTCAGCTCCGCGGTCAGCTCGGCGGACTGTCGCGACGCGCCCTCGACGTCCGCCTTCGCCGCCGCCGCGGCCTTGCTCGCGTCGGCATGGGCCCGCCGCGTCGCGGTGACCGAGGACTTCGCGTTCTTCACCGCGAGCCGCGCCTCGTCGAGGTCGGTCGGCACCGCGTGGTGGGGCAGATCGTGGACCTGCTGGCGGCACACCGGGCACGGCTCGCCCTCGACCAGGTCGGCGGCGAGCGCGACCGCGCGGTGGGCCCGGTCAGCCGAGGCCGACGCGGCCTCGGCGGCGACCAGCGCCTGTTCCGCCGTGGCGAACTCGGCCGCCGAGGACTCCTCGGCGGCGACCGAGGCGGACGCGTCCGCACGAAGACGCTCCAGCCGGGAGGTCAGCGTCGCCAGCCGGGTGTGGGCGTCGCGCCAGCGAACCAGTTCCGCCTGTTCCGGCAGGTCGGCGCGGGCGGCTTCGGCGGCTGCCTCGGCCTCCTCCGCCGCTGTGCGCTCGGCCTGCCTGCGGGTGATCTGCTCGTCGGCGTCCGCGATCCGGGTGGCCAGGTCGACCACGTCACCCGGCCTGCGCAAACCGGTGAGGCCGGTGAGCTGCTCCCGAGCGGTCTTCGTGGCGGCGTTGGCGTCCTTCCACTTCTCCCTGACCTCGGCCATCTTCTCCACGGCCTCGTCCACGGCCGGCACGAGCGCCTCCAGGTCGGCGACCCGGCGCGCGGCGGCCTCGACCACCTCGTCGGTGACCGTGCCCATCTCGGCGAGCCGTTTCTCGGCCATGGTGAGCTTCCCGGCGGCCAGCTTCGCTCGCTCACGCGCCCGCTGTCCGACGTCCTCGTAGACGGCGTAGGCCAGCAGCTGGATCAGCAGGTCCTGCCGGTCACCGGGTTTGGCCTGCAGGAACTCGGCGAACCGGCCCTGGGGCAGCACGACGCACTGGGTGAACTGCTCGTAGCCGATGCCGAGCAGCTCGGACACCGCGCCGGTGACCTTCTCACCCTCCGCCATCGGCTGCGCCACTTCCAGCAGCTTGGCGAGGTCGGCGTCCGCCGGCAGGCTCGGGTCGAGCCGGTCGAGGCGTGCCTCCTTGGTCTGCACGTTGCCCTGCGCGGTGCGCCGCAGCAGCCGGACGGCCGCGTACCGGTCGCCGGCGGCCTCGAACACCAGGCACACCTTGCCCTCGTTGACCGACGGGGCGAGCGCGTTGCGGACGGCGTGGCCCTTGCCCCAGCGTGGCACCGTCCCGTAGAGGGCGAAGCACAGCGCGTCGATCACCGTGGACTTGCCGGACCCGGTTGGTCCGGTGAGCACGAAGAAGTCGACGTCGTGGAGCTGGACGTCGGTTTCGTCGCGGTAGCTGCCGAACCCTTCGAACACCAGGCGCAACGGACGCATCAGCGACCTCCGCTCGACTCGTCCAGCAGTTCGGCGAACATGGCACCCAGTCGTGGGTCGTCGATCTCCCGCTCCGACAGGAAGTCCGCGAACAGGTCGGTGGGCGTGCGACCGATGCGCGAACGCACCTCGCCGGTCTGTGACTTGGCGCGGTACGTCTCGTCGATCTGCACGTCGAGCGTGTTCGGCAGCTTCTCGCGCACCATGTCGGCGAGCCCGGCGCTGGCCTTCTGCGTGAGGATCACCCGCAGGAACGCGTCACCGGCCTCCTCGCCCGCCGCCACCACCTCGTCCACCGTGCCGCGGAGGGTGGCGAGCGACCGGCCACCGCGCACGGGCATCGGACGAATCGACGCGCGCGTGTCCGGTGTCGCCTGGACGATCAGCGCCACCGGCTCGTTGGCCTCCTCGCCGAAGTCGAGCGCGAGTGGTGAGCCCGAGTAGGCGATGGGGCAGGGGCCGCCGATCTCCTGGTAGCGGTGCAGATGCCCCAGCGCGGCGTAGTGGGTGCTCGTCGGGAACGCGTCCGGCGGCACCTCGTAGCCCAGCAACGTCTGCACGGCCCGCTCACCACCACCCCACCGGCCGCCGAGCATCGTGGTGTGCGTGGTGACCAGGTTGACGCTGTCGCTCGTGAACCCGGCGCACAGCGTCTCGATGATCGCCCTGACCCGGTTCGCGTAGTCCTGGTTGTGCTGCGACGGGTTGTGCAGCAACACTTCCGCGGCCCGCACCGCGACGCGGTGCGACAGGAACGGCAGCGCGGCCACCACCGCCTGCTCCCCCGACCGCGTGGTCAGCGTGAGGGTGCCGCCGCGATCCGGACGTTGCGGCGTGCCGATCACGTGCATGCCCAGCTCACCGAGCACCGGCCGGTACACGTCCTGCACGAGCCGCGAGTTGTCGTGGTTGCCGGCCAGCACCACGACGTGGCGGCCCTCCTGACGGAGCGCGACGAGGGTGCGCATGACGAGGCCCTGAGCCGCGGGTGTCGGCGCGGCGGTCTCGAACAGGTCCCCTGCCACCACGACGAGGTCGACATCTTCCTCGTTAGCGATCTCCACCAGATGTCCGAGGACGGTGACCTGCTCGTCGATACGCGGCTGGTTCTTGAGCACCTTGCCGACGTGCCAGTCGGCGGTGTGCAGGATCTTCATTTGTCCCCTCAGAACGGCGGTGGGTCGTCGTCCAAACCTGCGAAAGGATCGGCGGGCGGGGCCGGTCCGTCGTCCACCCCGTGCCACGTGCCCTTCTCGGACGACCGGGTCGCCCACGCGGGGAACGGGAACTCGATGGCGAGCGGCACCGGGATGTCCGGCTGCGAGACGAACATCGTGCCGGGCTTGGCGATCGTCGCCCGCTGCCGTTGCGCGGCCGGCAGGTAGCCGTACTCCGGGCGCGACGCCTCCGCGGGGTCGAGCCGGCCAGCCACGCGGATGGAGCAGTTCGCGACGATCCGGCGTTCGACCTCCGACGCGGTCTGCTGCGCGCCGATGAGGATCACGCCCAGCGACCGGCCACGCTCGGCGACGTCGAGCAGGATCTGCTTGATCGGACTGTCGCCGTCCCGCGGCGCGTACTTGTTCAGCTCGTCGAGCACGATGAACATCAGCGGACGCGCGGTGCCCTGCTCCTCCTTGCGGCGGAACTCCTGCCGCAGCGACACACCGACCACGAACCGCTGCGCGCGGTCGGGCAGGTTGTGCAGGTCGATGACCGTGACCTGCGCCTTCGACGTGGTGAGCGACCGGTCGCCCCGGTCCTTGAGGTCCGCGCGGATCAGCCGTTCGAGCGGCTTGACCGCCGAACGCAGCCGCCGCAGGAACGCGTTGACGCTGCCCATGGACGTCGAACCGGCCACCCAGTCTCGGCGCAGCTCGTCGTCGAGCAGCTCGTCCTCGATCAAGGCGACGAGCTGGTCGAACGTGCGGACGGGGCCGCCGTTGCGAGTGTCCACACCGGACACCGAGATCGCGCCGTCCGCGCCGACCTTCTGGTAGTCGCGCTTCAGCCGCGCGGCGACCTGGCCGATCAGCATCGTGTACTGGGCGCGTTCGTCCTCGCCGTCGGCGAACACGAACGGCATCAGCTCCTGCTCGCAGAACTCCGCGAGCGTCCAGTAGAACGGGCTGACCGCACGGTCGCGGGCCCGCACGTCCGGCGTGCCGTTGGGGTCGCCCGGCCGGGGCGGCGCGAACACCTGCACGTTGCGGAACGAGGTCGCGGGCAGTCCGAGCAGCCCGTACTTGGCGCGGAACTCGTCGCGCAGCCGGGAGTTGTCGTAGTCGAGGAACAGCAGGTCCTCGCCCTTGACCGAGAAGATCAGCGCCTTGGTGTTGTGCGCCTCGCCGGCCAGCACGCCCGAGTTGAAGATCGAGTGCAGCAGGAACGTGGCGAACGACGTCTTGGTGGCGATACCGGACACCCCGGAGATCGACACGTGACCGCCGCGGGTGCCGTCGACGAAGTCGAAGTTGAGGAACACGGGCTGCCCGTCGCGCCCGAGGCCGACGGGCACCTTCGCGTCGGCCATCGTGTCGAAGTACAGCGCGGAGTCCCGTTCCTCGCCGACCGCCCTGTTCACCTCGCTGCCGGGCCGCGGCGGCACGTACACCTCGGGCTCGACGCGCGTGACGGTGACCTCGGCGACCTCGGACACCTCGGCGGGCAGCGCCCCGTCCTTGATCAGGAACACGTCGGAGGCGAACCGGGCGCCCTCGTGCCCGGCCTCGATGTTGGTCACGACGCCCGCGATCTGCACCTCGCTGCCGTCCGGCAGCTTGCGCCTGGTGACGACCACGTCGTCGAGCTGCAGGTACTGGTCTGCGGCGACCCCGACGGAGAACTCGAGCGGGCTGGCGGCCACGGTGCCGACCACGAGGCCGACGGGACGCTGCCCCGCCACCGCCAGTTCCGTCACGCCGTTCGGGGATCCGTTCGGCTCTGGCACGCGTGCTCCTTCAGGTGGGAAGGACCGCAGTCTAAAACCGGCGACCGACGAAACCGGGGACCCGGGGGGCTACGGGAGTGCCGGTTGGAACAGCCACGCGTCGAAGAACCCGCCCAGTGATCGACCCGCGTGCCGCTCGGCCAGCGCGACGAAGTCGTCCGTGGTCGCGGTGCGGTGGCGGTGCGTCGCGGTCCAATCCCGTAGCAGTGCGAAGAACGAAACGTCACCCAGTTGGGTGCGCAGCGTGTGCAGGGTCAGTGCGCCCCGCTGGTAGAGGCGGTCGTCGAACATGTCGCGGGTCGGCGGGTCACCGATGCGGAGGTTCTGCGGCAGGCCGCCCAGCATGGCCCGTGACCGGTCGGCCAGGGTGGTCGCGGACGGTCCACCGGACCGCTCCGACCACAGCCACTCCGAGTAGGCGGCGAAGCCCTCGTTCAACCAGATGTGCCGCCAGTCGGCCAGCCCGACGCTGTTGCCGAACCACTGGTGGGCCAGCTCGTGGGCGACCAGCCGCTCGAACCCGCGCTTCCCGTCGACGTGGTTGGCACCGAAGATCGACAGGCCCTGCGCCTCGACGGGCACCTCGAGCTCGTCGTCGGTCACCACGACCGCGTACTCGTTGAACGGGTACGGCCCGAACAGCTCGGTGAACACCCGCATCATCCCGGGCTGCCGGCCGAAGTCGTGCTGGGCGGCGGCCAGCCGTCCCCGTGAGGCGGCCAGGATCTGGCCGGACGACACCAGCACCCGCTCATATCGTCCGATCTGGACGGTGGCGAGGTAGGGCGCCATGGGCTCGTCGGACACGTAGGTCCACGTCGTGGTCGAGCCGCTGGACGCACGGGACGCCAGCACACCGTTGGCCACGACGGTGTACTGCGTGGGTGCGGTCACCGCGATCCGGAACGTCGCCTTCGCCCCGACGAGATCGGTGCAGGGGAACCAGGACGGCGCGCCGACGGGCTGGCTGGCCACGATGACGCCGTCGGTCAGCTCGTCCCAACCAACGTCGCCCCAGTACCGGGTGTGGATCGGCTCGGGCCGCCCGGCGTAGCGGACCTCGACCGAAAACGGCGTGTCCACGAGGAAACGACCCCGGACCCGCAGTTTCCCGCCGCGGTGTGTCCAGCGCGCCGGCCGGCCGTCGACGAGCACCCGCTCGACCCGAAGCGAACCGAAGTCCAGGTCGAGCGGCGCGTCGACGGCGGACGCGACCACCCTGAGCCGGGCATGTCCCGATAATCGCCCGGTCGCCGGTTTGGTGCGCAGGTCCAGGTCGTAGTGCGAGACCCGGAACTGTTTCAGCGCCATGCCGAGACGGGGTTGCCCAGCCAGCGGGTGCCCGCCGGCACCTGCTCGCCCGCCATCACCAGCGACGCCGGCCCGACACATGTGTGCGCGCCGACCGTCACTCCGGGCAGCACGATGCCGTGCGGTCCGAGCGTCGCGCCCGCCGAGAGCGTCACCTGGTCCATACGCAAGATCCGATCATGGAACAGGTGGGTCTGCACAACGCACCCCCGGTTGACGGTCGCCCCGTCACCCAGGCGGACCAGGTCAGCCTCCGGCAGCCAGTACGACTCGCACCACACGCCCCGCCCGACCTTCGCGCCGAGTGCCCGCAGCCACCACGACATCAGCGGTGTCCCGCCGGCCCCGCCGACGAGCCACGGCACGGCGAGCACCTCGACGAACGTGTCCGCCAGCTCGCCCCGCCACACCGCGGCACTCCACAGTGGGTGGTTGCGGGCCCGGAACCGCCCGACCAGCAACCACTTCGCGGCCGCGGACACCAGGCACGCCACCACTCCGGCGGCGCCGAGCAGCACTCCGGCGAGCAGCAGCCCGAGCGGGAAGCCGAGGACCGCGATGCCCGCGAGCACCCCGACCGCGAGCGCGACCGAGCACATGACCGGCACGATCCGGCACAGCTCGACGAGCGCGCGGGCCACGAGCAGGCGTTTCGGTGGCTCGTACGTGCGCCCCGCGTCAGCGGAGTCGGCGACCCGCGGCAGCTTCATCGGCGGCATGCCCAGGTAGGAGCTGCCGGCCTTCGCGTGTTTCGGCGCCGCGGACAGCACGCCGACCAGCCCGCGCTTGGGCACCGAGCGGCCCGGCGCGGCCATGCCGGAGTTGCCGACGAACGCGCGCTTGCCGACCCGGACGGCGGCGATTCGCAGCCAGCCGCCACCCAGTTCGTAGGCGGCGACCATGGTGTCGTCGGCGAGGAAGGCACCGTCACCGATCGTGGTCATGGCGGGCAGCGCGACCACCGTCGAGGCCTCGACGTTGCGGCCGACCTTCATGCCGAGCGCCCGCAGCCAGACCGGCGTGAACAGCCCGGCGTACAGCGGGAACAGCAGGCTGCGGGCGGAGTCCATGAGCCGCAGCGTGGTCCACGCCTGCCACGCGACCCGGCCGCGCACCGGGTGGTGTCCCTCGCGCATGCCGATGCCGAGCAGCCGCACACTCACGAGCGTGACGAGCGCATGAGTCACGAACCAGGCGACGGTCACGGCGGGCACCGCCGTGAGCAGCCCGCCGAGCGTCATGGGAAATAGGGTCAGCAGCCACAGCGCCGGCAGTGCGGACGCCGCCGGCAGCAGCGACAGTGCCATCGACGTCGCGTCGTAGACGGCGAGCCAGGTGCGGCGACGGCCAGGCCGGACCTTCGGCCAGCGGCGCGTGGTCTTGCCCGCCTTCACCGCGGGCACGCCGGACCAGCGCTGCCCGGTCGGCACGGACCCGGTCACGCCGGAGCCGGCCGCGACCTCGGCACGCTTGCCGACCCGGGCGCCGGGGAACAGCGTGCTGCGGGCGCCGACCACGGCACCCGCGCCGATGCGGATCTTGCCGATGTGGACCACGTCGCCCTCGACCCAGTGCCCGGACAGGTCCACCTCGGGCTCGACGGCCGCACCCCGGCCGACCCTGAGCATGCCGGTGACCGGCGGCAACGAGTGCAGGTCGACGTCCTCGGCGATCTTCGCGCCGAGCGCGCGGGCGTAGTGCGTGAGCCAGGAACCGGCGAGGTCCGTGGCACCGGACCGTTCGGCGAGTTGTTCGGCCGCCCAGAGCCGCAGGTGCACGGACCCACCACGGGGGTAGGTGCCCGGCTTGACGCCCTTGAGGAGCAGCCGTGCGCCGCCTGCGGCGATGGCGAGCCGGCCGGGCGGGCTGAACAACAGCAGCCAGCCGAGGCCCAGCAGCCACCACGACACGGTCCACGGGTAGCCGACGACGTTCCCGATCGCGCCGAGCACGACGGTCCAGCGCAGTCCGACGAGCGTCAGCAGCGGCAGCGTCGCGAGCATCTGGATGATGGCGGCCCGGCGCGGCACCGGGGTCACGGCCCGCGTCGCGGTGTGACCGCCGGCCAACTCGTCGAGGAGCGCCGCGAGGCCGGCGACGGTCGGCTGGTGGTAGACGTCGGTGACGGACACGGTCGGGTAGTCCGCCCGCACCAGCGACACGAGCCGAGCGGCGGCGAGGCTGCCGCCACCGCTGGTGAAGAAGTCGGCGTCCGGTCCGGCCGGCGGCGTGCCGAGCACCTCGGCCCAGCGCTCGCCGAGCCACGCCTGCGTGCCGTGCAGTTCCCCGGCCGCCACCTCACCGAGGTCCAGCGGCCAGGGCAGCGCGTTCCGGTCGACCTTGCCGGACGTGCGGGTGGGCAGCGTGTCGACGACCGCGAGGCGCGGTACCAGCGCCGCCGGCAACGCCTCCCGGAGTCGGTCGACCGCCTTCTCGGCGTCGAAGTCGGGTTCGGTGACGACGTAGCCGACCAGGAGCTGCGTGCCGCTCGCGGTGGTGCGGACCGCCGCCGCCGCGCCGGTCACCAGCGGTAGGGCCTGGAGCGCGGCGTCGATCTCGCCCAGCTCGATACGCCGGCCGCCGAGCTTGACCTGCTCGTCGGCGCGGCCGAGGAACAGCAGGCCTTCCGGCTCGGCACGCACGAGGTCGCCGCTGCGGTAGGCACGGTCCCAGCCGAGCGAGGGCAGCGGCGCGTACTTCTCCGCGTCCTTGGCCGGGTCGAGGTAGCGGGCCAGGCCGACGCCGCCGATCACCAGCTCGCCGGTGTCACCCATCGGCACGACCTCGCCGGCCGCGTCGATGACCGCGAGCTCCCAGCCGGCAAGGGGAAGGCCGATGCGCACCGGGCCGTCGCCGGTCATGCGGGCGCCGCACGCGACGACCGTCGCCTCGGTGGGGCCGTAGGTGTTCCACACCTCGCGGCCGTCCTGCGCGAGCCGTGCCGCCAGCTCCGGTGGGCAGGCCTCGCCGCCGAGGATCAGCAGCCGCACGTCGTCGAGTGCCTCGGCCGGCCACAGCGCGACGAGCGTCGGCACCGTGGACACGACGGTGATCTCCTGCTCGACGAGCCACGGCCCCAGGTCGACACCGGTGCGGACGAGCCAGCGGGGCGCCGGCACCAGGCACGCGCCGTACCGCCAGGCCAGCCACATCTCCTCGCAGGAGGCGTCGAACGCGACGGACAGGCCGGCGAGCACGCGGTCGTCCGGCCCGATCGGGTCGTCGACGAGGAACAGCTGGGCCTCGGCGTCGACGAACGCGGCCGCCGACCGGTGGCTGACCGCGACTCCCTTCGGCTTACCGGTGGAACCGGAGGTGAAGATGATCCACGCGTCGTCGTCCGGGGTCGCCGGGCCATCGCCGATCGGCGTGTCACGCATCGTGATCGCGCAGCCCTCGCCCAGCACCGCGCACACGGCCGCCTCGCCGAACACCAGCTCGGCCCGCTCGTCCGGGTCCTCGAAGTCGACGGGCACGTAGGCGGCGCCTGCCGCGAGCACCGCGAGGATCGACACGTACAGGTCGGCCGTGCCGGACGGCACGCGGACGCCGACCCGGTCGCCGGCGCCGATCCCCTGCGCGACGAGCTTCTGACGCAACTCGTCGACGACCGTCAACAGCGCCGTGTAGGTGAGGGCCGTGGTGCCGTCGTCGAGCGCGAGTGCGAACGGGTGGCGGGCCGCGGTCTCGGCGAGCACGTCGTCGAGAGTGCGTGCCGAACTGGCCGCGGCGCCGCTGAACCGCGCCAGCGGCATGGTGAGCGTGTCGAGCGAGAACTCTTCGTAAACGGCGGTCATCGACCACCGGCCAGACGCGAGCGCAACAGGTCCCCTCCGAGGTTCGGGCGCTGCGTCCGGTCACGGAGAGCAGCGAGCAACCCGCGACTTTACCCCGAGTTCATGTGAAATCCCCTGTCAGGACACCTGCAGGTGTGGGACCTCACAGGCTGTCACCGCCAGCCGGCTCAGCCCTTTGTCGCCTTGGCGGCCATCCGGGCCTGGACTTCCGGGCGTCGTAACGGCGGGACCGTCGTCGGTGGTTGCTTGCGCGGCGGCAGTTCTTCCAGCAGGCGCGTGGTCGCGGCCGTCACCTCGGCGACGGCCCGCTCGAAGGCCTCGCGGGTGTTGTCGGTGACCGTCTGGACGCCGGACACCTTGCGGACGTACTGACGCGCGGCCGCCTCGATCTCCTCCGCGGTGGCGGCGGGTTCGAGCCCACGCAGCGCGGTGATGTTTCGGCACATGCCCCGACCCTACGACGACCAGGCCTGACAGAAAGTCGCAATACTGCTCGATTGGCCGAAAATTCCTACCGTTTCGGCCGATTGCCCGCTGATCAAACAGGACCGCACGCTGAGCGTGTCCAGTCACCCTGGACTCCCTGCGAACGTATGGAGGCAGCCCATGCGTATCCGTTCCCTGCGACTATCCGTCATCACCTCGGCCGTCACCCTGCTGTGCCTGACCGGCACCGGGCAGGCACAGGCGGCAGCCGGCCCGTACACGGCGCTCGGCGACTCGTACTCGTCCGGCGTCGGCACCAGGACCTACTACTCGGACAGCGGTTCCTGCTACCGCGGTCCGCAGGCCTTCCCGGTGCAGGTCGCGGCTCGCCTCGGCGCGCCGCTGACCTTCGTCGCGTGTTCCGGCGCGAAGGTGCCGGACGTGCTCAACCAGCTCGGCGGCCTCAACACGAGCACCGCGTTCGTGACCGTGTCGGTCGGCGGCAACGACGCCGGCTTCGCGGACGTGATCACCCGGTGCGCGCTGCCGTGGCCGTGGACGTGCACGACACAGATCAACAATGCCAACAACTACATCCGCAACACCCTGCCGGGCGCGCTGGACAACCTCTACACCCAGATCCGCGCCAAGGCGCCGAACGCGACCGTCGCCGTGGTCGGCTACCCACGCCTGTTCAACGGACAGGAGTGCAACGCCCTGGCGCGGATCAGCCCGTCGGAGCAGACCGCGCTCAACAACACCGCCGACCTGCTCGCCACCACCATCGGCGGCCGGGCGGCGGCGCACGGGTTCCGCTTCGTCGACGTCCGCACCGCCTTCACCGGGCACGCGGTCTGCGACAACGTGGAGTGGCTCAACGGCCTGTCCAACCCGGTCCTCGAGTCCTACCACCCGAACCCCGCCGGGCAGACCGCCGGCTACACGCCCCTCGTCGCGAGCGCGCTCGGCGCGGTCCCGGCACAGGCCTGACCGCTACTCGGGTGAGCCGTTTGGTGCAGTCGTCGTAGTGCGCCTGCACCAGACGGCTTATTCATGAAAATCATCCGACCGGGTCGCTGTTACTCCAACCCGGGAATTTGGCCGGATATTTTCCGTGGCATTACGGGAGCGTATCCACCTGAATGTTTCTCTCGTTACTCCAGCAGAAGGACGACTCGTAACAGCAATTCGACTCGCCGGGATCCCCCGGCAGGAGGGAACGGCGATCGGACGGGTCGCCGAACAAGCAGATAACCGTCCCCCTGGAGGAGAGAGGCATGACGCGTCAGGTTTCCGAGAACGACTCGATGGAGCAAGATGGGAGAAGTATCCGGGTGTTGCTTGCGGAGGACATGGACCTTCTGCGCACCGCTCTCGTGAGCCTGCTGGAGGACGAGGAGGACATAGAGGTCATCGCGGACCTGAAATGCGACCAGCAGGCGGTGACCGTGGCTTTGCGGCTGCGACCCGACGTGGCCGTCGTGTCCGCCGACCTACCGGAGACCAAGGGGTTGACAACAGTACAACAGTTACGCAAGCGATTGCCGGAGTGTCAGATCGTCGCGCTGACCGTGAAACGTCCAGCCGGCTTGCTCAAGCGTTTGCTTGCCGCGGACGTGTCGGGATTGATCGACAAGAACGCACCGGCGACCCGGTTGCTACACGCGATACGGAACGTGGCCGACGGCGGCACGGTGATCGACGCGAACCTCGTGGTCGCCGCGTTGTCTGCCGGCAGCAACCCGTTCACCCCGAGGGAATTGACGGTGCTACGACTTGCCGCCGAAGGCGCGAGCGGTCCGGAAATCGCGAAACAGCTGTCACTGTCGCCGGGAACGGTGCGCAACTATCTGTCAAACGCCATGAACAAGGCGGGTGCGCGGTCGCGGATCGACGCGATCCGGATCGCGACCGAGTCAGGCTGGTTGTGAGGTTGGGGTCCGTCCGGCCTCCCAGTGGCCGAGGAGGTCGCGGTAGAGCGGGGAGGTGCGCAACAGCGCACCATGATCACCGACGGTGGCGCCCGCGCCGTCGAGCACGAGTACGCGATCGGCACGCAGGGCGGAGCTGATCCGATGGGCGATCACCACGAGTGTGCCGGGCCGGCGGGCGAAAGCCAGTTCGGCACGGCGCTCCGCGGCCGGGTCGAGGTGGCAGGTCGCCTCGTCCAGCACGACGAGCGGCGCCGGCGAGAGGAACGCGCGGACGAGCGCGACGAGCTGTCGCTCTCCGGCGGACATGTCCTGGGGGTGGATCTCGGCGTCGTAGTCGCCGAGATCCGCACCGATCGCCGCGACGGCCGCGTCGAGCTCCGCGGTGGTGGCGTCGGGGTTCAGGTAGGTGAGGTTGTCGCGCAGGGTGCCGGTGAAGACGTAGGCCTCCTGGGGAATGAGCACCCTGGCGGCGGCGAGCGCGGCGGTGGACAGTCCGGCGGCGGGGGTTCCGCCTAGCGTCACCTCGCCGTGGTCGGGCCGGCGCAGCCCACAAACCAGGCTGACCACAGTGGACTTACCGATGCCACTGGGCCCGACCACGGCAAGGTGTTCTCCCGGAGCGATGGTCAGATCGAGGTTCCGGACGACGGGCTCGGCGTGCGGCCCGTAAGCGAAGGTGACGTCACGCAACACGACGGCCTGCCCGGCCGTGGCCTGGTGCGGCCGTTCCGGAGCGGCGGGCACGTTGCTGCCGTCGAGCACCCGCCCGAGCGTGATCACGAACCGAAGCCCGCTGCCCCCGACCCCGGAGACGAAGCTCTGCAGGGCGGGCTGCAGTCCGAAGAGGACATATGTGGCGCCGCCGAGGAGCGCGCCAGCACTGAGCCCCAGCGACGGCCCGGCGAAGAGCAACACGAGCAGCGGAAGCCATCCGCCGACGGCGAAACACGCGGTTCGCAGGGCGGCCACCCCGGCGAGGGCCCGCTCGGCAGCGGCCTGCTCGTCGATGGGTGCCTTGACGAACGCGGCGGCGCGCTCCTCGGTACCGCAGGCCACAACATCGCGGGTACCGGCGAAAACCTGAGCGGCGGCGGCACTGAGCCGTTCGTCGGCGAGCACGGAGACCCGCTGACGCGCGGCGGCGAGCCCCAACACGGCGACGAACGCCCCGAGTCCCAACAGGAACGGCGGCAGAATCAGAAGAACAATCACCGGCGCAACGGACGAGAGCCCGACGACCACCCCGACGACAGTGACGAGAAAGCCCCGCACGACCAGGACGAGCCCGGCATAGGTATCCCGCGCGACCTCCACCTGCCGGGTGAGCCGGGCAAGCGCCCCATGATCCGGCCGCTCGGCCACCCCGTTGCGCAGGGCCCCGCCGACCACCCGCCTGACGAGATCGTCCCGGAACGGCTCGGCGAGACCGCCAAGGCGCCGGAACACCATCCTCGAGCCCATGCCACCGACGACGGAAACGAGCAGCAACGACCCGAGCCAGCCGAGCCCCACCCAGAGCCGCCCGGCGAGGAACCCCCGGTCGACGGCGTTGGCGACGACCAACCCGGAGAGCGCGGCCGGCAAAGCCTCCGGAACGGACCAGACAACGAGCGCCAGGGTGGACCGCCGCTTGAGCGACGCGAGGGCGAACCGCAACTCACGCTTCACACGACACCCCACACCCCGCACGAAAGTCCCGCTCGTGCGTCAGGAGGTCCCCGGGTTTCGACGCGCCGGTCATCCGAACACCTCGCGATACTCTCGGTCACGCCACAGTTCGTCGTGCGGGCCTACCGCTCGCACACGCCCGGCCTCCAGCCACACCACGACGTCCGCGCGCGCGGCGGTGGACAGCCGGTGCGTGACCACGAGCCTCGTCCGCCCGACGGCGTCGGCCATCGCATCGCTGATGCGCATCTCGGTCACCATGTCCACACTGGACGTCGCATCGTCCAGGACCAGCAGGCGAGACGCCGGCCAGGAGCGCGCCAACCCCAACCGCTGCAGTTCGCCGCCCGACATGGGTGCCTCGGTGAGCGGGGTCTCGTACCCGTCCGGTAGCCGCGACACGAACTCGTGTGTGTGCGTCGCCCTGGCCGCTTCCTCACCGCCCGGCACGATCGCGTCCCGCACTGTCGCGCCCACCAGGTGGGGCCGTTCGAACGCGCACCCCACCGCGGCCCGCAACTCGTTGTGCGACAACGATGTCAGCGGCACCCCAGCCAGCAGCACCGCACCACTGTCCGGGTCACGCAACCGGGTGGCGACCTGCGCCAGCACCGACTTCCCCGCCCCGGACCGCCCCACGACCGCGGCGACACACCCACCTGACACGGTGAAGGACACGTCGGTCAGCAGCGAGCCGACCGAAACACCGCGAAACTCCAAAGATCCAGAACTGGACGGCAATGCCTCTTCGCCGTACCGCACCGCCGGCGCCGACAGCACCTCGCCGACCCGCGCCGCACCGGCGCGCGCCCGCGCCAACCGTCCGAACACTCCCGTCAGCGAACCGAGCCCCGCGCCGAGCATCGCGTACTGCCCGGCCGCGAACAGCTCTCCCGGCGTCAACCGTCCCGCCACGAGTCCCCAACCCCCGGTTCCCAGCACCGCCACCAGCACCAGCGGCCCCACGACCGCCCCCTGCGCCGCCGACCCCGAAAGCACCTGCCAGCTCCGCATCCCCTCCGCGTGCAACGCGGGTAGCTGGGTGAGCACCCGCCGCTCCTCGCGTTCGACCGTGCCGGCAGCCGCGATCGTCCGCACCCCGGTCAGCGACTCGGAGAACCGGGACATGAGCCGCCCCTGCGCGGCCAGGTAGGCACTCACCACGGTCGCGGTGCGCCGGGTGAACACCCGCAACACCACCGCGACGAGCGAGAGCCCGGCGAGGAACGCGACCGCGAGCCAGATGTCCAGGTATGCCAGCAAAACCAGGCTGCCGACCGGTGGCAGCACTGCCGTCCACACC
Source organism: Actinophytocola sp. (assembly GCF_036378875.1). GTDB lineage: Bacteria > Actinomycetota > Actinomycetes > Mycobacteriales > Pseudonocardiaceae > Actinophytocola. The sequence continues at coordinate 30,728 of NZ_DASUVO010000020.1, forward strand.
GTGACCAACGCGGGACCCGCGTTAGCCGCCTCGGCCGCGTTGCCGGACATCCGGGTGACCAGGTCGCCAGTCTCGAACCCGTGCCGCGGCCCGGCCGACAGCACGTGCCGCACGAGCCGGTCCCGCAACCACGCCGTCGTGCCGGCCAGGCACGCCGTGCCCGCGTACGCGGCGACGAGGCTGACCGCGATGTTCAGCACGATCAACCCGACGACGAACCAGAGCCATCGCGGCGAACCACCGGTCACGATCGAATCGACGGCCCGGCCCAGCATGACCGGCAACGCGAGGGAGCCCAGGGTGCCGAGCAACGCGCTGGCGCCGATCACCGGCAACCAGCCAGCGGACTTTCGGGCTATCTCCGCGAAAGCCGTCACGGTTACCCTTTCGACCAAGGGCCGCGGCCCCGGACAAACGCCAGTTGTCCGGGACCGCGTCCCGCTCGACGTCACGCGAACGTCAGAAGTGACCGATCAGTTGTGGCAGATCGCCACGCTCAGGACGGAGTGTCCCTCGCAGACCGCGACCGACAGGTTCGACGCGTCGCAGGAGTGGCCGCTCGAGTTGCTGTGGCCGCCGCCACCGGTCTGCGGAACGGCGTCCATGCCCTGGAGGTCAAGCAGTGCCATGATGGCTCCTTTTTCGGGGGTTTTCTTACTGGCCCACGCCAGCCGGCGTGGGGGTCTGTGGTGGCTCGACCCGTGACGGGGCGAGCAGCGGGGCGTGCACCGGCTGGTCGTGCAGTGCCGCGGCGACCGCGAGGAGCACACCGGCGGTGCCGGTGGCGAGGTCCATCGACAGCCGCATCAACGCGGTGCCGGGGAAGGCCATCCCGTCGCCGTACGGCAACGCGTGCCATGCGAGGTTGCGGACCTGCCGGGCCACGTCCGGGTCGTGCGCAGGGTCGGCGGACCGCCCTGCCAGGTAGAGCAGCACGCCGGCTCGGCCCGTGAGCAGGCCCGGCAGGATGTACATCGGCGACCGCGCCGCACGCGCCGCGTCCCGCGCCGCGGTCGCGAACTGCTCGTCGTGGCGCCTGCGCAGGTACTCGTCGAGCACCAGGCCGATGCCGATACTGCCGCCGTCCAGGTACGGCATGGTCCGCCAACCCTCGTTGACCCAGAGCATGCCGTCCCGCACCACACAGCGACGCAGGTCGTAGCGCAGTGCGTCGGCGGCGCGGTCGAGGAAACCCACGTCACCCGTGTCGTCGTACATCCGGATCAGGAACAGGGCGGCGCCCGACCGGCCGCGGAACAACCCGGCCCACGGCTGTCCGGAGCCGCTGATCGGATCGTCCGCGTCTGTGCCCGTGTCCTCATCGGATGCCTCGGCGACCAGTTCCGCGGCCCGGCGCGCCACCACCCGCAACGCCGGCTCGCCGGTGGAGTCGGCGAGGTGCAACAGGTTCAGCCCGAACCCGGACACGCCGCCGAACAGGTCGTGACCGATGGACTCCCAGTTCTCACGCAGGCAGATGTCGACGACGTCGAGTGCCTCCTGCCGGTGGCCGAGGTGCGCGAGCGTGAACGCGGCGCCGTGCAGGCCGTCGTACAGGCCGAGCCTGCTGCCGACCTTCGGGTTGGTCGCATGCTTGATCAGCCAGTCCTCGTACTGCTCCACCCGGCCCGCGCCGGTGACGTCCAGTGCGTACAGCACGCCGGCCGCACCGTAGGCGAGGCCGAGCCCACCGACCGCGAACTGCTGCGGATCTCCGGGGAACAGCCGGTCGTCGCGGTCCGGGGAGGCACTCGCGTGGATCGACCGCACGAGGTCGGCACGGATCTCCGGCCACGCGGCCGGGTCCGGTTCGAGGCGCGGGCTCGACAGGTCCGGTGTGCCCGGCGGCACGATCGTGTCGAGCGCGGGCTGGAGGAACTCCCTCGGCACCGGGAAGTGCTCGGTGATCACCTCCGCGAAGTGCCGCGCCTTCAACCGGTGCAGGCCGATCAGGTCGGTCATCGGCAGGAACAGCGCGAACCTGAGGCAGGCCAGCGAGTAGTCGTCGATGTCGAACCCCTGCGTACCCTTCGGCGGGGCGAACCCCATGTTGCCCAGCGCGGGGGCTGTCGACTCCTCGACCGGTGCGGCCACCTCGTAGTCGAGCAGGGCGACCGTGTCGTCCGGCCGCACCAGGACGTTGTGCAGGTGCAGGTCGCCGTAGACGATGCCGCGCTCGTGGACCTGCGCGATGGTCTCGCTGATCTGGCGGTGGATGTCGAGCGCCCACGAGGTGAACTCCGCGAAGTCCTCCGGCGTCGCGTCGGGATCGATCAGCGGGAATCGCAGCACGATGGACTTGCCGAGCGTGTTGCCCTCGACGTGGTCCATGACGAGGAACCGGTGTTCGCCGAGCCAGAACAAGTCGTGCACGCGGGGGATGCCGGGGATGCCGGCCAGTCTCGTCAGCGTCTCGTGCTCGCGGTGCAGGCGGTAGACGGCGTCGTGGCGCCGGCCGTCGAGCCCGGCGTGCGGGCGGGCCTCCTTCAGCACGACCTTGTCGCCGGTGCGGGTGTCGGTGCCGACGTAGATGCCGCCGCCGTTGGAGAAGTGCAGCACCTTTTCGATCGTGTAGGGCAGATCGGTCGTGGTGACCGCGTTGCGGGCCGCGAGGTGCGGTTCGAGGAACTTCGGCAGCGTCACCCACGACGGCACGTGGAAGACCGGGCCACGCCGGTCGGGCTCGAGGTTGCCGTCCGGGTCGGCGATCGCCGCGACCATCGCTCCCGAATCGTCCACCGTGTACCTGTGGGTGAACGCTCCGTACCGGACATACAGGGGACCCTGGCCCCAGCGGAGGTCGCTCAGAATGTAGGGACTCGGCTCGCCATCCAGTTGTTCGCCGAGTTCGGTGAGGATTTTCTCGCAGGCCTCGTCGTTTTCCGGGTAAATCGTGACGAGTTTTCCGGCATAGCCACGCGGCGCATACTTGGAGACCCGGACGAACAACGCGGAACTCGAGCGAAGGAACTTGAACGAGATACCGCGTGCGACGCAATACTCCCACACCGTGTCAAGCACCCGATCGGCGTTGTCCATCGTGGCAGATGCGTGAATTTTCCAGCCCTGCACAGGAGTTTGCTGCCGCACGGCCGGCCTGACCGACAACCAGTCGGCCTGTTCGCGCAACGTCCAACCGTCCGGCAGGGGTCGGGAGGCGGTCGCGAACGACTCTCCGGCCGTACCCTCAGAATGCATGGCATCGTAGAAGGACGGGTCGGCCATGCAGAACTGTTGATAGTTCTGTTCCATCCCGGGTTGCTCCAAGTCGTCTGATGCAAAATCCGACTCAATCCTCTGTCATTGGCACTGACCCGGCTTAGTGCAAACTGTCATGTTTGGACCACGCACATGTCACATCACCGTACGTGGCACGCAGTCGAATTAGCCTGTTCGGGGGATATTTTGTGAGCTATTGGGTCGCCACGTCCCGTAACGCGTCGAGCAAACCCGCGAGCGCGGGCCGCGCGAGCGACGTCTCGCGTACCGCGGCGTAGATCGACCGGACGGGTTCGGGATTGCGCACGCGGCGCACCACGACGGCCGGATGGCGCTGCCCGAGCCCGAGCCCCGGGATGAGAGTGACCCCGAGCCCGGCCGCGACCAAACCCTGCGCGGTGGCGTAGTCGTCGCTCTCGACGATGAAGTTCGGGGTGAACCCGGCCGACGCGCAGGCACTCAACATCAACTCCTGGCACCGTCCCCCGGACAGCTCGTTGCTGACCCACGGCTCGTCGGCCATGTCGGCGAGGTCAACCACCCGCTTCGCGGTGAGCGGGTGCCCCTTCGGCAGCACGGCGTGGTACGGGTCGTCGAGCAGGTGCACCAGCCGGATGCCGTCCGCCGGCTGGTCCCGCGGCGACACCACGATCGCCAGGTCGGCCTGCCCCCGCACGACCTCGGGCAGCGGGTCACCGGGGTCGATCAGCTTCAGGTCCACCTGCACCCCGGGGAACTCGGCACGCCACTTCGCCAGCGCGGGCGGCACGAGCGCGGCGCCGGCGGTCGCGAAGTAGCGGATGGCGAGCAGGCCCGTACGCCCGGCACGGAGGTCGGCCAGCGCGGTCTCCGCCTCGGCCACGTACTTGGCGATGATCGCGGCGTGCTCGGTGAGCAGCCACCCGGCCGCGGTCGGGCGCACACCGCGGCCGACTCGTTCCAGCAGGGGCAACCCGACCTGCCGCTCCAGCGCGGCGATCTGCTGGCTCACCGCCGACGGCGTGTAGCCGAGGTTCGTGGCGGCCGCGGTCACCGACCCACTGGAGACCACGGCACGCAGCACCTGCATCCTTCGCACGTCGAGCATGTAGCAGAGCTTAATAGTTCAGGGGACTGGTTTTAGCGCCGATCGTCCATGGACGGCAGGACGCCGCGCGCCTTCTCATGATCGAGGCCGGTGGCCTGGAGCAGGTCGACGGCGACGGACCGCAGCTGCGCGGTGACCACCTGCGCGGAGAACCCGGCATGCTCCAGTTCGTGGGCGTCGACGGTCCTGGCCGCGACGCGAATCGCCTCCCGCACCTCGGCGGGATCACCGCTCTCGGCGAGCACACCGGCGAACATGGTGGCCGCCTCGGCCAACTTCCGGAGCGCGGCGGGCAGCACGGGCGGGAAGGGCTCGTCGTCGGTGAGGGCGGACCGAGTACGCCGCAACAGGACCCGGCTGTTGCGAAGCGCGAGGTCGACGGGCTCGGTGGCCCGCGCGTAACGCGCGACGCGGTGCCGCTGGCGCCGATGCAGGGGCGAGATGGCGACGATCTCCTTGGCGTCCCGCAGAGCGGCCCGATAGTCGTCGCCCGCGTGTTGCGTACGGGCGCGACGCAACGCACGCACGGCGATCTCCCGGTCCCGCTCGGTGATCGCGTCGGCTGCGGCCGTGAGCGCGGCGGCCAGCTCACCGAGCAGGTCCCGCACCCGCCGATCAAGCACCTCATGGGGATGCCCAGGCAGCACGGCGATGGCGACGATCCCGAGAAGCCCACCGATCAACGCGTCGACCATCCGGTCGAGCCCGGCCGTGCCCCCGGGCGGCAACAAGGTCGCGACGAGGATCGCGGACGTCCCAGCCTGGAGGGTGACCAGCGTGCCCCCACCGAGCAGCACGGAGATCGTCATGGCAAGCCCGAGAACAAGTGCGAGCTGCCACCACCCGCCCCCGATCTGCAGGATCAGCAGATCCCCGACCCCGATCCCGACACTGACCCCGACGACAAGCTCCACGACCCGCCGCAACCGCTGCTGCCCGAACCCGACCCCGATACAGATGACCACAGCCATGGGCGCGAAGAAGGGCCTGCTGTGCCCGAACACCTCGGTAGCGACGAGCCAAGCGAGCGCACCGGCGACCGAACACTGCAGGATCGGCCGCGCCATCATCCGCAGCGCACGCCAACGCCGCCGCATCGTCGCCCGCACCCGAACCCGCCCAACCCGCACCCGATCACGCTAAAACACAATCCCGACCCCAACAGAACCAAGTGCCCAACCCCACGCCCCCGAGACACCCACCCGAAGCACCCACACGCCCCCGCGTGTCCACCCCCGACACACCCGCGTGTCCACACCCCAGCCCGGCGAGTTCAACAACCAGAACGCGCGAGTCGCGCACTCAGCCCCCGCGAGTCGCACACTCAACCCCCGCGAGTCGCACACTCAACCCCCGCGAGTCGCACACTCAACCCCCGCGAGTCGCGCGTTCGGCCCCGGCGAGTCGCGCGTTCGGCCCCGCGAGTCGCGTTCAACCCCCGCGAGTCGCGTTCAACCCCCGCGAGTCCCGCCTTCAGCCTCCGCGAGTCCCGCGCTCAACCCTCGCGAGTTCCGCGCTAAACCCCGCAAGATCCGCGTTCGCGTTCCGCACTCCCCCATGTTCATCGCCCAGGCGGTCGAGCAGGTCGCGCTCGCTGAACCGCCCCCAGGTGGTTGCATAGGCACTCCCACCCGATCCCGCCAGGGCTCCCGCAGGCAGGCACCCTGTTGCCCTCGTCTGGCCGGGTCCAGATAGGACTGGGCAAAGCGTTCGCGGTCCCGCGGTCGGGAGTTCATGATCAACGCCAAGACAGATGGGGGCGTAGGCATCCCCCACCCATACCCGCAGGGCTTCGTCAAAGCCTGGCTTCTCCAAGCAGACGGCTGTTGCGGCCCGGTGGCGGCCGATGTCTTGAGGACGCTGAACGTCTTGAGGGTGCCCCTCAGGACATCCGCGGAACCGGCCTGGCCGAGCGCGGTGCGAACGCCTTCCTCGCACGGCCACCTGCTCGAACCGCCCGCGAAGCGGGCACCGCCTGCTGCTAGACCCGCGCAACCGTGAAACCACCACACGGGTTCCACGCTCCGACATCGGCTGAGCGGTTTCATGATCAACGCCAACACAGATGGTTGCGCAGGCATCCCCCACCCATACCCGGGGGGCCACCCCGAGGCCATCGTACCAACCGACACAGACAAAACCCCAGGTCGCGCAGCCCTGTGGACAACTTTCGGTGGCGAGTCCGAGTGAAAGGGACACTCGTGTGCCCGATCGGCCTTGCTGGGGTCCTGTTCTCGTTCCCTTGAACTGTGCTTCCGCCACTCGCGGCGCGGGTTTGGTCGGTGTGGTCCGTGGTGTCCGGCGTTTGTGGGCGTGGTGAGCGGGTAGGTCCTTCTTGGTTGCTTCGAGCCGGACGAGAGGTCATGCCATGAACCGACCGTACGATTCCGACCGGACACGTCTCGACATCACGCCCGCCGAGGATCCGGCCGTCGGGGCCGAACCGCCGCTTGTCGAGCAGGAAGAGGTCGCGGATCCCGACCAGCGGCGGCGCCGGGTCGTCGGCATCGTGTGCACGGTCGTGAACGTGATCTGTGCCGTGTTCGCCGTGGTGTTGGCGTTGCACATCGTCCTGGTCATTGGTTCTGCCAACCAGGGCAACGGGTTCGCCGCGTTCATCAACGACTGGTCGTCCGCCGTGTCGCTCGGCCTGCGCGACCTGTTCGTGCCGGCGAACGAGGGGGTACGCACGTTGCTCAACGACGGTCTCGCCGCGCTCCTGTGGCTGCTCATCGGCGCGGTGCTGACCTACGTCATCCGTCGGTTCGCGCTACCCGCGCCGCGCCGTGTCGCGCACTACCGGCGCGCCTGGCGCTGAAGTCCGCTGAGGGTCGAGGCGGCCGACTTCAGGTCCGTGACCAGGGCCTGATAGGCCGCCTCTCGGTCATCCGACCGCAGCACCGACGACGGGTGCACGGTCGCCACCGCCCGTTCCGGGCGGTCGGGCAGCGAGACGACCTTGCCGCGCTCCTGGGTGACCTTGAAACTGGTTCCCAGCAACGACTGCGCGGCCGTCGACCCGAGGAAGACCACCAGTTCCGGCCGTACCGTGTCCAGTTCGGCGAGTAGCCATGGCCGGCAGGCGACAACCTCCGTGCGGCCGGGCTTCTGGTGGATCCGTCGCTTGCCACGCTCGGCGCGCTTGAACTTGAAGTGCTTCACCGCGTTGGTGACGTACACCTGTGTCCGGTCGATGCCGGCTTCGACGAGCGCGCGGTCCAGCAGTTTGCCGGCCGGCCCGACGAACGGATGTCCCTGACGGTCCTCCTGGTCGCCGGGCACCTCGCCGATGACCAGGACCGTGGCGTCCGCCGGCCCTTCGCCGAACACCGCCTGCGTCGCGTCCTTGTACAGGTCGCAACCGCGGCAGTCGTGGACCGCCGTGCGTAGCTCGTCCATGCCCGCACCGTCCGGCACGTACTCCTCAGCGCCAGCCATACCGGACGAACTACCCGTCGCCGCCGACCCGAAACATCAGTCCACTGTAGACCCGTCCTTGTCGTCCTGCGCCGGTACGCGCAGCGGTCGCAGCCACGTCCACAGCACGAACAACGCGCCAACGGCGAGCATGGCCAGGCCTGCCCACAGATTGATGTTCACGCCGGCGGACTTGTCGATCTCCTCGTCGGTGGTGAAGAAGAGCCCCATGATCGTGATCACCAGGCCGTAGCTCCCGAGCAGCAGCGCGATGATCAGCCGGATGTCGAAAGCGGACGTACGGGTTTGCGTACTCATCGGCCCTCCCTCAGAAGAAGATGTTCAGCAGGATCGTGATGACCAGGACGATCCCGGCGAGCAGTCCCGGGTTGCGGTACCAGCCGGCGTCCTCGCCCGTGACCTCGCGCTGACGCGTTTCCTTTGGTGTCAGCGAGTACACGAGGCCGACGAGCTGATCGGCGGGTTTCGGCCGCGTCACCATGGTCACGCCGACGCTCACCACGATGTCGACCACGAACGCGGCCCCGGCACCGACGAACGCCGAACCCTGACCGGGCATCGTCCACACACCGCTCTCGGACAGGATGAACACGAAAACAGCCGAGAACGTGCCGGAGACGAGGCCGATCCAGCCGGCCGCCGGTGTCATGCGCCGCCAGAACATGCCGAGGATGAACGTCGCGAACAGCGGTGCGTTGAAGAACGAGAACAGCTGCTGCAGGTAGTCCATGAGGTTGGCGTAGGTCGAGGCGATGAACGCGGTGCCGATGGCGAAGACCGTGGCGATGGCCGTCACCACTCGACCGACCCGCAGGTAGTAGCCGTCCGGCCGGTCCTTGCGCAGGTAGGACTGCCAGATGTCGTAGGTGAAGACGGTGTTGAACGAGCTGAGGTTCGCGGCCATGCCCGCCATGAACGAGGCGAGCAACCCGGCGATCGCGATGCCGAGCATGCCATTCGGCAGCAGGTCTCGCATGAGCAGCAGAAGTGCGTTGTTGAACGTGGCACCGCTCGGCGCCGCCTCACCGGCCATGAGCGCCGCTTTGTTCTCGCCCTGCAGCTCCGTGACCGCGACGCCGGCGACCATGCCGGGAATGATCACGATGAACGGGATCAGCATCTTCGGGAACGCGCCGATGATCGGGGTGCGCTGTGCCGCGGACATGCTGCGCGCGGCCATCGCGCGCTGCACCTCGACGAAGTTCGTTGTCCAGTAACCGAAGGAGAGCACGAACCCGAGCCCGAACACGAGACCGAGAACGGACAGCAGGTTGTCGGAGAAGCCGGTGAGCTGGTTGCCTGGCCAGCTGTCGAGTTGCTCCGGACCGCCCGGCCCGGCGGACACCTTGTCGACGAGTCCCTGCCAGCCACCGACCTTGTACAGCCCGACGATGGTCAACGGCAGCAGGGCGGCGACGATGACGACGAACTGCAGGACCTCGTTGTAGATCGCGGCGGAAAGCCCGCCGAGCGCGGTGTAGCTGAGCACGATCGCCGCGGCCACGATCACCGAAACCCAGATGGGCCAACCGAGAAGCAGGTTCACGACGGACGCGAGCAGGAACAGGTTGGCTCCCGCGATGAGCACCTGGGCGACGGCGAAACTGATGCCGTTGACGAGATGTGCGGGCTTGCCGAAGCGGCGCAACATGAACTCTGGCACGCTGCGGACTTTCGAGCCGTAGTAGAACGGCATCATCACGACGCCGAGGAACAGCATGGCGGGAACGGCGCCGATCCAGAAGTAGTGCGCCGTCGGCATGCCGTACTCGGCGCCGTTCGCGGACATCCCCATGACCTCGATCGCCCCGAGGTTTGCGGAGATGAACGCGAGGCCGGTGACCCAGGCGGGCAACGAACGCCCGGACAGGAAGAAGTCCATGCTGGTGGAGACATGCCGTCTGGCCATGTAGCCAATGCCGAGCACAAGGACGAAGTAGAACGCCAACAGGACATAGTCGATCGCGTTGGCGTCCAGGCGTAAGTCAGCCGCCAGTACCTGCAACTCCAGTCACCTCCCAGACCCACTGGGTAAAGCGAACACCACAAGTGATCTCCCCGCACGACGAGCGGTCGCCCCCACCGAGGTGTCAGAAGGACGCTCATCGCCGCACGGGAACAGGTCCTGGCCGACGGCGACTACATATGGCCATGGGAGGACGTCGATCCCGACGAGTTCGACAACGAGATCCTTCCGCGTCCCCGGTCGCTGACCGAACTCGCGGCGGCCAGGGAAATCGACGAGTTCTGGGAGGAGGGCGCGCACCCCATCCTCGACATCGATCGGATCATCTCGACCGACAGCGACGAGGTCGGCGCCATCCGCCCGCGGAACTCCGCGGAACTCAAGCAGGTCTTCGGCACCGAACAACCGTCCGCCGCCGACTTCGACCGCGTCTACCGGCCCGGACCGGCAGGGGTGCTTGGGGACCTGCTGGGTGACAGGTGGAGCGGCCGGATCATGGTGATCTTCCGCCACGGCGCCCCGGACGAGATCTTCTTCTGGGGATTTCCCGGAGACTGAAACAAATCGGTCAGTCAGGCAGCAATGGCACTGACAGTCCTGGATCCCGCCCGAGTAGCACCGCCCGCGTCACCGCCAGAGAGCCGAACTTCTCCCGCACTCCGTCGACAGCCGCGTCCAGCGCACCCGGTGTCGCCTCGCCGAAGGGCAGCATCAACTGCATGGTGTCCTCGTCGTCGAGGTTCGCCAGCGAGACGCCCACCAACGTGCAACCACGGTCGAGCAGCATGGGTAACGCCGCGCGCAGCAAAGCGCGCGCCGTCACCAGCAGCGTCTCGGTGTCCGCGGTGGGATGGCTGAGCGTGTGCGAACGGGTCACCCGCGCGAAGTCCGCGAACCGCAGGCGCAGCACCACGGTTCGGCAGCATCGCTTCGCCGCGCGGAGTCGACGCGCCACCCGGTCGATCAGCTGTGCCAGCACTGCCTCCATGTCCTCCGGCGTACGCGACGCACGACCACCCATCGCCCGCTGCGAACCGATCGACCGGCGCCGCCGACCAACGTGGACCCGCCGTGGATCCTGGTTGTGCGCCAACGCGTGCAGGTGTCGACCCGACGCCTTGCCCAGCATCCCGGTCAGCGTCGACTCGTTCAGCTTCGCCACCTGGCCGACCGTGGTGATGCCACGCTCGTGCAGCTTCGCGGCGGTCACCTTGCCGACGCCCCACAGCCGCTCCACGGGTAACGGGTGCAGGAACTCGAGTTCGCGTGCCGGTGGCACGACCAGAAGACCGTTCGGCTTGGCGACCCCGCTGGCGACCTTCGCCAGGAACTTCGTGCGTGCCACGCCCACGGTGATCGGGAGGCCCACCCGCTCCAGCACCGTCCTGCGTAATCGTTCTGCGATGACCTCCGGCGTACCCGCGATCTTGCGTAAGCCGCCGACGTCCAGGAACGCCTCGTCGATCGACAGACCCTCGACCAGCGGTGTGGTGTCACGGAAGACCTCGAACACCGCCTTGCTGGCCGCCGAGTACGCCGACATCCTCGGCGGTACCACCACGGCCTGCGGGCACAGCCGTAATGCCCGCGCGCCACCCATCGCCGTCTTCACCCCGAGCCGTTTGGCCTCGTAGCTGGCGGCCAGCACCACCCCGCCACCCACGATCACCGGACGGCCACGCAGCGCGGGGTCGTCCCGCTGTTCGACCGACGCGTAGAACGCGTCCAGATCGGCATGGAGGATAGTCGCCTCGGTCACGAACATATGTTCGCATCCGCCACCGACAAAAACACGTCCTCCGCCTCAACCTCCTTCCTGACCTGCGCCAACCGCGCCGCCGTCGCCGGGTCGCGCAGCGCCGGCAGCGACGGGTCGTCGTCCACCGGGCCGTAGCCGAAGGTGGCGGCGCGGCCAACGGCGTACGGCGTCGCCGCGGCGAACACCTCGTGGTGCACGGCCCGCGCCGCGTCGACGTCGGCAGCCGGTGACAGCACCCGGAGGATGTGCGTGGCCTCCCGGTAGGGCACCGCGTTCGGCGTCTCCGGTGGGCGGGCCATCGCGCCGCCAAGATGCCGGATGTCGACCACGCAGGGCACCGGGGCCGCCGGCCCGGCCAACACGGGAACGGCGTCCAGCAACTCTGGCGGCAGCTCACCCAGCAGGACGTTGTCGCCCACGTACGCGTGCGGGAAGTCCGGGTCGCCGTAGATCGAGCCGACCTCGGCGGCAGGCACCTCGCCCACCCGGTCGACGAGCGGTCCGATCGCGCGCAGCCTGGCGAGCAACGAGGGCTCCAGCGGCACCGTGCTCGCCAGGCGCACATGCAGGACATGCCTGCCACGTAACGATTCCGGCACCGCGTCGACCGGCGGCAGCCCCACCATGCCGACCGAGGTCGTCAACGTCTCCTGCGCCGTTTCCGTCAGCTCGCGGAACGCGGCCAGCACCTCCGCCGCGTGCACCGCGTCGAAGTGCAGGCCACCGCCGTACACGACCGGAACGGGCACCAACCCGATCTCCATCGCGGTCACGATGCCGAGCAGCTCTCCGCCGCCCCGTAACGCCCAGAACAGGTCGGGATGACTCGTGGCGGTCACGTGCCGGAGGTTGCCGTCGGCAGTGACCACGTCGAGCGCACGCACGTGGTCCGCGGCATACCCGAACGTGCGACCAAGCAGGCCGACGCCGCCACCCAGGGTGTAGCCGACGGCGCCGACCCCGGGCGAGGAACCGGCCAGCGGCGCGAGCCCGTGTGCGGCCGCCTGCTCGATCACGACCGACCAGCGCACACCGGCCTCGACCCGCGCGGTCCGTGCCACCGGGTCGATCCGCACGCCGGACATCCGCCGGGTGGTGACCAGCATCCCGACGGCCGGCACCCGCGCACCATGGCCGGTGGCCTGCACGGCGATCCGTGAACCACGGGCACGGGCCGTTCGCACCGCCTCGACGACATCGTCGGCGGAGGACGCCGCGACGACCATCTCCGGCCGATGCGCGACCCCGGTCTGGAAGCCGGCGATCTCGGTGTCATACCCCACGTCACCCGCGAAGAACGTCTGCATGCCACCACTGTGGCCCGAGTCGATCCATACGTCAAACAGCTGGATCTGATCCTATGTATAATGGTCGGTTATGGAGATCCGGCAGCTGCGGTACCTCGTGACGATCGTCGAGACGGGCGGCTTCACGCGGGCGGCCGAACGCGTGCATGTCGCCCAACCCGGCGTCAGCTCGCAGATCCGCCTACTCGAACGCGAGCTCGGTCAGGAGTTACTCGACCGCTCCGGGCGCGCGGTCCGCCTCACCGACGCGGGCGCCGCCGTGCTGCCGCACGCCCGCGCTGCCTTACGCGCCATCGACGATCTGCGGGACGTCGCCGACGAGATGGCGGGCCTGGTACGCGGCCGTGTCCGGCTCGGCATGGTCACCTCGTGCGGCGTGCCCGACATGCCGGCGTTACTCGAGCGGTTCCGCCGGGACTACCCCGGCATCGACATCACGCTCGTGGAGCACAACTCGCACGCGCTCGTCGACCAGCTGCGGGACGGCACGCTCGACGTCGCGCTCATCGCGTTGACCAGGAACGACCCGGAAGGCCTCGAACTGGCGGTGATCGCGGACGAGCCGATCGTGGCGGTGGTCGCGTACGGCGAGCCGCTCAGCGACCAGAAGAGGGTCACGCTCGGCGCACTCGAAGAGCACACGCTGATCAGCATGCCGGTGGGCAGCGGCATGCGGAGCGTGCTGGACGAGGCGTGCACCGCCGCCGGTGTGCGCCCGCGGATCGGGCTGGAGGCGACCAATCCGGCCATGCTCGCCCAACTCGCCGCACGTGGGCTCGGCGTGGCGATCGTGCCCGAGTCGACGGCGCGGGAGCACGACGACGTACTGCACATGGTGAAGATCGTCCAGCCTGCGCTGCGGGGCCGATTAGCTCTCGCGTGGCGGGCGGAGGGCCAACGGAGCACCGCCGCACGGGCGCTGATCGACATGGCCCGAGGAGCGACGACGTGATCCCGTTCCGCATAGACGTGCCGGACGCCGAGCTCACCGACCTACGAGAAAGGCTGCTGCGCACGAGGTGGCCGGATGAGGAGCCGGTCGACGACTGGTCACAGGGCGTGCCGCTCGCATACCTGCGCGAGCTGTGCGGCTACTGGGCCACCAAGCACGACTGGCGTGCCACCGAGCGACGACTGAACGCGTTACCCCAGTTCCGCACGGAGATCGACGGCGTGGGCATCCATTTCCTGCACGTGCGATCTCCACACGAGCGGGCTCTGCCGCTGGTCCTCACGCATGGTTGGCCCGGATCGGTGCTCGAGTTCGAGAAGGTGATCCGTCCGCTGACCGAACCCGACGATCCCGCCGACGCCTTCCACGTGGTGATCCCGTCGCTACCCGGCTACGGCTTCAGCTACCGGCCTGCCGAACCTGGCTGGGGCGTGCAGCGGATCGCCTCGGCCTGGCGCGAACTGATGGCACGGCTGGGCTACGAGCGGTACGGGGCGCAGGGCAGTGACTGGGGCACGAGCGTGACCACGTGCATGGGGCAGCAGGACACCGGTCAGTTGGCTGGGATCCACGTGGTGCCACCGATAGCGGCACCCGACCCGGACACGTTCGACGACCTCACCGAGGCGGAGGAGGCCGCGCTCGCCGACCTGCGGCACGCGAACGCGCACGAGTCCGGGTACGCGGAGCAGATGACGACCAAGCCGCAGACCGTTGGCTACGCGCTGACCGACTCTCCCGCCGGCCTCTGCGGGTGGATCGTGGAGAAGTTCGCGGCGTGGACCGACAGCGGCGGCCGTCCGGAGACGGTGCTGACGCGTGACGAGATGCTCGACGACATCACGTTGTACTGGGTCACCCGAACCGCGGCGTCGTCCGCGCGGTTGTACTGGGAGAGCTTCCGCGAGGTCGGCGAATGGTTCAGCTCGGCGACGACCGACACGGTCACCGTGCCGACCGGCTGCTCGGTCTTCCCGAAGGAGATGCCGAGGCCGTCGCGCAGATGGGCGGCGAAGCGCTACACCGACATCCGGCACTGGGGCGAACCGAGTCGAGGCGGCCACTTCGCCGCGTTCGAACAACCCGACCTGTTCGTGAGGGAGGTGCGTACGTTCTTCGGACTGGTGCGCTGAAAATGATCATGACCGTACCCCGCCGATGAGCTCACGGGTATGGTCTTCGCGTGACTGTCGACCCGCGCACCAATGTCGTTGTGTTCCAACTGAACACCGGTGCTGACGAGATCGTGGTGGGGCACGCCCCGACGCTCGCCGAGGACGGCGTCAGCCAAGCCTGGGAAGGCGTTCGTCACAAGCATGGCGCGCACGCCGGAAGCGTGGTCGCACTACACGCCGAGTGGGAACCATCGCCGACGGACGTGACGTTCATCGAGGCGACCTTCCCCGCCGCGGCCGTGACGTTCAACTTCCGCCGCCCCGACCCGGTCGACTGGGACGAGGCATTCACGGCGGCGCGGGCGACCATGCTGGCGGCCGCGGCTGGCAACGACAGCGGGCAGCAGAACGCCGACGACCAGCAAGCCGGCGACGGGCAGTTGTTGCCGGTGTTGTGGAGCGACTCGTCGCCGCAGGTGGGGTTGCTCGAGGCGGTGCCGCACTGGCCGGTGGCCTCGGGGCGGTTACACCTCGCGCTCGCGGTGGTCGCGATGACACCACGGGGCACGCTCGGCATGTACCACGTGACGCACCACCAACTCGGTGAGCATTCGTTCGACGAGCTGATGGCGGAGGCCTGCGAGAACCTCACCACCGATCTGCGGGTGAACGGCCACCAGACCGACGACGGACAGCTGCTGTCGTTGTCCGGCACGCTCGTCTCGGCGATGGTGTGCCTGCCGGACTTCTACCGTCGGCTGTCCGAGCTCAGCGGCGCGAAGCGGCTGGTCGTGGGTCTGCCCTGTCCCGACGAAATCTATGTGGCGGACGCGGACTCACCGCTCGCGGACACGGTCCGCCGGGCGGTTCACGAGTCGGAGTACCCCACGACCGAGCTGGTCCCCTGCGTGTTGACCATTGAAGGGGACCACATCGAGGTGATCTCCGAGCGCGACCTCACGGGGCCGTGACCGTCACCAGCCAGGCCGGGTGGTCGGTCGTGCCGGACATGCTCAACTCCGTGCCGCTGACGAAAGCCAAGCTGGTCGACGCGAACACATGCTGCACGTCGCCGTCGCCCTTGCGATAGAAGCCCGCCGGGTTGCAGTCCTGCACGTTCGGGCTGCCCTGATAGCGCAGGTTCATGTCGCCCGCCACGACCGTCGGGCCGGGTAGACCCACCGCACGGCCCAGCAACTCCTTGCACTGCGCCAACGCGACCGAACCGGTCCTCGCCGACAGGTGGGTTGTGCACGCGCTCACGCCACCCGCGGGAAGGCACGCCCACACGCGCATCTCGTTGCTGGTGTCCTGCGCCGTGTACCGGCCGGTGCTCGCAGGGCCGCCGGCGAGCGCGGCGACGACGATCAGGATGTTGCCGAACTGCTGACCGTTGGTGCAGGTGACCGGTGTGCCGTCCCTCCTCTGCGCCGCCACGAACACCGCCTGCGACGCCCCCATCGCCGCCTGCAGCCTCGCCACGTCACCCGCGCACGCCTCGTTCACCGACAGGACCTGCGGTCTCGTCGAGCCGATCACCGAGACGGCCTTCGCCATCACCGGTTCCGCGCCCGTGTAGCAACCCGCGAGACCGCTGTGGCAGATGTTGAGCTGCAACACCTTCACCGTGGTCGCCGCCGAGGCCGGCGAGGCGACCAGAAAACCGGACAGAAGCAGCAGTACCCCCAGAACAGTCCGCATCTGCCCATACCACCAGAAGCCGTCGCGTCTGACAAGAGACGCGAATCCACCTGAAAGATACCTTCCACTAGGCCATTCTCGCGAATTTCGGCTCATCTCGCGGGCGACCACCAGGGTTTGCTTCACTCTGACCGGGGAAAGACATTCCAACTCGATGACCGCTAATGTCACAAGCGTTTTCGCAGCAGCGAAACAATCGCCGAACGTGGAGGTGCGCGTGATCGGTATCGGACTTGGCATCGTGGTCAGCATCTGCGGCACTTGGTGGTGCTGCTGCTGAAATCATCGGAAGAGTCCGCTGTCGGCTGAATTGAGGAGAGGCGTCCGGGTCGAAATTTCCCCGCCGGCCCGGGCGCCGACTCATGTCCGTCAATCCGCCCCGAACCAGCCGAACGAATCAACACGCAAACCAGGCGGCACCACCGCCCGCAATGCCGATTCCAAGGAATCGACCCGCTCGATCCCCAACGTCGCGACCCACTCGGCACGCAGTTCGTCGAAGATCGCGGCCGAGCGTGCCAACAGGTCCACCCCGAACGACGTCAGCCGCACCACCTTCGCGCGGCCGTCGACCTCGGACGCCGCACGCTCCACGTAACCGAGGCGCACCAGCCGATCCACCGTCTTGCCGGCCGCCTGCTTCGACACCCCGAGCCGCCGCCCCAGCTCCGCCGCGGTCACGCCGGTCGTCCCGATGGCCTGCAACGCGAACCCGTGCGCAGGCCGCGCGTCGACATGGCCCTGACGCGCCAACTCCTCGTGCAGCCGGTCGATCAACGCACGGAACCCGCCGAACAGCAGCAGGGGTAGCTCATAACCCGAGGTCACAGCGGACATTGTCAACTTAGACAACCTCGTTTACTATTTGGTCAACCACGTTGTCTATCTCTACAGGAGTGAGATGTTCGTCGACCACACCGTCGAGACCGCGCCCGAGGCCGCCCGCCGGACCCTCGTGGCCACCGAGAAGCGCTTCGGCTACCTGCCCGCCGCCGTCGCCCGGCTCGCAGAGGCACCACTGCTGCTCGACGGGTTCCTCAAGCTCACCGCGATGTTCGAGACCACGAGCCTCGATCCGCTGGCGCGCGAGACACTGATCATGACGATGGCGACACGCAACGGCTGCCACGTCTGTGTGGCCATGCACACGGCCAAGCTGCGCCAACTCGACGCCGACCCCGCGCTGGTCACCGCGTTGCGCGAGGACAAGCCACTGCCGGACGAGCGTCTCCAGGCGATCCGGGACTTCACCCACACGGTGCTGGACACGGCGGGCGCCGTGCCCGACGACGCACTCGACGCCTTCACGACCGCGGGCTTCACCCGCCAGCAGGCGCTCGAGGTGGTGCTGGGGATCGGCACCTACACGATGTCGACGCTCGCGAACCGGCTCACCCGCGCGCCGCTCGACGAGCCGATGACACCGTTCGCCTGGGAGCCTGCCACGTGAACACCACCATCGGCTGAAAGTCCACAGTGAACTCGGCCTCCTGCCGCCACCCTTCCTCCCGGTACATCCGCGCGGCAGGCGCTTCCGAATGGGTGGCGAGCCAGGCGGCAGGCCACTCCTCGACGTACCTGGTCAGGAGCGCGCGCCCGATGCCACGGCGCTGGCGGCGGGGGTCGATCATCAGCTCCGCGACCACGACCGCGGGCGCGACCAGCCGGCGCGCGATCTCGGGGGTGACCGCGGCGGCCAGCGCGTCGTCGAACGGCGAACCGCTGGCGAGCTCGTCGCCGGCGGGCCAGCCGTAGACCACGCCGATGAGCTCCTCACCATCGGTCACGACGACGCCGCTGGCCCCCGGGTTGGACAGGTGCTGGTCGAAGCGGTCGTGGAACCCCACCAGCCGCTCCTCCGACTCCAGCCACGGGGGCGTGGAGAAACACAACCGGTACAGACGCTCCACTTGCACGGCGTACGCGGCCAGCTCGAACCCGTCCATAGCGCGGACGGCGATGGCACGGCTCACCTTCGCAAGGTTAACCGCAGTCGGTCACTCGTGGTCGGTCAAGCCGGCCCGCTGCTCCAAGCGGTCGAGCCGGCGCAGCACCGGTTCCAGTGCCTGTGTCACCGCGGCCGTGATCGGCGACGCGCCCGCGGCCTGGGTCGCCTGCAGATATCCCGCGAGCAACGCCGACACCGCCTGCCGTACGGCGCGCGAGTCCGCACCCATGCCACGCAGCACCTGCCCAGCGGTGCCGTCCGGTTCCGCGACCAGGCCGAGCAGCAGGTGCTCGCAGCCGACGTAGTTGTGCCCGAGCGTGAGCGCCTCGATGACGGTCAGCTCCAGCGCGTTCGCCGCCGTCCTGCTCACACGCCGGGCACCGGTGCCGCCACTCTCCCCCGCACGTCGCGCCAACTCCTTGAGCACCTGCTCCGGCTCGACCTCGATCGAGCGCAGCGCGTGCACGCCGAGGTTCGTCCCCTCGCTGATCATGGCGTGCAGCAGGTCCCTGGTCCCGACCTCCTCGGCACCCCGGTCCCAGGCACCCTCGATCGCGAGGTTCACGACGTTTTTTGCCTTCGGGGTGAAGGAGGCCAGACCCGCGGTCGGGTCCAGCTCCCCGACCACCGCGGTCCGGATCGCCGACACGCGCTTCACCGACTGCTCCAGTGCGCG
This sequence comes from Actinophytocola sp., assembly GCF_036378875.1. GTDB lineage: Bacteria > Actinomycetota > Actinomycetes > Mycobacteriales > Pseudonocardiaceae > Actinophytocola. The sequence continues at coordinate 49,896 of NZ_DASUVO010000020.1, forward strand.
CTGGCAGATCGCGGAGACCGGCAGCCCGATCTCCTTCACCGTCTCGGCGAGGTCATCCGGCAGATACACGTTCACTTTTGGCATGACCCCATGTATACCCCCTCAAGGGGTTATACGACAACCAGGCTTGGCGAGAGCAGTCCCTGGCGCGCGAGCACCGGCCGCACCCCCTCGCCGAACCAGTACGCCTCCTCCAGGTGCGGGTAGCCGGACAGGACGAACTCCTCGATGCCGAGCGCGTGGTACTCCGCGATCCGCTCCGCGACCTCCTCGTGGCTGCCGACGAGGGCGGTGCCGGCACCGCCCCGCACGAGACCGATGCCCGCCCACAGGTTCGGGTAGATCTCCAGCGAGTGCACGTCACCGTCGAGCGCGCCGTTGTGCAACGCGACCATCCGCCGCTGCCCGACCGACTCGCTCGCGGCGAGTTGTTCCTGCGCCCGGCGCACCTGCACGGGGTCCAGCGCGTCGAGCAGCTTCCGTGCCTCCTGCCAGGCCTCCGCCGACGTGTCCCGCGAGATCGTGTGCAGCCGGATGCCGAACCGGACGTCCCGGTCGCCGGCCAGGTCCCGGACGCGACCGATCTTCTCCGCCACCTGCGACGGCGGCTCGCCCCACGTCAGGTACACGTCCGCGTGCCGGGCGGCGACAGGCAGCGCGGCAGGCGAGGAACCGCCGAAGTACACCCGCGGCAGCGGGTCCGGCGGCGCGAGCGTTGTCGCGCCCTCGACGGACAGGTGCTCGCCGACGAAGTCGAACGGCTTACCGCTCCACACGCCGCGCACGATCGACAGGAACTCGTCGGTCCGTGCGTAGCGGGCGTCGTGGTCGTGCCAGTCGCCGAACCGGCGCTGCTCAACGGCATCCCCGCCGGTCACGATGTTGAGCAGCAGGCGGCCGCCGGAGATCCGCTGGTAGGTGCCGGCCATCTGCGCGGCGAGCGTCGGCGAGATCACGCCGGGCCGGAACGCCACGAGGAACTTCAGCTTCGTCGTCTCACGGATCAGTGCGGCGGTCGTCAGCCACGCGTCCTCGCACCACGTGCCCGTCGGGGTGAGCACGGCCTCGAACCCGAGCTGCTCCGCCGATCGCGCGATCTGGGCCAGGTAGTCGATGTCGGGCTGACGCGCCGCCGACGGGCCAAGCGACCGGTTGGCGTGGAAGCGTTCCACGATCGTGCGCCCGTCGCCGGATGTGGGCAGGAACCAGTGCAGGTGAACGGTCATGGGTCGTCATCCCTTGTTGATGTCGTTGACGTAGCGCCGGTCCACGAACTTCGCGAAGTCGACGCGACCAGGCAGCACGCCGTCCTCGGTGAACGCGTTCGCGAGGTCCTGTTCGGACTTGACGACCGAGTCGTCCAGCGGCACCGGCAGGTCCGGTCCGGCCTTGACCACCGCATGAGCCACCTCGATGGACAGCCCGGTCTCCTCGGCCCACGCCTGCGCCCACTCCTCGCGATGCGTGTCGGCCCAGCGCTCGGCCTGCGCGTGCCGCAGCACGTAATCCCTGATCGCGGAGTTTGTCGCGGCGTTGGAAAGCGACTGGGTGCCGCCGGCGAGGAAGGTGTAGCCGTTGGCGGTGCCGCGACCGTCGGCCAGCACTCGGGCGCCCGACTCCAGCTTCGCCTGCGACGTGTAGGGGTCCCACACCGCCCACGCGTCGATCTGGTGCTGGTTGAACGCGCCGTAGGCGTCGGCGGGCTGCAGGAACGACAGCTTCACATCCTTTGTGGACAACCCGGCCTTGCGCAGGTTGTACAGCACCTGACCGTGCGCGGAGCTGCCCTTCGCAACGCCGATCGTCTTGCCCTTCAGGTCCTTCACCGTCTTCAGCGACGAGTCCGCGGGCACGAGGATGGCATCGCTCGCCACGTTGCCCTGGGAACTGGAGACCAGGGCGATCTTCGCGTTGGCGGCCGCGGCGAAGATCGGCGGCGTGTTGCCGACGCGGCCGACGTCGACACCGCCCGCCGAAAGGGCCTCCAGCAGCGGCGGACCGGACGTGAACGTCGCCCACTCGATCTTGTAGGGCACGTCGTCGAGCAGGCCTGCGGCCGTCAGCAACGCCTTCGAGCCGCCCTTCTGGTCACCGACCTTCAACGTCACCTTGGCGAGTTCGTCGCCGCTCACCGGGGCCGGCACGCTCGCCTGCCGCGGCTCGTTCGAGGTGCCGCACGCCGTCAGCGCGAGCAACGCGGTGACGAGAACGGCATTACGCAATCGCATGGTCGGTCACTCCAAGATCGGCCAGCACGCGGGCACGCACGTCGAGGTGGTCGGCGAGCCGGCGCGGTCGGGCATGGGTCAACACGTGTTCGGCGACGATCGCGCCGCCGTCGAGGATCAGGACGCGGTCGGCGAGCAGCAGTGCCTCGTCGACGTCGTGGGTGACGAGCAGGACGCTCGGTTGGTGCTGTGCCCACAGGTCGGCGACGAGCGCGTGCATGGCGAGCCGGGTAAGGGCGTCCAGCGCGCCGAACGGCTCGTCGAGCAGCAGCAGGTCCGGCTCGCGAACCAGCGCTCTGGCAAGGGAAAGGCGTTGCGCCTCACCACCGGAGAGCGTGCGCGGCCACGCGTCGGCGTGATCGCGCAGCCGCATCTCGGCGAGAGCCCGTTCGGCCAGACCGCGGTCGGCGCCCCGACCACGGAGCCCGAGCACGACGTTGCGCCACACCTTTCGCCACGGCAGGAGCCTCGGCTGCTGGAACGCCACGGACACCGTGCCGTGCACTGAGAACTCTCCGTCTACTTCGGAGTCGAGGCCGGCGAGCACCCGTAACAGCGTCGACTTGCCCGAGCCGCTTCGGCCGAGCAGCGCGACGAACTCGCCCGGCGAGATCTCGAGGTCGAGCCCGGACAACACTTCGCGCGTGCCGAACCGCTTGGTGAGCCCGCGAGCCTCGACGGTCAGCCCTTCCGCCACCGCAACGCCTTCCTCTCCAGCAGCCGGACGAGCGCGTCGGTGACGAGCCCCAGCACGGCGTAGACGACGAGCCCCACGACGATCACGTCGGTGCGCAGGAACTCGCGTGCGTTGTTGATGAGATAACCGAGGCCCGCGTCCGCGTTGACGGTCTCGCCGACGATCAGCGCGAGCCACGCGATGCCCAGCGACTGCCGCAGACCCACGAGCGTCTGCGGGACGGCCGAGGGCAGGACCACGTGCCACAGCCGTTCCCAGCGGGTGAAGCCGAGCGCGGTGGTGGCCTCGATGAGCTGGTCGTCGACGTTGCGGATCCCCGAGTGCACGTTGAGGTACAGGGGAAACGCCACGCCGAGCGCGACCAGGACGATCTTCGGTTCCTCTCCGATGCCGAACCACAGGATGAGCAGCGGGATGAGACCGAGGAACGGCAACGTGCGCAGCATCTGCACGGGCGGGTCGATCAGCGCGTTGCCCCAGTTCGACAGGCCCGCGACGACACCGAGCACCAGCGCGATCGCGGCCCCGAACGCGAACCCGACGCCGACCCTGGTGATCGACACGGCGAAGGCTTCGCCCAACTCGCCGGAGCGCGCCGTGTCGATGCCGGCCCGCAACACGGTCCACGGCGAGCTCAACTTGTCTGGCGGGAGCAGGCCGGTGGCCGAGGACACCTGCCAGAGGACGACGAGCGCGATCGGGCTGAGCCAGCGACGCAGGTCAGGCAATCGTTTGCGGCGCTTGGCCTGGACCGTCGCCACCGGTTCGGCGACGCGCTCCAGTAATTCCACAGTGGACATAGAGTTCCTCTCGGACCACGGCCGAATGAGGGCATGCCGAAACCACGTGAAGAGGCGTTACTGGACTACCGGGGACACGCCTGAGCGCAGACTCGGACGAAGTCGACGTGGCGTCGCTTGGTCAGGGCGGGAGTCACGTCTTTCATCGCAACACTCCGTGGACACCGCGGTCAACGGAGTGGGAAAAGCTTCCACAACATGGGATCAACCCGCCTGACGGGCCACCCACTCCTCGTACGCGGCGTTGTCCGGCGGGGTCGCGGCGATGACCTCGTCGAGCAGCGTGCGTGCCGTGGCGAGCCCGTCGATGGCCATCGTCATGCGGTCGCGTTCCCTGGTCAGGTGCGGCAGCAGTTCGGGGCAACCGGGAGCGAGACCGTCGCCGGTGTCGACCATGCAGGGCAGGACTTCCCTGATGAACGCGGTGTTGAGCCCGGCGTCGAGCAGCATCCGCACGTGCCGCACGACGTCCACATCGGACTCGGCGTAGACGCGGTAGCCGCTCGGGGTGCGGGTCGGGTTGAGCAGCCCCTGCTCCTCGTAGTACCGCAGCGAACGCTCGCTGGCCCCGGTCCGCTTGGCGAACTCCCCGATCCGCATGACTTGACCTTAACACCGGCGTGAGGCTTTAGCGTCCGGGTCATGACTGAACCAGTGACCGTGCTCGGCCTCGGCGCGATGGGCTACGCGATCGCGTCGGCGTTCACCGCAGCCGGGCATCCGACGACGACTTGGAACCGTTCCGCACGTCCCGCACCCGACGGCGCCGTCCGCACGGACGACGTGACGGCGGCGGTGACGGCGAGCAAGACCGTGGTGGTGTGCCTGACGGACTACGAGGCGGTCCGGTCGGTGCTGCCACCGCTGGCCGACACCCTCCGCGGCCGGCTGGTCGTGAACCTGACCAGCGGTTCCCCGGACGCCGCACGCGAGCTGGCGGAATGGGCCGCCACGCACGACATCCTCTACACCGACGGCGCGATCATGACCCCGACCGACACGATCGGCACCGCCTCCGCCTTGACCCTCCACAGTGGACATCAGACGGAGGTGCTCTCCGCGCTCGGTGGCAACCAGCCCTACCTCGGCGCGGAACCGGGTCGGGCGGCTGGGTTCGACGTGGCGCTGCTGGACCTGTTCTGGACGTCGGTGGCCGGCGTCGCGCACGCCTTCGCGATGGCCCGCAGCGAGAACATCGCCGCGACCGAGCTCGCGCCGCTGGCCCGCGGCATCTCCGACCTCCTGCCGATGGTGATCGACGAGTACAGCGCCCGTCTCGAGGAGGGCAAGCACCCCGGCGACGCGGCGAACCTACGCACAGCGGCGGCCGGCATGGCACACATCATCGAGACGGCAGAGGCACGGGGCCTCGACGCGAGCGTCATGCGGGCGGCCCACACCCTCGCGCAGCGAGCCGTCGATACCGGCCATGGCGCCGACGGCATCTCCTACCTGACCGAGATGCTGGAGCGAAACGTTCCCGAAAACGCAACTCGCGGGGGCTGAACGCGCGACTCGCGGGGACCGGCAGCTGAGCTGTGGTCACTCCCACCCAAGCCGCCGTGGATTCCACCGCTGCGGTGGATCGTCGGGTCCGAGGAGAGGATCGAGCAGGGTGTGCGCAAGGCCCGCGGCCAGTTCGATCGTGCGGTAGTTGGCCAGGCCGGCGACCTTTGCCGCAGCGGCGCGGTAACCGGTTGGCCAGTTCGTGCCCGGGATGGTGAATGTGGTCGGAAGGTCGAGCACGGTGCCGCAAGCTCTGCGGCGGCCGACTTCGGTTCGAAGCGCGAGGTGCACCGGAGGGCCGTCGAGTGGCTCGCGGTGGGCTATGAGCACAGCGCCCGCGGTGACTCGTAGGTCACGGAGTCTCCATCTCGTCGTCGTGATCGTCGTGGTCGCGGCCGGTCTCCGGCCTGCGGGTTTGTTCCCTGGTTCCTCGCGTAACCTTCTCCACCAGACCAGGGGACCGCAGAAGCATCGCGAGCCTGCGTAGCTCATCTGGTTTGAGCGTTACCAGCCGGTCGGCGACGGCGAGCACCTGTCGACCGTGGTCCTCTGCAGCGCGGTGGTCGCTGTCCCCAAGATCCCGGTATCCGACCTGGTCAAGTAGTCGCGTGATGAGCTTCATACCGCGACTCGACCCCGCGCCTCGGATCCCGTAGGCCGTCGCGAAGCGCACCACCCGCTTGGACAGGGCAGACAGATCGACGAGGTTGCGGCGGTGCGCGTCGGCCATCACATCTCCGACGTGGCCACCGTCGGTGTGATCGGCCAGCAGGTCCACGATGGTGCGTTCCACGGTGGTGACTGGGAGCCCATCCACACTCGTGACGTCGTCGTCAGTGAGGTGCGCGATGCGGAGGCGCACGTTCGGGTCGCGGCTGGTGCGTCGACGAGGAACTGTGATCTCCACGCTGTCCGGTGCCAGGTCACCCAGGCCGTGCAGGACAGCGGCCGACCGATGGGAGAGCACTCCACTGTCGGGATCGAGTGGCTTCCGTTCCCATCCCGGGCGACCAGCCGCCAGCCGTAGCCAGGCAGTGCGCTCAAGCAGGTGCTCGGCGGCCATCGCGGCCGGCATCCCGTACACGCCATGTGCAACACGCTCAAGCAGCCCCGCGTCGACCAGCCGACGGAGGGTGACACCGTCGACTCCCACGATCTTCGCCTGCGCGGAAGTCACGAGGCCTCCCTGGTCGGCGGCGTAGTCACCGACCAGTCGAAGCGCCTCAGTCAGCTTCACAAGTCAAAGATAACAGGCGACGACAGCGAAAATAACACCTGGGTGTTATTTTCGCTGTCGTAGTCATGTCACACATGGCCGCTGGTAGAGGCGGTAGGTGACGTCGAACCGGGGCCTCGCGGGGCAGGTGGGAGCGCGGTAGCGTTGGCGGCCTGAATGCGCTTACACGTATGCGCTTACTTGGAAGGTCCTCGCTGGTGGGAGTGCCCACGGTCTATGACGTTGCCGAGCGGGCGAACGTGTCCATCGCGACCGTGTCGCGGGTCTATCGCAACCCCGACTCGGTGCGGGCGCAGACGCGGGACCGGGTGCTCGCCGTGGCCCGGGAGCTGGGGTACGTGCCGAGCGGCAGCGCGCGGGGTCTCGCGTCGCGCAGCACCGGGGTGCTCGGTCTGTGTTTCCCGGACCACGCGGACCCGGAGATCGACGAGCAGGACGGCGAGGACGCGGATCTCACCCTCTACGCCGACGAGATCACCCGCGGCATGGAACGGGCGGCGCGGCGGCGCGGGTACGCGTTGCTGATCGCCGCCTCGCTCGCCGGCGGGCCGGAGAGCCTCGTGGCCTCGGTGGCGGGCCGGGTCGACGGTTTCGCCGTGCTGGCAAGGACGATCGCCACCGAGGACCTCGAGCTGATGGCGCGGCGCCTGCCGGTCGTGATGATCGCGGGTCCCCGGGAGATCGACCAACTCGACCACGTGGAGGTGGCGAACACCGACGGCGAGCGGGAACTGGTCACCCACCTGGTCGCCGACCACGGCGTGCGCCGGTTCGCGTTCGTCGGCGGCCCCGCCGACTCGCCGGACGCCAACGCCCGGTTCCTCGGCTACCGGCAGGCACTCACCGCCGCCGGCCTTCCGGCCGCCGACGAGCCGGACAGCCGGGGTGACTTCACACAGGCCGGCGGCCGCGACGCGACACGGCGCCTTCTCGACCTGCCGCTGCCGCAGGCGCTGGTGTACGCGAACGACCAGATGGCGATCGGCGGGCTCGACGTACTGGAGCGCCGCGGTGTCCGCGTCCCCGAGGACGTGGCGGTGGTGGGCTTCGACGGCATCCAGCTCGGCCGCGTCGTCCGCCCCGGCCTCACGACCGTGACCCAACCCATGCGCCGCCTCGGCCAGACCGCGGTCGAGCTGCTGATCGAACGCCTCACCGAGCCCGCCCGCGAACCCCGCTCGGTGCTGCTCCCGGTCACCCAGACCCGCCGCACAAGCTGCGGCTGTCCCGGCTGACGCCGATCCACGTCCCTTGCGAGGGGTTGGTACGCGCCCCTAATGTATGCGCTTACAGACAGCGCTTACATCGCCGTTTGGGGAGGTCAAACACCCATGACCGCACGCAAGGACTGGGAACGACGCATCGGCATGGAGAGCGACCAGCCGCTGACCGGTACGGCCCCGCTACCCCCACCCGAGGGCCTCACCGCGACCCCGGGCACCGCGCTCGTCCACCTGGACTGGCGACCCGTCAATGGCGCGCTCGGCTACCTGGTGCACCGCGCCGACAGCGCGGCCGGCCCGTTCGAGCCGCTCGACCACCTCGGCGGTGACGTGCTCGCCGTCCCTCACCCGCCGTATGCCGACACCCTGGTCGAGCCGGGTCGCACATACCACTACAAGGTCGCCACCTGGACCGACGGCGGCGCCGGTGCGCTGTCCGGGTCCGTGACGGCGAGCCCCGACCCGAACGGCGGCCGCGCGGTGACCGTCACCGTGGACGCGGCCGCGAAGCCCACCCCGGTCAAGGACGTCTGGCGGCGCATGATCGGCGCCGAGCACTTCTCGCTGCTGACCTGGGACGAGCCGGGCCCTGGCGGGGCGCACGTCGCCGCCGAGTACGCCGAAGCACTGCGGATCATGCGGGACGACCTCGGCGTGCGAACGGTTCGCGCACACGGCACGTTCCTGCCCGAAACAGTCACCGTCCGGCCCGACGGCACGTTCGACTTCGCCGGGTTGGACGAGGTCTACGACCGGTTCCTCGCCACCGGCCTCAAGCCGGTCGTCGAGCTGTCGTTCCTGCCGGCCGAACTGGCCAAGGATCCCGGATACACGGTCTTCGAGTACCGGGCGGGTGTTTCCGTGCCCCGCGAGTGGGACCGCTGGGGCGACCTCGTCCGTGCGGTGACCACGCACCTGCGGGAACGCTACGGCGCCGACGAGGTCGCGACCTGGGAGTTCGAGGTCTGGAACGAGGCCAACCTGGCGGTGTTCTGGAACGGCACCCAGAAGGACTACCACCAGCTGTACGAGATCGCCGCCCGGGAGATCAAGTCGATCGACCCGCGCATCCGCGTCGGCGGGCCGGCGTCCGCGGCCGCCGGTTGGGTTGGCGACCTGCTGGCGCACTGCCGCGCCCACGACGTGCCGATCGACTTCGTGTCCACCCACACCTACGGCAACGCCCCGCTCGACCTCCGGCCGTTGACCACGTCGTTCGCGCAGGCCACCGGTCGGGTGGAACCGGAGATCCTGTGGACGGAGTGGGGTGTCACGCCAACGCACTTCCACCGGGTGAGCGACACGCCGTTCGCGGCGCCGTTCGTGTTACGCGGTATGAAGAGCGCCCTCACCTCGACGGACTGCCTGGCGTACTGGGTGTGCTCGGACCACTTCGAGGAGCTGGGCTGGCCACCCCACCTGCTGCACGGTGGTTTCGGCCTGCTGACCGTCGGCAACCTGCGCAAGCCTCGGTTCTGGGCGCTGTACCTGCTGTCCCAGTTGGCCGGTGGTCGGGTGCCGGCCGTGTGTGCCGGGGATGGCGGCGGTTCACTGGTCGAGGCCCTCGCGACCCGGGCGGCGAGCACCGTGGATGTCCTGGTGTGGAACGGAACCCTCGATCAGTCCAAGATAGACGGCGCACCGGACCTCGACCGGGCCGTGACGGTCACGGTGACGGGCCTCGAACCTGGCACGTACACGGTCAGATCGACACGGGTGGACGAACACCACGCCAACATCGGCCGCGCGTGGCGGGAGCTGGGTGGCGGCGACTGGCCGGACGACGAGCAGTGGATCACGTTGCGGGCCGCCGACTCCCTGCCGATCGAGTACCTTGCGGAGGTGGGGGTCGGCGACGACGGGCTCGCGTCGATCACCGTCCAGCTGCCCATGCCCGGGATCCGGTCGGTCCGGCTGGCCCGGCGCTGACCGACGCGAGGGAGTGTCCATGGCCGTGCCAGCGTGGCTCGCCGAAGCAGTGCTGTACCAGATCTACCCGCAGAGCTTCGCCGACAGCAACGGTGACGGCATCGGCGACCTGAACGGCATCGAGTCCAAACTGGACTATCTGTCGTGGCTCGGCGTGAACACCGTGTGGCTCAACCCGTGCTTCGCCTCCCCCATGCGGGACGCCGGCTACGACATCAGCGACTACTACGCGATCGACCCGCGCTACGGCAGCCGCGACGACCTGGCCAAGCTCGTGGACTCCGCCTCCCGCAAGGGAATCCGGGTGCTGCTCGACCTGGTAGCCGGGCACACCTCCGACCAGCACGAGTGGTTCGTCCGCTCGGCCAACGATCCGTCCGACGACCGTTACATCTGGGCCGACCGGCAGACGACCGGCTTCGAGCCATCACCCGGTGAGCGAACCGGCTTCTACCTGCCGAACTTCTTCCCGGTGCAGCCCGCGTTGAACTTCGGCTACGGCCGGACGAACCCGGACGAGCCGTGGCGCCAGCCCGTGGACGCGCCGGGGCCAATGGAGAACCGGCAGGCGTTGCGGGACATCATGGACTACTGGCTGCGGACGGGGATCGCCGGTTTCCGCGTGGACATGGCTTCGTCGCTGGTGAAGGACGACCCCGGCCGGAAGGAGACGGCCGCGCTGTGGCGGGACCTGCGCGGGTGGCTCGACCACGCGCACCCCGACGCGGCACTGTTCTCCGAGTGGGCCGTGCCGCAGGTGTCGGTGCCGGCGGGGTTCCACGCGGACTTCTTCCTGCACTTCGGCAGCAGCCAGGCGTTCCGGTCGCTGTTCCACAACGGCGCGATCTACGACCACTCGTTCCGGCCACGACCGTGCTACTTCGACGGTTCCGGCGCGGGCACGGTGTCGGACTTCCTCGCGGAGTGGGCGACCGCGATGACCGTGATCGGCGACAGCGGGTACATCGTCCTGCCGACCGCGAACCACGACTACCCGCGGCTCGTGGCGGGTTCACGGACGGCGGAGGGGGCACGCGGGGCGCTGGTGTTCATCCTGACGTGGCCGACGCTGCCGGCCATCTACTACGGCGACGAGATCGGCATGCAGTACCAGCCCGGCCTGCCGGACCACGAGGGCAGCGTGCTGGGATTGCCGTGGGCGGGCTACAACCGGGCCGGCTCGCGGACGCCGATGCAGTGGGACAGCGCCGACCCCGAGGTGACCTACCTGCCACCACACCCGTCGCCGACGCGGCCGAACGTGGCTGACCAGCAGGCGGACCCGTCGTCGACGCTGAACCTCGTGCGGGAGCTGATCGCCCTGCGCAAGGCGAACCCGGAACTCGGCGCCTCGGGCAGCGTGGAGATCCTCAACCCCGGCTACCCGTTCGTCTACCGACGTGGCGACCGGTTCACGGTCGCGGTGAACCCGGCCTTCGAGGCGACGACCACGGACATCCCGATCACGGGCACACAGGTGCTCGGCCATGGCACGTCACGGGACGACGGTCGACTCCACATGACGGGCTCTAGCTACGCGATCTTCGCGGATTAGCGTTTTGGGGTTGTCAGTGTGACTCGCGGGTCGGGGGTGTGGTGGTGGCGCCGCGGAGGAAGTCCAGGTCCGCGCCCTCGTCTGCTTGGAGTACGTGGTCGATGTACAGGCGTTGCCAGCCACGTGCCGGGGCGGCGCACGCGTCCGCGGTGGCCTGGGCGATTGGGCGTTCGGCCAGGTCTGGCACCTCCACGTCCAGTCGGCGGTCCGGGACGTCCAGCACGATCGGGTCACCCGTGCGGACGCGTCCCAGCGGGCCGCCGGCCGCCGCTTCCGGGGCCACGTGCAACACGACCGTGCCGTAGGCGGTGCCGCTCATCCGCGCGTCGCTGATCCGCACCATGTCCCGCACGCCCTTGGCCAGCAGTTTCGCCGGGAGTGGAAAGTTGCCGACCTCCGGCATACCCGGGTAGCCCTTCGGACCGCATCCTCGTAGCACCAGCACCGAGTCCTCGTCGACGTCGACCGTGTCGATCGTGGCGTACATGTGTTCCACGGAGTCGAACACGACGGCCCGGCCCCGGTGGGTGAGCAGCGCCGGGGTGGCCGCCGCCGGTTTGATCACCGCGCCGGACGGGGCCAGGTTGCCGCGCAACACGGCGATGCCCGCCGACTCCTGTAGCGGCGCCGACCGGGGACGGATCACCGTGTCGTCGTGGATGCGGGCCGTCTCGAGGTACGACTCGAGCGGCTGGCCGGTCACCGTGATCGCGTCCGGGGACAGCAGGTCGGCCACCTCGCGCAGCACGGCCAGCAGACCGCCGGCTCGGTGCATGTCGTCCATCAGGTGCCTGCCGGCCGGCTGGAGGTCCACCAGCAGGGGCACGTCCGCGCCGGTGCGGTCGAAGTCGTCGAGTGACAGGTCGACGCCGAGGCGACCGGCAATCGCCAGCAGATGCACCACCGCGTTGGTCGAACCGCCGATCGCCGCGAGCGCCACGATCGCGTTGAGGAACGACTCGCGGGTGAGCACCGTGCTGGGCCGGCGGTCCTCGTCGACCAGCGACACCGACAGCTTGCCCGACTGGTGCGCCATCTCCAGCAGGCCGCTGTCGGGCGCTGGCGTGCCGGCGAGCCCGGGGATGGTCATGCCGAGCGCCTCGGTCACGCAGGCCATGGTGGACGCGGTGCCCATCGTGTTGCAGTGCCCCCGGCTGCGGATCATGGACGACTCCGACCGCATGAAGTCGTCGCGGGACAGCGTGCCGGCCCTGACCTCCTCGGACAGTCGCCACACATCCGTGCCGCAACCGAGCGGCACGCCGCGAAAATGCCCGGTCAGCATGGGTCCGCCGGGCACGACCAGCGCTGGCAGATCCACCGAGCACGCGGCCATCAGCAGTGCCGGGATGGTCTTGTCACAGCCGCCGAGCAGCACGACGCCGTCGATGGGGTTGGCGCGCAGCATCTCCTCGGTGGCCATCGCGGCGAGGTTGCGGAACAGCATGGCCGTCGGCCGCAGCAAGGTCTCGCCGAGCGACATGACCGGCAGGTGCAGCGGAACACCACCGGCCGCCCACACTCCGTCCGCGACGGACTTCGCGACCTCGGTCAGGTGTGCATTGCACGGAGTGAGGTCGGATGCGGTGTTGGCGATCGCGATGTGCGGCCGACCGTCAAACGCCTCCCTCGGCAGGCCCCGACGCATCCAGGCGCGGTGAATGTAGGCGTTGCGGTCGTCTCCGGCGTACCACTGCTGACTACGGCGCATGATCGAACCGTACCTTCGGGTGCCTCACTTTTGGGCGACGTGAGTATCTGCGTGGACGTGGGGCACTCCTTGTTGGTAACAATCCGTTAGTGAGTTCGATGCAACCAACGGGGGACATCGAACATCCAACGAATTGTCGGTCCCACCTGATACACATACTCCACAGGCACTCGAAGACAACCGGGGAACATGATGTCCGCGCTAGCAGAAGGTCTGAACCACAGAGCCCTGTCCATGCTGAGAGCCGTCGTCGCCGGGCGCGCGCAGATCAGCTGTTCAAGGGAGCCCGACCTGTTCATCGACGGCGTGCCGTGCTGCGACCAGTACCTTGCGCACACGCTCGCACACGACGGGTTCATCGAGCCGGCATACCAGGGGACTGTCGGCACGCGCGTGCCCGCCACGCTGACCGACGCCGGGGAGGCGGCCCTCGCGCCGACCACCGCCGCCGCCTGAGTTCTGATAACCCCGGTTGCCGGACAACTGGGAAAACGGCAAAAACTGCAGTTGTAATCGCTCCACTACACGGCGCAAACCTCTTTAGCGCAGTTAAACAATCGGCAATTGCCGGCAATCGGTAACACGTCACCAGTGTGGGACGATCCTGTTTACGCAACGATGTGGTTGACGTAAAGGCTGGGGGCCGATGAAGGGCACGAAGATCGCCGTTGGACTCGTGATCGCCTGGGCAGTGCATCGGGCGTGGCACGCGGACGAGCGCATCGAGAGGGTTGCCAGCAAGAGCCGGTCGGCGCCGCACCGCAGGACGGTCGGCCACTCCCGGGCGGGCAGGGCAAGAACCCGCCCGAGGGCGGCTGCCTCCAGCCGCTGACCCCTGCGTTCAGTCGTCGGGCGCTACTGACTGCGCGACCTGGTCAGGCCCAGCTGCGCCCACATTTGGACACTAGCTCTCGCCGCAGCAGGGTTCGAGGGTTCCAGCAAGATCACGTTCATGATCAACGCATGGGCCTGCTGATGGGCAAGCACGACATCGCGGTGTGCGGTGGCGCGTTCGCCCTCGCCCCACGCGGCACCGTGCTGTTCTCGAACTCCAGGACCTGTCCAGGCCCACCGGCACAGATGGTTGCGTAGGCATCCCCACCCATACCCGCAGGGGTTCGTCAAAGTCTTGTTTCTCCTGGAGGGCGAGCTGGGTTGCGCCGCCCGGTGCTGACATCTTGAGGGTGCCCTTGAGGGCATCCGGGAACCGGCCTTGGGCGAGGGCGGTGTCCGCGAAGCGGGCTTCGCCCGCTCCTGGCGTGTGGCGAGTGCAGCTGAGCAAGATCCCCGGCGAATCTGGAGTGAGCGCCCCACAAGGGGATCTCGGAGCCGCGCCTCCCAGGCCGAACGAGTGTCACATCCAGCGCGAACCCGACCTGTACAGAACCCCACCCATTCCCGGGGGGCCACCCGAAGCCATCGTACCAAGCCACACCGACAAAACCCCTGGCCGCGGCGGCCTGTGGACAACTTTCGCTGGCCAGTCCGAGCGAAAGGGACACTCGTGCGCCCAACCGACGCGCCGGAGTCCTGAGGGTGCCCCTTCGAGACGCTCAGCGTCCTGTGAATGCCGCTCGGGACACCGCACCGCGCTCGCCATGAAGCACTCAGCGCCACTCGCGGCTGCGCCGGCCGGCCTCCTCTGAGTGAAGAGACCGGCCGGCGTCGTCAACCGAGCAGTTCGCGAACCGTGCCCGCGCCGACGGTCCGGTTACCCTCGCGGATCGCGAAGCCCAGGCCGACGTTCATCGGGATCGGCTTGCCGAGTTCGACGGCCATCTCGACCGAGTCGCCCGGGTGCGCGAAGTCCGTGTCCCGCAGGGTGACCCTCCCGACCACGTCCGTGGTGCGGAAGTAGAACTGCGGCTGGTAGCGGCTCGCGAAGCCGGTCGTCCTGCCGCCCTCCTGTGTGGACAGGAGGTAGACCTGCGCGACGAACCTGGCGTGCGGCGCGACGGAACCAGGCGCGCACAGCACCTGCCCGCGCCGCACGTCCTCGCGGCGGACACCGCGGAGCAGCACCGCCGCGTTGTCGCCCGCCTCGGCGCGGTCGAGCGTCTTGCCGAACGTTTCCAGGCCGGTGACCACGCTCGTCCGGGTGTCGCCGAGGCCGACCACCTCGATCGACTCGCCGAGCGTGACCGCGCCCTGCTCGATCGCGCCCGTCACGACCGTGCCGCGGCCGGTGATCGTGAGGACGTTCTCGATCGGCATGAGGAAAGGCTTTTCCACAGGCCGGAGCGGTACGGGCACGTGCTCGTCGACCGCACGCAGGAGGTCCACGATCCGTTGTGTCCACTGTGGCTCGCCGCGCAGCGCACCAAGCCCGGACACGCGCACGATCGGCGTCGTCTCGCCGTCGAAACCGTAGCGGGACAACAGTTCCCGCAGTTCCAGCTCGACCAGGTCGAGTATTTCCTCGTCGGTGACGAGGTCGGCCTTGTTGAGCGCGACGACCACGTGCGGCACCCCGATCCGGCGCGCCAGCACCACGTGCTCGCGGGTCTGCGGCATGGCGCCGTCCTGTGCCGACACGACCAGGATCGCGGCGTCGAGCTGGGCCGCGCCGGTGATCATGTTCTTCACGTAGTCGGCGTGGCCGGGCATGTCGACGTGCGCGTAGTGGCGCGTGGCGGTCTCGTACTCGACGTGCGCGATGTTGATCGTGATGCCGCGGGCCTGCTCCTCCGGCGCGCGGTCGATGCCCTCGAACGCGACGTAGGAGGTGGTGGCCGGGTCGAGCTCGGACAGCGTCTTGGTGATCGCGGCCGTGAGCGTCGTCTTCCCGTGGTCGACGTGACCCATGGTGCCGATGTTGAGGTGCGGCTTGGTGCGCACGAACTGCTTCTTGCTCATCGAAGATTTCCTTGGCATGGACGGATGACCGGAGAACCGTGTGGCAGACCCACCCTCCTCGGCGGGTTCCCCGTGTTCAGGCCACGCGGAGGAGGGTCAGAGTCGGGCGCCGTCCAGCGCCAGGGCAGCCGTGACGGCACCCGGCAGGGCAGCGCCCGCCGAGGTATCGATCACGACCACCAGGAACATGCCGCACAGGATGGCAGCGCGGTATCGGTCGCGTCATCCGATTTTTGTTGAACTCAGGGGTCCACTTTGTTGGACACGCGGGTCTCCAGCGTTGGACACGCGGACGTGTCCACAGGCGAGCGCCACGGCGACCGGAACTGTCGGTGGTCGCCGGTACCCTGGAACCCGGGGGCCGGAGGCCGCCCCTCAGGCCAGTGGGAGGGATGAGGCTGGGCCTGCCGTGCCGGTGTAGCCGCCCAGTACGGTGTCCGCGCCTACCTCGCGCCACCAGTTGAACTGTTCCTCGGTTTCGATGTCGCCCACGATGACCGGGGTGTTGTTGCCGCGGACCAGTGGGACCAGGTCGCGGATGGCGCGGGTGAACAGCGCGTTCTCGCTTGCGTGACACGCGACGCGGTTGACCACGCGCCTCGACATCCTGATCGAGTGGATCGGCAGGTCCTCCAGGCAGGCGAGGTCGCCGCTGGTGGTGCCGAACTCGTACAGCACCATCGACAAACCGAGATCCACCAACACGTTCAGGTTGTCCTCGGCCAGGCCGTCGAGCATGCACAGTGCCTGCACCGGCATGCCGAGCCACAGGTCGGTCGGTGCCAGGGCGGCGTCGGACATCACCGCCTGCACGGTGGCCACCAGATCCGGGTCGCCGGCCAACTCCTTGGTCAGCTCGACGTACAGCACCGGCCGCCCTGGCAGGGACTTCAGCTCCTCGCACGCACGGCCGAGCATCCAGCGGCCGATGGGCAGCGACAGCCCGGTCTCCGCGAGTGCCTCCAGGCACTGCCCGTGGTCCAGCGGGCCGTCCTCGTGGTCCCACCGCAACGTCGCCTGCACGGCGACGACCTTGCGGTCCGCCACCGACACCAGCGGCTGGAACTCCAGCTCGATCTCGCCGGTCTCCCACGCGCCGGGCATGCTGCTCGCGCGGTTGAAGCGTTCGCGGTCGGCGGCGTTCTGCCGCTCGTCGACCATGCCCCATTGTCTTCGACCGACCGCCTTCAGCCGGCGCAGCGTGATGTCCGTGGCACGCAACAGTTCTTCGGGCGTCGAGTCCGGCTTCGGGTCGTGCAGCACGGCGATCGTCGCGGTGGCGGCGACGCCGCGGTCATCGACGAACACCGGCTCGGCCAGCTCCTCGTTGATGCGCATCGCCATCGTCGAGCACGGCGGCGTCGACGCCTGGTGCTCGATCAGCACGCCGAACTCGTCGCCGTCGAAGCGGGCGATCGTGGCCTTCTCCTCGGCGAACATGTCGAGCAGCCGACCCGCGACGGTCTGCAGCAACCGGTCACCGACGTGTCGGCCGAGCCCGTCGTTCACCGCGTGGAAGCCGTCGAGGTCGATGTGCAGGACCGTGAGCTCCTCGGCCGGGTGCTGCCCGGACAGCGCCTCCTCCAGCCGTCCCTCGAACCGGCGCCGGTTGGGCAGCCCGGTGAGTGAGTCGTGAATGGACTGGAACCGCAGCTGGCTCTCGAGGTCGTGCTTCTCCGTCACGTCCTCGACCGTCGTGACGTAGTAACGCGCGCTGCCGTCCGGATCGCGCAGCACCGACGCCGACAGGTAGACCAGCGCCTCCTCGCCGTCGCGCTTCACCAGCCGGCGGCGCTCCCGGAACGGCACGGAACCGTCCTCGTGCAACACCTGGTACCGCAGCCGCAGGTAGGCGACGTCGTCCGGGTGGAAGATCTCGTCCAGCTGGCCGACCGCCAGCTTTCCCTTGTGCTCCAGGATGGTGGCGAGCGCCCGGTTGCTGCGGATGACCGCGAAGTCCAGGTCGGTGATCGCCATGCCGACGCTGGAGGTGGAGAAGACCTCCTCGAACCGCGCCTCGCTGTCCCGCAACGCGCTTTCGGCGTTCTCGCGGGCGCGGATCAGCGCGAGCGTCAGGGTTTCCTGCTCTTCGGAAAGACGTTGCCGCATGGCCTCGGCGAATCCCTTGGCGAGCGCGCTGAACACGAGCACGAGCCGGCCGGGTAGCCCGACGAGGTCCCTGACCTCCGACAGCTTCGGCATGTGCGCACCCAGTACTTTGATGGTCGACTCGACACATTCTGGGCTGGTCAAACCCAGGTCGACCAGCTGCTCCGCGATCGCGATCACAGGATGGTCGGCGAACGGCTCCGCTTGCATGGCATCGACGAGATCGTCGAGTGCCTTGATCAGCTCGCCCTCGACGTCCTCGCGTGCACGCGCGATGTAGATGACCTGTTCCAGCGCCTCCGCCCACTCCCGCGCAAGCTCAGGTCGATCCACCGGAGCCTTCCAGTGGCCACGTCATTGGTTGTCCTTCTCCGGTTCAGCGGGTTGTGACATTACCAGTGAATGCGCAACCCCTCTGCACCCAAACGGGGACCAATCACCGATGTTGTGGACACCCTACGTGTCATCATGTAGGCCATTCAGGTGAACTACCCTCGGTAGTGGTCGCTATATTGGGCACACCGCGCACGGAATGCGACTACGCTCCAGCAATGCCGGAGGGTAGCCAGCACATTACTGACTACCAGCTCCGAAGGCAGTAGGCCAGCACTGATTTCGTCACTCTCCGATAGTTTCGCCGGCAGAACCGCGGCCCTGGTGAGTAAGAATGTGCTCGGGCCGCACGGGAACCCTGGTCAGCGCCACCCCCGTCGCCGCACGAATGGCCGCCACGATCGCCGGTGTGGACGACAGTGTCGGCGGCTCACCGACGCCCCGCAGCCCGTACGGCGCGTGAGGATCGGCCCGCTCCAGCACATCGATCGACATCGGCGGCATGTCAAGCACGGTCGGGATGAGGTAGTCCGTGAACGACGGGTTGCGCACCATGCCGTCGACGACCTGGATCTCCTCCATCACCGCGAGGCCGAGCCCCTGAGCCGACCCGCCCTGGATCTGCCCGAGCACGGCATCGGGATTGACGGCCTTGCCGACGTCCTGCGCGCACGCCAGCTCCACGACCCGCACGAGCCCCAGCTCGACGTCAACGTCGACGACCGCCCGGTGCGCGGCGAACGCGTACTGCACGTGGGCGAACCCCTGACCAGTCAGCGGGTCGAGCGGTGTCGTCGGGCGATGCCGCCACTCGACGGTCCGCTCGACGGCCTCGTCACCGAGCACGTCGACGAGGTCCGCGAGCACCTCCTGCGAGGCCGACACGACCTTCCCGCCGGCCAGCCCGCTCGCGGCGATCCCCTGCTCGACCGCTCGTTCCAATACAGCCGTACGGACTTGTTCGCACGCCGCCTTGACCGCGCCACCTGTCACGTAACTCTGCCGGGACGCGGAGCTGGAACCGGCGGAACCGACGAACGTGTTCGACGGCTGGATCTGCACCCGCTGCACGCCGAGCTCGGTCCGCGCGATCTGCGCCTTCAGCGTCACCAGTCCCTGACCGACCTCCGCGGCGGCGGTGTGCACCGACACCACGGGCTCGCCGGCTATCACCTCGAGGCGGACCCGTGCGGTCGAGTAGTCGTCGAAACCTTCGGAGAAACCGACGTTCTTGATACCCACCCCGTAGCCGACGCCTCGCACGACACCCTCGCCGTGCGTGGTGTTGGCGACGCCGCCGGGCAGCTCCCGCAGGTCACGGGGGCCGGTCGGTCGTGCGGGCATCGGCTTGGCCCGCACGCGTTCCAGCAGTTCCGCGACCGGGGCCGGCGCGTCGATCACCTGTCCGGTCGGCATCGTCGTGCCGCGTTCGGCCGCGTTCCGGATCCGCAGGTCGACAGGGTCCATGCCGAGTGCCTCGGCGAGCTTGTCCATCTGCGACTCGTAGGCGAAGCACGCCTGTACCGCGCCGAAACCACGCATGGCGCCGCACGGCGGGTTGTTGGTGTAGACGCCGTAGGCGTCAATACGTACGTTCGGGACCCGGTAGGGCCCGGCGCCCAGCGTGCCCGCGTTGCCCGTGACGGCCGAGGTGGTCGAGGCGTACGCGCCGCCGTCGAGGATGATCTCGGCCCGCACGTAGACGAGGTCGCCGTCGCGGGTGGAACCGTGCTCGTAACGCATCAGGGCCGGGTGCCGGTGGACGTGCCCGAAGAACGACTCCTCCCGGCCGTACACGATCTTGATGGGCTTGCGGGTGCGCAGCGCGAGCAGGCACGCGTGGACCTGCATCGACAGGTCCTCCCTGGCGCCGAACGCGCCGCCGACGCCGGCGAGGTGCAGCCGCACCTTCTTCTCCGGCATGCCGAGTGCGCGGGCGACCTGCCGCTGGTCGGCGTGCAGCCACTGGGTCGCGATGTAGAGATCGACGCCGCCGTCCTCGGCCGGCACCGCGAGCCCGGACTCCGGACCGAGGAACGCCTGGTCCTGCATGCCGACCGTGTACTCGCCGGACACCACCACATCGGCTTGCGGCGACTCCTCGCCGAACCGGATCGGGCAGTGGCGGACGACGTTGCCGCCCTCGTGTCCCGGGTGCAGGACCGGCGCGTCCGCACGCATGGCCGCCTCGGCGTCGGTGACCGGGGTCAGTACCTCGTAGTCGACGGCGATGGCGGCCGCTGCGCGGCGGGCGGTCTCGGGGTGGTCGGCGGCCACGATCGCGACCGGCTCGCCCTGGTACCGAACGACATCCACGGCGAGCACGGGCTGGTCGGCGTGCTCCAGCCCGTAGAGGTTGTCGCCGGGCACGTCCTCGTGGGTGAGCACCGCGTACACGCCCGGCAGCTTCAGCGCCCCGGTGAGGTCGACGTTTCTAATACGTGCGTATGGGTGCGGGCTGCGGAGCGTGGCGCCCCACAGCATGTCGTCAGCCCACAGGTCGGAGGAGTACGCGAACTCGCCCCTGGTCTTCTGTGCGCCGTCGGGCCGTAGCGGGCTCTCACCGATCCCGCCGGTGACAGTCGCGGTCGGCTGCGTGGTGGTCATGAATACTCCGCGAGCCGCTTCGACGCGGCCGTGAGCGCGGCCGCCGCCTCGATCTCGTCCACGCCCTGGCACACACCGTCCTCGACAACCGTGGAGCCGCCGGCGAGCAGCAGCTTCAGCGGCGGCAGCTCCCCGAGTACCAGGGCAGCCACCGGATCGGCGATGCCGGCGTGGGCCATGGTGTCCAGCCGCCACACCGCGAGGTCGGCCTGCTTGCCCGGTTCCAGGGAGCCGATCTCGTTCGCCCTGCCGAGGCACTTGGCGCCGCCCATGGTCGCGAGCCACAGCCCGTCGCGTGCGGTGGCGGAGTGCGGGCCCTTCTTCAGCCTGGCGAGATAGACGGCCTGCCGCAGCTCGATGCCGAGCGAACCGTCCTCGTTGGACGCCGCGCCGTCGGCGCCGAGACCGACCGGTGAACCCGCGTGCACGAGGTCCTGCACCCGTGCGATACCGGCGCCGAGGCGGGAGTTCGAGGTCGGGCAGTGGGCGACGCCGGTACCGGTCGCGCCCAGCCGGGCGATCGCGTCGTCGTCGAAGTGGATGCCGTGCGCGAGCCACACGTCGTCGCCGAGCCAGCCGAGCCGGTCGGCCAGTTGCGCGGGCGTGCAGCCGTGCTCGTCGAGGCACTGGCGTTCCTCGTCCAGAGTCTCGGCCAGGTGGGTGTGGAGCCGGACTCCCTTGTCCCTGGCCAGTTTCGCCGCCTCCGACATGAGGTCGTCGCTGACCGAGAACGGGGAGCACGGGCCGACCGCGACCCGCAGGAAGGAGTCCGGCGACGGGTCGTGGAACCGGTCGATGGCCTCGGCGGTGCCGGCGAGCGCGCCGTCCAGGGATTCCACAATGGAGTCCGGCGGCAGGCCGCCCTGCGACTCGCCGCGGTCCATGGAGCCACGCACGGCATGCATCCGGATGCCGACCTGACGGGCCGCCTCGATCATCGCGCCGAACACGTCGCCGCCGTCGCGGGGGAACACGTAGTGGTGGTCGGCGGCGGTGGTGCAACCGGTGCGGGCAAGGCGGGTGAGACCGGCGACCGCGGCCGCGTGGGTGATCGGCTCGTCGATGCCGGCCCACACCGGGTACAGCTCGACGAGCCACTCGAACAGTGTGGCCTGCTGTGCGTAGCCGCGGGTGGCCCACTGGTACAGGTGATGGTGGGTGTTCACGAACCCAGGCGTGACAAGGCATCCGCTCGCGTCGATCCGCCGGTCGGCCGGCCCGTCCGCCTTGCCGGGGCCGACCGCCTCGATCACGTTGTCGTTGACGACGACGTGCCCGTTCTCGTACTCGGTGCCAGCCTCGGACTCCCCGTCGACCGTGGCGATCGCGGCGTTCTCGATAACGATCCTCACGACCCGTCCCTCACTTTCGCCGCCGCCAGCCGCACCGCGTCGAGGATCTTCTCGTAACCCGTGCAGCGGCACAGGTTCCCGGCGAGCGCCTCGCGGATCTCCGGGTCGGTGGCGTCGGGGTTGCGGTGCACGAGGTCGTGTGCGGCCACCACGAGACCGGGCGTGCAGAATCCACATTGGACGGCACCGGTGCGGACGAAGGCCTCCTGCACGGGATCCAGCTCGTCCTTGGCGGCCAGACCCTCGACCGTCTGTACGGACCGGCCCTCGACCTGACCGGCGGCCACCAGGCACGCGCACACCGGAGTACCGTCGAGGTACACCGTGCACGAGCCGCATTCCCCTTGCTCACAGGCGTTCTTGGCGCCGGGCAGGCCGAGCCGCTCCCGAAGGACGTACAGCAGGCTCTCGCCCGGCCAGACGTCGTCGGCGGTGCGCTGCTCGCCGTTGACCTCCACGTTGACCCGCACTATCCGGTCACCTCCTGCCATACCCAGCCAAGCGTGCGGCGACCGAGCACGGACAGCGAATGCCGGCGGTAGGCCGCGGTGCCGCGCACGTCGTCGATGGGCCGCGCCGCCGCGCCGACCAGCCGACCGAACTCGTGGGAAATACTGTCCGGCAAAGGATCCCGAGACTCCCACGGCAGCTCGGCGGCCGCGAACTCCTCGGCTTCGGTTGCCCGCAGCGGTGTCGGGCCGGCCGAGCCGATCCCGGTGCCGACGGTCCGTGCGGCGGGGTCGAGCGAGATCGCGAACGAGCACACGGCGATGACCATCGCGTTGCGCGTGCCGACCTTCGCGAACTGCTGTGGGCCGGGTGCCCTTGGCACGGTGACCGCGGTGATCAACTCGTCTGGCGCGAGCACGGATCGCTTGGGACCGGCGAAGAATTCGTGGATCGACACCTCGCGGGTGCCCCGGGTGGACGCGACCTCGACCATGGCCGTGGTGGCCAGCAGTGGCGGGTGCGCGTCCCCGGCCGGTGAGGCGGAACCGAGGTTGCCGCCGACCGTGCCGCGGTTGCGGATCTGCGGCGAGCCGACCGTGCGGGACGCCATCGCGAGCCCCGGCAACTCCTCGCCCAGCTCGGTGACGATCCTCGTGTACGGCACGGTCGCGCCGAGCCGGATGTGGCCGTCGTGCTCGGTCCACTCGGCCAGTTCGGCGATGCGGCCGAGGTCCAGCAGTGCCGCGGGACGGCGGACGTCGAAGTTCAGCTCGACCATGACGTCCGTGCCGCCGGCGATGGGCACCGCGTCGGGGTGCTCGGCCTTCACCGCCAGCGCTTCGGCCACAGTGGAGGGTTGGTGGAAGTCCATCCGTCACCACCAGGCCAGGCCGGGATCGGTGGCCCCGTCCCGGACGACCGAGCCCTCGATGAGCCCGTAGGGCCGGTCCGCGGCGTGGAACACCTCACCCGGGTTGTCCAGCTCGAACGGGGACAGGTCGACCAGGAAGTGGTGCTTGTTCGGCAGGGCCAGCCGGACCTCGACCAGCTCGTCCCGGTGCCGCAGGGCACGCTCGCCCATCGCGTACAGGGTTTGTTGCAGTGACAGGGAATGCGTGTCGGCGAACGCCTCGAGGAGGTGCTTCGTGGTCTCGCGATGCGACTCCGCCCAGTCGAGGTTGTCGGCACTCTCGTGCCGCCAGCGTGCCGTCAGCGCGGTCGCGAGGATGCGGTCGTTCGTCTCGGGGAGGGTGGTGTAGGCGTCCTTGTGGAAGCCGTGGAACTCCGACCCCGTGGTGTTCATGACCACCAGATCGTCCACTCCGGACACGACGGTCCTCACCGTGCCGTCGAAGGTGGCGGTGGTGGTTCGTGTGCCGGTGCCGCGGACGAACGAGTGGTGCCCGCGCCGCTCCCACGTGTACTGCTCGATCTTCACGCGGGCCCGGCGGATCGTCGGGGTGTTCGTCACGAAATGCGTGGCCAGCCGCAGCGCGAAGTCCTCGATCTCACCGACACCGTCCCGCGCGAACGCGTAGACCGTGTTCTTCTGCGTGTCGGTGGGCAGCACGCCGGAGTTGTCGCCGGTCAGGTGGGTCGCGGCGAGGTCACCGGACAGCGCGGTGCTGACGTTGAGGTCGGTCACCTCGTGGCGGTCCGGGTGCCGGTCCACCCGCACGAGGCGGGTCTCGGCCTTGCCGTACTGGTTGTCCCCGAGCCTGATGTCCACGTCAACTCCCCCGGTAGGTCGAGTAGCCGAACGGGCTGAGCAGCAGCGGCACGTGGTAGTGACTGTCGTCCGTGACCCGGAAGGCCACGGTGACCTCGGGATAGAACTCGCCACCGACCTCGAAGACCAGCCGGTAGACCCCGGGCTCCGCGGTGTCCCAGCCGCTGATCCGGCCGTCGTCGTCGGTCCGCTCCTCGGCGATGGTGCGCCACCCGTCGTCGTGCAGCTCCAGCCGCACGCGGATATCGGGCGCGGGCCGCCCTTTACTGGTGTCGAGCACATGCGTGGAGAGACTCATGAAAACGCCTTCCCGAGCCGCAGGTCGACGATCTTGCGCAGCTCCTCACGGACGACGTCGCGTTCGGTCCCCGGATCGTTGCCGAGCCGGGTGCGAAGCGCGGTGAGCACCTCCTCGCCGGACAGCCCGGTGGCGCAGATGAGGAAGACGTGGCCGAACCGCTCCTCGTAGGCGACGTTCCCGGCGACGAGGTCGTCACTCGGTGTGGCGCCGGCCTGCTCGTCCCGTGACCAGGCGGCCTCCGTGCTGTCGCCCGCGGCCCGTTCCCCGATCCGCGGATGCGCGGCGAGCGCCTGCTCGACATCGGCCCACCCGAGGGCCCTGAGCACCTGCTCGGACACACTCCGCAGTTGGGCGAGATCGTGGTACGGGCGCCGGGCGAGAAGCTCGTCCGCCCACCGGCGAGAGGCACAGCAGGCAAGCAGATCCTGCTCGGCCGCGACCGGCTCTTCGAGGTTCAGCCGGTCGAGCGCTGACTGATCGGGCATCCTCGGAACTCTACTGTTCCAAGGACCCCGACGCCGCCCAGCACGCCGGCCGGCATTCCAGCGGCGTGGCCTCCGGCCCCCGGTTCAACGCTACCGGGGGCCACCGACGGTCAGGCGGGTGCGGACGGGAGTTGTCCACAGCCGCGGCCGGGCCGGGGTCAGTCGAGGACGGCCAGTGCGTCGATCTCCACCAGGAGGCCCTCCGGGAGGCCGACGTACACGGTGGTCCTGGCCGGGAAGGACTCCTCGAAGAACTCGCGGTACGCGTCGTTCAGCTCGGCGAAGTGGGCCACGTCGGTGAGGTAGACGCGGCACATCACGACGTCGGAGAAGGTGGCGCCGCCCGCCTCCAGGACTCGCCGGATGTTGGTCATGACCTGGCGCGTCTGCTCGGTCACGGTGGTGCCGACGAGCTCGTTCGTCGTGGGGTCGACGGCTACCTGGCCCGCCACCTGCAGGATGTTGCCCTTGCGGATGCCGTGGGTGAGCGGCACCAGCGGGATCTTCGTGCCTTCCGGGTGGATCGCGACCTTCGCCATCAATTGCTCCTTTTCAGACCGGTGTAACCGCACTCGGCCGACGCCCTTTCGGCGGCGGCCAACAGGGTGGGGACCAGCGCCAGCAGTCCGTCGAGGTCGAGCAGAACCTGCGGCACCGACAGCGACATCGCCGCCACCACCGCACCGCGCGCGTCCCGGACGGGGGCGGCGACGCAGTGGATGTGTTCCTCGTGCTCCTCGTTGTCGACGGCGTACCCGCGCTCGGCCACCCTGGCCAGCTCCGCCAGGTACGCGCGTGGCGTGGTGATCGTGTTGGGCGTCATCTTCTCGTACGAGAGCGACTTCGCGAGCGCCTCACGGTCCGCCGCCGGCATGGCCGCCACGAGGACCTTCGCGACGGCCGTGCAGTGCAGCGGGGCCCGCCGGCCGATCCGCGAGTACATCCGCACGTTGTGCCGGCTCTCGTACTTGTCGACGTAGATCACCTCGCCGTCCTCGTAGGACGCGAGGTGCACCGTGTGCCCGGTCTCGGCGTTCAGCTCCCGCAGCGCCGGCTCGACGCTGCGCCGCACGTCCCGCTCGTCCAGCGCCTGGAACGCCAGCGCGAACAGCGACGTGCCGAGCTTGTAGTACCGCACGCCCTCGCGCTGCACGAACCGGTGCGACTCCAGCGTCCGCAGCAGTCGCAACACGGTCGACTTGTGTACCGACAGCCGCTCCGCCAGGTCGTCGAGTGTCTTGTGTCCGCCGGCCAGCTCGTCCAGCAGGACGAGTGCGCGTTCGAGGCTCTGGCTCATGAAGTCACACCCAAGGAGATGTGCGCGGCGGCCCACTCGTCCGGCGATGCGCCGAGCAGCGACTCGACCAGGTCCTCTGGCAGTGACGGGCCGACGTCGTGGTGGGTCAGGAGCGCGGTCGCGGCCCTCAGGTGGCCGGAGCGCAGCCGCCGCTCCGGCGACCAGCCGGCGAGGGTGCCGTACAGGAACCCGGCCGCGAAGGCGTCGCCGGCGCCGACCGGCTCGACCACGTCCACCTTCAGGGCCGGCTGGAACACGGGCGCGGCCGAGCCGTCGAACACGGTCGCGCCGTCGGCGCCCTGCTTGACCACCAGCGTCGCCGGCTCGGGCAGCAGCGCGCGGATCTCCGTCGGCTTCTCCACGCCCCACACGCGTTCGGCCTCGTCCGCGCCGACGAACACCACGTCGGCGGCCGCCGCGAGGTCCCGCAACACCGCCGGATCCCGGTCCGTCCACAGCGCCGGGCGCCAGTTCAGGTCGAACGACAGCAGGAACGAGCGCGACGCCGTGGCAAGTGCCCGCATCAGTGCCAGGCAGCTGTCCGACAGCGCCGGGGTGATCCCGCTGGTGTGCACGACCCGCACCTCGTCGAGCGGCAGCCCGTCGAGAAGCGCCGGTCCCATGCCGGACGCGGCCGAGCCACGCCGGTAGTAGCGGACGGGACTGCCGGAGGCGTCGCTTTCCTTGATGTACAAGCCGGTCGGCCGTGCCGGGTCGATCACGACGCCCGACGTGTCCACGCCGAACGACTCGACGGCGCGCACAACGGCCCGACCGAACGCGTCGCCACCCACGGCGCTCACCCAGGCGGCGCGCAGGCCGAGCACGGCGAGATGGCAGGCCACATTGGACTCCGCGCCACCGATCGTGCGCGTCCAGGTGACCACCTCGTCGGGCGGACCTGGCACGGCGGGCACGAACAGTGCCATGGTCTCCCCCAGGCAGAGCACCTCCGCTGAACCCACTGCCGTCCTCTCGCGTTGACTGGTCGGGCGAGGAGATGCTACACAAGCCGGTGGCACATAGCGCAATAGGCGTTGCGAAATACGCAATCATGAGGTGGGCATGTCGCACATCACGCCGGGCCGGATCAGCCAGGTGGCACTCGACGCACTCCTCGACGAGCCGCTCGACTGGCGGTTCAAGGGCCTGCCCACCGCATTACAGGGACTGTCCATCCGGGACACCAGGGAACGCGGGCTCAACCTGTTCCGCGACGGCTTCCTGCCCCCCGTCACCGTCCTCGACGAGCAGGCGCTGAACCACAACATCGCCACGATGGCCGCCCTGTGCCGTGACCACGGTTTCGCGCACGCGCCACACGGCAAGACGACGATGGCACCGCAGCTGTTCGCGAGCCAGTTCGCGCACGGCGCGTGGGGCCAGACTGCCGCGACGGCGAGCCAGGTGCGGATCTACCGGGCGTTCGGCGTCAACCGGATCATCCTCGCGAACGAGCTGGTGGACGCGGCCGCGTTGCGGTGGCTCGTCGCCGAGCTGGACGCCGACCCCGGGTTCGAGTTCACGGCATGGGTGGACAGCGAGCGCGGCGTCGACCTGATGACCGAGGCCGTACGAGCCGCTGACCCGACGCGACCGGTCGACGTGCTGATCGAGCTCGGCGTTCCGGGCGGCAGGACCGGGATCCGGGACCGGACAACCGCGCTGAAGGTGGCGGAGGTCGTGGCCGCGAGCCCGGTGCTGCGGCTGACCGGGGTCGCGGGCTACGAGGGAGCGGTGACCCACGACACGTCGGCGGAGGCGCTCGCCTCCGTCCGCGCACACCTCGCCGACCTGCGCGCGCTGACCCTGGACCTGGCCGAACTGGGCCATTTCGACGGCCTTGACCAGATCATCGTGACCGCAGGCGGTAGCGCGTACTTCGACCAGGTCATCGAGGTGCTGGGCGAGCCGTGGCCGATACCGGTGCTGCCGGTGCTGCGCAGTGGCGCCTACATCACGCACGACGAGGGGTTCTACGGGCGCACGTCGCCGCTCGGCGACCATCCCCGCATGGGCAGCCAGCCGTTCCGGCCGGCGGCGCGGGCGTGGGCGCAGGTGATGTCCCAGCCTGAGCCGGGGCTCGCGCTCGTGACGGCCGGCAAGCGGGACGTGCCCTACGACATCGACCTGCCGGTCCCGGTACTACGCCGTTCCGGGGACGCCGTCGGCCCACTCACCGGCGCCACCATGACCGAGATCAACGACCAGCACGGTTTTCTCCAGGTGGACGGGACGCTCGAGGTCGGTGACTGGGTCGCGCTGGCGCTTTCCCACCCGTGCACGATTTTCGACAAGGTGCCGATCCTGCCGGTGGTCGGCGCGGACGGTGAGACCGTCGTCGACCTGATTCGCACGTTCTTCTGACTCCAGGGAGCACATCACATGGACCTGCTGGCCGAACTCTCCACGCGCCGCGCGCTGTGCATCATCCGCGCGCCGGAGATCCCCGACCCGGTTGGGCTCGCGCGGACGCTCGTCGAGGCGGGCTTCCCGATCGTGGAGTTCGCGCTGACCACCCCCGACGCGCCACGGCTGATGGAACAGGCGTCCCAAGTGGAGGGTCTGATCCTCGGCGCCGGCACGGTCATGTCGGCGCAGGACGCCCGCGACACGATCAACGCGGGTGCGAAGTTCCTGCTGACACCGGGAATCCGTCCCGCGGTGGCCGAAGAGGCGGTGCGGCAAGGGGTTCCGGTCGTGCTGGGCGCGATGACGCCGACGGAGGTCTTCACCGCCATCGAACTCGGTTCGACGGCGGTGAAGGTGTTCCCGGCGGCCCGCATGGGCCCGGCCTACTTCGGCGACCTGCACGGCCCATACCCGGGTACACCACTGGTGGCCACCGGTGGCCTGAACGCCGAGAACGCGGCATCGTTCCTGGCCGCCGGCGCGCTGGCGGTGACCGCGGGAAGCGGAGTGGTCGGACCAAAACTGGCCGCGGAGTCCCGTTTCGACGAGATCAGCATGCGTGCGAAGGAGTTCCTCGACGCCATAGCGCTGTGAACGCGCCTTTCACCGCGCGGACGACGAGACTCGGCGGAGGTGCGTCGGCGCGGTCCTAGACTGACCGCTATGCAGCCGGACGAAACGGACAGCACGTGGGCGGACAGCGCGGACCGGAAGGTCGTGCTCCGCGCGCTGGCCGAGCACCGGGAAGAGGAGCGGCTCACCGAGACCGAGTACGAGCGGCGCCGTGACCTCGCCAGGAAAGCGCAAACCCAGGGTGACCTGCGCGCGCTCTTCGCCGATCTGCCGCCGCCACACCCGCTGATCGGCGAGGCGCCTGCCGCGCGGCGGCCCCGGATCAACGACACCGGAGTGCTGCTCATCTCCGGCGGGGCCGTCGTCGTCGCGGCGGTCATCGCCGGCTGGTGGGCGCCGGCGTTGATCTTCAGTGGCGTGCTCGCGGTCGCGACCGTGCTGACCACCGCGAGAAAACGCTGAGAAACCAAATGGTTTAGACCCTTGTGTGCGGCCAGACCAGCCGCTTAGCATCCGTTGCAAATCGCAGAACGTCCATTGCGCATAGTGCAACGGAGGGTCCCTGTCATGAAAACCCGTCGGACTTTGTTGGTTGCCGCGATCGGCGTTCTCGCGATCGCCTGCGCGCCACCGCAGGCCTCGAACGAAAGCCCGCAGCAGACCGCCTCGGCCGGCGCCACGGTCGGCGCCACCACCGGTGAACTGCAGGTCTGGCTCTTCCAGGAGCCGTCGAACGCACCGAAGGAGGCCGTGGTCAACGAGGCCAAGGCCGAGTTCGAGAAGGCACACCCGGGCGTCACCGTCAACGTCGAGTACCTGCCGGTGGACACACGCGCGGCCAGGTTCAACGGCGCGTTCAACGACCCCGCCAGCGCACCCGACGTCGCCGAGTTCGGCAACACCGACCTCGCCGGCTACACCGCGTCCAACGGGTTCGCCGACCTCACGAACGACATCAAGGCCTGGTCGGACAGCAAGGACCTGGTGCCCGAGGTCCTCGAAACGGCCACAGTGGACGGCAAGACGTACGCCGTGCCGTGGTACACCGGCACACGCGCCCTCTACTACCGCACCGACGTGTTCACCGAGCTGGGCCTCGAGCCGCCGAAAACGCTCGGCGAGCTCACCGAGACCGCCCGCGAGATCCGCGCCGCGAAGCCGGACCTGTACGGCATGGCGGTCGGCGGCAAGTCCCAGTTCTCGTTCCTGCCCTACATCTGGGCGAACGGCGGCGACCTGGCCAAACAGGACGGCGACGCCTGGAAGTCCACAATCGACTCGAAGCAGTCACGGGCCGGCCTGCGCCAGTACGCCGAGCTGCTCCACGACGACATCTGCCCGCCCGCGGCGTGCGCGCAGCTCACCGGCAGTCAGTCCGTCGCGGCGTTCGCCGGCGGCAAGGCCGCGATGACGATCGGCGGCGACTTCAACCGGGCGGCCATCGACGCCGGCGCCGTCAAGGACAAGTACGCCGTGGTTCCCTTGCCTGGCCTCAAGTCGGGTTCGATCGCACCCGCGTTCGCCGGTGGCAACCTGCTCGGCGTGTTCCGCTCGACCGACCGGTACACGCTGTCGCTGGAGTTCGTGAAGCTCTTGGGCGGCAAGAAGTACCAGGAGAAGATGTTCGGCGCGATGGGGAACATGCCGACGTTCTCCGACGTCCAGAACCGCATCGCGAAGGGTGACAAGTTCCTGGCGCCGTTCATCAAGACCGCCCAGGCCGGCACTCGGTTCGTGCCGAGCACGCCGGCCTGGACCAAGATCGACGCGGCCGGCGTGCTGGCCACGGCCGTGCAGCAGATCGCGACCGGTCAGCTGGACGTCGACGCGGCGACGAGCGCGGCGGCGACCCAGATGAACGAAGCCTTCGGCAGCTGACAGTGAGCGGAGCTTGCGGAGCGAACCATCAGCACTCAGGACGTCACCTCGCTCGCGGAGGGCGCCGGTGTAGCGGAGCCTGCGGAGCGTTCCGGCGCCACGGAGCGTGCGAGGAGACGTCTTGACAGCCACCCAACTCCGGCCTCCTGTCGCCGTGCCGGCACCTCCCCGTGAACCGGGAGTCCGGCGCGGCGACGGGCGGGCCGCCCTGCTCTACCTCGTCCCGGCGGGCGTGGTGCTGCTGGCGTTGATGGCGTACCCGATCTACCAGCTGGTCGTCATCTCGCTCTACGACTACGGGCAGCCGCAGGCCAGTGGCGCGGCGCCGCTCGTGTTCCTCGGGCTGGACAACTACGTCGAGCTGCTGAGCGATCCACGGTTCTGGACAGTGCTGGTCACGACGATCGTGTTCGCCGGGGTGTGTGTGGCTGGCACGCTCCTCGTCGGCACCGCGCTCGCCGTGCTCGCGAGCCGCGCCAGGCGGATCCCACGCACGCTGCTGTTCCTGGCGGCGCTTGGCGCGTGGGCGACGCCGACGATGGCAGGCTCGTACGTGTGGTTGTTCCTGTTCGACCAGGACTTCGGGCTCGTGAACGAGGTGTTCGCGAGCCTCGGGTTCAGCGGGATGCGCGGTCACTCCTGGATCTTCGAGCGGTACTCGGCGTTCGGGCTCGTCGCCGGCGAGATCATCTGGTGTTCGTTCCCGTTCGTCATGGTGACGATGTACGCGGGTATCACGGCGATCCCGCGCGAGGTGATCGAGGCCGCGGCACTCGACGGCGCGTCCACCCGGCGCACCGCGACCGCCGTGATCCTGCCGATCCTGCGCCCGATCCTCATGATCGCGACGATCCAGTCGATCATCTGGGACTTCAAGGTGTTCACCCAGATCTACGTGATGACGAACGGCGGTGGCGTGGCAGGGCAGAACCTCGTGCTCAACGTGTTCGCCTACCAGAAGGCATTCGCCGGCGAGGAGTACGGGCTGGGTGCGGCGATCGGTGTGGTCATGACCGCGATCCTGCTGATGATCACCGGACTGTACGTGCGGGCCCAGCGAGGTGTGCGATGAGGCGCGGGCAGCTCGTCGTCGACGCCGTGTGCGTGGTGATCGCAGCGGTCGTGGCGTTTCCGCTGTACTGGATGGTGTTGTCGGCGTTCAAGCCGGCCGGTGAGCTCCAGTCCACTCGGCTGTGGACGGCCGCGCCCACTGTGGACAGTTTCCGCCGCGTGCTGGACGTCGAGAACTTCGGGCTGTACTTCGTCAACAGCGTCATCGTCGCGGTGGCGGTGGTCGCGCTGTCGTTGCTGGTGTCGTTCCTGTCGGCGGTCGCGCTGACGAGGTTCCGGTTCCGCGGCCGGACGGTGTTGGTGGTGATGTTGCTGGTGGCGCAGATGGTGCCGG
This sequence comes from Actinophytocola sp., assembly GCF_036378875.1. Taxonomy (GTDB): domain Bacteria; phylum Actinomycetota; class Actinomycetes; order Mycobacteriales; family Pseudonocardiaceae; genus Actinophytocola. Next base: position 82,569 of record NZ_DASUVO010000020.1, read on the forward strand.
TGGAGGCGCTCACGATCCCGCTGTTCTTCCTCCTGCGGTCGTTCGGCCAGGTGGCGCCGGCCATCGGGTTGAACCAGCTTGGCTCGCTGGTGTTGGTGCACCTGGCGTTCAGCCTGCCGTTCGCGATCTGGCTGCTGCGGGGTTTCGTCGCGGCCGTGCCGGCCGAGTTGGAGGAGGCGGCGGCCCTGGACGGCGCGTCCCGCTTCCGCTTCACCTGGCAGGTACTGTTCCCATTGGTGGCGCCGGGCCTGGTGGCGGCCAGCGTGGTGTCGTTCATCCACGCGTGGAACGACTTCCTGTTCGCCAAGACGTTCCTCATCTCAGGCACGGAGAACCGGACGCTCCCCTTGGGACTACTGGTGTTCTTCAAGCCGGAGGAACAGGACTGGGGTGCGATCATGGCGGGTTCGACACTGATGACCGTGCCGGTGCTGGTGTTCTTCGTGCTCGTACAGCGGCATCTGGTCTCTGGCATGGCGGGAGCGGTGAAGGGATGACCTCGTTCGATACGCTTCTCCCCCGACCGGTGCGGGTGACGCCCACGGGCGGCACCCTTGTACTGGACGAGCCCCCGTCGCCGGTGATCTCCTCGGATTCCTCGCTGCCCGCGGAAGGCTTCCGGCTGACCATCTCCCCGGCGGGCGTCGAGGTGGCCGCGAGCGACCCGGCCGGTTTCTTCTATGCCCGGCAGACACTTCGCCAGCTGCTCGGTCCATGGGCGTTCCGTGCGGTCGATCTCCACAGTGGACCGTATGCTCTGCCGTGCGGTGTGATCGAGGACTGGCCACGGTATTCGTGGCGGGGCTGTCTGCTGGACGTGGCGCGGCACTTCATGCCGAAGGCGGCCGTACTGCGCTTCCTCGACCTGATGGCCGTGCACCGGTTGAACGTGCTGCACTTCCACCTCACCGACGACCAGGGCTGGCGGATCGAGGTGCCGGCGTTCCCCCGCCTCACGACGGTGGGCGCGTGGCGGGCCGGTTCGTGGGTCGGCCGACCTCCGGACGGCACCCCGGGCCACGACGGCCGCCCCCACGGCGGCTACTACACGGTCGACGACCTGCGGGAGATCGTGGCCTACGCGGCGGAACGGCACATCACGGTCGTGCCGGAGATCGACGTGCCGGGCCACAGCCAGGCCGCCATCGCCGCGTATCCGTGGCTGGGCGTCACGGGCCAGCCCCTGGAGGTGCTGACCCGCTGGGGCATCAACGACAACATCCTCGCGGTGAACGACCTGACGGTCGACTTCTACCGCCAGGTCCTCACTCACGTGGTGTCCGTGTTCCCGTCACAGGTGATCTGCATCGGCGGCGACGAGGTACCCACGACACAGTGGACGACTGACCCCGCTTCCTCGGCCTACGCCGCCTCCCGCGGTCTATCCCAGGTGGACGACCTGCGCGGCTGGTTCCTCGGCCAGCTCGTGACACACCTGGAGTCACTGGGCCGCCGAGCAATGGCCTGGGACGACGCCGGTCCGCTGCCTCCGAACACGGTCATCGGCGCGTGGCTGAGCACACCCGCCGGACACGATCTCGTGCTGTGCCCGGAGGAGCACGTGTACCTGGACCACCGGCAGTCGGACCATCCTGACGAGCCCATCCCGGTCGGGTATCTGCGGACGCTCGAGGACATGTACGCGTACGAGCCGATCGAGTCGCCGCGGGTGCTCGGTGCGCAGGCGCAGGTGTGGACCGAGCACCTCGACAACCCGCGCCGGGTGGACTATGCGGCGTTCCCGAGACTCGCGGCGTTCGCGGAAGTCGTGTGGAGCCAGAAGAATCGCGACTACGAGGAGTTCGAGTCCCGCCTGACCCGGCACCACCTCCCGCGACTGGACGCACTGGGCGTCGAGTACCGCCCCCTCACCGGCCCCCACCCGTGGCAGACGCGGCCCGGCGTACCGGGCCGCGTCCGTCACTTGTAGACGATCACTTGTGGACTGTCACCAGGTGGTCACGCCGTAGACCGCGCTGTAGTAGGGCAGGCTGAGGCCGATCGGGTAGTACCACGACACGTTCACGGCGCCGAAGACCTGGCCGCAGCGGTAACGGCTGCCGTCCCAGTACAGGGACGCGCCGCTCGTCACGCCTTCCGGTGACCACACCGAAAGGGCCGCGACGTTGGCGCCACCCGAGTCTCCCGGCTCGACGCACGCGGAGTGGCGGGTCAGGCCGTACACGGTGTAGTACGGGTCGCCGTTGTACACGACGGTCTCGCGCTTCACCGTGATGTAGCCGCAGGTCCAGAGGGTGGTGATACCGGACTTGCAGATGACCGTGCCGACCGGCGAGTCGCTGTGGCCGCTGACGTTGATGAAGCCGCCGTTGGACGGGTTGTAGTCGACCCACGGGCCCTGGATCCAGTAGCCGGGGTTGTCGTTGCGGATCAAGGCGTCGTCGTAGGTCGGGAACCAACTCGACACCGTCGGGCCGAAGTACACGCTGCCCTGGCCGTAGTTGGCCTGACCGGCGGCGGTGCAGTGGCCGGCGGTCAGCAGGTAGCCCTGACCGGTGGACGGGTTGCGCAGGTTGAAGCCCGCCGAGCAGCTGCTGAAGTTGATCGCGTCGCCGCCGTCCATGTAGTCGGCGGTCCGCGTCGGCGCCCTGTCGGTCTCCTCGAACCGCACGGCGTCGCCGAACTTCGCGATCGCGTTGCGTGCCGCCGTCTGCTGTTGTCCCTTGATCGCCGTCACGACCACGCTGTTGGTCTTCGGGTCGACGTGCCAGCCGGCCAGGCCGGTCAGGGACGACTTTCCGTTGGCGGCGCGGGTCGCGCCGGATGCCTTGCCGGACAACGCGTCCAGCGAGGCGGTGACGGCCAGCAGGTCGGCTTCGCTGTGGTCGACCACGACCGCCCGCGCGCCGGCCTTCGTCACCTCGACCACCTTCGCCTTGTCGGTGACGGTGACGACCAGCTTGCCGGCCTTCGCGTCGAACCACGATCCGCCGAACGTCGAACCCAGCGAGGCACGCAGGCTCGCGTCGAGTTTGACCGCTTTCGCCTGCTGGGTGCGCAACGCCTTGGCCTGCGTGGCGGTCAGGCCCAGATCCCGTTGCATGGCAACGAGAACCCCGTCCTCCGCACCTTCCGCGCCGCCTCTCTCCGGCGCGGCCGACACGGTGGAGTTCGCGGTCAGGGCCAGCGCTATGGCCGACGCCGCCGTGAGGATTACTCGGATGGATCTTCGCATCTCGTTCCTTCCGGTTGGCAATGGAACGTGGGGAGGTCGTCACTCCACGTTCATCGCGTTAGCGCCTCTTCACCAACAGAGACAGACCGGGGGAACAAGAAGGTCTGAACGGAGCACAGAGCTGCCCAAAAGGGAAACCGTGACATGGCCTCGCTCCGCTCGGCGCTGAGCGGGCCTCAACCCGGCGTCTTCCCTCCTGCGCGCGCAGACCCCCTGGGCTCCTCCGTCGCGCAGGGGATCTCCGTGCTCGTCAGTCCAGACACCGGCGGCCCGCTCAGGCCAACGTGTTCGCTACTCGAACGTCGAACCCTTCTCCGCCTTCTCGACAAGCGAGGCCGGCGGGAGGAAGTGGTCACCGTAACGCTCGGCGAGCTGGCGGGCCCGCGCCACGAAGCCGGCGACGCCGCCCTCGTAGCCGTTGATGTACTGGATCACGCCACCGGTCCACGGCGGGAAGCCGATACCCATGATGGAGCCGATGTTGGCGTCCGGCACCGACCGCAGCACGCCCTCGTCGAAGCACTTGACGGTCTCCAGCGCCTCCGCGAAGAGCATGCGCTCCTTCATGTCCTCGAACGGGATCTCGTGCCCGTCCTTGGTGAAGTGCTCGTACAGGCCCTTCCACAGACCGACGCGCTTGCCGTCGGCGTAGGAGTAAAAGCCCGCACCGGACGACTTGCCCTTGCGGTCGAACTCCTCGACCATGCGGTCCATCAACGGTTCCGAGGCGTGCTCGGTCCACTCACCGCCTGCCGCGATGACCGCGTCCTTGGTCTCCTTGCGGATCTTCTGCGGCAGGGTGAGCGTCAGCTCGTCCAGCAGCTGCAGCGGCGGCGCCGGGTAACCGGCCTGCGAACCCGCCTGCTCGACCGACTGCGGGTTGACGCCCTCGGCGACCATCGCGACGGCCTCGTTGATGAACGTGCCGATCACCCGCGAGGTGAAGAAGCCGCGCGAGTCGTTGACCACGATCGGCGTCTTCTTGATCTGCTGCGCCACGTCGAACGCCTTGGCCAGCGTCGCGTCGCTGGTCTGCTCGCCGACGATGATCTCCAGCAGCGGCATCTTGTCGACCGGCGAGAAGAAGTGCAGGCCGATGAAGTCCTCCTGCCGCTTCACACCTTCTGCGAGGCCGGTGATCGGCAGCGTCGAGGTGTTGGAGCCCAGCACGGCGTCCGGCGCCACGACGTGCTCGATCTCGGCGAACACCTTGTGCTTGAGCTCGGTGCTCTCGAACACGGCCTCGATCACGAGGTCGGCCCCGGCGAGGTCCTCGACGTTGGCGGTCGGCCTGATGCGGGCCAGCGTCTCGTCGGCCTTCTCGCGGGTGACCTTGCCGCGGGACACGGCCTTCTCGAACAGCTTGACCGAGTAGTCCTTGCCCTTGTCAGCGGCTTCCTGGGAGACGTCCTTGAGGACGACCTCCATGCCACCGCGGGCACACACGTACGCGATGCCGGCGCCCATCATGCCGGCGCCGAGGACCGCGACCTTCTGGGCGGTGAACTTCTCGTAGCCCTCGGGCCGCGAGCCGCCGGAGTTGATGTGCTGCAGGTCGAAGAAGAACGCCTTGATCATGTTCTTCGCGACCTGGCCGGACAGCAGCTCCAGCAGGTAACGGGACTCGATGGTGAGCGCGGTGTCGATGTCGACCTGCGCGCCCTCGATCGCGGCGGACAGGATCGCCCTCGGCGCCGGCATGTTCGTGCCCTTGAGCTGCTTGCGCAGGTTGGCCGGGAACGCGGGCAGGTTCGCCGCGAACGCCGGGTGCGACGGGGTGCCGCCGGGGATCTTGAAGCCCTTGACGTCCCACGGCTGCGCGGCCTCGGGGTTGGCCTTGATCCACTCCTTGGCCTTCGGCAGCAGCTCTTCCACAGTGGACACAACCTCGTGCACGAGGCCGATTTCCTTGGCCTTGGCCGGGTTGTACTGCTGGCCCTGCAGCAGCACCGACAGCAGCGCGTTCTGGATGCCCAGCAGCCGCACGGTACGGGTGACGCCGCCGGCACCCGGCAGGAGGCCGAGCGTGACCTCCGGCAGGCCGATCTTCGAACCCTTGGTGTCCGCGGCGATCCGGTGGTGGCAGGCGAGTGCGATCTCCAGGCCACCGCCGAGCGCGGCGCCGTTGACGGCCGCGACGACCGGCTTGCCGAGCGTCTCCAGCCGGCGGAACTGCGCCTTGATGCCCTGGATGAAGTCGAAGCCCTCCCTGGCCTGGTCGGCCTTGGCCTCGATCATGTCCTTGAGATCGCCGCCGGCGAAGAACGTCTTCTTGGCCGACGTGATCACCACGCCGGTGATGTCGTCCTTCTCCGCCTCGAGCCGGGTGACAGTGGACTCCATGGACGCCGCGTAGTCGCGGTTCATGGTGTTGGCCGACTGGTTCGGGTCGTCCAACGTGAGGACGACGATCCCGTCGGCGTCCTTCTCCCAGCGAATGGTCTCAGTCATTGAGTGTCGGTTCCTTACACGCGCTCGATGAGGGTCGCGACGCCCATGCCGCCGCCGATGCAGAGGGTGATCACGGCCCGGCGGGCCTGGCGACGCTCCAGCTCGTCGACCATGGTGCCGAGGATCATCGCGCCGGTCGCGCCGAGCGGGTGGCCCAGCGCGATGGCGCCGCCGTTGACGTTGAGCTTCTCGTCCGGGATGGCGAGCTTGCGCTGGTAGTTCAGCACGACGGACGCGAACGCCTCGTTCAGCTCGAACAGGTCGATGTCGTCGACGGTCAGGCCGGTCCTGGCGAGCAGCTTCTCGGTGGCCGGTACCGGGCCGGTGAGCATGATCGTCGAGTCGGCGCCGGACGTGGCGGTCGCGACGATGCGGGCACGCGGCGTGAGGCCCATGTCCTTGCCGGCCTGCTCGGACCCGACGAGCACCAGCGCGGCGCCGTCGACGATGCCGGAGGAGTTGCCGGCGTGGTGCACGTGGTTGATCTTCTCGACGTAGTGGTACTTCTGCAGCGCCACCGCGTCGAACCCACCCATGTCGCCGATCGCCGCGAACGACGGCGGCAGCTTGCCGAGGCCCTCCAGGGTCGTCTCGGGCCGCATGTGCTCGTCGTGGTCGAGGACGGTGATGCCGTTCTGGTCGACCACGGGGATGATCGAGTTGGCGAAGTAGCCGTTGCTCGTCGCCTTGGCCGCGAGCTGCTGGGAACGCACCGCGTAGGCGTCGACGTCCTCGCGGGAGAAGCCCTCGATCGTGGCGATCAGGTCGGCGCCGATGCCCTGCGGGACGAAGTAGGTGTCGTAGGCGGTGGCCGGGTCCATGGCCCACGCGCCGCCGTCGCTGCCCATCGCGATTCGGGACATGGACTCGACGCCGCCGCCGATCACGACCTCGTCCCAGCCGGACGCGACCTTCTGGGCGGCGATGTTGACGGCCTCGAGCCCGGAGGCGCAGAAGCGGTTGAGCTGCACGCCCCCGACGGTGTCGGGCAGCCCGGCCGCGATCGCGGCGGTCTTGGCGATGTCGCTGCCCTGGTCACCGATGGGTGTGACCACCCCAAGCAGCAGGTCGGAGACCCGGTCGACGTCGAGCGTGGGGTTGCGCTTGCGTAGCTCGTCGATGAGACCGACGACGAGCGAGATCGGCTTGGTGCCGTGCAGCGACCCGTTCTTCTTACCCCGGCCGCGCGGGGTGCGGATCGCGTCGTAGACGAAAGCTTCGGTAGCCACAGCCAGGGGTCCTCTCGAGGGCTAATACTGATTAACATGTTGGCACCGGATCCGTCGTTGTCAACGCACGGTGCCCGATTTGGTGGCGTGCCCCACATCAGGTTACCCGCGAGTACGGAGGTGGCGCCCACCGCGCTAATGGGTGTTAACTTAGGGTGCGTGGATTGGCGCGTTGCCAACAGCGTTGGGCGTCCGCTAGCTTGATCGGGACTGCCCCATTTGGAGGAACAGAGGCGTGGCGGAGACTTCCAAGTCGTCCCCGATGCGGCGACCACGCAACCGCAAGGCGCAGCTCGCCGAGGCCGCGGCCGAGCTGTTCCGCAAACACGGGTACCACCAGGTCAGCGTGAACGACATCGCGCGATCCGCCGGGGTCACCGGGCCCGCCGTCTACCGGCACTTCCGCGGCAAGCAGGACATCCTCGCGCACGTGCTGCTGTCGGGCATGGACACGTTCGGCCTGGCCACCGAGCATGCGCTGGCCACCCCGGGCACCCCCGCCGACCAGCTCACGGCGCTGCTCCGGGCCATCGCGGCGCTGGCCGTCGACCGGCGGGAGGTCACCGCGCTGTGGCGCTGGGAGGGCCGGCACCTCGCGGAGGCGGACCGGACCAAGATCCGGTACCGGGGCGCGGAACTGATCTCGCAGTGGGCCATCGCGCTGCGTGACGTGCGCCCGGACCTGTCCGCCGGTGACGCCGAGTTGCTGGGGTGGGCGACGCTGTCGGTGTTCGGGAGCGTGTCGGTCCACCACGTGAGCCTGCCGCGGCGACGCTTCGAGGACCTGCTGACCCGGCTCGCGGCCGCGGTCATGGCGTGGGAGGTGCCCCAGGGCGGCCCGGTGACGCTGTCCGACGCCGTACCGGGCATGGCGCTGCCGGGTGTCGCGGGCTCGCGCCGCGAGGAGTTGCTGACCGCCGCGCTGTCGCTGTTCCGCGAACGCGGGTACGCGGCCGTGAGCATGGAGGACATCGGTGCGCGGGCGGGCATGGCCGGGCCGAGCATCTACCGGTACTTCCCCGGCAAGGCGGCGATCCTCGTGGCGGGCGGGTACCGGATGGCGGACCGGCTGACGCGCGACGCCGAGGAAGCGCGGGCGCTGCCGCCCTCGTTGGCCCGCCGCTCGCTCGCGACGTCCTATGTGGACACCGTGCTGCGGTCGGACAACATCATGGCGAACTTCGCCAGCGAGGCACGTAACCTGCCCGAACGCGACCGCAAGGAGCTTCTCCGGCTGCAGCGTGCGTACGTGGCCGAGTGGGTGCGCGCGCTGCGTGCCGAATCCGAGTTGTCCGAACCAGACGCCAAGATCGTCGTCCACACGGCCCTGACTATTGTGAACGACCTCGCCCGCACCCCCAGGCTGCTCACCCGCCCGAGGATCGCGGCCGAACTGACCGAGCTCGCGGTGAAAGTGCTCGACGCTGGGAGGCAGGCATGACCACGGAAACTCAGGCCCCGTTCGAGCTACAGAAGAACGCGCTCGACCAGTGGTTGATGGACAAGGACTGGCCGCGCAAGAACCTCACCACCCCACCGCCCGGGCTGAAGCCGATCACCGGTGACTCCGGGTTGCCGTTCCTTGGCCACGGTGTGGAGATGCTGCGGCTGGGCCTGAACTACGCGATGAAGCGGTACCGGACGCACGGCCCGATCTCGTGGGTGAAGGCGTTCGGCGTGAACGTCGTGTCGGCCTCCGGACCGGACGCCACGCAGGAGGTGCTGGCCAACCGGGAGAAGGCGTTCTCCCAGCAGGGTTGGGAGTACTTCATCGGCCCGTTCTTCAACCGGGGCCTGATGTTGCTCGACTTCGACGAGCACATCTACCACCGGCGGATCATGCAGATGGCGTTCACCGGGGACCGGTTGTCCGGCTACATGGCACAGGTCGGCTCGGTCGTCGGGTCCAGTGTGGAGTCATGGTCTACGCAGGACGACTTCCAGGTCTACCCCGCGCTCAAGCAGCTGACGCTGGACGTGGCGACGAAGATCTTCATGGCCATGGCGCTCGGCGGCGACTCGACGAAGCTGACACGGGCCTTTGTGGACACCGTGCGGGCCGGCACCTCGTTGGTACGCCTTGCGGTGCCGGGTGGCCGGTGGGCGGCCGGGTTGCACGGCCGCAAGGTGCTGGAGGACTACTTCCGCAGCAGCCTGCCGGCCAAGCGCGCCTCGGACTCCGACGACCTGTTCGCCGCGCTGTGCCACGCCCGCACCGACGAGGGCGAGACGTTCTCCGACGACGACGTCGTCAACCACATGATCTTCCTGATGATGGCGGCACACGACACGGCCACCATCGCCACGTCCTCGCTCGTCTACTACCTGGGCAAGCACCCTGAGTGGCAGGACAAGGTACGCGCGGAATCCCTCGCACTGGGCGACGAACCGCTGACCGTGCCGCTGCTGCAGGAGCTGCCGACGCTGGACCTGGTGCTGAAGGAGTCGATGCGGCTCGTGGCGCCGGTGCCGTGGATGGTGCGCAAAACCGTGAAGGAGACCGAACTTCTCGGCCACCACCTGCCGGCCGGCGTGTTCGTGACCACCCTCGCGTGGCTGAACCACCTGCTGCCGGAGTACTGGACCGAGCCACACCGTTTCGACCCGCTGCGCTTCTCGGAAGAACGCCGCGAGGACAAGTCGCACCGCTACGCGTACATGCCCTTCGGCGGCGGCGCCCACAAGTGCATCGGCATGCACTTCGGCACCTACGAGGTGAAGACCATCGCGCACGAGCTGGTCCGCCGTTTCGAGTGGACGATCCCGCAGGACTACCACGTGCAGTGGGACCCGACGGCCCTCCCCCGCCCGAAGGACGGCCTACCGATCAGCATCCGCCGCCGCTGACCTGCCAAAGGTCGCGGTGGCTCGCGGCTCTGCGGTTGCGGCGGGCAGAGCCCGCTTCGCGGGTCGGGCGCGACGCGCCCGACCCGCGAAGCCTTGCCGGCCTTGGTGTCCCGAAAGACGCGATCGGGACATCGCCGTCGCCACGAACGACGCGCTGAGAACCTTCAACCTCGATCCACCGATGATCGTGTCGGGTGTCGCGTCGGGAAGGACGCGTTGGGGACATGGCTGGTGTCATGAAAGACGCGATGGGGACGTTCAACGACATGAGCGCGTCTTTCGAGACATCGCCCGGAGCGTGAACGCGCCATTCGTGAACGGCCAGCGCGACGTGAGCGGTGTGGTGAAGGACACCCTCCTCACGCTGGCGGTGCACGGCCGCCCGTCCAAGTCGCCATCGCCCCGTGACCTCAGGGCGCAGCGAGTCCACTTGGCCGCGCCCCGAGCCACCATGACCATCGGTGAATCTGGGCTCAACGACGCGAAAGGCGTCTTTCACGACGCCGCTGATCGCACCAGCGCGGCCTGGGCGTTCCGGATGTCCTGAAGGGCAGGCGGTTTCTAGTGGTCGTTGCAACACCCTCTGTGAGCTGGGAGTTTGTGATGGCTGGTGTGATTCGGTTGCCTCGGTCGGTGGTGGTGCGGTTTTGGGAGTTGGTGGCGGCGGGTCACCCGGTCAGGCCTGCTTGTGGGTTGGCTGGTGTGTCGCACGAGACCGGGCGGCGGTGGTTTCGTGAGGCTGGTGGGGTGATCGGAAACGCACCCCGTCCGTTGGGTGATCGCTACCTCAGGTTGGTGGAGCGGGAGGAGATCTCCCGAGGGTTGATCGCGAAGGAATCGTTCGCCCAGATCGCCCGCGGGTTGGGCCGTCCTACCTCGACGGTCAGCCGGGAAGTCAACAACAACGGTGGTCGGGCAGAGTATCGGGCGGTGGCCGCCGACACCGCTGCCCGGGTGCGAGCGCGGCGGCCGAAGATAGCGAAGTTGGCCGCTGATCCCGAACTGCGGGCGCGGGTGCAGACTCGGTTGGAGCGACTGTGGTCGCCGACCCAGATCGCGGCCATGCTCAAACAGGAGTTCCCGGACCGGCCGGAGTTGTGGGTGTCGCACGAGACGATCTACCAAGCCATCTACGTCCAAGGCCGCGGCGCACTGCGCCGTGAGTTGGCCGCGTGTCTGCGCACCGGCCGCGCGATCCGCAAACCTCGCCGGCAAGCCGCCGCCCGCAAACCACGGATCGCGAACATGGTGATGATCAGCGAACGGCCGGCCGAGGCCGAGGATCGGGCGGTGCCGGGGCACTGGGAAGCGACCTGATCATGGGACAAGGCAACAAGTCCGCGATCGGCACGCTGGTGGAGCGCTCGACCCGGTTCGTGATGCTGCTGCACCTGCCCGACGGGCACGACGCGATCCAGGTCCGGGACCGGATGATCGAAGCCATCCAGACCCTCCCGCACCAGTTACGACGGTCGATGACCTGGGACCGGGGCAACGAGATGGCCCGCCACGCCGACATCACCCTCGCTACCGACATGGCCATCTACTTCTGCGATCCCCACTCGCCCTGGCAACGCGGCAGCAACGAGAACACCAACGGCCTGCTCCGCCAATACTTCCCCAAAGGCACTGACCTGCGAGGCCACCACGCCGAACACCTCACCCACGTCGCCACCCAACTCAACAACCGACCCCGCCAAACACTCGGCTGGCTCACCCCAACCCAATCCCTCAACCGCGTACTCTGCGGACAATCCCCCGTTGCAACGACGGGTTGAAATCGGTGCACTCTCGGAACGCTCAACGCCCCCCACGGGCATCGTGGAGACATCGCCCGCCAACAGCCCGCGACGACCCGTTCATGATCAACGCCAACACAGATGGTTGCGCAGGCATCCCCCACCCATACCCGGGGGGCCACCCCGAGGCCATCGTACCAACCGACACAGACAAAACCCCTGGTCGCGCGCCCCCTGTGGACAACTTTCGCCGACGAGTCCGAGCGAAAGGGACACTCGTGCGCCTCAACCGGTCCCTGCTGGGTGAGTGCACGGTCGGGTGCCCGCTGTCCCGCGTGAGCCTCGGGTCGTCCTTCAGCCGTCCTTCGCGGACGTTGGGCGCATGCTCAGGTAGTGGCTCAGCAGAGCGGCCGCATCGAGCATCGCGAGGCCCTGGAGGGTCAGCTTTCGTTGCCAGTCTTCGAGGGACGTGGCCAGTGTGTCGGTGCCTCCGGCCGTTCGGACCTGTTGCACGACGGTGGCGATGTGCTCCAGCGGGTAGCCGCCGCGTCTGAGGAGGTGGGCGAGTTCCGCGTCGCGGATGTCGGTTGCCTGGTAGACGCGGTGTCCGGTGGCCGGGTCTCGTGCGGGGACGAGGATGCCGGCGCGTTCCCAGTTGCGCACGGTCGCCGCGGTGACGCCGAGTAGGTGTGCGAGTTCGCCGATGGTTCGGGGGGTGGCGTCCGTTGGCCGGTCCGGCGTCTCCGCCGTCAGGTGACCGATCGCCTTGCGCACCGCGTCGAGGGTGCTTCGGTCCTGGAGCAGCTGGCTGTGGCCGCGGTCGATGGTCATCAGGGCGTCGTCGAGGGCGTCGTCGTGGATGGCGTGCATGATTCGGCCGGCGGTCGAGTGTCCGTAGGCCCGGACCATGGCGAGGTAGGTGCGCAGCGCGGCCGCGTGCACCTCGGTGTAGATGCGGTAGCCGCTGTGCGTGCGCTCGGCGGGCGGGATGAACCCGTCCTGCTCGTAGTTGCGGACCGCCTGGGTCGAGATGCCGTGCTCGCGGGCGAGGTCGGCTGGTCGCAAGGTGATCACCGGTTTGAGACTTTACCGCACACGACCTCGAACGAGCCGGTCAGAGTCTCAACGGAGTTTTCAAAGATACGCTTATCGCACATGGATATTCGAGACTTCCTCACCCCGTCGTGTGAGCTGCTGGCGTTCGGCGAGCCGACGCATCTGGCGCCGGCCTTCGGGTGGGTCCGCAACGAGCTGTTCGCCCAGCTGATCGAACACGGCTTCCGGTCGATCGCCCTCGAGTCCGACCGCGTGGCCGCGCTCACCGTGAACGACTTCGTCCAGGAGGGCCTTGGCACCCTCGACGAGGCGATGCGCGAAGGCTTCTCGCACGGCTTCGGCGACCTGGATGCCAACCGGCAGCTCGTCGCCTGGATGCGCGACTACAACGAGCACCGGCCACCGGCGGAACGGTTGGCGTTCCACGGCTTCGACGCCCCCACGGAGAACATGAGCGCCCCCAGCCCACGGCGCTACCTCGAACACGCCCGCGACTACCTGGCACTCGACCTCGACCTCGCGAGCCTCGCCGGCGACGACGAACGGTGGAGCCGCACGGAGGCGATCCTGGACCCGGCCATGTCGGTCGGCGCCACGGCCGACGCCGAGAAGCTCCGCGTCATCGCCGACGACATGCTCACCACGCTCTACGCACGCACACCGGAACTGATCGCGAAGACCTCACGTACCGAGTGGCACAGGGCCGCGACACACCTCACCGCCGGTCTCGGTCTGCTCCGCTACCACAAGCGGTCGGCACAACGCGTCGAGGAGCGCGACCGCCTGTACGGACTGACGGCCACCCGGGACTCGCTCATGGCACAGAACCTCCTCGACATCCGGCGCGCCGAGGCAAGGCGGGGTGCGACGCTGGTCTTCGCGCACAACCTCCACCTGCAGCGGAATCCGGGCACCATCCGCATGGCGAACATGGACATCAGCTTCTTCGTCGCCGGCGGCATCGTGGCGTCCCTGGTGGGCGAGCAGTACCGGTTCATCGCCGGCAGCATGGGCCGCTGCGACTCCATCGGGCTGGGCGAACCCGAGGCGGACACCTTCGAGGGCTTCCTGCAGAGCCGCGTGTCTACCTGGGGTCTGGTCGCGCCCACCACGGTCCCGCCCGCCCACACGCGCACCGACCCCACCCCTCGACAGGGCTACTTCCCGCTCGACCAGGCGACCCTCGACATCGCCGACGCGGTCCTGCACGTCAGCGACGGCGCGACATCGCCCGTGTGATCACGTGTTGTGGATGCCGATGCCCGTTTCGCCCCGGGCGTGTTCGTCGCGCAGCACAAGGTGGTCGTCGTAGTCGCCGCCGTTCTGGCGGCGGAACGGGATCGGTGGGGTGTCCGGCAGGGTCAGCAACCGCTCCGTGAGGCGCTTCGCCGTCTCGTTGTACTCGTCGTCGGTCATGGCGAGCGCGCTGGTGACGACGAACGGCGGGACGACCGTCATGCCGGGGTACCACAGTGTGCCGTGCGTCAGTGGGAACAGGACCTCGTCCAGTTCGCCGTGGATGCCTCGTGGGCCTGTGGTGGCGGCGTTCGCGCCGACGGTGGTGATCACCATGGCGCGTTTGCCGGTCAGGCCGCCGTCGCCGTAGCGGCGTGCTCGGCCCGTGGTCGGGTCGAGCACGCCCTGGGCGAAGCCCTGCACGAACAGCCGGTCGAACCATCCTTTGAGGATCGCCGGCATACCGAACCACCACAGGGGGAACTGCACGACGAGCGTGTCCGCCCAGCGCAGCTTGTCGTGCTCGGCGCGAATGTCCGCCCGCAGCGTCCCGTTCTCCAACGCCCGCTGTGACTCGGTCAGCACGTCCAGTCGCGAGTCCGGGTCGCACCCGAAGTCGTCGTGCCGCACCACGGGATCCCAGTCCATTGCGTACAGATCGGACTCGCGCACGTCGTGCCCGTGCTCCCGCAACACCGCGACGCCGTGATCCCGCAGCGCGCCGTTCAACGACCGCGGGTCGGGATGGGCGTACACCCACAAAGTTTTCACCCGGCGCGGGTACCCCGACCGCCGACTCGCCTCCCTATGAAGTCGATCACGTCCGGCATGACTCGCAGGGGATCGTCTGTGCCGCACCAGATCCCGAGCGGTACGCGGGTGGTGTGACGCAACGCCGTTCGTCGCGGAAAGCGTTGCGGCTACTGGCCTCCGGCGTGGGCAGGCCGCGGTCGGCCAGCCAACCCGGGGCCGTGATGGGCGAGACACACGGGCAGGCTGGCCGGTGCGCGGCGGGCCGCATGATCGCCAGGTCGACGTCCCGCCCACGAGCCGCCGAGCGGACCCGGTCGACCGAGGACCTGCCGGCCGGCACGTCCGGGATCTCGCCGTCCGGACCGGTCAGACCAAGAAGGTCCCGCCGCTGCCGCTGGCCGGCGAACGCGCCGGCCCGACCGCCAGCCCCAGCCCGCCGAGCAGTAACGCATGCTCTCGTGGACGCACGGTGACGAACCGGGTTGCATGCAGGCGGTTTGGCAAACACCCGAAGTCGGGTCATAATCAATGGTCGGTTATTCCGATAATAAACAGTTGGACAACCGAAATCGAGTTGATTGTACCAGCCGAGGGGCCCATTTGTCAAAGAGCAGTTACGACGCGGAATTGCAGGCGGAACGCGAGCGTATCGCGTTTCTCTACGCGCGCCTGGACGCGGAGCGGTCCATCGCGTCCGGCAAGCTCGACGGGGTGCTGCTCGACAGCACGGCGGAGACAACGGAGGCCCTGTGGGAACGTGATGTGGCCGCTACCACGCTGTCCAAGCGGATCGGCCTGCTTCGGGTCGCCGACAACGGGCTCTGCTTCGGGCGCCTCGACCACACGTCCGCCGAAACCACCTACATCGGGCGAATTGGGTTGTTCGACGAGGACAACGACTACGAACCACTGCTCACCGACTGGCGCGCCCCGGTGGCGCGGCCATTTTACGTGGCCACCGCGGCCAATCCGGAAGGGGTGACCCGCCGCCGTCATTTCCGGACCCGGGGGCGGCGCGTTCTCGGATTTCACGACGACGTGCTCGCTCACGGTGTCGCGGACAGTGACGAGGCGTTGCTCGCCGCGCTCAACGCGCCCCGGTCGGACACGATGGGCGACATCGTGGCCACGATCCAGGCGGAGCAGGACGAGATCATCCGTCTCGGCCGCAACGGGGTGGTCGTCATCGACGGCGGCCCCGGCACCGGCAAGACCGTCGTCGCGCTGCACCGGGTCGCCTACCTGCTGTACACGCACCGCGAGCGGATGTCCCGCCGCGGTGTGCTGATCATCGGGCCCAACACGGGCTTCCTGCGGTACATCGGCGGGGTCCTACCCTCGCTCGGCGAGACCGACGTGGTGTTCGCCACCCCCGGCGAGCTGCTGCCGGACGTGAAGACCCGCATGCCGGACCCGAACCGCGAGCTCAAGGGCAGCCTCGCGATGATCGATCTCGTGCGGGCGGCCGTGGCGAACCGGCAGGAGGTGCCGGCGACGCCCATCGAGATCGAGCTGGACGACGTCACCGTGGAGCTCGACGAGTTCACGGCAGGGAAGGCACGGGAGCGGGCCAGGACGTCGGGCCGTCTGCACAACCGGGCGCAGGAGATCTTCCGTGACGCCCTGATCCTCGAGCTGGCCGAGCAGGCCGTCGACCGGATCGGCGAGGGCTGGCTGGACGCCCGCGACACCCCCGACCTGGCCGGCGACCTCGCCGCGGACGTGCGCCGCGAGCTGATCTCCAGCGACGCGCTCGCCGAGGCGGTGGAACTGCTGTGGCCCCGGCTGTCGCCGCGGCGCCTGCTCACCGAGCTGTACACGTCGCGGAAGCGGCTGGCGGCCATCCACGCGCCCGCGTCGTTCTATCGCGAGCGCGGGGACGCGTGGACCGTGTCGGACGTGCCGCTGTTGGACGAGGCGGCCGAGCTGCTCGGCGCGTTCGAGTCGGACGAGGAGGCGGAGCAGACGCGGCGGGAGCAGTTGGCGTACGCGCGGGGCGTCCTCGACATCCTCGACACCGACGAGGACCCGGACGAGGAGATGTTGCGCGCGGTCGACATCCTCGACCCGACCCAGCTGGCAGAACGGCAGGAGGAGCGGGACCACCGGTCGCTGGCCGAACGCGCCGCGGCGGACCGCGAGTGGACCTACGGACACGTGGTCGTCGACGAGGCGCAGGAACTGTCCGAAATGGACTGGCGAGCGCTGATGCGACGCTGTCCCAGCCGATCCATGACGATCGTCGGCGATCTGGCGCAGCGCGAGTCCCCTGCAGGCGCCCGTTCGTGGGCGGCCATGCTCGACGAGTACGTGCCGAACCGGTGGGCCTACCGTCAGCTGACCATCAACTACCGCATGCCGGCCGAGGTGATGGACGTCGCCGCGTCCGTGTTGTACACAATGGACAACTCGGTGCAGCCACCGAAGTCCGTGCGGTCGACGGGAGTCCAACCGTGGTCCCGGCGCACCACGCCGGAGGATCTGGCCCCGGTCGTGACGGAGATGGTGGCCCGCATGGAAGCCGAGGTCGGCGAGGGCACGATCGTCGTGATCGCACCGGACGGGTCGACGCTCAACGTGGACGCGTTGCTGCTTCCACCCCGCGCCACGAAGGGCCTCGAGTTCGACGGCGTGATCGTCGTGGAACCGGCCACGATCATGGCCGGCCCGGCGGGCACGGCGGACCTCTACGTGGCGCTGACCCGGGCCACGCAGCGGCTCGGCGTCGTGCACACGGAACCCTTGCCGGACTGCCTGAAGCTACTGGCGGACGTCACGCTGGAGGACATCACCCCCTGAGGCCGGGCTCAGCGACCGAGCACGGTCATGCTGAACTCACCGTCGAGGGGCCAGCACGTGATCAGCAGCCGTCCGCTCGCCGCGCTGAGCGGGGGTGGATCGGATGCGAGACGGAGCCCGCACGACACCGGCTCACTGCGCGACACCACGGTCAGCGAGTCGAGGTCGACCTGGACCAGTTCGATGGTCTGGTCGTCGAGCCGGTTGACTCGGTACCACCCGGTGTCCGGCGTGACCTCCGCGCCGTTACCGGTGCCCGGCAGCGGGGCGAGAGGGCCGAGCGGCGCGCCGGTGTCGCCACTGAGAACCGTCGTGTCCGTCGGCGTCTCGACGACCACCCTGAGCGGCGCGTCCCCGACGGCGGTGGCCTGCGTCTGCTCCGGCACCGGTGAGGTCCACAGTGGCTGGTCGGCATCGAACGCGAGCAGCTCTCGTCCCACATTGACCACGAGCCGCCCGTCGGCGACCGACACGGCCGGGCCGTCGCACTCCTGTTCGGAGCAGGTGGTCGCCTCCTGTTCGACGGCGGGCAGGTCGAAGGTCTCCGCGATCCGCTCCCGCGTCATCGAGAGCACCGCGGATCGTTCGCACCCTCGGCCCGAACGGACGAGAAAGGCGCCGTCGTCCATTGTGGACTGTCCGGCGTACTGGTAGTGGCACTCGCCGCTCGGCGCCTGGTCCGCGGTGTGCACCTCGCCGGTGTCCAGATCGACGCTCAGCAGCGTGGCGACGTCCTCACCGCGTGCCGTGAGGTAGCCGACCGGCTGGCTGCTCAGCTGGATCACCGAGCGGTCGTTGCGAAGGGGTGAGTCGGACAACACCCGGTACGTCGATTCCCCCGGCACGGGGGGAAGCGCGAACCGGTTCCTGACCTGCCCGGTGTCCAGGTCGAACAGAATCCCGACATTGCTCACGACCGCCAGCAGCGTATTCGTTCGCATGCCGACGACCACGCCCATGAAGCCTCCGGGAGAGGTGTTCACGATGTCCCGGATCCAGTAGTGCCACCGCTCCTCACCGGTCCTGGCGTCCAGCACGAACAGTCCGTACTCGGTTCCCACCCCGGCCTCGAAGCCGAGCGCCACCGCCGTGTCCGTGCCGGGCACCAGCGCGGCCTGGTCGCCGTAGCGAACGTCGTCACCCTGGCTCCACAGAAGGGCGAGGTCCTTCTCCGGGCCTCGCGGCGGCTCCGAACGCGGGTCCGGCGCCTCAGCGGCCGTCGTGCGATCCTCGGTTTCGGCGACGACCGCAGCCGCGGCTCGGCCGGCCCAGATGGCGCCGCCGAGCCAGGCGCCGCCGGTCAGCACCGCTCCCGCGGCCAGCAAGGCCACCCACCGGCGAACCGCCGCCGGCTCACGGGTGGGCAACTCGGTCCAGTCCTCGTCCCGGTGACGGTACGCGAGGACGCTCGCCGCGATCATCCCCACCGTGCTCAGGACGAGCGACAGAAACGCGGTGTAGCGGCCAATGCCGGGAAGATTCTCACCGAGCAACCGGTCGGCGACGTCGAACGGTGGCTGCGGTGACCACAGCCCGCTGCCGGCGTACCACGCGGCCACCCCGAGCAACGCGGCCGACAGCGGCCACGAGGGAAGGAGGCCACGCAAAGCCGGCAGCACCGCGAACCCGAGCGCGGCGAACACGACACCCAGCCAGCCGTACTCCCCACCGTGCGCCGCGACCGCGAGCAGCGCCATCGCGACCCCACCGAGCGGGACGAGTGGAGCCAGCACACCGAAATTCGCCCACGGGTTCCTGACCCGTCCCTCTGCCACGATGGATGAGACGATCATCCGGGCGATCACGTTCCCGGAATATTTCGTCGCGGCTCAGCTGACCAGGCTGGCCGACAGCATCGTCGCCCACTGGTCCAAAACGCGGCGTCGGCGGCGGGTGTCGTCGGTGAGGAGGTTCGCGAGGCCCAGGCCGCGGCCCAGGTCGAGCGTGGCCTGCACGGCCTCGCGGACGCCTGGCCGGGTCTCGTCCACGCCGAGCAGGTCGATCACCGTGCGGTGGCATTCCCGGCCGACCTGTGCCTCCAGCCCGGTGATGCGCTCACTCAGCCGCTCGTCCGAGGTCGCGGCCACCCACAGGTGGATGGCCGCGCGGAACAGCGGTGCCGTGTACATGCGCTCGACCAGTGCGAGTACCGCGCGGACCCGGTCGGGGCCGGCCGGGAGGTCGGCGGCCTGCGCTCGCAGCATCGCGAGGCGCTCCGTGGTGACGTACTCCACCGCGGAGGTGAACAGGTCCTCCCTGGTCGGGAAGTGGTGTTGGGCGGCGCCGCGGGAGACGCCCGCCCGTTCCGCCACCACCGCGACCGTGCTGCCCGACCAGCCCACGTCGGCCAGGCACTCGATGGCCGCCTCCAGGAGCCGCTGCCGGGTCATCCGGCTGCGGTCCTGTTGCGGCTCCCGTAGTACTTCGGTCATTAGTAGGACTTGGGTAGGCCCAGGGTGTTCTGCGCCACGTAGTTCAGGATCATCTCCCGGCTGACCGGTGCGATCCGGTTCACGCGGGCCGCCGACACGAGCGCGCCCAGCCCGTACTCCGCGGTCAGGCCGTTGCCGCCGTGCACCTGGACGGCCGTGTCCACCGCCTTGACCGACGCCTCGGCGGCCGCGTACTTCGCCATGTTCGCCGCCTCGCCGGCCGCGACGTCGTCACCCGCGTCGTACAGGGCGGCCGCCTTCTGTGTCATCACCTTCGCGAGCTCCAGCTGGATCTTCGCCTCGGCGAGCGGGTGCGCGACGCCCTGGTGCGCGCCGATCGGGGCGTTCCACACCGTCCTGGTCTTCGCGTACTCGACGCCCTTGGCCAGCGCGTACCGGCCCATGCCGATCGCGAACGAGGCGGCCATGATCCGTTCCGGGTTGAGGCCGGCGAACAGCTGCAGCAGCGCCGCGTCCTGCGAGCCGACGAGCGCGTCGGCCGGCAGCCGCACGTCGTCGAGGAACAGCGTGAACTGCTTGTCCGGCGAGATGATGTCCATCTCGATCGGCTGGTACTCGAACCCGGGCGCGTCCGTCGGCACGATGAACAGCGCGGGCTTCAGCTTGCCGGTCCGCGCGTCCTCCGAACGCCCGACCACCATCACGGCTTCTGCCTCGTCGACGCCCGAGATGAACACCTTGCGGCCGTTGAGGATCCACTCGTCGCCGTCGCGGCGGGCGTGTGTGGTGATCTCGTGTGAGTTGGAGCCAGCGTCCGGTTCGGTGATGGCGAAGGCCATGCGCAGCGAGCCGTCGGCGAAGCGTGGCAGCCAGGACTGCTTCTGCTCCTCGGTGCCGAAGCGGGCGATGATCGTCGCGCAGATGGCCGGTGACACGACCATCAGCAGCAGCCCACATCCCTGCGCGGCCAGCTCCTCGGCCACCGCGGCCAGGTCGCCGATGTTGCCACCACCGCCGCCGTACTCCTCCGGCACGTTCACGCCGAGGTAGCCCAGCTTGCCGGCCGCGTCCCACAGCTCGGCGGTCTTCTCCCCGCCGCGTGCCTTGCGCAGGAACCACTCCCCGCCGTACTGCTTGCCGAGGTCGGCGACCGCCGCCCGCAGCGCCTGACGCTCGTCCGTTTCAGTAAACCCAGTCATGACTTCTCCTCAGCGCTGACCACGGCCAGTACACGCCCTACCTCGACCTGGTCACCAGTCCCCACACCCAGCTCGGCGATCACGCCGTCGGCCGGTGCGTTGATCTGGTGTTGCATCTTCATTGCCTCGAGCCACAGCAACGGTTGTCCGGCCGTGACACGGTCGCCCTGGCTCACCGCGACGCGGACGACCGTGCCGGGCATGGGGGCGAGCAGTGACCCGGCGGCCACGTGCGTGGCGGGGTCGGCGAACCGCGGCACGGGAACGAGGGCGACCGACCCGAGTGGAGTGTCCACACAGAACAGCTCGGGGTACCGCGCCACCTCGAACCGGCGCGTCAGCCCGTCGACCTCCAGCACCACCTCGTCCGGCCGCGCCTCGATCAGCCGCACACCCTCGTGCCCGACCAGCCCGTCCCTGCCGAGCCGGTAGGTGACCTCGTGTTCGGTCTCGCCGGCACGGAAACGTTTGCGCTGCGGCGCGGCGGCGACATTGCGCCACCCGCTGGGGATCCGGCCCAGCACGCGTGCGCCCACGCGGTTGGCCGCCGCGTCGGCCAGTGCCGAGGACAGCGTGGCGAGCCGGACGGTGTCCTCGGTGGCCAGTGGGGTCGCCAGCTCCGGCAGGCCGTGGCGGTCGAAGAACGCCGTGTCGGTGTCGCCGGCCAGGAACGACGGGTGCGTCAGGATGTTCACCAGCAGGTCGCGGTTGGTGGTGACGCCGTGGATCCTGGCCCTGGTGAGCGTGGCCGCGAGTGCTCGCGCGGCGACATCCCTGGTCGGGGCGACGGAGATCACCTTGGCCAGCATCGGGTCGTAGTGCGGGCTCACGACCGTGCCACTGTCCACTCCGGAGTCCAGCCGGATGCCGGCGCCGAGCGGGATCGCGAACGTCGAAGCGACTCCCGGTACCTCGAACCGGTGCAGGGTGCCGCTGTGCGGTCGCCAGTCCGCGGCCGGGTCCTCGGCGTAGAGCCGGACCTCGATCGCGTGGCCCTGCGATGGCGGCGGACCCGGTGGCAGCGGGCGACCTTCGGCGATGCCCACCTGCAGGCCGACGAGGTCGAGGCCGGTGACGCACTCGGTCACCGGATGTTCCACCTGGAGCCGCGTGTTCATCTCCAGGAAGTAGAACCGGCCCGTGTCGTCGGCGAGGAACTCGACCGTGCCGGCGCCGACGTAACCGATGGCCTTGGCCGCGTTGCGGGCGGCGCCGAACAGTTCGGCCCGCATGCTGGGGAACCGCTCGACGAGCGGGGACGGCGACTCCTCCACGATCTTCTGGTGGCGCCGCTGGATCGAGCACTCCCGCTCGCCGACCGCCCAGACCGTGCCGTGCTGGTCGCACATGATCTGGACCTCGATGTGCCGGCCCGTCGTCAGGTACGGCTCGACGAACACCGTGTCGTCGCCGAACGCGGACCCCGCCTCGGCACGGGCACCCTCGACCTGTGCGGTCAGGTCGTCGAGCGAACGCACCACACGCATGCCCCGGCCGCCGCCGCCAGCGGATGCCTTGACCAGCACGGGAAGATCGGCTTCGGTCAGCTTGTCCAGGTCCATCTCGGACAGCACCGGTACCCCGGCGTCGGCCATCAGCCGCTTGGACTCGATCTTGGAGCCCATCTGCTCGATGGCCGTCGGTGGCGGGCCGACCCACGTCAGGCCGGCCTCGATGACCGCGTGGGCGAACGCCGCGTTCTCCGACAGGAAGCCGTAACCGGGGTGGACGGCGTCGGCGCCGGAGACCCGGGCGGCGTCGATGATCAGGTCCGACCGCAGGTACGTGTCGGCGGGTGTGACACCGGGAAGCCGGACCGCGGCGTCGGCCTCGCGCACATGGGGCGCGTCCGCGTCGGCGTCCGAGTACACGGCAACCGTCGAGATGCCGAGCGTGCGGCAGGTGCGGAACACGCGGCGAGCGATCTCACCCCGGTTGGCGACGAGCAAAGTGGTGATCATGGCTCACATCCGGAAGACGCCGAAGCCATCGGCGCCCCTGATCGGTCCGTTGTGGATCGTGGAAAGGCAGATGCCGAGCACCGTTCGGGTGTCGCGCGGGTCGATGATGCCGTCGTCGTAGAGCATGCCGGACAGGAACATCGGCAGCGACTCGGCCTCGATCTGGTTCTCCACCATGGTCCGCATCGCGGCGTCGTGCTCGTCGTTGTACTCCTGGCCCCGGCTCGCCGCCGCCTGCCTGGCCACGATGGACAGCACGCCGGCGAGCTGCTGTGGTCCCATGACCGCGGACTTGGCGCTCGGCCACGCGAACAGGAAGCGCGGATCGTAGGCGCGGCCGCACATGCCGTAGTGCCCGGCACCGTAGGAGGCGCCCACGAGGACCGAGATGTGCGGCACCTTCGAGTTCGACACCGCGTTGATCATCATGGCGCCGTGCTTGATGATGCCGCCCTGCTCGTACTCCTTGCCGACCATGTAGCCGGTCGTGTTGTGCAGGAACAGCAGGGGAGTGTGCGACCGGTTGGCGAGCTGGATGAACTGGGTCGCCTTCTGCGACTCCTCGCTGAACAGCACGCCGCGGGCGTTG